>JBIOEG010000012.1:0-78137 GCA_044445825.1 Caulobacterales bacterium
CCCCCCCCCCCCCCCCCCGGGGGCCCCGGGCCCCCCCGCCTGTCCGGGGGGCCCCCGAGTCTCTCTAGGCGCCGATGTGGCGGCTGACGTGGTTCTCCTGATGGTTCAGGTAGCGTTGCTCGCCCCTGGTGATGTAGCCGCCGTTGGTGCGAGCGAATCGGTGGTCTTCGCGGGCGATGCGGCGATCGGCGGCGCGCAGGCGCTGGGCCTGCCAAAAGCTGAGTTCGCCTTCGCGGCGTTGCATGGTGATCCGGCGCTGCTGGTGCTGGGTGCGGTCGAACACCTGGTCCTGTCGGGGGTGATGGTTCTCCCAGCGCGTGTTCGCGGAAGCCGCGCCGGCGATGCCGGCCAGGGCGATGAGGGCGGCGCCGAACAAGGCGATCCGGTTGCTGCGCATTTCAGTACTCCGTTCCAGTCATCCGTCGTGTGGCGGCGTTCTGGACCGGCGCGCTTGAACGCTGCTTGAAGTTCACTTTCAGCTATCGTTCAGCTTCGTAACCGGGCTGGCGCAAGGGGCCTCGCGCAGTGAGGCCGACCGCTCGTCGAGCGCTGGACCGCCGCCCTCACGCCGGTCACGTCAGATAGGCATGGACAATTTCGACAAGTTCCTCCGCCGCGACGCGGCGCGGGTCCTCGGCGTCCGCGGCCGGGTCCACCATGTGCTCGCGGATATGGTCCTCGATCACCTCGGCAATGAAGCCGTCCAGGGCGCCGCGGCAGGATGTGGCCTGCTGCAGTATGCGCGCGCACTCGTTGTCGCCCTCCACAGCCCGCTCCAGCGCCTCGATCTGGCCGCGCAGGCGTCGAAGCCGATTCATCAGCTTCGACTTTTCCTTCTCCACGTGGCTCATTTTCTTCGCCGATCCCTCTTGAACATATAACCCCCTAGGGTATATGTGCCGTTGTGCCGGACGCGAAGGGCGAGCCCTTCCGGCCGCGCGGTCGCTGCTTCGGCATCGATCTAACGCACTCTAACCACGGACGACAATGAACCCGCGATCTAGACACCCGGTGGACGCCGGAAGCGAAGCGACCTCGCGGTCCGCGCTTTCCGTCGACGCCCGCCGGTTCGTCGCCCGGGAAACGGATGTCGCCGCGAGGGGTCTGGCCGTAGCCTGACCGTTCCGGCCGCCGCCTCCCGGGCTTGAGCACAACCGCTTGAGCAGGGAGGCAAAAATGGCCGCCTTCGACAAGATTCACGAGCTGAGCGCCGCCGCGCTGGCGGCGACGCCCATCCGCCTGCGCAGCCCGGCTCGCGCGACGCCGCGTCCGGTCCTCGTGGCCTGCTGGTCCTTCGGTCCGGACGGCGGCCTTGCCCGCGGCTGGAGGCAAGGCGCCGATGGCGAAGTCGCCGAGACGCCGGCGCCGGTTTTGCCGCTACGCCGGCGCGACCTCGCGCCACGCCTCGACCTTCAAGCCGCGTGACGGGGGGATCGGACATGACTGCATATGATGCCCCCTCAACGCTCGCGTCCGCCACTTTCGCGGCCGGCGGCGCTCAGCTCGACAGCGCACATCATGGCGACATCAAGGGCGCGTTCGGCTCGATCCTGAAGGACGACCTCGCCCCGCGCGACGGATGGCGCAAGCGGCTGCTGACGCTGCTGGCCATCGTCGGGCCCGGCCTGATCGTCATGGTCGGCGACAACGACGCCGGCGCCTTCGGCACCTACACCCAGGCGGGCCAGAACTACGGCACCAGCCTGATGTGGACCCTGATGCTCCTGGTCCCCGTGCTCTACGTCAACCAGGAGATGGTCGTGAGGCTGGGGGTGGTGACCGGCGTCGGCCACGCGCGGCTGATCTTCCAGCGGTTCGGCAGGTTCTGGGGCTCGTTCAGCATCGTCGACCTGGTGCTGCTCAACGCCCTGACCATCGTCACGGAATTCATCGGCGTGGCTCTGGGCTTGCAGTACCTCGGCCTGCCGAAGGTCTGGGGTGTTGTGGCCGCGGCCGCGGCGACCATAGCAGCGGCCTCCACCGGCAGTTTCCGCAGCTTCGAGCGGTTCATGATGGTGCTTATCATCGCCAGCCTGGCGGTCGTGCCCATCGTGTTCATCGTCCATCCGCCGCTTGGCCAGATGGCTCACGACCTCGTGGTTCCGCAGCTGCCGAAGGGCGGGAAGCTGAGCGACGTGATGCTGCTGATCATCGCTATCGTCGGCACCACCATCGCGCCCTGGCAGCTGTTTTTCCAGCAGAGCTACGTGGTCGACAAGCGAATCACGCCGCGGTTCATGGTCTATGAAAAGGCGGACCTGGCCATCGGCATCGTCTTCGTGGTGGTGGGCGCGGCGGCGATGATGGCGTTCGCGGCCGCGGCCTTCGCCGGCCAGCCGCAGTTCGGCCAGTTCACCGACGCGCAAGCCGTGGCCGTGGGGCTGGAGCATGCCGCGGGACGCCTGCCGGGCGTGCTCTTCGCCATTGCGCTTATCGACGCCAGCATCATCGGCGCCGGCGCGGTGTCGCTCTCCACCGCCTACGCTATCGGCGACGTGTTCAAGCTGAAGCACTCCCTGCACCGCAAACCGACGGAATCGATTGGCTTCTACCTGGTCTATGCCGGCCTGATCGCGCTCGCGGCCACGCTGGTGCTGATCCCCGGTACGCCACTGGGTCTGCTGACCAACGCCGTGCAGACGCTGGCCGGCGTTCTGCTGCCCAGCGCCACCGTCTTCCTGCTGCTGCTTTGCAACGACAAGGCCGTGCTGGGTCCCTGGCGCAACGGCCGCTGGCTCAACCTGTTCACCGGCGCGGTGATCGCAGGGCTGGTGATGCTCTCGGTGATCCTGACGGCGTCGGTGCTCTATCCGGACCTGGATGGCGCCGTCATGCTCGGCGTGCTGGCCGGCGGCGGCCTGCTGACAGTGATCGTCTGGCTCGCCGTCAGCTTCCGCCGGCGCTCCGCGGCCGAAGCCGTGGATCGTTCGGGCCGCGAGACTTGGCGCATGCCGCCGCTCGCCCAGCTGGCGCCGCCGAACCTGAGCCTGCCCGAGAAGCTCTGGATGGCCGTATTGCGAGGCTATCTGGTCGTCGCCGGCGGTCTGGTGTTGGTGCGCATCGCCCAGCTTGCGTTGGCCCACCATGCCTGATGCCATAGACTTAGAGCTGTCACACAAGCTGGGCTAAACCAGCGACGGGGCTCACGCCACGGAACAACCGCCTCCGCGCAATCTGGCGTGGACCAGAACCCGATACCGACAGACGAGAGGGGATCTCGTGGCCGAGGCTCTCGAAAACAACTGGCGGCCGCGTGGACTGGCGGCGCTCGTCGCCGCCGCCTTGGTGGGCGGCGCCCTGCCGGTGTGCGCTCAGACTGCCGCAACGACTACCGACGCGGCGGCGTCGCAACCCGCGGCGCCGGCCGTGTGGGCTGTCCACGTCCAGGCGACGGACGTGTTCCAGTATCACCCGTCGTTCAATTCGCCCTTCGCAGGGCCAAACAGCCTGCGGGGCGCGGCGGCGCTCAACAATACCCTCGCGGCGTCGTTCTTCGTCGGGGTCCGTCCGTGGCGGGGCGGACAGTTGTGGGTCGACATCGACATGAACCAGGGGTTCGCGCCCAGCAACACCCTGGGCGTCGCGGGCTACGTCAACGGCGAGGGCGCCAAGGTCGGGCACAAGTCGGCCTACTTCCGGCCCCAGCGCGCCTTCTTCCGCCAGACGATCGAGTTGGGCGGCGGCGATGACAGCGTCGATCCCGGGCTGTTCGAGTTCGGCGGCAAGACCACCAGGGACCGGCTGGTGCTCACCGTGGGAAAGTTCGGCGCGACTGACGTGTTCGACGCCAACGCCTACGCGCACGATCCGACGGCGGACTTCTTGAACTGGGCGCTGATCGACACCGGAACCTGGGACTACGCGGCGGACGCGTGGGGCTTCAGCGTCGGCGGGGCGGCGGAGTGGTACACCGGCTCGTGGACCCTGCGCGCCGGCCTTTTCAACCTGTCGAAGGTCCCGAACAGCGAGGCCCTGGAGTACGACTTCAGCCAGTACCAGACGCAGTTCGAAGTCGAAAAACGTTTCAGTTTTCGCGGCCACCCCGGCGCCGCGAAGGTCACGTCCTTCGTCACCCGCGGCCGCATGGCCAGGTTCGACGACGCCATCCGCCTGGCCGAGCAAACGGGCCAGACGCCGAACGTGGCGCAGGTGCGCCGTTACGCCACGCGGCCGGGCGTGAGCCTGGACGTGCAGCAGGAGTTGGCCGGCGACCTGGGCGTGTTCCTGCGCGCCGGCGTCGCTGACGGCGACCATGAGCCCTACGAATACGCCGACATCGACCAGACCGTGGCCGGGGGCGTCGCCCTGAAGGGTTCCCGCTGGGGCCGCGCCAGGGACGTCGTGGGCGCCGCACTGATGGTCAACGGCATTTCCAGGATCCACCAGCGGTATCTGGCCGACGGAGGTCTCGGCATTCTGGTGGGCGACGGCAAACTGCCGCATCCAGGTCCCGAGGCGATCATCGAGACCTACTACAACTGGGCGGTCTTCGGTCCCGCGACCCTGAGCTTCGACTACCAGCTCGTGGTCAATCCCGCATACAACCGGGATCGCGGTCCTGCCTCGGTTCTCGGCCTTCGCGTTCACGCCCAGTACTAGGCGCGCCCTGGCGCTTGCCTCGCGCCCCCCGGCGGGCGACACCGCTGGCATGGCCCTCACCCCAGCGCCCATCGCCCTGCGCGCCGACGTCCGCCTGTTCGGCGACATCCTCGGCCAGGTGCTGCGGCGCGAGGAGGGCGAGGCGGTGTTCCAGCAGATCGAGGCGATCCGGGCGGCCTCGGTCGCCTACCACCGGGACGGCACGCCGGAGCGGGCGGCGGCGCTGGACGGCCTGCTGCGGGCGCTCAGCCTGCCGGACGCCCTACGTTTCGCGCACAGTTTCATATGCTTCTCGCAGCTTACCAACATCGCCGAGGATCAGGGCGCGCGCCGGCGGCTGCGCGAACCCGCGACGGAGGCGGAGCTGGAGTACACCCTCGCCGGGGCCGTCGGCCGGCTGGCGCGGGAGGGCGTGGGCGTCGAAGCCGTCCGGGCGCTGCTGACCCGGGCCCTGGTCATGCCGGTGATCACCGCCCACCCCAGCGAGGTCCGGCGCAAGAGCGTCATCGACCATGTGGGCGCGGTCGCGGCGGCGTTCGACGCCTACGACCGCGCCGCGCCGCAGTCCCGCGCCGGGCTGGTCCAGGACATGGCGCGCCAGATCCTGATCCTCTGGGCGACCCGCCAGCTTCGTCCCAACACCCTTGGCGTCGTGGACGAGATCGAGAACGCCGTCTCGTTCTTCGAACGCACCTTCCTCACCGAGCTGCCGCGGGTCTACGCCGACCTGCGCCAGGTGCTGGAGGGCTTCGATCCCCCCAGCTTCCTGCGCATCGGCTCCTGGGTGGGCGGCGATCGCGACGGCAATCCCAACGTGACGGGCGAGGTGCTGACCGCCGCCTTCCTGCGCCAAGCGCGCGTCGCCGTGGTCCACTATCTGGAGGAGCTGCACGCGCTGGGCTCGGAGCTGTCCCTGTCCACCGAGCACGTCGAGGTCACCCCGGCTCTGGCCGACCTCGCCGAATGGTCGGGCGACAACTCGCAGCAGCGCCGAGACGAGCCGTATCGACGGGCGATCTCGGGAGTCTATGCGCGGCTCGCGGCGACCTGCCTGGCGCTCACCGGCGAGCCGCCGCCGCGGCCGTCACCTATCAGCGGCGCGCCATATGCTTCGAGCGCTGACCTGCGGGGCGATCTGCTGATCGTCCACGGCTCGTTGCTGACCCATCACGGCGAGGCGTTCCGCGAGGGGCGGCTGGCGGACCTGATCCGCGCGGTGGACTGCTTCGGCTTCCACCTGGCCACCGTCGACCTGCGCCAGAACTCGGACGTGCACGCCCGGGTGATCGCCGAGCTGCTGCGCACCGCCGGCGCCTGCGACGACTACGCTGGTCTCGGCGAGGCCGAGCGGGCGCGCCTGCTCGAAGCGGAGCTGAAGACCCTGCGCCCCCTCGTCTCGCCCCTGGCGACCTACTCGGCGGAGACCGCCAGCGAGCTCGCCATCCTGCGCGCGGCGTCGCAGGCCAGTCGCCGCTACGGCCCGCGCGCCATCGACACCTATCTGATCTCCAAGACCACCGGCGTCTCCGACCTGCTGGAAGCCTATGTGCTGCTGAAGGAGGCGCAGCTCTATGTGCCGGGCGATCCCGCACGTTCGCCGATCATGGTCGCGCCGCTGTTCGAGACCATCGCCGACCTGGAGGCCGCGCCGGCCACCATGCGCGGGTTCCTCGGGTGCGAGGCGGTGCGCGGACACCTGGGCGCCCGCGGCGTGCAGGAGATCATGATCGGCTATTCCGACAGCAACAAGGACGGCAGCTACCTGACCTCCACCTGGACGCTGCACGAGGCCTCCAGCGCGCTTCGGGACGTGGTCAAGGACGCCGGACTTGGCCTGCAGTTCTTCCATGGCCGCGGCGGGGCGGTGGGCCGGGGCGGGGGCTCCGCCTTCGAGGCCATCCTCGCCCAGCCGCGCGGCACGGTGGACGGGCTCATCCGCATCACCGAACAGGGTGAGGTGGTCGCCAACAAATACGCCGATCCGGACATCGGCCGGGCCAACCTGGAGAGCATGACCGCGGCGGTGCTGCTGGCCAGCCTGGGCCCGCCGTCGGGGGGCGCCGCCGCGGAGGGCGGGGCGGCGGTCATGAACCTGCTGTCGGCGGCTTCCATGCGGTCCTATCGGGCGCTGGTCTATGAGACGCCGGACTTCGCGCGGTTCTTCCGCGAGGCGACGCCGATCCATGAGATCTCCAATCTCAACATCGGCAGCCGCCCGCCCTCGCGCACCGCCTCGGAGCGGATCGAGGACCTTCGCGCCATCCCCTGGGTGTTCTCCTGGTCGCAGGCGCGGGTGATGCTGCCCGGCTGGTTCGGGTTCGGCTCGGCGGTGAGGGACTGCGGGATGGAGATGCAGGCCCTCGCGGACCTCGCGGCGGCCTGGCCGTTCTTCGCCGCGACCCTGGCCAATATGGAAATGGTCATGGCCAAGGCGGACATGCGGGTGGCGCGCCGCTACGCTGGCCTGGTCACGGACCCAGTGCTGCGCGAACAGGTGTTCCAGGCGATCGAGGACGAGTTCGAGCGAACGCGCGACGCCCTGCTCCACATCCTGCGCCAGCAGACTCTGCTGGAGCGCAACCCCGACCTCGCCGCCCAGATACGCCTGCGCCGTCCCTATATCGAAGCCCTCAACCACCTGCAGATCGAGCTGATCAGCCGCCACCGCGAGGGCGATGACGACCCGCAGGTGCGCGAAGGGATCCTGCTGACCATGAACGGCATCGCCACGGGCCTGCGCAACAGCGGCTGAGGCTGGCGGCCGCAACAGGCTTGACGCGACGCCGCTTCCGGCGCCGCTTGGATGCCGCACAGCACGGGAGAGATGGCCATGTCGAACAGCTTGCGAACCGCGGCCGCCTGCGCCGCCCTGTTTTTCCTTTCCGGCGCGCCGGTTTCGGCCGCGGACTCCGACCAACCCGCCCAGCCCGTGCCGCTCGACAGTGAGACCGTGCTCGCCGGCATACCCGTGGCCTGCACCGGCATCGGCCAGACCAAACAGGACCCGAAGTGGGCCGCCTATCCGGTGCGCCTCGAGTTCGCCAACCCCAAGCATGAGTACCTGGCCGACGAGGTGGTGACGCTCTACGACGGCGGCCGGCCTCGTTTCACCATGTCCTGCGAGGGGCCTTGGGTGCTGATGACCCTGCCGGCGGGCAAGGGCTTCAAGGTCGAGGCGATGGTCAGACACCCCATGCGCGGCCCGGTGAGCGCGACGGTGAAGGCGCCGAAGCACGGCCAGACCAGGTTCGTGCTGACCTTCCCGAACGAGTAGCGCCACACAAGGATCGAAGAGTCGCCACATTGCCGCCGCAATGTATTCAGGCAGTTGTCGGCGGAATAGACTTGAAACCTTAACGCGAGCTAGTGGTATTCGCCAATTTCTATACTGGAAATGCTCCGCGCGTTGACGAAGCGTAAACCAGACTGAGTCATTCTGCCGCCATGGCTCGGATGCCGATCATCTATGCAGCGGAACCGGAGACGCCAAAGGGCGGGCTGAAACCCTTCCTGCTCCTGGCGTTGACCGTCGCCGTCCTGATCTTCTGCGGCACGCTCTACATGCATTAGCCGCGCGGGGCGGGTTCGGCGCGCGCCCGCCGGACGACCTGTTCCGACCTGTTATTCACCTGTTCCACCTGTTATTTCACGGTTTTTTCCACCTGTTACGGTCTGGAAGCCGTGCTTGTTCAATGGCTTGCAGCCACCTGATATCCGCCAGGAACAGGTGATAACAGGTCATAACAGGCGCCAAACAGGCCTGTTATCGATGCATAACAGGTGCGGATCAGGTCAGCGGGTCGGCTCAGCCCACAACACCCCCAATCCGAAATTCCCCGCGCAAGCGGGGACCCAGGCGTTTTTAGTTTGTTCCTTCCATCCACACCCGCGCAGCCCCGACCGATGGCAAAAAAAAGCCTGGGTCCCCGCTTTCGCGGGGAATCTCGGGTGTGGGGAGATCGGGAACCCAGGTGCACGGGCCCCCCGGCCGTCGCTCCAGCTCCGGCCGTGTGAATTTCTTCACGATGTCAAAGACCGCCGCCCTTGCCGGGCGAGCGGAAATCATTACCATATGTAACGCCGAAACACAACCCGTCCGCACCGCCCCGCGTTCAGCTGGCGCCGGTCTGCGGCACGTTGGCTTCCAGCTCCGCCAGCCAGGCCGCGGCGTTGCCGTCGGAGGGCGCGCGCCAGTCGCCCCGCGGCGAGAGCGAGCCACCGGAGGAGATCTTCGGGCCGTTGGGCACGGCCGAGCGCTTGAACTGGCTGAAGGCGAAGAAGCGGGTGAGGAAGACGCCCAGCCACCGGCGGATCTCCGCGAGGTCGTAGGCGCGGTGCGCGCCGGCCGGGATGTTCGGCGGCCAGACCCCCGCCGCGGCGTCCGCCCAGGCGTGGTGCGCCAGAAACGCGACCTTGGACGGCCGCAAGCCGTAGCGGCTGGTGTAGTAGAGGTTGAAGTCCTGCAGGGCGTAGGGGCCGACGATGGCCTCGGTGGACTGGATCGCCCCGCCGGCGTCGGCGGGCACGAGCTCCGGCGAGATCTCCGTGGCCAGGATGGCGTCCAGGATCGTCGCGGTGGCCTTGTCCACGTCGCCGGAGCGCGCCACGAAACGGATCAGGTGCTGGATCAGGGTCTTCGAGACCGAGGCGTTGACGTTGTAGTGGCTCATCTGGTCGCCGACGCCATAGGTGCACCAGCCCAGCGCCAGTTCCGACAGGTCGCCCGTGCCCACCACAATGCCGCGGTGATGGTTGGCCAGCCGGAACAGATAGTCGGTGCGCAGGCCCGCCTGCACATTCTCGAAGGTCACGTCATACACCGGCTCGCCCTTGGAGAACGGGTGCCCGAGGTCGGCCAGCATCTGGCGCGCGGCGGGCCGGATGTCGATCTCGGCGGCTGTCGCGCCAATCGCCTTCATCAGCGCGACGGCATTGGCTTTGGTGCCTTCGGAGGTGGCGAAGCCGGGCAGGGTGTAGGCCAGGATCTCGCCGCGCGGTCGGTCCAGGCGGTCCAGGGCTCGGGCGCAGACGATCAGGGCGTGGGTGGAGTCCAGGCCGCCGGAGACCCCGATCACCAGGGTCTT
Source organism: Caulobacterales bacterium (assembly GCA_044445825.1). Taxonomy (GTDB): domain Bacteria; phylum Pseudomonadota; class Alphaproteobacteria; order Caulobacterales; family Caulobacteraceae; genus Acaudatibacter. The sequence goes on from JBIOEG010000012.1 coordinate 9,684, forward strand.
GGAGCCGGTGGATTGCAGCCGCTTGGCCAGGCCTTCCACCTGGATATTGTAGGCCTCATAGCAGTCCTGGGCGAGACGCGCCGGGTCGGCCGGCACATAAGGAAACCGCTCCACGATCCTGTTCAGCTTGACGATTTCCGCCGGCGGGTCGAGCCGCACGGGCACGGTGCGCCAGGGCCGGTCCTCGCGCTGTTCTGCGGCGGCGTTGTCGTGGAAGCTGTTCACCCGCATCCGCTCGGCGCGCAGGCGGCCGAGGTCGACGTCGGCGCAGGTCAGGGTGTCGGAGACGAAGCGGTCGGAACACGCCAGCTGGGCGCCGTTCTCGAAGATCTCCGCCTGGCCGTCCCATGCGAGGTCCGTGGTGGACTCGCCGGGTCCCGCGGCGGCGTAGATGTAGGCGGCGATGGCCCGGGCCGACTGGCTGGCGCACAGCAGGCGGCGGGTCTCGGCCTTGCCGATGGTGATGTTGCTGGCCGACAGGTTGACCAGCAGCTCGGCCCCCGCCAGCGCGGCGGCGCTCGACGGCGGGATGGGCAGCCAGACGTCCTCGCAGATCTCCACATGGAAGGTGGCGTCTATGCCGCCCGTGGATCCGAACAGCAGGTCGACGCCGAAAGGGACCTCGCGGCCGCCGAGGCGAATGGTCTCGCCGCGCACGCCGGCGCCGGGGACGAAGTGGCGCTTCTCGTAGAACTCCCGGTAGTTGGGCAGGTAGGACTTGGGGACCACCCCCAGCACCGCCCCCCGGTGGATCACCACGGCGGTGTTGAACAGCCGGCCCCTGGTCCGCAGCGGCGCGCCGACGATCAGCACGGGGAACAGGTCCTGCGAGGCCTCGGCGAGGTGCGCGACCTGCGCTTCCACGGCTTCCAGCAAGGCTTCCTGGTGCAGCAGGTCGTCGATGGCGTAGGCCGAAAGGCTGAGTTCCGGAAACACCACCAGCGCCGCCCGCGCCTCGTCGGCCCGCTTCGCCAGCTTCAGGATCGTCGCCGCATTCGCCGCGGGATCCCCGACGACGGCCTCCGGAACTGCGGCGGCGATCCGCACGAAGTCGTGCGTGTAGAGGCAGTGAAAGTCCCGCTTCACCGAATGGGCGTCCTTCGTCACTGGCGTCTCAAATGGTTATGCTAAAAGTGAGCATAAGTCAGGCCCGCATATAGACCCTCGACGGGTTAAGGGAAAGTAGAGTTCCAACCGCCAGGAGCGCATCCTCGTCCAGACTGGCGCCCGCAGTGGCGCTCGACCCTGCCAAATCCCCGAAATTCCCCGCGAAAGCGGGGACCCAGGCGTTTTTTCCGGACACGCGGGCTCGCCGCAGATTCCCCAAAAAACCTGGGTCCCCGCTTTCGCGGGGAATTTCGGATGGGGGTGGGTCGGAGCCACGGCGCACACATAGTCCGCGCCGTCGCTGTTCGGGCGCGCGCCCTACTGCACCGCCGCCGCCACCTCCCGCCGCGCCGGCTTGCGCGGGGTCTTTTCCAGGGCGGCTTCCACCGCGTCCTCGACGCGTTCCAGCCAGACGAACTCCAGCTTGTCGCGGGCGCTTGGGGGGATCTCGTCGTAGTCGCGGCGGTTGCGGGCCGGCAGCATCACGCGGGTGATGCCGGCGCCGGCGGCGGCCACGACCTTCTCCTTGATCCCGCCCACCGGCAGGACGAGGCCGCGCAGGGAGATCTCGCCGGTCATGGCGGTGTCGCTGCGCACCGTGCGGCCGGTGATCAGCGAGGCCAGGGCCATGTACATGGCCACCCCCGCCGACGGACCGTCCTTCGGCGTGGCGCCGGCCGGCACGTGCACGTGGATGTCGGCCTTCTCGAACACCTCGTCGTCGACCCCGAGGCGGGCGGCCTGGCCCTTCACCAGGCTGAGCGCCGCCTGGGCGCTCTCCTTCATCACGTCGCCCAGCTGGCCGGTGAGGATCAGCCTTCCCGAACCCGGCGTCTTCGCCGCCTCGATGAACAGGATGTCCCCGCCCACCGGCGTCCAGGCCAGGCCCGTGGCTACCCCGGGCGTCGAGACCCGCATGGCCACCTCGTTCTCGAAGCGGCGCGCGCCCAGGATCTCGGCGACCTCGGCGGTCCCGATCTTCACCTGACCCTCCTTGCCGTCGGCGACCTGCACGGCGACATGGCGCAGCACCCGGCCGATCTCGCGCTCCAGGCTGCGCACGCCGGCCTCGCGCGTGTAGCCGTCGATGATCTCGCGCAGGGCGGCGGCGTCGATCTCCGCCTGATCGGCCTTCAGGCCGTTGGCCTCCAACTGGCGGCGCACCAGATAGCGCTGGGCGATCTGCAGCTTCTCCTCGGCGGTGTAGCCGGCGAGGCTGATGATCTCCATGCGGTCGCGCAGGGGCCCCGGGACGGTGTCGAGCATGTTGGCGGTGGTGATGAACACCACGCGGCTCAGGTCAAAGGGCACGGCCAAATAGTTGTCGCGGAACGAATTGTTCTGCTCTGGATCAAGCACTTCCAGCATGGCCGACGAAGGATCGCCCTGGAAGCCGGCGCCCATCTTGTCGATCTCGTCCAGCATCATCACGCAGGCGCGAGATCCGGCCTTGCGGATGGCCTGGATGATGTTGCCGGGCAGGGCGCCGATGTAGGTGCGCCGGTGTCCCCTGATCTCCGCCTCGTCGTGCAGGCCGCCCAGGCTTACGCGCACGAAGGGCCGGCCCATGGCCTTGGCGATGGATTGGCCGAGGGAGGTCTTGCCCACGCCGGGCGGGCCGACGAAGCACAGGATCGGCGCCTTGCCCTCTGGCGCCAGCTTGCGCACCGCCAGGTATTCGACGATCCGCGTCTTGATCTTTTCCAGACCGTAGTGGTCCGTGTCGAGGATGTTGCGGGCTTCCTTGATGTCGATCGGCGGCGTTTCCGGCAATTTCCATGGCAGCTCGATCAGCCAGTCGAGGTAGGAGCGCACCATGCCGTATTCGGCCGAGGCGTCGCTCATCCGCTGCAGCCGGCGCAGCTCCTTCTTGGCCTGGGTCTCCACCTCGGCCGGCATGGCGGCCTCGGTGATCGCCTTGTCGAGCTCGGCGATCTCCTGGGTGTTGCCGCCGTCCTCGCCCAGCTGCTTCTGGATCGCCGCCATCTGTTCGCGCAGCAGGATCTCGCGCTGGCGGTCGTCGATGGAGGCCTTGGTCTGGCGGCCGATCTCGTCGGACAGCTTCAGCACCTCCAGACGGTGGGCGAGCATCCGCGAGACCCGGTCCAGCCGCGTCGAGAGGTCGAGGGTGGAGAGTATCTCCTGCTTTTCCTCGGGCTTGGCGTCCATGTAGGCGATGGACAGGTCCGCGAGGCCGCCCGGCGAAGTGATGTTCTCCACCGCCGAGCGCAGCTCGGCCGGCGCCTGCGGCAGCAGCTCGAGCACGTTCAGCGCCTGCTGGCGCAGCAGCTGGAAGCGCGCCTCGATTTCAGTGCCGGCGCCCTGGGGCTCGGGCAGGAGCACGCCGCGGGCCACCAGATAGGGAAAGCCGTGCACATATTCGCTGATGCGGAACCGCTGCACGCCCTGGCAGACCACGTGATGGGCGCCGTCAGGGGCAGTGATGTAGCGCAGCACATTGGCCACGGTGCCGACGTCGTAGAGGTCCTCGCCGGTGGGCTCGTCCTTGGCGGGGTCCTTCTGCAGCACGATCAGCACCTGGCGCTGCTCGCGCACCGCCTCCTGGGCCGCGTTCACCGAGATCGCCCGGCCGATGGTGATCGGGAACACGATTTCCGGGAACAGCACGGTGTTGCGCACCGGCACGACGATCAGCGCGTCGGCGGGGGGCGTGGCGGGCGTAATCGCCTGGCCGGTGACGATGGGGCCTGCGATGTCGGCGGGGGTCATGTTCAAGCGGCCTTACTGAGAGTTATTACGAGGCAACCGTTCACGTCGGCGCGTCGCACGGCGCCGTAGCGTCCGGCCGGGAGCAGGATGCGGCGCTCGAAGCGGCCTTGCGGCAGCTCCAGGCGATGGATCACCGCCACGCGAAGTTCGGGCGGCAGGGTTCGATGGCCCGCGATGATCAGCGCCCCGTCCTTGATCACCGCCTCGACGCTGTCGGGACTTACCCCGGGCAGGGCGGCGAGGACCAGCACCTCGCGGTCGGTCTCGATCACGTCCACCGGCGGCTCCCAGCACGACGCGCGTGCGGCCATTGGCTCGAACATGCGCCGGTGCAGGTGTTCGGCCTGGGCCAGGGCGTCGAGGGCGTTGGCCCACATCCACTGGCGGGGATCGCTGCTCATGTCCGTCCCTTCGTCATGCGTCGGCGGCCGTCCCAGGAGCGCGGCCACTCCCCGCGATATAGGCCCTGGCGGGCCGGCCCGCATCGGCGGCGCTTGCCAATAATTCGATCGTCATCTAATTAGAAGGCGATCGAAGGAATTCAAGTCGTGTCGGAAGCCGATCTCGCCACCCTGGTGGCCTTCTTCAAGGCCATGGCCAACGAGAGCCGCCTGCGCATCGTCGGCCTGCTGGCCGAGCGCGAGCGCAGCGTGCAGGAACTGGCCGAGATGCTGGACCTGAAGGAACCCACCGTCTCCCATCACCTGACCACCCTGAAAGCCCTCGGGCTGGTCCGCGTGCGCTCCGAGGGCGTCACTCACTGGCACGCGTTGCAGGCGGGCACGTTGATCCGGCTCAACCGCTCCATGCTCGACCAGAAGCGGGTAGGGGCGCTGGCCGCCGCGGCGTCGGCGTCGCCGAACTGGGAGGACAAGGTGCTGGCGACCTTCGTGGCCGTCGACGGAACCCTCAGCCAGATCCCCGCCAGCCGGCGCAAGCGCTGGATCGTGCTGAAGTGGCTGGCCGAGGCCTTCGCCGAGGGTCGCCGCTACCCGGAAGCCGAGGTCAACGAGATCATCCAGCGCCGCCACTGGGACAGCGCCACCCTGCGCCGCGAAATGATCGGCTACGGCATGATGGCGCGCGAGGGCGGGATCTACTGGCTGCGGCCGCAGAAGGACTGGCGGGGTTCGTAGTCCTTCTCCCCTTGCGGGAGAAGGATCACTTCCGCCGCTGCTTCCTGGCCGCGTAGCGCGCGTCGCGGGCGGCTTTCTGGGAGGCGCGGAGTTCCAGTTCCATGGCCTCGTGAAGCTCCGCCTCGAGGGCGGCGCGTTCGGCTTCGGCCTTGGCGCTGGCCCGGCGCTTCTTCTCGCGCTCTTCCTGACGCGCCTTGCGGATCGCCTCGAGTTCGGCCTCGCGGGCGGCTCGGCGCGCCTCGAGATTCGGGTCGCTCACATGGGGCTTGGGTTTGAACTTGGCCAGCAGGGCCTTTTTCGCTTCGGCTGACGCCGCCTGGCGTTCGGCGAAGCTGTGGAGCTTTTGTGGTCTCATGCGGGGCCGTACTTAGTGGCGAGTTCCGGTTCGCGCTACCCCCAAATTGCGCGGTGCGACCATGGAGAGCGCGAAGACTTCAGACCGCGCCGCTCGCCCGCAAGGCGGCGATCTCGGCCGCGGTGAATCCCGCTTCGGCAAGCACGGCGTCGGTGTCGTCCGGCGAAGTGCGGGCCGCCTCGCGGATGCGCCAGTCGTAGGTTCCGATGTGCAGCGGGGTCGCCACCATGTGCGTGTCGCCCAGTTGCGGATGGTGCACCGGGGCGGCCATCTTCAGGTGTTTCACCTGGGGATCGGCGAAGGTCTGGTCGATGCTGTAGATCGGCCCGCAGGGCACGCCGGCGGCCTCGAGCTTGTCGACCCAATAGGCGCTGGACTGCTTCGCCGTCTCCGCGCCGATCGCCGCGTTGAGGGCCACGCGGTCGCGGGCGCGCCGGCCGCCCGACACCCACTCGGGCCTGGACGCCCATTCGGGACGGCCAAGGGCCTCGGTGAGCCGCTGGAACTGCGCATTGGACGAGGCGGCGATGTTCACGTGGCCGTCGGAGGTGGGGAAGACGCCGGTGGGGATGGCCGTCGGATGGTCGTTGCCCGCCTGGCCAGCCACCTCGCCGGCCATCAGGTAGCGGGCGGCCTGGAAGTCCAGCATGAAGATCTGGCTCTCCAGCAGGGAGGTGTGCACGTACTGGCCGCGCCCGGTCTTCACCCGCTGGAACAGGGCCATCATGATGCCCAGCGCCAGCAGGTTGCCGGCGGTGGAATCGGCGACGGCGATGCCCACCCGCATCGGGCCACGCCCGGGCTCGCCGGTGATCGACATCAGCCCGCCCATGCCCTGGGCGATCTGGTCGACGCCGGCGCGGTCGGCGTAGGGGCCATCCTGGCCGAAGCCGCTGATGCTGCCGTAGATCAGGCGCGGGTTGATATCTTTCAGGTCGTCGTAGGCGATCTTCAGGCGGTGCTTCACCGGCGGGCGCATGTTCTCCACCAGCACGTCGGCGCGCTCCACCAGCCGCAGGAACGCCGCGTGGCCCTCCGGCGACTTGAGGTTCAGGCTGATCACCCGCTTGCCGCGGTGCAGGTTCTGGAAGTCCGGCCCGTCGCGCCGACCGATCACGTCGTCGCCCCCTGACGCGGCCGGCGCCCAGACCGTGATTACATCCGCGCCCCAGTCCGCCAGGTGGCGCACGCAGGTCGGCCCCGCCCGCGCCAGGGTCAGGTCCAGGACGCGGATGCCGGCGAGGGGCAGGGCCTCGGCGTCCGCCATGCCTAGACCGTCACCGCCTTAGGCCCATAGCGCATGGTGAACTGCTCGGTCTCGATCTCCTCCAGGTGGATCTGCCGGTTCAGCACCTGCTTTTTCCAGGCCTCATGCTCGGCGATGTTGGCGTGGAACTCGGGCATGACGTCCTTGGCGAACAGTTCCAGGCTGTCGCAGATGTCCTGGTGGCTGTTGCGGCCGGCCTGGTTGAGCAGGATCACCTGGTCGATGTGCGAGGCCTCGAACTTGCGCAGCTTGCGCCGGATGGTCTCCGGGCTGCCGATCAGGCCGCCGGACACCGCCTTTTCGGCCTGCTCGGGATTGGCCGCCTTCCACCTCGTGTATTCCTGCCACATGTCCACCTCGCCCGGACCCGGGCGCTTGCGGTCGGCGGAGTTGTAGAAGCGCAGGCAGAACTGGAAGAAGGTCGCGCCGTCGGCCTTGGCGCGGGCTTCCTCGTCGGTGGCGGCGCACATGAACATCGAAACCAGGGCGATGTTCGGATTGATCGGGTAGTCGGCCAGGCGGTCCAGCCGCTTGGTGATGGCGTTGTAGTAGGCGTGCACCCAGGCGTGCGCCGCCTCGGCGCTGACGAACTGGAAGCCCAGGGCGCCGATGCCCTTGGACCCGGCGTAGGCGATGGTCTCCAGCTGCGAACAGGCGGTCCACAGGGGCGGATGCGGCTTCTGGCGCGGCTTGGGCAGGACGTTGCGGGCCGGGAAGTCGAAGTACTTGCCGTGGTACTCGGTCCCGCCGTCGCCGAACATCGGGATCAGGCAACGGACCGCGTCCTCCCAGATCGCGCGCTTGTCGTCGAAGCGCACGTTGAACGGCTCCAGCTCGGTGATGCTGGCGCTCTCGCCCATGCCGAACTCCACACGGCCGTTGCTCACCAGGTCGAGCACCGAGACGCGCTCGGCGACCTTGGCCGGATGGCTGGTGGTGAGCTGGATGATGCCGTGGCCCAGGCGGATGTTCCGGGTCCGCTGGCTGGCCGCGCCCAGGAACACCTCGGGGGCGGACGAGTGGGAGTATTCCTCCAGGAAGTGGTGCTCCACCTCCCAGGCGTAGTCGTAGCCGAGGCGGTCGGCGAGTTCGAGCTGGTCGAGGGCGTTGTTGTAGAGCTTCCATTCGCTGTCCGGCCCCCAGGGCCTGGGCAGTTGCAGCTCGTAGAAGATGCCGAATTTCATGGCCCATCCTCCCAGTGTCGTTCCGCGGTCCGGGTCTTCTCGTGCGTTTCTCGCGGCCGCTTTCAGCTTGGGTCAGGACTGGGCGGGCAGGCAAGCGCCTTTCGCAGGGGCAAGCGCGCCGACGCCGCTGTGGTCGCGGCGCGGCCGGCCTTGTAGGGATGCGTCATGGCGGACGCGGCCTTCCTCGCCGGCGACTGGGGCGGCACCAACCTGCGCGCGTGGGTGGTGTCCGCGCGCGGCGAGGTGCTGCGCCGGCGCGACTTCGCGCTGGGCGTGAACAGCCTGGCGCCCGGCGAGGCGCGGCGGAGGTTCGACGGCGAGGTGCGGCCGGCGCTGGGGGCCGAGCGACTGACGGCGATCCTCTGCGGGGCGATCGGCTCCAATGTCGGCTGGACCGTCGCGCCCTATGTGGACTGTCCCGCCAGCTTCGCCGAGGTCGCCGCCGGGCTCTGCCGGGTGGAGGGCGAGGACCCGCCGGTGTGGATCGCGCCCGGGATCCGCTGCGACGGTGTCGCCGGCGCTCCCGACGTGCTGCGCGGCGAGGAGACCCAGGCCTTCGGCTGGCTCCGCCTCGACCCGGCCAGAGCCCATGGCCGCCGGCTGGTCTGCCATCCCGGGACCCACAGCAAATGGCTGCGCGTCGAGGCGGGCCGCATCACCCGCTTCGTCAGCGCCTTCACCGGGGAGCTGTTCGAGGTCCTGTGCCGGCACAGCATCTTCAAGACCCCCGCGCCCTACCGCGACGATCCCGAGGCCTTCGAAGCCGGCCTCGCCGCCGCCGGCGACGGGGAGGCGCTCACCGCCCGGCTCTATGCGGCGCGCGGGCGCGTGGCGGGGGCGGGCGCGCCGCCGGACTCGACGCCGTCCTTCCTGTCCGGCCTGCTGATCGGCGCCGAGGCGGCGAGCCTGCCCGGCCTGATCGCGGCGGAGCAGGGCGAGACGATCGAGCTGATCGGCGCGCCCGAACTTTGCGCGCGCTATGCTACGGCCCTGGGACGTCGGGACTGGACGGTCCGCATCCACGCGGGCGACGAGGCGGTGCTGGCGGGCCTGAAGGCCATCTTCGCCGCGGGAGCAACGGCATGACCCTGGACGAAGCCCTGGCCGTCTGTCCCGCGGTGGCGATCCTGCGCGGCGTGTCGCCGGACGAGGCGGTCGGCGTCGGCGAGGCGCTGTTCGACGCGGGCGTGCGGGCCGTGGAGGTTCCGCTGAACTCGCCCGATCCCCTGCAGAGCCTGCGCCGCCTGGCCTCGGCGTTCGCGGGCCGGATGATCTGCGGCGCGGGCACGGTGCTGACGCCCGAGCAGGTCTACGCAGCCGCGGAGGCCGGCGGCCGCTTCATCGTCGCCCCCAATACCGAATCCCCGGTGATCCGGCGAAGCGTCGCGCTCGGCCTGGAGCCGGTCCCCGGCTTCGCCACGGCCAGCGAGGCGTTCACGGCGATCGCTGCGGGCGCGCGCCGGTTGAAGCTGTTCCCTGCCTCCACCTACGGGCCGGGCCACCTGCGCCAGCTCGGCGCGGTGCTGCCGCCGGATGTCCAGATCTGGGCGGTCGGCGGCGTCAGGGCAGGGGATCTCGCCGCCTGGTGGGCCGCCGGCGCCCGGGCGTTCGGGATCGGCTCGGAGATCTACTGCGCCGGCCAGACGGCGGATGAGACCCGCGTGAAGGCCCGCATCGTGGTCGCGGCGACGCGGGCGCTGGCGGCGTAGCGGCCGGCCTCGCCATAATCCGCCCGCCCGTTACGAGACCGGATACTTTCTGCGGTTACGCTGCGGTCTCATGTTCGGGAACGCACCCTCCAAGATATCCGTGCTGGTCACCGGCGGGGCCGGCTACATCGGCGCTCACGCGGTCAAGGCCTTGGCCGAGCGGGGCCTCACGCCCGTGGTGTTCGACGATCTGAGCGCCGGCCACCCGGAGGCGTTGCGCTGGGGTGAGTTCGTGCGCGGCGATGTGCGCGACCGCGCGGCCCTGTGCGCCGCCATGCGCGAGCACCGCGTCGGCGCCGTGATGCACTTCGCCGGCCTGATCGAGGTGGCAGGCTCCGTGGCCGACCCCGACCGCTACTTCGACGTCAATGTAGGCGGTGTCGACGCCGTGCTGGCCGCCATGAGCGACTGCGGCGTGCAACGCCTGGTGTTTTCGTCGAGCGCGGCGGTGTATGGGCGCGGTCCCGCCGGGGTCGCCCTGGCCGAGGACCATCCGAAGGATCCGGCCAGCCCCTATGGCGAGACCAAGCTGGTGGCCGAGCGGATGATCGCCGCCCACTGCGCCGCGTTCGGCGCCACGGCCGTTGCCCTGCGCTACTTCAACGCCGCCGGCGCCGATGCGTCCGGCCTGATCGGCGAGGCGCACGAACCGGAGACCCACCTCATCCCCCTGGCCATCGCGGCGGGCCTTGGGAACGGCCCGCCGCTCAGCGTCTACGGGACCGACTTCGACACGCCGGACGGCTCGTGCGTGCGCGACTATGTGCATGTGAACGACCTCGCCCAGGCGCATATGGCAGCCCTGGCCCTCGGCATGCCGCACGGGGACTTCGAGGCGTTCAACGTCGGGACCGGCCGCGGATGCTCGGTGCTGCAGGTGATCGACGCGGTGGAGCGGGCGCTGGGCGCGCCCGTCCCGCGTTCGGCGTGTCCGCGCCGCGACGGCGACCCGGCGAGCCTGATCTCCGAACCGGCCTATGCGCTGGACCGCCTGGGATGGCGGCCCGCCGACTCGGACCTCGACGAGATCGTGCGCAGCGCCGTCGCCTGGCATCGCAGCCCGGCCTATGGCGGCGGCGTGAAGCCCGGGCGCGATTTGCTCCGCGCGGTGGGCTGAACTAGGGTCCCGCGCCCCTTTTCCAGCCCCGGTATCGCCGAATGACCGCCCGCTACGACGTCGCCGCCATCGGCAACGCCATCGTCGACGTGATCGCCCCGGCGGACGACGCCTTCCTCGCCGCCCACGGCCTGGTGAGGGCGCCATGAGCCTGGTGGACGAAAGCCAGTCCGAGCAGCTCTATTCCCACATGGCCGCCGGCCTGGAGACCTCGGGCGGCTCGGCGGGCAACACCATCGCGGGCGTGGCGAGCTTCGGCGGACGCGCGGCCTATCTGGGCAAGGTGGCGGACGACCAGCTGGGCGACGTCTTCGCCCACGACATGCGCGCCATCGGCGTCGACTTCGACGTCGCGCGCCTGACCGGCGGCCCGGCGACCGGCCGCTCGCTGATCAACGTCACCTCCGACGGCCAGCGCACCATGTCCACCTTCCTGGGCGCCTCCACCGAGCTCACCGCCGCGGACGTCAAGCCCGAGATCATCGAGGGCGCCGCCATCGTCTATCTGGAGGGCTACCTCTTCGACCCCTTCGAAGCCCGCCGCGCCTTCGCCAAGGCGGCGGGCCTGGCGCGGGCCTCGGGCCGGCTCATCGCCATCACCCTGTCCGACGCCTTCGTGGTGGAGCGCCATCGCGCGGCGCTGCTGGGCTTCATCGAGACGGAGGTGGACATCGTCTTCGCCAACGAGGCGGAGGTAACCTCGCTGTTCGAGACCCACGACTTTGACGCCGCCGCCGCGGCCATGGTCGGCATGACCAACATCGCCGCCCTGACCCGCAGCGCCGCGGGCTCGCTGATCCTGGCGGGCGATGCGCGCCATCCGGTGGCCGCCGAACCGGTGACGAAGGTGGTCGACACCACCGGCGCCGGCGACCAATACGCCGCCGGCTTCCTTTTCGGCCTGGCCAAGGGATTGCCCCTGGCCGAATGCGGCCGCCTTGGCTCGCTGGCGGCGGCCGAGGTCATCTCCCACTACGGCCCGCGCCCGCAGACCCCGCTGCGTGAGCTGGCGGCCGCCAAGCGTCAGACGGCGTAACCCCTCACCCTGGCGCCCGGACCTGGCCGCCCATCGACCGCCGCTGGGCCAGCGCCGCCACGGTGGACGAGCCGATCGGGCCCTCCTCGTCGTAGAGGAAGCATTCGCCGATGGCGACGCCGGCGGTGGCGTGGTGGTTGACCACCTCGAATCCGACCCATTCGGTCGCGGGCAGCCGGTGGAGATAGAGCGTCACGTCGCTGTTGATCCAGCCCAGGCCTTTGTCGCCCGCGTTGGCGAACGGGCTGGCGTAGTCGGCGGCCAGGGCCACTCGGCTGAACGGCGTGAGGGGCTCGCCGCCGATCAGCTCGCGCACCTCGCTGATCCAAACCTGGCGCTTTCCGGTCCCGCCGAAGTCGCCCCTGATCGGCCGGGTGGCCCACATGTCGCCCATGCCGCCGCGCCGGCCATCCGGCTGCGGGATGTCGGCGGGTTTCGGCGCCTCCCAGTTCGGCGGCGACCAGACGTTGCCCGGCGGGTTCTCGGTGCGACGCAGCAGCTGGCAGGTGGCCCTCGCCATGCTGGTCCCGGCGCTGAAGAACTCCGCATCGATCACCTTGATGCGCCCGCCGTCGCGGACGACACGAATTGCGACCTCCACCGGCGACAGGTCCGGCAGGCGGTACATGTCCACCGTAAGCCGCGCCGGCATGAATTCCGGATCGCCCAGCCGGCGTTCGATCTCGCGCCCCAGCAGGCCGACGACCACACGCCCGTGCAGCGATTTGGGATCCCACGGCCCGCGGCTGACCGGGGTGGGGACGAAGCGATCGCCGTCGCGGGTGAAGAAAGGTTCCTGGCTCATGCGCGGGCGACCATGCCGGATTCGCTGCGCGCGGGCGAGTTTCCGAGCGGCGCCCGCATTCGCCGGCCCGCGCAGGCGCGAGGCTCGCTATGGTCGAACGTTCCGGTTGCGATGAAACACGTTGTCCGGATCGATCGCGCGCTTGACGGAGAGAAGCCGCGCATAGTTCGAGCCGTACGACGCCTTCACCGCAGGCTCGTCGTCGGTGCTCAGGTAGTTGATGTAGGTCGGCCGCGAATGCGGGCGCATGGCGGCGAGCGAGCCGTCGACCCAGGCCATTCGTTCGCTCGCCTGCGCCGCGGACCCCCATGAAGCGTCGAAGTGGTACACGACGGACCCTTTCGGTCGAAGCAGAGGCGTGGCGGCCGGGTCGATGCGACAGACCTCGCCATGCAGGTAGTGCCCCAAGCCGAACGCGCCGCCGCCGCGCGCCAGCGCCAGTCGTTCGGCGATGGTGGCGATGGCGGCGTCCGACAACACGTCAAGGCTGCCGCCGAGCCAGTAGCCGCCGGGCGCGTCCCGCGGCCCGTCCGGTTGGCGCATGTGCTGCTGGAAAGCGCCGGCGACCTCGGGCGTGGGGGTCATGGCCTGGGCGTAGGGCCTGACCGCCAGTCCGCTCACCAGCGGCGGCCCGAATGCGCGCAGCGGCGCCAACACCCGCTCTCCCACGGCAGGATCGCCGGACCAGCAGACGATGGCGATGACCACCGGCTGATCGAACGTCATTGCCACCACCTCCACGGCGAGTTCGTCGGGGGCCTCGGCCATGTAGTCGCGGTAGAAGCGCAGGAACTCGGGCAAGAGTCCGCCGGGATAGGCGATGAAACCGCCGGTGACCGCGTCGAGCTCGCGGGTGGCGTACTGCAGACTGGTGACGACGCCGAAGTTGCCGCCGCCGCCGCGCAGCGCCCAGAACAGGTCCGCATGCTCGGACGCGTTCACGTCGAGCATGCGCCCCTCCGCCGTCACCAGTTTCGCGCCCAGCAGATTGTCGCAGGCCGCGCCGTGCTTGCCGACAAGCCAGCCGAACCCACCCCCGAGCGTGAGGCCGGAGACTCCGACGGTCGGGTTGCAGCCGAGCGCGAGCCCGCGCCGCCGGTCCTGGAGCACATTGTCCACCAGGCCGATGCGCGCGCCGGGTCCCACGGTCGCCATCGCGCCGGACTTGTCCAGAGCGACGGCGTTCATCTCGGCGAGGTCGATGACGACGCCGCCCTCGCAGGTCGAGGCGCCCAGCACGTCATGGCCGCCACCCCGGACCGCCAGTTCGAGCCGCGCCTTGCGCGCGAATTCAATGGTGCGGGCGACATCGGCGTCGTCGAGACAGCGCACGATCGCGGCCGGCCGCGCGTCGGTCCTGGGATTGAAGCTGAACGTGCGCCGGGCCTGGTCGTACCCGTCCGACGTCGGCGCGAGCACCTTGCCGCGAACTCGGCGGGAAAGAGGCGCCAGGTCCACGGCCGCCGCGGCTGTCCACGCCCGGCTCGACGCAACGCTCACCACGCCGGCGCCCAGCAGGCCCGCCGCCGACTGCGCCAGCCTGCGCCGAGTCATCATGCCGCCACCCGTTTCGCGGCATCCGGTCGGTCGGATATGCGCGCGCAAAGCGCCTCGCGGATGTTGTTTGGAGTCGTGCTCATGCCGCCCTCCCGGGTTGGAGGCTCAGCCAGCACGCCAACGCGGCGCGTGGCTCGCCGCGGTTGGAAATCGTCCAGGAATTGACGATTCAGCCAGGAATCGCGGGCTTCGGGTCGCCTTCGAACGATGCCGAGCGCCACGCGCTCGGGGTCATGCCGGTGGCGTCCTTGAAGGCGCGGTTGAACGGTCCCAGCGAACCGAACCCGACCTCGTAGGCGATCGCCGAGACAGGCGTGCGGGTTTTCGCCGGATCGGCGAGCGCGGCCTTCGCCGCGGCCACGCGGCGTTCATTCAGAAAGGCGGCGAAATTCCGGTAGCCGAGCCCCGTGTTGATCGCATTGCGCAGCCGGTGTTCTGGGACGCCCACGCCGCGCGCGAGATCGGCGATCGTCAGCGCGTCCTGCCTCCACAGCTCCTGCTCATCCATCGCTCTGGTCAGCCGCGTGAGGACTGTCTGGTCCTGCGCCGCCACGGGCCGAGGCGCGGCGCGGTCGGCAGGTCTTGCAACTTCGAACAGCGCCGGATCGGCGCGCAGCAGGACGGCGATCGCAAGGCCGCCCACGAGGGGCGATAGCAAGGCGTCCAAGGACGAGGGGTAGTAGGGCGCCGACAGCCTGAAGGTGGTGAAGACATCCAGACTGACGAACACGAGCGCATAGATGGTGCCGAGCGCGAGGACGGGTCCGCGCAGGGTGCGCCGAGGCTCCACCAGGTCCTGTCGCCAGCCGACGGCGATCACCGCCAGAGCGTGGAATATCAGCGCGATGCCGATCAGATGGTGCGTAAGCCACAGCAATCTCGAAACGTCGCGCGGCGCCGAGGCTGCCGCCATGCCGACCGCCAGCAGCACCAGCGCGGGCGCGAAGCGAAGCGGATTGAGTTTCCTGCGGTCGCCGAACAGTTCCGTGGCGAACGCCCAGTGAAGACCCACGCCCATGATGGTCAACGCCCAAACCGGGTACTTGACCGGCCCCAGAGCCGAGAGCGCCAGTGGGAATTGAGCGAGCGCGCGCGCCGCGGACACCAGGCAGACCAGGACACCGGTGATTCGCGCCGGCGTCGGCGCGCCGCGGCTCAGGCCGATCGCCAAGGCCATGAACACGCCGACAGAGGCGCCGCGCGCCAGCAGTTCCAACGTATTCGGGTCGCCCGCCATGGCAGGCAGTGTATCGCACCGGGATGGCGGCCGCCCAACCTGTGGTGCGCCGCGGTGGGTTCGCGCTGGCCGCTAGTGGCTGACAGCCGTGCCTGGGCGTGTCATGATGGCAATACCGCTTACCGGGCCAACCCCGCCCGCAACCGTAACTAACGGAGTAGCAGGATGTCCGACGACGAAGTCCACAAGACCGCCGCCGAGAAGGAAGCTGAGAAGGGCGAGCACGAAGTGCGCGTCGCCAAGAAAGGCGTGAAGGATGAAGGCGAGATAGTCGCCACCGCCGGCGGCGAGCCGATCTTCGGCAAGCTGGCCGACATTACCGACGGCGACTAGACCTCACTCGCGGGGCGCCCGGGCGCCCCGCGAAGCCTAGTGGAAGATGACGGTTCTCGAACCGTTGAGCAGCACGCGGTGCTCCGCGTGCCACTTTACAGCACGCGCCAGCACCAGAGCCTCCAGATCGCGCCCCACCGCGATGTAGTCGCCCACCGAGAGGTTGTGCTCCACGCGCTCCACCGCCTGCTCGATGATCGGGCCCTCGTCGAGGTCAGCCGTCACATAGTGGGCCGTGGCCCCGATCAGCTTCACGCCGCGCCGGTGCGCCGCGTGGTAGGGCCGCGCGCCCACGAAGCTGGGCAGGAACGAGTGGTGGATGTTGATGATGCCGCCGGGCCGCCGCGCGCAGAACTCAGGCGACAGGATCTGCATATAGCGGGCGAGCACGATCAGCTCGACGCCGAGGTCGTCCGCCAACGCCGCCAGCCGCGCCTCCTGATCCGCCTTGGTCGCCGCCGTCACCGGCAGGTGAACAAAGGCCAGACCGTGCGACCCGGCGAGTTCGGCGAAGTCGGCGTGGTTGGAGACCACCGCCTTGATCTCGATGGGCAGCGCCCCGATGCGCCACCGGAACAGCAGATCGTTCAGGCAATGGCCGAAGCGCGAGACCATCAGCAGGGTCGGGGTGCGCCGACGCATGTCGTGAAAGCGCGCCTGCATGCCGTATTCAGCGGCGATCGGCGCGAAGGCGGGCTCGAGCTCGGAAGGGGTCCGGCCGGTGGTGGGCGTGAAACCGGTGCGCAGGAAGAAGCGGCTGTTCTCCGGGTCGCCGTATTGGGCGCTCTCGACGATGTTGCAGCCGTGCTCCACCAGGAACTGCGCCACCCGCGCGACGATGCCGATGCGGTCGGGGCAGGACAGCGCCAGCAGATATGGCGCGGCCGGCGCCTCGGCGTGGGGCAGGATCTGTGGCGCGCGCGACATGCGCGGGCTCTAGCCTAGCTTGACGCCGCACGGAATGATGAAGCGGATGCGTTGAACTGCGCGGGAGCTGCGAATGGACGTGCAAGGCGTGACCCCGGTGCTGCCGGTTCCCGATGTGGCGGAGGCGGCGCGCATCTGGGCGGCGCTGCTCGGCGCGGCGCCCACCTTCGTGGACGGCGAGCGCTGGGCGCAGTTCGACGTGGCCGGCATGCGCATCGCCCTGGCTGGAACCGACCGAGTCTCGGACCAGGCCGGGATCATGATCAAGGTGGGCGACGTCGCCGCCGCCCGCGAAGCCGCCCACGCCGCCGGCCTGCACGCCGGCGAGATACAGGAAGGCCCGCACGAACTGCGCTGCGTCGTCACCGCACCGGGCGGCTGGCCGGTGGTGCTCTATGCGGCGAAGGCGAGGTGAAGTCCTTCTCCCCTACTCCGGCCTAGGCACGTTGAAGAACGGCGCCGGTGAGAGGATCTGGTTTTCCTGTTTCACCACCAAGCCGGCGACGTCGCGCACATATTCGAGCCATTCGGCGTCGGCCCAGAGCGCCGCGCGGCGCTTGGCGCGGTCCTCGAAGCTGTCGTAGCCCCACAAGTGGATGACCTGGTTCAGCGGCCCCACTTCCACCGAATAGTAGCCGACCAGGTGGCCGAGGATGCGCTTCTGCACCGCCAGGCCCTTCTCGCCATATTTGCGGAAGTAGGTCGCCGTGGCGCCGAGCGCCAAGGTGTAGGTTCTCATCTCGACGATCATGGCGTCCCCGTTCCCAATGTCTCGCGCCTCGGCGTCTAGCCGAGCATCTCCCTGACGACGTCGCGCTCGCTCACCAGCTCCTGGTTGGTGATGGCGAGCTTGCTCCTGGCGAAGTCGTCCATCTCATAGCTCGCGACGATCTCATAGCCAGGGCCGGTCGAGCGCACCGGCATGCCGGCCCAGACGCCCTCGCTGAAGCCATAGGCGCCGTCCGCGGCCACCGCCACACTGCTGACGGCGCCCGGCTGGATCAGGTCCCGGACATGGCCGATCACCGCATTGGCTGCCGACGCCGCCGAGCTCTGGCTGCGGGCTTCGACGATCGCCCCGCCGCGCTTGCCGACCGTGGGCAGGAATTCCGTCCTCAGCCAGGCGTCGTCGTTGATGACGCCGGACGCCGCCTTGCCGCCGATCCGCGCGTGGGTGAAGTCGGCGAACATCGTCGGGCTGTGGTTGCCGTAAACGTAGAGCTCGCTGGTCTCGGACACCGATGCGCCGGCCTTGCTCGCCAACAGGGCCGTCGCCCGGTTCTGGTCGAGCCGCACCATCGCCGTGAAGCGCTCGCGCGGCAGCCGCCGGGCCTGGGCGGCGGCGATCATGCAGTTGGTGTTGCAGGGATTGCCGACCACGGCGATGCGGGCGTCGGCGGCCGCCACGGCGTCGATCGCCTTGCCCTGGGCGATGAAGATCCGCCCGTTGTCCTTCAGCAGATCGGCCCTTTCCATGCCCGGCCCGCGGGGCTTGGAGCCCACCAGCAGGCACCAGTTGGCGTCGGCGAATCCGGTCTCGGGATCGGCGGTAAGCACCATGTCCCGCAGCAGCGGGAAGGCGCAGTCCTCGAGTTCAAGGGCCACGCCCCGCAGCGCCTTCTGCGCGCCCTCGGCGGGGATCTCGATCACCTGCAGGATCACCGGCCGGTCGGGGCCGAACATCTCGCCGGCCGCGATGCGGAACAGCAGGGCGTAGCCCACATTGCCGGCGGCGCCGGTGACGGCGACACGGATCGGCGTGCTGCTGGCCATGAATCTCACTCCGCAGGTCAGGTGGCGGCGGCTGGCCGGCGATCGCTCAGGACTCGTCGGCGTCCACCCAGTCCATGGTCCTCTGGACCGCCTTCTTCCACTTCGCAAAGGCCTTTTCGCGCATGACGGGGTCCATCGCCGGCCGCCACTCCGCGGACTTGCGCCAGTTGGCCCTCAGACTGTCCAGGTCGGGCCAATAGCCCACAGCCAGGCCCGCGGCGTAGGCGGCGCCCAGGCAGGTGGTCTCGGCCACCACCGGCCGCACCACCGGCACGTCCAGGACGTCGGCCTGGAACTGCATGAGCAGGCCGTTGAAGGTCATGCCGCCGTCCACCTTCAGCGTGGTCAGCGGCACGCCTGAGTCCGCCGCCATCGCGTCGACCACCTCGCGGGTCTGCCAGGCGGTGGCTTCCAGCACGGCGCGGGCGATGTGGCCCTTGGTGATGTAGCCGGTGAGCCCGACGATCACCCCGCGGGCGTCGGACCGCCAGTAGGGGGCGAAGAGGCCGGAGAAGGCGGGCACGAAGTAGCACCCGCCGTTGTCCGGCACGCTGGCCGCCAGGGCCTCGATCTGCGGCGCGGAGTCGATCAGGCCGAGGTTGTCGCGCACCCACTGCACCAGCGACCCGGCGACCGCGACGGAACCCTCGAGGGCGTAGACGGCCGGCGCGTCGCCGATCTTGTAGCCGACGGTGGTCAGCAGGCCGTTGCGCGACTGCATGGCCCTGGTTCCGGTGTTGACCAGCAGGAAGCCGCCGGTGCCGTAGGTGCACTTGCCCTCGCCGGGCGCGAAGCAGGTCTGGCCGAACAGGGCCGCCTGCTGGTCACCCAGCGCCGAGGCGACGGCAACCCCGGACAGCACCCCGCGCGCCTGGCCGTAGACCTCGGAGGACGAGCGGATCTCGGGAAGCATCGCGCGAGGAACGCCGATCGCCTCCAGCAGTTCGTCGTCCCAGTCCAGCGTCGCCAGGTTCATCAGCATGGTGCGGCTGGCGTTGGTCACGTCGGTGAGGTGGCGGCCGGTGAGCTTCCAGATCAGCCAGGTATCCATGGTGCCGAACAGCACCTCGCCGTGCTCGGCCGCGGCCCGCGCGCCCTCGACGTTGTCCAGCAGCCAGCGGATCTTCGGACCGGAGAAATAGGTGGCCAGAGGCAGGCCGCAGCGGCCCCGGAACCGGTCCTGGCCGGCGTCTCCGCCCAGGGTCTGGACCAGACGGTCGGTGCGGGTGTCCTGCCAGACGATCGCATTGTGGACCGGACGGCCGGTGGACTTGTCCCAGAGCACGGTGGTCTCGCGCTGGTTGGTGATGCCCACGGCGGCGAGGTCGGCCGCTCCGATGGAGAGCTTCGCCAAGGCCCCTTGCACCACGGCTTCGACGTTGGCCCAGATCTCCTCGGGGTCGTGCTCCACCCACCCGGGCCGCGGGAAGATTTGCCGATGCTCCCTCTGGTCGACGGCCAAGATGGCGCCCGATGCATCGAAGACAATACAGCGCGACGAAGTAGTCCCCTGGTCGATGGCGGCGATGTAGCGGGTCATCCGGCCCCCGAAATCTGAGATTGCCAAGCTGCGACACAGCCCAACGGCGCCGCTTTGCGCAAGGGGCCGAAGAAGTTGCGTGCGGACATCTATTTGACGCGCCCCGGTTGCGCCAGCTATCACACACCATGACCAACACCGACGACCCCGCCGAGTCCTTAGAGGCCCCGGCGGGAGTCGACATGGGCGGCCTCGGGAAATATCTGGGCGTCCACGTTCGGCTGGCGAACATCGCCATCTATCGCGACTTCAGCGTCAGCCTCGCCGACCTCGACATCACCCAGATGCAGCTCGCCGTGCTGGTCCTCATCGAGGCCAACGTGGGCATCTCCCAGGTGGACATCGCCGCGGCCCTGGGCACGGACCGGGCGACGATGATGGCCATGGTCGACCGCCTCGAGGCCAGGGACCTGCTGCGGCGCGAGCGTTCCTCCGCCGACCGCCGGCGCCAGCACCTGTACCTGACCCCCGCGGGGGCCGAGATGCTCACCACCGCGCTCGCGCGCGTCGGCGACCACGAGGCGCGCCTCACCAGCGGCTTCTCGCCCGAGGAGGTGGCCACGCTGGTGCAGGGGCTGCGCAGGATCCACCAGCAGCTTTGAGCGGCGTGCTGCGCGCGCGGCCCGATGGCCAGCTGGCGGCCGAGGCGCCGGTGGTCATGCCGTTCATGGGCCCCAGGCTGCAGGGCCAGCTGCATCCCGACGGGCGGCTGGAGGTGGCCGTGTGGGGCGGCGGCGACCTGGGCGTGGTGCGCGTGACGCGACCCGCCGGCCCGGCCGTGATCGGGCCTAATCGCAGGGTCGGCCGCGGCTCGGGCCTCCACGCCGCCCAGTCGGCCCCGGCCGTCCTGCTCACCGGCGCGCGGCTCGCCGGCCTGCGCCCCGCCGTCCGCTGCGCGCCCTGGCACGAGACCGACGTCGCGGCGATCCACCACGCCCGCGGCGAGGGTGGCAGGCTCTGCCAGCTCGACTGGGGCTGGCTGGCCGCCGAGCCCCGCGGCGACGACCTGCTGGTGGCCGCCGGCGCGGATCGGGCGGAGCTGGAGCGGGCCCTCGCCCTGGCCCCGGCGGCGATCATCGCCGAGGCCGATGCGCATGCGGCGCGCTGCGACGTGCTTGCGGAGGGTCCGCCGCTGCTGCGCAGCCTGGTGCAGCAGGGCGCCCACGCCGCGCTGGCCAGCATCCGGCGCACCGCCGAGGGCGCCTTCGACGGCCTCGCCGCGGGCCTCAACTACAGCGCGCCGGCGCGCACCTACTACCGCGACGGCTACTGGACCTTGCAGCTGCTGCTGCGTATCGCCCCGCACGCCGCGCGGGCCGAGATCGTGCGCCTCGCCGAGGGCGTGCATCCCGACGGCGAGGCGCCCAGCGGAGTGATCCTGGGCGGTCCGGCCCAGACCCGGACCTGGGAGGCGCACCGGGCGAGGAACCCCCGCGCCGCCAGGACCCACGCCCTGGGAGACTGGTGGAGCGACCATTTCGACAGCCCCCTGTTCCTGGTCCTGGCCGTGGGCGACTACGTCGGCGCCGCTGGCGACGACGAACTGGCGCGGGATTGCTGGCCGGTGCTGAAGCGGATCTTCGGCCGCTACCGTCGCCTCGCCGCCAATCCCCAGGGCGCGCCTCTCAAGCCGGCCAACGACCGCGACTGGGCCGACAATGTGATCCGCGAGGGGCTCGTCGCCTACGATCTCGGCCTTTGGGTCGGCGCGCTGGACGTGCTGGCGCGCCTGGGCGAGGCCATCGACCCTCAGACCGCCGCCGCCGCCAGGTCCGAGGCTTCGAAAGCCCGGGCGGTGGTGAACCGGACGCTCTGGCGGGGCCGCTGGTACGCCGAATACCAGCGGGCCGACGGCTCGGCGGAGGATCACCTCGCCCTCGACAGTCTGACCTTGCTGCGCAGCGGCGCCGCGCCGGAGGATCGCGCCGCGTCGGTGCTCGCCGCCGCCCGCGACATGCTGGAGAGCCGCGCCAATCCCGCCCAGCCGTGGGGCGACTGGGGGGTGATGTGCTGCTTCCCCACCTACGGCCGGCGGCGCGACCTGCGCTCCAAGACCGCCTTCCCGTTCCGCTACCACAACGGCGCCGACTGGCCCTGGCTCGACGCCGTCTACGCCCGCGAGCGCCTGCGCCGGGGCCTGGCCGGCTGGCGCTATCCCCTCATGCGCTGGTGGGAGCACGCCCTGGACGCCGGCTGGGCCTCGCCGGTGGAGTACTTCTCTCCGCCCTATCCCCGCGGCTCCCTGCTGCAGGGCTGGAGCAGCTATCCCGCGGCGGTGGCGCTGGAGTTCAGGGAGGTAGTGCTGAAGGGCGAGCGCGCCTGATCCGCGTCCGCCTGTTCCGACCTGTTATTCACCTGTTCCACCTGTTATTTCGGTGTTTTTTTCACCTGTTACGGTCTGGAACCGTGATTGTTCAATCAGTTACGGCCACCTGATATCGCTCAGGAACAGGTGATAACAGGTGATAACAGGTGATAACAGGTGATAACAGGCGCCAAACAGGCCTGTTATCGATGCATAACAGGTGCGGAACAGGTGAGCGGGGGACCGGGTCCCACCCCAAGCCTTCCCACCACCAAATCCGAGATTCCCCGCGGAAGCGGGGACCCAGGCGTCTTTTGTTTGTTCCTTCCGAACACTCCCGCGCGGTCCCAACCGATGGCAAAAAAGCCTGGGTCCCCGCTTCCGCGGGGAATTTCGGATTTTGGGGACTGAGAAGCCCGGCGTGCGCGCACGGGCGTCCCGCCCGCCGCTGTCGCCGACTTTGAGTTTCTTCACGATGAGAAAGAGCGCGGACCAGGGCCCGCGAGATTGTTACCATGGGTGATGTCGATTCGACAGCGTGATCGCGGATCTGCGAAGGCGGAGGTGACGCACGTCGATCCGCGCCCGGCCACATCGGACGGCAGAAGCAGTGCTCCTTCTCCCGCCCGCACCCAACCCGGACGCGCAAATCACCCCTCGGCGGTAGCAAAACCGCTTGCACTGTCGTCAGGGTGGTCCCACGGTTCTCGCGGCTTGGTTGCGGGATGTTCACATGCTCATCCAGTATCACCTGATGGCGGCGTTCTTCGCTCTGCTGCTGCCGGTCGCTCTGTTCGCCTCTCGCTGGGTCGTGAGAGCGCAGCGCAGCGCAGTCTACAACGATGTGATCCACAGCCTGTTTCCCAGCGATCACCTGCCGCAATTGGATCTGATCGGCGCCAAGTACGGGAACCGGCCTCAGCCGCGCACTGGTATTTTCCTGGCGAACGCGAACCGTGATCCTGCGGCGTTGCTCATTGGCGCGGCTTTGTTCTCCGCCTTGTGCTTTGTGGGCTTCGAAGTGCTTCTGCTGCCGATCTGTCAGATCGTCGACGCTCAGACTTGCCCCACGCCGCCGGCTTCGATCTACGGTCCATACTTCATGTCAATTCCGCAGAGCTTCTTCTGGGTGAGCGGACCGGCGCCCGAGGCAAGATTCGAGAATGCCGTGGCCGTGGCGGTCGCGGCGTTCCTCGGCGCCTATGTCGCCGCCACGCGGAATCTGACGCGCCAGGCCCTCAACTATGAACTCAACGGCATGTCGTTCGTGCGGACCATCGGTCTGATGATCATGTCGGTCATCGTCGCAGTGATTGCGTTCAGATCTGTCGATCTGGGCTGGAGCAACGTCGGACATTCCATATCTTCCACCTTCGGTTTCTCGGACCAGGCCGCTGCCGCGACGCGCCCAGGGTTGCAGGCCGCGGTGCGAAACGCTCCAGCGATGGCGAGCGCCCCGGCGACGCGATCCGTCGCTGCGCCGGTCGCAGCGGGTGACCACGTTGCACCGGTAGGCGTGTGGATCGCACTGGCGTTTTTCATCGGCCTTTCGCCTGAGGCCGGTCTGGCGTGGGTGTCCCGCCAGTTGAAACTATCGCTCGTGAAGGCTGTCAATATATCCGTCTACGAAAAGGCGCAAATAGTGCCGGTTGAAATCATAGACGGCATAGATTCCGAAACAGCGTTCAGGCTGGAAGAAGTTAATATCGAGGACGTACAGAATCTCGCAACCTCTAATCCGATCATGTTGTATATTGAGACACCATTCGGACTATTCGAGGTTTTTGATTGGGTCCTTCAGGCTCAGTTATGCCTAGTTGTCGGAGCAAAGACTTTCGTAGCATTGAAAGAGCACGGCATAAGAACAATTTTAGATTTGGAGCGCGCGGTTCTTTCTGAATATGCTCCTGACGCGTACGTAGAGGCGGTCGGCGAGATTCTGTTCGCCGAGGCGAGCCCTGCGTTTCTGAATAGCATCAAGAAGGACGGCGCTGCCGCCAACGGGCCGATCCCGGCGGATGTGGTGCGTCACGCGGTGGCCGTGACCGCCGACGACCTCCACATTCACCGCCTGCGAACGTTGTGGATTCAGATTCGCGATCGGTCCTGGCCTGAGAAGCACCGGGGGGAGTGGATCTATCGCGCGTCGCCCCTGCCCGGTGATCCCGGCTTCAAGCCCCCAGAGGCTGACGCGGACGCATAGACGCCCGCGCGACCGCTGCGCCACGGACGCCTACCCCAGCCACCCCGCCAGCCGGTGCACCCCTTCCCCCAGCGCCGCGTCCTCCACCGCGAAGCACCAGCGCAGCCAGCCCTCGCCCTCGGGGCCGAAGGCTATGCCGGGGGCGAGGCCCAGGCCGGCCTCGTCGATCAGCCGGCGCGCGAGGCGCATGGAGTCGCCGTGCCCGGCGATCCGGAAGAAGACGTAGATGCCCCCCTGCGGCGTCGGCGCCGCGACGCCGGGCAGCGCGTTCAACCGGGCGACGAGCAGGTCGCGCTTGCGCCGCAGGTCCGCGCGCAGGGCGGCGATGTGCTGCTCGCCGTGGTCCAGCGCCGCGACCGCCCCGGCCTGCACGAAGTCCGGCGCGCAGGAGGTGTTGTACTCGATCAGCTTGCCGAGGTCGGCTTCCAGCCCGGCCGGCGCGACGATCCAGCCCAGCCGCCAACCGGTCATCACCCAGGCCTTGGAGAAGCTGTTGACGCCGATCAGCCGGTCCCCGGGCTCGGCCAGCGGGAGGAAGGACGGCGCGCTGAGCAGCCCGTCGTCAAAGGCCAGCCGTTCATAGACGTCGTCGGCGATCAGCCAGACGCCGAGGCGCCGGCAGTGCTCCAGGATCGGCGCCCGATACTCGGCCGGCAGGGTCCAGCCGGTGGGGTTGCCGGGTGAGTTGAGCAGGACGAGGCGTGTGTCCGGCGTGACGGCGGCCAGCAGCTTATCCAGGTCGAGCCGCCAGCCTGCGTCCGTGGGATCGAGACCCAGCCGCACCACCTCCGCGCCGAGGATCGCCGGGATCTCGGCGATGTTCGGCCAGACCGGGGTGACCACCACCACCCGGTCGCCGGGATCGACGATGGCCTGCATGGAGACCATCAGGGCCGACACGCCCGAACCGGTGACCAGAACGGCGCGCCCCTCCAGCACGGGCCCGTGCAGCCGCCGCAGGTAGGTCCCCAGCGCCGCGCGCAGTTCGGCCGTGCCGAGGTTGTGGGTGTAGAAGGTGCGCCCGTCCGCCAGGGCGGCGGCCGCGGCTTCGCGGATGTAGGCCGGCGTCGGCTGGTCGCTCTCGCCGAACCAGAAGCGCAGCACGCCCTCGCGGCCGAAGCCGGCGTTGGCGATCTGGCGGATCTTGGAATCGCCCAGGCCCAGCACCCGCCGTCGGGCTGCCGGCGGTTCGCCAGGTTCCGGCCTGGTGGGGACGGCTTCGTTCAAGGGGCCTCGCTGCAATGCCGCGGGCACCTACGGCAAGCGCGCGGCGGGAAGTCAACACCGCTGCGCCGCCTGGCCTTTCCATGCCTCTCGCGGCGGCTAGACTGGCCGCCATGGACCGTACCCCGCCTCCGGTGTCCCTGGCCGCCGCCCAGGCCCTGCCGATCACGCCCGGCCGCTCGGCCGAGGTGTTCCGCGACGGCGACCTGGAGTTCAGGTTCGCGGGGCGGCCCACAAACGGGCCCCAGACCCCGCACCTGCGCGACGAGATCTACGTCGTGGCCTCGGGCACGGCGCGGTACCGCGTGGAGGACCGGGTCACCGAGGTCGGCCCCGGCGACCTGCTGTTCTGCGCGGCGCGCGTCCCACATGGCTTCGAGGGCAATTCCGAGGACTTCTCGGTCTGGGTCCTGTTCTACGGGCCACAGAAGTAGCACGGCGCTGGCCCCAGGCCTTGCCAAGTCGCGGCGGGGCCAGCCTTCTACTCGGCGCGTCCCGCGGAGTTCTCCCATGCCGGCTTGCTACACCGACCGCCTGTCCCTGCGTCCGGGCGAGCGCTTCACCCTGCATGCCAGCGCACGGCAGGGGCCGTGCGCCCTGGAGATCGCCCGGGTCGGCGCCGGCCGCACGGTGGTGATGCGCCGGGAGAGGCTCGTCGTGGGCGACCACCCGGCGCCCGATCACGCCGATCGCGACGGCTGCGGCTGGCCGGCGGCGCTGGAGGTGGAGGTCGGCGACTGGCCCACCGGCTACTATGACATCCAGCTCACCGACGCCGCCGGGGCGGAGACGCATCACTTCGTCGTGGTGAAGCCGCCGCTGGGCCGGCCGGCGGCGAAGAGCGCCTTCGTGCTCGCGACCAACACCTACCACGCCTACAACTGGTGGGGCGGGGCCAACGCCTATTGCGACGTCACCGCCCTGATGTCCCGCCGCGCCGACCTCCCTACGGCCATGACCGGGGCCATAGGCGTGCTCTCCACCCAGCGGCCGTTCCCGCAGCTGCTGATCGCCCCGCCGGCCGACGTTCCGCGGCTGGTCAATCTGCGGCCGCGCGGCTTCGAGGAGCGGCCCTGGGCCGGCGACCGCAGCTGGCCGCGCCGGCGCGAACTGTCGCCCTACGACAACTCGGCCGGATACCTCAACAAGTGGGAACACGCCTTCGCCGCCTGGGCCGAGGGCGAGGACCTCGCGCTGGACTACTTCACCGACCGCGACCTGGACGCCGAGCCGGGGCTGTTGGACGGCTATGGCGTGGTGATCCTGGTCGGACACAGCGAATACTGGTCGGGCCCGCAGCGCGACGCCATCGAGGCCTTCGTGGACCGTGGGGGTCGCCTGGCGATCTTCTCCGGCAACACCTGCTTCTGGAAGGTGCGCTTCGAGGACGATGGCCGGACTTTCATCTGCCACAAGTGGCGGGGGTTCGAGGCCGATCCGGCCGCCGCGCGCGACCCGCGGGCCGGCACGCACCTGTGGTCGCACCACGCCTTCGCCCGGCCGGAGGCGCAGATCACCGGCCTGACGTTCCTGTTCGGCGGCTATCATCGCCTGGGGCTCTGCGTGGCGCGGGGGCAGGGCGGCTACACGGTCTATGACGAGACCCACTGGGCGCTGGACGGGGCGGACCTGTTCTATGGCGACGTCATCGGCGCCGGCCTGCCGCTGCTGGGCTACGAGAACGATGGCTGTCGGTTCAGGTTCGGCGACGATGGGCGCCTGGCGCCGGTGGCTACGCTCGGCGTGCCGGAAGGCCTGCGGATCATCGCCATCGCGCCCTGCGCCTTCGGCGAGGAGGCCGCTCGCGGCTACGATCCGATCATCCCGCCGGAGAACCTGCCGATCATCGGCCGAGACGTGTTCGGCGACGACAGCCCCGCCGCCCAGGACCGCATCCTGCGCGGCCACGCGGTGATGGCCTCGTTCCAGCGCGGCGCAGGCGAGGTGTTCAACGGCGGCACAACGGAATGGGCGCACGGCCTGAAAGCCAAGGACCCCTTCGTGGAACGCATCACGCGCAATGTGCTGAGAAGGTTCGGGGCGTGGTGATTTCTGGGGTTGCGCGCCCGCGCTAATTTCGGGGACACAATACTTAATTGACTAGGTGTCGGCTGGCTGCACGTTGCCGTTCCCGTCAATTAAGTATTGTGTCCCCGAAATTATCCGAAATTGCTCTTTCGGCTTGGGACCGCGTTTCTGGCGACTGAGCGGGCGCTCGAGGCGTCGCTCGATGCCGGTCACAAAAGCCTCGGAACCCAACGGCCTGCCGGTGCGCTCGCCCAACTGAAGCGCGCGATGCTCCGCCTCGCTCAATCCCTCAGCCAGGAACTCGGACCAATTCGGAATGCGCCCTAACAGCGGACTGGTAGCCACCAGCTCATCGTCGCGGCCGGCCAGGTGAGCTCGCGCACTCGACCAGGGCCACCGGTCGGGCCGGTCGACCAAGCTGCCGCGGACAGGGTTGAGTTCGACATAGCGCGCTGCGGCGAGCAGATGGGGCTCGTCCATCGCTACCGAGGCGAAACGGCCCTGCCAGAGGTAGCCCCGCCAGCCCTCGCGAAGATTCACGGCACGCGTGTATCGGCGATGCGCCTCACCCAACGCAGCACGCAGACCGTCCGCTGTGGAAGGCACGAGGATCAGGTGGACGTGGTTCGGCATGAGGCAATAGGCCCACACCTCGACGCCGGCCGCGCGACAGCCCTCCGCTAGGAGCGATCGACAGGCTCTGTAGTCGCTGTCCGAAAAGAACACCGGCTGACGACGGTTTCCACGCTGTGTGACGTGGTGGGCCAGGCCCTCAACCACAACTCGAGCAAGCCGCGCCATCTTTGCAATCAAGGCGAGAGTCCGCTCCAAGTCAATCGGGGGAATTTCGGGGACACAATACTTAATTGACCGGTAGCGCCGCTCGCGGGCCCGGCGGGTACCGTCAATTAAGTATTGTGTCCCCGAAATTCCGAAATTCCTGATGCCGGCTTCGCCGCGAGCACCGAGACTTCGTGCCCTTCGTGTCCTTCGTGTGCTTTGTGGTGAATTGGACGGCGCGACAGGGTCCCGGCCTCGCCGGGATGGGCTCCAAAAGTGATCCGGCGTGCGCCACCCGGCTACCCACGGGCGCGCTTTTCGGACGCTGTCGAACGATTGGACCGCCTCGAGCGTTGCTGTTGTCGGACGCGAAGCACCGTCGCGCGCGTCCCAACCGGAGACCGCCCCCAGATGAAACTCCTCGCCCTGACCATCGCCGCGCTCAGCCTCGTGGCGCTCCCGGCCGCCGCGGACCCGTCCGCCGGGCAGCAGATCCGCGGCGTCGGCCACAACATCGCCAATACCGGGCGCGCCGCCGGCCACACGGTCGCCGACGCCGGCCGCAAGACCGGGCATGCGGTGGGCAAGGGCGCGCGCCATCTGACCGGCAAGCACCACAAGCGCCACCACCGCGGCCATCACTAGGCGCCGTCAGCGCCCGTCTTTGTCCTCGTCCTTTTCGTGCCCGGCGAAGGAGCCCGGAAAGCTGTGCAGGCGCTGGATGCCCTTCCACAGCTCCACGTCGTAGGGGTGGCCGAGCTTCTCCAGGGTGGCCACAGCCTGCTCCTCGTTGGCGAAGGAGAGGGTGATCGCCCGCGCCACCTTGCCCTCGGCGTTGAAGAACAGAACGCGGAAATCCGCCACTGCGAATGCCCCCTGCAAGTCGCGCAAGGCACAGATAACACGGCTTAGCGAGCTGTCGCGAGAACCGAAGCGCCGCTGAGGCGTTGGAGCGGAGGTCCTGGCGCGTCCTGTTGCTTTTCAGCGCCCCCGTGTTGTCAAGCTTCGCCTCGACTTTCAGTTGTGTTTGGAGATTGTTGGCACGTGGCTGGCAGGGAACACCGCCTCTGTCCCGCCGGGGCACGCTTTGCCGCTGTATGCGAGGAGTCAGATCAATGTCCGTCTACCGCTTTCCCATCGCGAGCCGCCCGGACGCCGCCGACGACGCGCCCGTGTCCCGCATGGACCGCATCCGCGCGGAGGCCCAGGCCGTCGCCCGTGAGCATACCGCCGACTTCGAACAGGCCATCGCCGCCACCATCGCCATCGCCGAGGAGATCGCCGACGGCGGCGAGGCCTACGCCGTCGGCGCCCGCGAGATCGCCCGCCGCGTGTCCACCGACCTGCGCCACGCCGCGCTGACGCTGGAAACCCTGCGCCAGCGCCACGCGCACTAGCTAGCCGCCCAGGCTCACCGCCGCGCCGCCGGCCACCAGCGTGTCGATCTCGCCCGCCGAATAGCCGGCTTCGGCGAGGATTTCGCGGGTGTGCGCGCCGAGCCTCGGGGCTGGCCGCCGCGGGCCGTGTTCAGCGCCGGGGAAGCGGGCCGGCGAGGCGGGGGCCATGAAGCGCTCGCCTGCGGCGTCCTCCACCTCCACGAAGCAGCCCGCGGCCTTGGCCACCGGGTCTTCGATGACGTCGGCCAGGCTCTGCAGCGGGGCCCAGATCACGTCCTGTTCGGTGAGCCGGGCGCCGACCTCGGCCAGGGTCATGGCGCCGAAGGCCGCGTCGAATATCCCCAGCAGCTCCTGGGCGTTGGCGACCCGGTCCATGGGCGTGGCGAAGCGCGGCTGCTCCACCAGCTCCGGGCGCCCGGCCGCGGCGGCGATCGCCGGCCAGTCCCGCGGCGAGCGCACCGACACCGACACCCACCGCTCGTCCGACGTCATGAAGTAGTTGGCCACAGGACTCTGGGTGCGGCTCCTGGGCTTGGCGCGGTTGTGCTCGCCCCATTTCAGCTGGATCGAGAGATCCCAGCCGATGGCGTAGGCGCCCGTGCGGATCAGCGAGGTCTCCACAAGGCGGCCCTTTCCCGTCTTCGTCCGTTCCACCACCGCGGCCAGAGTCGACGCCGCGGTGGCCAGCGCGCACACGGAATCACCCATGCCCGGCCGGCAGGGGAAGGGATCGACGCCCTCCGGAATGGTGGCGCCGGCGACACCGGAGCGGGTCCAAAGGGCGGCGATGTCGAAGGCGGGCAGGTCCACCGCGTCGCCCTCGAGGCCGTAACCGGAGACGCTGGTGTAGATCAGCCGCGGCAGCCGGTCCTTTACGGAGTCGTAGTCCAGCCGCGCCCGCTTCAGGCCGCCCGGCCGCAGATTGGTGATGAACACGTCCGCCGTGGCCAGCAGGCGCAGCAGGGCCTCGCGCCCCTCCGGGCGGCCGGTGTCGAGCACGATGCTGCGCTTGCCCCGGTTCTCGAATTCGAACACCGGGTTGCCGGTCACGTCGGTACGCGCCGCGAACAGGTTGCGCACCGGATCGCCCGTCTGGCTCTCCACCTTGATCACCTCGGCGCCCCAGTCGGCCATCACCATGGCGGCGCTGGGCCCGGCCACCCAGGTGGAGAATTCCACGACCTTCAGACCCTCGAGCATGCCCGCGTCTCCTGAAACCGGGTTTCAGAGTAGCGGCCGTGGGACCTCAGTCCATCCCGCGTGACCTACGCCACTCACCGCGCGGCCTTGCGTCAACCCGGCTTGCCGTTTCTCATGGGCGCAGAGGCCGTCGCGATCGGGGCGCACCATATGTCTGACATCGGCCCCCGCGCCGGCCGCAATGCCAAGCCGGTGTTCCGCGTCGGCGACTTCCAGCGCATCTACGATCCGTCGCTGGGCGAGACGCGGCCCTGGTACATCAACGACCACACCTTCATCCAGGCCGAGGACGGCCACTGGCGGCTGTTCGGCATCACCCACCCGGAGCCGGCCGCGCCCCTCGACGAGAAGTTCTTCGCGCACGCCTCCGCGCCGGACATCCTCGGGCCGTGGATGCGCCAGACCCCGGTGCTGCCGGTGAACGAGGACTACGGCGAGACCCACGTCTGGGCGCCCTACGTCCTGCGCCACCAGGACACCTACTGGATGTACTACTGCGCCGGCGGCGCGCAGCATGAGGCCTACCGCATCCACCTGGCGACTTCGCGCGACCTGGAGACCTGGCGGCGGCATCCGGCCAATCCGATGATCGTCGACGGCTTCGACGCCCGCGATCCCATGGTTGTGCGCCTGCGCGACCGCTGGGCGCTCTACTACACCGCCACCAGCACGCCCAAGGGCGGCGCGCATGTGGTCAAGGCGGCGTTCAGCGACGATCTGGTGCATTGGAGCGGCGCGCGGGAGGTGTTCCGCCACTCCAAGACCGGCGCCTACGGCGGGCCGACGGAGTCGCCTTTCGTGGTGACCCGGCGAGGCGTCCACTACCTCTTCGTCACCGCCAACGAGCCGTACAACTCGACCATCGTCTATCGCAGCGACAATCCGCTCACCTGGCGCCAGTCCGACGTCGCCGGAACCTTCCCGGCCCACGCCGCCGAGGTGGTCCGCACCCACGACGGCCGCTGGTACGTCTCCCGCGCCGGCTGGGGCCAGGGCGGCGTCTACCTGGCGGAGTTGATCTGGCTGGATTGAGGGGATTTCGGGGACACAATACTTAATTGGCCTGTCGCAATGCTCCGAACTAGGCCCGGCCAATTAAGTATTGTGTCCCCGAAATCCCCGAAATCCGAAATCCCCTAGAAGTCCCGCGACACCCGGATGCCCCACTGAAGCGGCGGGGCGGCGGCGCGCAGGAGGGTGAAGGCGTTGGCGCCGGCCTGCGGGTAGAAGTAGCGGTCGTCCAGCAGGTTCGTGCCGAACAGCGTCACGTGGTACGGGGCCTTGTCCCAGGCCAGTTCCGCGTTCAGCAGGTTGAGCGGCGCGAGATGGTTGAGGTAGCGCTCGAGGGCGAAGCCCTGGAACGGGCTGGTCCACTGGGCGCCCACGTAGCCGTAGTTGATCCGCGGCGTGATCGTGCCGTTGTCGCCGATGTGGAACAGGTACTGCGCGCCGATGTTGAAGCTCCACGGCGGGGCATAGGGCTGCTGGCGACCGCCGATGTTCTCGAACCCGAGCGCCAGCCCGTTCTGCAGGCACGAGGGCGAGGTGGCGTGGACGCCGCTGAGGGGGCACGTGCCCGCGGTGGAGCCGAGCCGGCTGTTCAGGTAGTCGGCCGAGACGTCGAACGCCAAGGCCCCGAACACCGCCTGCGCCTGGGCTTCGATTCCGTCGATGGTGGTCGTGCCGGGAACGTTCTGGATGATCGACTGTCCGGGCGCGGCGCCGGCGACCGACGTGTAGGTCAGCTGGAAGCGCTGGTAGGTGGTATAGAAGGCGTCGAGTTGGGTCTTGATGTGTCCGTCGGCCAGCGTCGCCTTCCAGCCGATTTCGTAGTCGACCAGATCTTCCGGGGCGAAGGGGTGCACGGGGAAGGCGGAGAAGCTGTATGGCACTGGCGTCGTATTGATGCCGCCTGGTTTGTGGCCTGTCGCCACGAAGGCGTAGAGGAAGTTGTTGGGGTTTATCTTCCAGTCGACATCAACCTTGCCGGTGACTTTGTCGTCGGTCTGCACCGCGTGCGCGATCTCGCTATCCGGGAACAACACGTTGAACGGGAACCCCAGCTGTGACGGCGAAAGGCCGAAGAGGAGGAGCGCGGTGCGGTCGCTGAGGGTGAACGTCGAGTGCGTATACCGCGCGCCGGCGACGACGGTCAGCGCGTCGGTGACGTCGTACGAGACCTGGCCGAACACGGCGGCGGTGGTCTTGGGCGTCGTGTAGTCCAGCAGGATGTCCAGCGGCGGCGTCTTGATGTCGAAGCCGGTAAGTCCGAACGGGATGTGCACCCGGTCGTACTGGTAGTAGCCGCCGACCACCCACTTGAGCGGGCCCTTGTCGGGCGAGATCAGGTTCACTTCCTCGGAGTAGATGTTCTCGTCCGCGCTCACGGCGAACAGGGCGCCGCCGGTGGCGCTGTTGTCGATGCTCTCGTTGAGGGTGGCGTAGCCGAACTGCATCCCGGTGATCGAGCGCAGCACGATGCCGTCGCCGAAGGTGTAGCTGATGTTCAGCACCGAGCGGTTGAACCACTGCCGGGCGTAGTTGTTGACGTCGCTGACGACGTCGAACAGGCCGGCCGAACTGGCGTAGGTCGGGAAGGTCGGCCCCGCCGGGATCGGAATCGGCGAGTTGGCGATGCCGCCGGCGTCGATGTAGTTGAAGTCGTTCTTGAACAGGATCTTCCAGGCACTGTTAGGCTGCCACAGCATGCTGACGCGGCCGTTGAATTCCCCCAGCCGGCCCGGGTTGCCGGTGCCTGGTCCGGTGACGTGGTAGAAGCTGTCCTCCCGCTCGGCGTTGAGCGCGACGCGCACCGCGAAGGTGTCGCTGGCCGGGAGGTTGGCCACCGCCCGCAGCCGCGCGTCGCCGTACTGGCCCCACTGACCTTCGATCCAGCCGTGATAGCCGCCGAAGTTCGGATCCTGCTCGGTGATGAAGATGGCGCCGCCGGACGCGTTCTGGCCGGCGAAGGTGCCCTGCGGGCCGCGCAGCACCTCGACGTTGGCGATGTCGTAATAGGGCTCGGCCGTGAAGAAGCCGGGGAAGGTCGCGACCCCGTCGCGATAGACGACGATGCCGGACGGCGTCTGGACGTTGGTCTCTTCCTTGCCAATGCCGCGGATGTTGAAGTCCTCGCCGATCCCGTAGTTGGACACCGTCAGCGACGGCGTGGTGAACTGCAGCTGGTCGACGGTGTAGACGCCCTTCTGGGTGAGCTGATCGCCGCTGATCACCGTCGCGGGGACGGGCGCGGTCTGCAGGTTCACCGTGCGGCGCTCGGCCGTGATGGTCACCGGCGCGACCACCGTTTCGGCGGGCGGCGCGGTCTCCACCACGTCATCGGCGGCGACGGCCGAGCCGGCTGTCCCCAAGGCGAAGGCGAGAGTGGCCGCGGAGGCTCCGAGAAGGAGTCCGCGCGTGATCTTGGTCATGGTCGCCCCCTGGCATGTTTCCGCAACGGCTGGCCCCGAGAGGCAAGCGCCGAGCCGGCGGGGCTTGGTCCTCGCCGGGGCGCGCAGCTCTTTTCTTTACCGTGCACGGATCGCACAGAGTCGCTCACCGGTCAACGCGCCGGCGGTCGAAGATGATCTAAAATGATCTAATTTGAGAACACCTGTGGCGCTTCGCTCACACCGCTTCGCGGGCGCGGGCGGGCTCGAATCTCGCCTCGAGGCGGCCCTTGGCGGCGGGGGTCGAGGTCACCATACGAAGTCCCGGCGAGGTCGCCATCGCCGCCGATGCCCCGTCCGGCGCCGTGACCTGGGCGACGAAGCCGTCGCCGGAACGGCTCAGCGTCACCTGCACGTCGCCGAGCGGCGTCGGCACGACGCCTTCGGCGTGGTCCAGCCCGGCCAGGTCGGGCGCGATCCGCACCTCGGCGAACCCGGCCGCGGCCGGGGCCACGCCGAGAACCCTGCGGCTCAGCTGGTAGGTGGGCGAGGCGGAGAAGCCGTGGCACAGGCTGGCCGTGGGCTCGAAGCTCTCCCAGAGGGTCGTCGCCCCACGCGCCAGCATCGGGCCGAAGCGCTCGCGCATCAGGCGCAGGGCCTCGCCCAGACGGCCGTGCTTGGCCAGGGCCTCGTAGACGAAGTGGCTGTAGAAGGTGTTGGCCAGCACCACCCCGTTCTCCGGGTCCAGCGGCGTGCCGTCCGGGGCGATCGGCGGGCCGGGGGTGAAGGTCAACCGGGCGCTGTCGGTGATGCGCTCGAGGGCGCGCGCCACACGTTCGGCCGGGGGCTCGCCCCACAGCGCGATGGCCGCGTTGCCGTGCTGCGACATGCGCGGCTCCTGGGCGCCGCTGACCGGGTCGACCACGTCCACATAGGCGCCGCGCCGCTCCTCCCAGTGGCGCGCTTCGAGGGCCCTGGCGATGGCCGCCGCCCGCGCCAGCAGGCGCTCGCCCTCGCTGGCCCAGCCCACCGCCTCGGCTAGGCCGGAGGCCACGGTGAACGCGCCCGCCAGCTGGGCGTTCAGCGCCGCCGCCTCGCCGTGGCGGCCCACGCCGGACCAGTCCATGAAGTGCCAGTAGGGCATGTCGGCCACCAGGCAGGCGGGGTCGATCAGCCGCTCGAACCAGGCCAGGGCCTTGACGATGGACGGGAAGATCGTGGCGATGGTCTGCCGGTCGCCGGTGTAGCGCCAGTGGTCGCCGGCGCAGAGGATCCACTGCAGGGTCCAGTCCGGTATCAGCAAGCCGTCGGTTCGGTGGTCGCCGGGCGCGAACATCTGGGTCAGTCCGTCCGGGCGCTGGCTCTCGGCCGCCTGGGCCAGGAACTTGGCCGTGAGCGGCGCCACCGAGGGGCCGAACGCCGCCCAGCCCACTAGGTTCTCCACCGTCACGTCGCCCAGCCACTGGCGCTGCTCGCGGCCCGGGCAGTCCTCATAGGCGTCGTGCATGCATTGGCGCAGGGTGTAGGCGCCGGTGCTCCACAGCTGGTCCAGCACCGGGTCCGACGAGGAGAACCGGCCGCGTTCCTCCACCGGATAGTTGAACAGGTTGGCGCCCAGGCCGCGGAAGACGACGCCGATCGGCGCGTCGCGCACCACCACCTGCATCCAGCGGATGGCGCACCACTCGAAGCGCTCGAAGCGCTGCACGCCGGGCTTGGCGCGGTAGCGGCAGAGGTGTGCATCGGCCCCCAGCCAGGGCTTCGGGGTCGGCCGGGCGAAGGCATCCGGACCGCCGGGCCGCCACTCGCCGGGCAGGCTCTCCGAGCAGGCGATCTCGATGATCTCGCCGCCCCGCGCCTCGATCTCGAAGCAGGGCCGACCGGTCATGATCTTGCCGAAGTCCAGCAGGACGGCGATGTCGTGGCCGGGTTCGGTGCGGATGCGCGCCGCGCCGCCCGACAGGCGCAGCAGGTCCTCGGGCCGATCGATGGCCCCGTCCGGCGGCTCGGTCAGGGCCTCGCGATAGGCCCGCGCGTGCCAGGGCAGTTCGGGCTCGGCCTCGAGGCCCCGGGTCCAGACGATCCGCCCCGCGGCGACCTTGCGCTCCTCCAGCATGGGAATGCCGCGCGGCAGCAGGATGGGGAACGGCCGCGTCTCCATGCCGCCGTAGTCGCTCTCCGGCCCCGCGCCACCGGCCAGCAACACCTGGGCCCGGTCCCAAGCGCCGTCGTCGAAAGCCGCATCGGTCCAGCCCTGCGGCACGGCCGCCGCGTCGAGGTCCTCGATGAACCCGAGGGAGTGGTTCGATTGTGGAGCGTCCTGGGTCCAGGCGGTGGAGCGCAGGCAGCGCCAGTCCGGCCCGGTGTCCAGGGAGACCCGGCCGGCGGCGGTGTCTGCATGCCCCTCGGTCCACACCCCGCCGTCGCCGAAGGTGGGCTGCCACATGCCCTTGGTGGTCTCGTAGAAGGCCGTGTCGCGGCCGTAGGTGTGCACCAGCACGGCCAGCACATTGCGGCCCGCAACGAGTTCCGCGGACAGGTCGTATTCGTCGTAGCGCTGGAACAGCGGACTGCAGCGCACCGGCCCACGGCCGACCTGCCGGCCGTTGACGTAGAGCACATAGCGCCCATCGACCGTGATGGAGATCGGCGCGGCCCCGGGCGCCGCGGCCAGATCGAATGTCCGGCGGAACAGGAACCAGCGGTTCTTCTCGTTCGGCCGCGCGTCGGCGCCCAGATAGTACTTGCGGTAGCCCATGGGATCGATGGGCTGTTCGGGGGTCCAGATGAACGGCGCCCGCAGCTTCTGGGTCATCTCCGGAACTCCCGACATTCGGTCATTGAAATATCAGCATAGACGCAGCGCGGGGCGGTTTCTAGGATGTCCCTGGCGGAAGGCAGCGGCTAACATGTCAGTGAGGCGCACATGTTGAAGGGTATCGACCCGCTGCTTGGGCCCCAGCTGCTCGCCATCCTGCGGGCCATGGGACACGGCGACGAGATCGCCATCGTCGACGCGAACTTCCCCGCCACCGCCAATGCGCGCCGCCTGGTGCGCGCCGACGGCGTGACCGCCACCGACATGGTCCGCGCCATCGCCGCCCTGCTGCCGCTGGACGACTTCGAGGACCTGGCGGCGTTCCGCATGGCGGTGGTCGGCGCGCCCGACGAGGTCCCGCCGGTGATCCTCGCCTTCGCCGACATCCTGCGCAAGGAGGGCTACGACCGGCCGATCGGCGCCATCGAACGCTTCGCCTTCTACCAGCGGGCCGCCGCGTCCTACGCCATCGTCGCCACCGGCGAGCGGCGCTACTGGGGCAACCTGATCCTCAAGAAGGGCGCCTTGCCGCCGCCTGCGGGCTGACGCGGAGCACTCGCGTGAACAGAATCGTGCAAGTTCGCTCATCTTCGCGCTCGCTCCGCGACGCACTTGGCTGGTAACATGCCAGCCTAGCCCCGAGGACCACCCGACCATGAGCTATCCGCAAGCCACGCCGGAACAGATCGCCACCTTCCGCGAGCACGGCTGGCTGGTGGTGCGCGACGCCGTCCCGCAGGCCGACCTCGACGAGCTGGAGCGCCAGTGCGAGCGGATCCTGCAGGAGAAGGACCGCCTGGCCAACGACTGGGCCTGGAGCGACAAGGAGGACCTGAAGGATCGCTCCTTTCGCATCGTGCAGTCCTCGCCGTCCTTCGTCTGGAAGGAGATCCGCGAGCAGCCCTACCGAAAGTGGCTGATCGAGTTCGGCGACGCGCTGATGGGGATGGAGCTGTCGTTCTGGTACGACCAGTTCCTGGCCAAGCCGCCGGGCAAGAGCGTGCCCACCTACTGGCACCAGGACGAGGCCTACTGGGGCCGCAACCTCGACGACAAGGGCGTCACCGGCTGGATCCCGCTGCAGGACGTGGACGCGGCCAACGGCTGCATGCAGTTCATCGACCGCGGCCACCTGGAGGGCGTGCTGCCGCACCACCTGGTGGAGGGCATGAAGAGCGACCTGATCACCTGCGAGGTGGACGAGACGCGACGGGTGATCTGCCCGATCCGCCGCGGCGACGTCACCTTCCACCACTCCAAGACGCCGCACATGACCAACGCCAACACCTCGACCACCTGGCGCAAGGCGGTGACCAACCACATGCAGAAGATCGGCGCCGGCGGCGAGGGCGACCACTACCCCTGGAAGGTGTCGGTCAACCAGCGGACCGGCGAGCGCGTGGTTCCGGCGAGCCGCGCGCTGGGGTCCTAGTGGGCCGACTCTAACGCTTGGTTTCCGCGGCTGACAGCGGCGAGGACGCGCCGGGGGTCTGCGGTCCAGGCGAATGGTTTGGGGTCCTGATTGTGCTCGGCGAGGTAGCGGTTGATGGCGGCCTGGAGGTCGACGATGGATCGGAACACGCCGCGCTTGAGCCGCCGCCGGGTCAGGACCGCGAAGAAGGCTTCGACAGCGTTGAGCCATCTGGGTGCGGTCGAGGGCCTGGATCTGGCTCTTCGCGTCGATCGAGATGACCACGGCGTGGGCGAAAGCGCGGCGTCAGGAAGGTGGGACACGCACGCCTTCTCTCGCCAACACTAGTCTCAGAACGACAGCGTGGCCTCGGCGTGAGCGACGGCGCGCCGCCAACGATCGGCGCCGCGCGCTATCCGCTCAGGCCTGTTCGGGTCGTGAGACAAGGCGCCGGCGCCTTCACGAACGGCGGGTCCCTCGAAATCCCAGCACGCGTCGAGCATCGCGTGCACAAGGCGCCAGGCGTCCGTGCGCTGGCGGTCGAGGCCAAGCTCGGCGCAGAAGATGTCCAGCCGGCGGCGGTTGAGCTCCGGATGGGGCCGGTCCCGCGGATGGCGCAAGAACTGGCAAACATCGAAGCAGCGGTCGCCGGCAAGCCCCTTCGGGTCGATCGCTACCCAGCGGCCGCCGTGGCCCTGCAGGACGTTGTATTGGTGCATGTCGCCGTGCAGCGCCGTCGGCCGCGGCGCCGAGGCGAGGAGCTCGGCTCGGAGCGCATCGGCGCGGCGGAAGAGCGCGGCCGGGAAGCCGTCGGCGCCGCGGGAGAGCGCCTCGCGGTTGCGGTCGAAGGCGGCGCACCAGCTGCCCAGCGGGCGCAGGCCGCGCAGGTCGTCCGGTCGGGCCGACGTCCAAAGCTGACGCAGGAGGCCGGCGGTGATGAGCGTGGCCGCGTCGTCGTCGGTCTCCGCGACCTCCATGAGCATCGTACCCGGCTGCACGCGGTCGATCAGCAGCGCGCCCAACTCAGGGTCCGCCTCGAGCAGCCGCGCGGCGCCGCGGCCGTCCCAGTGGCGCAACGCCGCGATCTCGTTGGCGGCCTCGTCCACGCGGCGACTGAGCTTGAGCACACAGGGCGTCGGTCGGTCGCCGGGACCGGCGCGCAGGGCCGGCGCGACGTAGTTGTAGTTCAATCCGGGAAAGTGAGGCTCGACGGTCAACGACCATCGGCGTTCCAACTGGACTATCAGGTCCGGCAGCCCGCGCAGCCAGGCCGGGTCCGCCTCGTTGAGGCGCACGAACTCCGGCGGCAGATCTCGGACGCGGGGCCGGGGGTCGGTCATCGGGTTGTCGCCCAGAGGAGCGACTCTAACGCTTGGTTCCCGCGGCTGACAGCGGCGAGGACGCGCTGGGAGTCTGCGGTCCAGGCGAAGGGTTTGGGGTCCTGATTGTGCTCGGCGAGGTAGCGGTTGATGGCGGCCTGGAGGTCGACGATGGATCGGAACACGCCGCGCTTGAGCCGCCCTAACGCGCCGCAAGATAGCCCCGCTCGCCGTAGTAGCGCGCCGCGCCGGGGTGCAGCGGCACCTCGCCGGCCTTGGCGACCCGATAGCGGTTGTAGTGGAAGTTCTGCATGCTCCACTCGAACTGGTCCTGCTGCTCGTCCAGCGCCTTGGCCACCAGGTAGGCGAAACCGTCCGGCATGTCGGCCCGGCCGTACACCGCGGTGCCGGTGCGCGCGACGGTGTGGATCGGGCGGTCGATGCCGCGCAGCAAGCCGACGGGTATGTCGCGGCGTTCCATGGCGAGGTCATGCGCCAGCTTGGCGACCAGGTCGTCGGGCAGCTGCAGGTAGTCGAGATCCTCGGACTGGCTCGCCTCGTACCAGATGTTGAACTCCGGCGCGTTGGCCAGCGTGCCCCAATAGACGATCACATCGGCGTCGCGGCGCTGCGCGGGGATCAGCTCCGGGGCGAAAGTCGCGCCGGCGGCCTTCAGCTGGTCGGCGGAAGTTCCGTAGTAGGTGAAGACC
Source organism: Caulobacterales bacterium (assembly GCA_044445825.1). Taxonomy (GTDB): domain Bacteria; phylum Pseudomonadota; class Alphaproteobacteria; order Caulobacterales; family Caulobacteraceae; genus Acaudatibacter. Next base: position 50,281 of record JBIOEG010000012.1, read on the forward strand.
ACGCCGGACATCTCGCCGTCGGCCACGATCTTCAGCGACCCCTTGTGGTCCTTCAGCTGCGCCAGGTCGCTGATTCCCAGTCCCCGCTTCACCGCCACGATCAGGTAGACCGGCGAGGCGATGTTGGCGATCAGCCGCAGCTGGTGGCGCGGTCCGTCCCGGGCGTAGGGCCCGGTCCCGTCGTAGGCGGCTTGCAGGATGCGGTCCGAGGTGGCGCCGAAGTCGACCGGGCCGTTGGGCGGAGCGGGAATGTAGCTGTCGGGGATGACGCCGCCGCCCATGTGGGCGTTCCAGGGCGGCGGGTAGCGCCGGTCGCCGACGATGCGCGGGGCGTCGGCCATGAAGCAGTGGTAACAAACCTGCACGTCATAGCCGTAGGGCGCGAGCGCCGCCTTCACCACGTCCGCCATGGCGCCCCACGGACAGCTCTTGCACGCGCCGCCGAACACCGGCCGCTTGTGCGCTATGCCGAGGGTCGGATCGGCCGCCGGCGCCGCGGCCTGATCGGGCCCCGCGGCGGGCGCCGGGCCGCTCACGCAGGCCAGAGCCAGCGCGAGACCGACCGCCAGGGCCACAACGGCGGAGCGCACCGCGATCCTCCCCTCAGCGGGGCAGGAACGGGGGCGGCGCGGTGGGCGGCGTCGGGGGAGTCCAGTCGCCGCCGGAGATCTTCCCGCCCTTCGCCGACACGGCCAGGGCGATGATTGCGTCGGTTATGTTCGGCTCGTAGCCCTCGGTGTGCCCCTTTTGCAGCCTGACCACGTCGGCCACCACGCGGCCGTCGTGGCAATGCGGGAACACGTAGACCTGGGCGCGGCCGGACTTCGGATAGTGGCCCCAGCCGTCGCTGCCCGGGTCCTGCCGCGTGGCGTCCCACACATAGCCGGGCTTCGGGTCCAGGACCTCGGGCTCTTCCTCGCGCGGCCCGCACTGGAACTTGTCGGCGAGCGGAGAGGTGGCGGCGGGAATGGACTCGTTCTCGCCGTTCGAGAAGATGAAGGAGTAGTCGCAGTCGCCGCCCGCCGGGCCCGTTTCCGGCGGGAAACTGGGCGTCCGGGGCGGGCTCGGCTTGTCGATGCCGGAGCGGTAGACCGGCGGCGCGCCGAAGTTGCCGAACCCCTTGTTGGACCAGGTGACGTCGCCGACCCGGCCGCCGGACAGGCTGACGCGGACGTCGACCTTGTCGCGGAAGTAGGGCGAGCAGACGATGCGCCGGGAGGTCAGGCCGCCCTGGCTGTGGCCCATCAGGATGAAGTGGTCGACGTTCTGCTTGCCCACCGTGGCGACCACCAGATCGACCACGTTGTGCAGGTAGTCGTCGTCCGCATCGCTCCAGAACCGGGTCGGCGATCCCGGCGTGATCACCACCAGCTTGTACTTGTCCTTCACGTCCATGGCCGGGAAGTAGTTGCGCTGCCAGTTGGCGAAGGACCCGAAGCCGTGCAGGCTGAGGACGATATTGACCTTGTCGCCCGGCTTGTAGCCCGTGGGGCAATCGAGAAAGAAGGTGCGGCGGGTCTTCAGCTCGACCGTATCTCCGGGCTGGGTGACGTACGCCCCGAGGCACTCGGCGTCCGGGCAGTGGTAGGCCGGCGGCGCGTCGCAATTGACGTTCAGCAGCATGTGCGTCGTCTGCGCGTCGGCCGTGCCCCAGCCCAGGATCGAAATGCCCATCGCGCAGAGCGCGCCCCTGATCAGCGATCCGCTGTAACGCCCCATGTCGTCTCTCCCGTCCGGCGGCTATTGTGCCGGTTGAGCGTCACCCTATCACCGCGGCCTCGGATGCGGACTTCGAATCTGGCCCGTAGGCGATGTTGGCGGTCCTTCGCCCGTCGGAACGCGCGTCGCAGCGTTGAGCGGCGTCAGCTCGGTCCCGTTTCCATCGGCATTTCGGGGTCGCGGCTCCACTCCGACATCGAGCCGTCGTACACCGCCACCGCCGGGTGGCCGAGCCGCGTGAGCGCCAGAGCATCCATGGTCGCCGAGATGCCGCCGCCGCAATAGCAGATCACTCGCTGCCGCTCGAAGGCGCCCGCCGCTTCGAACAGAGGGCGCAGCTCCCCATCGTCGCGCCAGGTTCCGTCGGCGTTGAGCAGGGCGGCGTAGGGCACGTTGCGGCTGCCCTTGATATGGCCCTTGCGACCATAGTTCATGGCGGACTCGCCGCTGTGGACGCTGGGCGAGAGGGCGTTGATCGTGCAGACGGCGCCGTCGCCGACCGCCGCCAGCACGGCGCCCTTGTCGGCCCAGGCGCCGGGCCGGGGGCTGAGCGAGAGTTCCGCCGGCGGATACTGGCGCGCGCCTGCCTGCGTCGGACGGCCCTCCGCGATCCACTTGCCGAACCCGCCGTCCAGGACCGCGACGTCGTCGAAGCCCGAAGAACGCAGCATCCACCAGAGCCTCGTCGCCCACATCGGCGTCGTCGTCGTGTAGACGACCACCCGCGCGCCGCGCCCGACGCCGGCGCGCCCGAGGGCCGCCGCCAGCCGGTCGGCGGATGGCATGGTGAAGGCCAGCGGCGAGTCGGGGTCGGACAGGTCGCGGCCGAGATCGAGGAATGCCGCGCCAGGGACGTGCGCGGCCTCGTAGTCGGCGCGGCCGCTTTCGATCTGGTACGGCCCGGACGTCGAGGGACGCAGGTGGACGGTCACGTCGAAGATCCGCAGGTCCGCATCGCCGAGGTGGTCCGCCAGCCAGTCGGTGGGAACCAAGCCCCGTCCGTCCCAATCCGTCATGGCCACCACCTTCTCGTTCCGCTGCCTCAACCTATCACGAGCCGGGGCCGGCGACCGCATCCTCGGTCAGCGCCTCCAGCGAGATGCGGCCGGTCTCCGGCACCAGGATCACCGTGAACAGAGCGCCCAGCACCGCCAGTCCCGCGATCACCCAGTAGGCGCCGGCCTGGCCGATGCCGGCGAACAGCAGCGGGAAGGCGAAGCCGCTCAGCGCCGCCCCGATCCGCCCGCCGGCCACGGTGATGCTCTGGGCGACGGTGCGGATGCGCGTGGGCGCCAGCTCGACGCCCAGCACTCCGGCGCCGGAAACCAGCCCCGGTCCGGTCATGAAGACGTTGAGCGCCCCGTACACCGCGAAAGCCAGGATCGGCATGGCGAGCAGGGAATGCTGCATCAGGGCGAAGACACCCAGGAGCACCGCGCCGCCGACGAATCCCCAGGCTTGCAGCGGCTTTCGTCCGACCCGGTCGATGACGAAGATCGAACCCAGGACGGAGGCGGGCAGCACGAACAGCACCTGGGTGAGCAGGGCGAACTTCACCGGACCCATACCCAGGCTGCGGGCGATCAGATTGGGGCCGAACAGGATGAAGACGTAGACCACGAGGTCGTACATCATCCACAGCAGCGCCGCCGCGAGGATCTCGCGGGCATGGCGCGCGAACACCTGGCCAAAAGCCCGCACGTCGGCGCCGGGCGCGGTGATAGGCGCGCCGCTGATTTGCGCGATGACTTCGGACGCGCCGGCCTGGTCGCCGGCGATGCGCGCCAGGTAGCGGGCGGTCTCGGGCATGCGCCGGCGGAAGTAGAGCACCGCCAGCGCCGGTATCGCGCCGCCCGCCAGCACCAGTCGCCATTGCAGGTCGCCGCCGACGTGCAGGGCGTCGAGCAGGAGCTTGAACATGGCGGCCGCGAAGGCGCCCACGGGCCACATGGTGCCGAAACCCAGGCCCAGCGCCCGGCCGCGGTTGGCGCGGTTGGAGTGCTCGGCCATGATCACCGGCGAGAGCACATAGTCGGCGCCCACGCCGATGCCGAGGACGAAGCGGATGGCGATCAGCCAGACGACGTCGGGCGCGAACGCCTGGGCGAAGGCGGCGATACCCAGGATCAGTACGTCCAGGCCATAGAAGCGCCGCCGCCCCCACTGGCCGAGCACGCCGAACAGCAGCGCGCCGATCGCAGCGCCCACCAACGCCGAGGCCGATAGCGCGGCGCTCTGCACGCTGGTCAGGCTGGCCTGGCCGAAGGACGCCAGGATCAGCGGCAGGACCAGCCCCACCGACGACAGGTCGTAGCCGTCGCAGAAGACGCCCAGCCCTGTGGTCAGAGTGGTTCGCCAGTGGAAGGCCTTGAACTGCTGCTCGTCGAGCGCCGCGAACCCGCCTTCGCTCACGTTCGTCTCCCCCTCGGCCGGCCGGCGCCTCGATGTCCCTACCCAGGGTGGATGCGAATTGCGAGCGCCGACGCGTCGGCCGCTACGCCGCGACGATCACTTCTATGTCGCGGGAACGCAGCATGGCCAGTTCCTCGTCCGTGATCCCCGTATCGGTGACGACCACGTCGATGGCGTCGAGGTCACAGACCACAAAGCTTGCGGAGCTGCGGAACTTGCTGGAGTCGACCAGCACGATCAGATTGTCGATCTTGCCCATTAGCTTCTGCTCCGCCTGGATCAGCACAACGTCGGCCTGCATCAGGCCGCGCGGCCTCACCGCCGCCGCGCCCATGAACAGCTTGGAGGCGTGGTAGCGCGCCAGGCCGTCGTCGTCGAACGGCGACAGGATGATATTCTGTTCACGGAAGATCGCGCCTCCCGGCACCGAGACCCGCGTACCCGGCTGGCGCAGGAGTTCGCCGACGATGTGCAGCGAATTGGTCAACACCTGCAGGTCCAGCCCTTCGAGGTGCGAGCACATCTGGAAAGTCGTGGTGCCGCCGTCGATGATCACCGCCTCTCCCGGATCGCACAGCGCCGCCGCGGCGCGGCCGATGGCGGCCTTCTGGATTGCGTGACGCGTTCGGTTGATCTCGAACGGCGCGCCCGCCAGCCGCCGCGCCTCCGCGGCGTCGCCGGCCGGCGGCCGCGCCCCGCCGCGCACGCGCGCGATGCGGCCTTCGCCCTCCAGCCGCTCCAGGTCGCGCCGGATGGTGGCGGAGGAAGCGTCGAGCTGCTGGCAAAGCTGCTGAAACGAGACGAAGCCCTGGGACTGCAGCAGCCTCAGGATTTCGGAGTCGCGCTGGGTGGCGTGCATCAAGGGTTCCGGGCGTTTCGCCGCTGTCTAGCACAGCGGCGGCCTTGGGCGAGGCCTGGTCAGACGATACCGGCCGCGCTGGAGGCCGCGCGCCGTTCCTGTGCCTTGCGTGGGCGCCAGCGTGACTTGCGGTAGACAGCCACCGGCTCGATCGCCCCGCCCAGCTCGTAGCGGGCCATGGCCAGGATCGGCGCGACATCGGTTTCATAGGCCCGGCGCAGGGTGGAAAAGCCCATGACCACGTCGTTGGCGTCCTGGTGCTCGGCCAGGGCGTCGCGGTCCACCAGCACGGCGCGGGCGTAGCTGCCGGCGATCGCCGCGGCCGAGAGCAGCAGGCTCTCGATCGGGTCGGTGACGTTGTGCGACTGGTCGATCATATAGGCCGGGTTGAAGTCGCCGTCGGCGCGCGCCTCGGCCTCCACCAGCTCGTTGAAGATCAGGAACAGCTGGTGCGGATTGATCGAGCCGGTGTCCAGGTCGTCGTCGCCGTACTTGCTGTCGTTGAAGTGGAACCCGCCGAGTTTGCCGAAGCGGGCCAGGCGCGCGACGATCTGCTCGATGTTGGTGTTCGGGGCGTGGTGGCCGAGGTCCACCAGGCAGCGAGCCTTTTCGCCCAGCTGCTGGGCGGCGATAAGATTGGTGCCCCAGTCGGAGATCACCGTGGAATAGAAGGCCGGCTCATACAGCTTGTGCTCCATGAACATGCGCCAGTCGCCGGGAAGGGCGGCGTAGATCTGCGTCATCGAGTCCAGATAGCGGTCGAATGCCGCGGTCTGGTTCTGCTGGCCGGGGAAGTTGGACCCGTCGCCGACCCAGACGGTGATCGCCTGGGAGCCGAGGGCGAGGCCGAGGTCGATGCAATCGATGTTGTGGGCGATGGCCTGGTCGCGCACCGCCTTGTCGGTGTGGGTGAGCGAGCCGAACTTGTAGGACCGGTGCTGGCCCGGCTGGTCCTGGAAGGTGTTGGAGTTCACCGCGTCGAAGCCCAGGCCCAGCTCCTCGGCTTCCTCGCGCAGACCCTTGGGGTCGTCCACCCGGTCCCACGGAAAGTGCGGCGAGGCGGTGGGGGTGTTGCGGCCCAGCTGGTTGACCACCGCGCAGTCGACCAGCTTCTCGTGGATGTTGGTGGGCTCGCCGGGCAGGGGAAACTTGGCGAACCGGGTGCCGCCGATACCCAGGCCCCAGGTAGGCACGGCCACGGCGAAGGCCTTCACCGCGTTCTTCGCCTTGTCGATGGAGCCGCCCCGGCGCTCCAGGGCGCGGCCCAGGCTGGCGTATTCGTCCTGCAGGGCGGCGAGCCGGTCGCGGTTGTCGTCGTCGATCAGGTCCTGGGGCAGGGGCGGGCGGTGCATCGCGGCGCTCCTCTAGTGGGTGAAAGTCTGTCTAGCGAGTGAACGCCTGGGCATTGCCGGCGTCCACATTGATGATGTTGCCGGTGGATTTCGAGGCGCGTTCGGAGGCCAGGAAGAACACCGCCTCGGCGACGTCTTCGGGCAGCACCTCACGCTTCAGCAGCGAGCGGTCGCGGTAGTGGGCCTCCAGCTCGGCGCCGGGCGCCACGCCATAGGCGCTGGCCCGCTCCTTGCGCCAGTCGCCGTCCCAGATGCGCGAGCCGCGCAGCACGGCGTCGGGATTGACCACATTGACCCGGATGCCGTGGGGGGCGCCTTCCAGCGCAAGGCACCGCGCCAGGTGCAGGGCGGCGGCCTTGGCGGAGGCGTACGCAGAGGCGTTGGGCGTCGCGGCCAGCGCGTTCTTCGACCCCACGAAGACGATAGCCCCGCCGAAAGCCTTCATCAGCGGGAAGGCGTCGCGGGAAACCAGGAAGTAGCCCTGCGCCAGCACGTCGTGATTGCGCCGCCAGAGCTCCAGGGTGGTCTCCTCGATGGGCGCGGCGGAGGCGATGCCGGCGTTGGCGACCAATATGTCCAGCCCGCCGAACTCCCTGGCGGCGAAGGCGAAGCCGGCGGCGACCTGGTCCTCGGCGGTGACGTCCATCACCGTGGCGCGCACACGATCGCGGCCGAATCGGGCGCACAGGTCGGCGGCGACGCTGTCCAGCGCCGGCCCATCGCGGTCGGCCAGCACCAGGCAGGCGCCCTCGGTCAGCATTCGCTCGGCGCTGGCCCGGCCTATGCCGCCCGCGGCGCCGGTGATCAGCGCGATGCGGCCCTCGAGCGAGGCCGGCGGCGGCTGGCGGCGCAGCTTGGCCTCCTCCAGCGCCCAGTACTCGATGTCGAAGGCCTCCTGCTCCGGCAGTCCCAGATAGTCGCCGATGGACTCCGCCCCACGCATCACATTGATGGCGTTGCGGTAGAACTCGCCGGCGATCCGCGCCGTGGCCTTGTCCTTGGCCAGGGTGAACATGCCAAGGCCGGGAACCAGCACGACCACCGGATTGGCGTCGCGCATGGCCGGACTGTCGGCCCGGCGGCAGCGCGCGTAGTAGCTGGCGTAGTCGGCGCTGTAGGCGGCGAATGCCTCCGCCAGATAGGCGTCGCCGCCCGCGCGCAGCCGCGCTGGGTCGACCAGCAGCGGGCGGATCTTGGTGCGCAGGAAGTGGTCCGGGCAGGAGGTGCCTAGCGCCGCGAGGGCCGGCGCGTCGTGCGAGCCCACGAACTCCAGCACCTCCGGCGCGTCGTCGAAGTGCAGGATCTTGCGCGGCGCGTCGCCGGCGAGCTTGCGCAGCCGCGGCGCCAGATCGGCCGCCGCCTCGGCGCGCTCGTCGCGGGTCAGCGACGCGATCGCCTCACCGCCGAACGCCGGCCGTTCCTGCAGCTGAGCGTTCAGATAGTCCGCCGCGCGGGCGATGAGCTCCACCGTAGTCTCGTAGCAGTCGCGCGACGTCTCGCCCCAGCAGATCAGGCCATGCCCCGCCATCACCACGCCGCGCAGGCCCGGCTTCTCGCGCACCAGTTCGCGCAAGCGCAGCGCCAGTTCGAACCCGGGCCGCAGCCATGGCGTCCACGCCACCTCATCGCCGTAGATCTCCCGGGTCGCCGCCTCGCCGCCGCTGGAAGCGGCGAGCGCGATCACCGCGTCGGGATGCACATGATCCACATGGCCGAAGGGCAGCAGTGCGTGCAGCGGTGTGTCGATCGAAGGCGCGCGACCGCCGGGCTCGGCGGCGCAATGGGCGTAGAGGCCGGCGATGCGGTCCTCGTCCTGCGGCCCGCCGTAGCGGGCTTCCAGGGCCAGCAGCCGGCCCAGGAACAGCCGCGAAAAGCCGTCGGCCCTGATCGATCCCAGGTCGCCGCCGGAACCCTTCACCCAGAGCACGCGCGTCCGCTCGCCGGTGACCGGATCGGTGTCCTCAACCTTGGCGGAGGTGTTGCCGCCGCCGAAATTGGTGATCGCCAGGTCGCCGCCGAGCAGGTTCGAGCGCAGGATCAGCAGCTCCGCCTCGGACTTGCCTTGCGCCGCCGTCTGAGACCATCTTGACGTCGGCCGGGCCAGCGGCAGGGCAGGGGCAATGCGGGCGGCGCCGTCCATGACGTCCTTCGGTGCTAAGCGCGACGTCCTACCACCGGCCGTTGCCGGAAACAATCACGTCGCGTAGAATTCGCTCATTTCCGATCACAGAGCTGCAATCTTGGAAACCGCGTTCGTCGTCCTCGATGTCGGCAAGACGCGCTCCAAAATGAGCCTGTGGTCCTCCGGCGGCAAGCGCCTGGCGCAGCTGGATCGCACAAACCGGCGACCGGAACGTGACGGTTTCGCGCAACTCGATGTCGAGGGCGTCCGTGAGTGGTTGACGCAGGGGCTTGCGGCCTTCGCCGTCCAGGCGCGGATCGGCGCGATCATCCCGGTCGGCCACGGCGCGGCGGGGGTTCTTGTCAGCGGCGAGGCGGTGATCGCCGCGCCGGACTACGAGACGTCGATCGCCCCGGACGTCGCGAGCGCCTACGACGCCGAGCGCGATCCGTTCGCAGCCACCCTGTCGCCGCGCCTGGAGGGTGGACTCAATCTGGGGGTGCAGCTGTTCGACCTGGAGCGCCGCTATCCGGACGTGTGGCCGAGGGCGGGGCGGGTGCTGCTGTGGCCGCAGTTCTGGGCCTGGCTGCTGAGCGGCGAGGCGGCGAGCGAGGTCACCAGCCTGGGCTGCCACAGCGACCTCTGGCGGCCGATGGAAGGGCGCTTCTCCGACCTGGCGGTCCGGCGCGGCTGGGCGGAGCGGCTCGGGCCCTTGCGACGGGCGGACGATGTGCTGGGCGTGCTGCGCGCGAATGTGGCGCGCGCAAGCAGCCTGCCCGGCGACTGCCTGGTGCTCTGCGGACTGCACGACAGCAACGCCGCCCTGCACGGCGTCCGCGCCCATCCGGAACTCGCGGGAAGGGCCTTCGCGGTGGTCTCCACCGGCACCTGGTTCGTCTGCCTGGCCAGCGGCGGGACCGGGCCCGCGGCCTATGACGAAGCCAGCCAGATGCTGGCCAATGTGGACGTGGAAGGCCGTCCGACGCCCACCGCGCGGTTCATGGGCGGACGGGATTACGAAGCTTGGATGGCGCGGGCGGATGAGGACGGCGCCTGGGCGACCAAGGCGGCGGCCGATCTGGCGCGCAAGACCGACGCCGCCCTGTCTCTGATCAACGCCGAGGGCCCGATCGTCGTCGAGGGCCGGTTCGCGACGCAGGAGGGTTTCGTCTCGGCGCTGGCGGCTCTGCGGCCCAGCCAGAGCATCTACCGATCGCCGGACTTCGACGGCGTCGCACGGGGCGCGCTGCGGCTGGCGCTGCCCGATTTGACGCCGGCTGAGGGGCTGGAGAGGATTGGGGGGTGAGCGCCGAGTTAGGCGAATTCGGCGAGCCCTTGCACCGCGACCCTGCCGTCCGGACGCACGAGCCGCCACGGACGCTCGCCGGGTCCGGAAGACGCGGCCTCCTCCAGCCGAACCGCCTCCGCGGCCACCACCGGGGCGATGAAGCGGGCCTGCAAGCGGCGTAACTTCGCGACGTCGGCGCCCGGCAGATGCACGGCGCCCAGAGCCCAGAGCGCCGTGCCGTGGACGATGATGTCGGGCAGGCCTGCGGCCAAGGCCACCCGGCGCTCGGTGTGGATCGGGTTCCAGATCTCCGCGGCCTCGCTGTAGAGGTGCGCGAAGCCGCGAGCCAGGGCGATGGGCGCGTCTCCTGTCGGCGTCCAGTCCAGCGCCGGTTCGGCAGTTCGCTGCGGCGCGGCCGGACCGCCGGTCACGTCGACGCCGCGGTAGACGCCCACGGAACGGCTCTCCGCGACCAGTTTTCCATCCGACTCCCGGTACGCCTGAAAAACCGTGGTCGCCACCGCGCCCGCCCGGCTCGCCCAGGCCGAGGCGAGGCGGGCGGTCACGGTGAGCACGTCGCCGGGACGGATCACCTCGAAGAACCGGCTGTCCTGCTCGGCGTGGACGCCGCGGTTCAGTTCGGCCTGGCTGAGGGTCTGGTCCGGGTCGTGGCGGCCAGCCACCGCCAGCGCCCACTCCGGCGAGACGACGATCATCGGCATGGCCGCGAAATCTTCCTCGGCGTCGTCCAGCCAGCGGGCGCTGTCCGGCGCCAGCGCCGCGTGAAAGGCCAGCAAGCGGCGCGGCGTCGCTTCCCACCGGATGCCCGCGGTGGTCCGGCCGACCAGGGCGGCGTTGAACGGCATGTGGTCCTCCGTTTAGGTGCTCGGCGAAGTCCTCCGCCGCCCGGCGCGCATGCGCAAGCCTTCGGCGACCCGCTAGCGGATTGCGTCGCAGTCGGACTGACCGCGGCACCTGGTGAACGACAGGCAGATGTCGTCCGCGAATTCGGTGGTCAGGCCCATCCGGTTGAGTACGCCGATGTCGGCGCCGTTCACGCAGGCGACCCCTGCGTCGAGACTCGAACACTGGGCCCTCTCGGCCTGCCGCAGACGGCCGGTGGCTTCGCTCGAGAGGCTTGAGATGTAGTCGTCGAGGCCGTCGCGCAGTTGCGACGGTGAGAGCCATTGGAGATTCTTGCCGGGACAACGCTGCGCCAACTCGGCGAGGTAGGGGGCCACCGCCTCATCCGCCTGCGTCTGGGTGCGCGCGGGCCAAGCGGCGAGCGCCGACACCAAGAGCAGAATTGTCAACGCCGCGCGCATGCCTCGACCTTCACGTTTTTTGGCCGTCGACCATAGGCCGTCAAGCTCGATACTGAATGTCACGCCGGCAACCTGAGCTGTGCGGCAAGGCCACTCAAAGCGCTTCATGGGCGCCTGTGATGGCGAAACTTCGTCGGCGTCCCGCGCCGGGCGCTTCGACCGGCATCACACGCCGCCGCTCACCGGCACCAGCGCGCCGGTGACCGCGCGCGCCGCGTCGGACGCCAGGAACAGGATCACTTCCGCCAGGTCGTCGGGCGCGACCCACTTGCTGAAGTCGGCCTTGGGCATGTCCGCTCGGTTCGCGGGGGTGTCGATGATCGAGGGCAGCACGGCGTTGACAGCCACCCCGCCCTTCAGTTCCTCGGCCAGGGCTTCGGTGAGCCGATGCACGCCGCCCTTGGCCGCCGCATAGGCGCCCATGCCGGCGGCGGCCTTCACGGCGCCGCCCGCGCCCACATTGACGATCCGCCCGTGGGTCCGCGCCAGGTGTGGAATCGCCGCGCGGCACATGTTGGCGCAGGTCTTCACGTTCATGGCGTAGAGCCGGTCCCAGGTGGCGGCGTCGCCCTCGGCCACGGTCTCCCAGGCGAAGCCGCCGGCCACGTTGATCAGGGCGTCCACGCGGCCGAAAGCGGCGATGGCGGCGTCGACGGCGCGACGCGCGGCGGCCGGATCGGTCAGGTCATAGCCGCCCAGCATCACTGCCCCGTCGCCCAGGGCCTGGGTGAGGTCACCGGGCGCCTGCGCCGCCAGATCTACCGCCGCAACCTTCGCGCCGCGTCGCGCCAGGGCGCCGCACACGCCGCGGCCCAGAACCCCGAACGCGCCGGTGACGATCACCACCTTGTTCTTCATGACGCCTCGCTTTCACGCACAAGGTAGACCGCGATCTCCCCCGCGCGAAGCGACGGCAGCTGCAGTCCGGCATGGGCGAGGACGTCGCCGGACGCTCGCCGCGTCTCGCCTCGCATCAGGCCGGTGGTGCGCCGGGATGGCCGACGACCCTGGGCAGGCGGGTTGACCATGCTGACGGTGTAGTGCGTGTCGGGCTTCAGGCCGGTGACGCGCAGGGGCGCGAGTCCGGCCTGCGCCGGCGTCGCCACCGCCGCCGCGGAGACCAGCGCCCGCCGCTCGCCGATCAGAGCCGTCGCCACGAGGCCCGGGTCGGGGTGGTCCAGCCGGTGGGTGCGACCGGCGTGAAGCTCCTCACGCAAGTCCTTGTAGAGCCGGATGATCCGGGCCAACTCGGCGCGCTCGTCATCGGTGAATCCGCGCAGATCCGCCTCTATTCCCATGTGTCCGAACAGGGCGGTGAGGGCGCGCAAAGCCAGGCTGGCGCGGCGCGCGGTGGTGTGACTGTCCGCGGGGCCCACGTGCGCGCCCATCACCTGCGGCGGAAAGAAGATGGAGAAAGCCCGTTGGATCGCCTGCCGCTCGATAGGATCGTTGCAGTCGGAGGTCCAGATCCGGTCGGTGCGCCGCAGGATCTCGTAGTCGGCCCGGCCCCCACCGGAGGAGCAGCTCTCGATCTCCACGTCGGGATGAGCCGCGCGCACGGCGTCGATGAGGGCGTAGACCGCGAGGGTCTGGCGATGCACCGCCGCACGCCCGTCCGAGACCGCGTGCGTCAGGTCGCGGTTCATGTCCCACTTCAGATAGCCGATGGCGTTGTCGCGCAGCAGCGCGTCCAACTGGTCGAACACATTGCGCCAGACCTCCGGCCGGGTGAGGTCGAGCACGTACTGGCCGCGGCCGAGGGGCTGATCGCGACCGGGCGCGCCGAGGATCCAGTCGGGATGGGCGCGAAGCAGATCGCTGTCGCCGTTGGCCATCTCCGGTTCGACCCACAGGCCGAACTGCATGCCCCGGGCGCGGACATGGTCGATCAGCGGCGTGAGACCGTCCGGGTATTTCGCGGCGTCCGGCGTCCAGTCGCCGAGGCCGGAGCGGTCGTTCGGCCGATTGCGGAACCAGCCGTCGTCGAGCACGAACCGCTCGACGCCCACCTCGGCGGCGAGGTCGGCCAACGCCGTCAGGGTCGCGAGGTCATGGGTGAAATAGACCGCTTCCCAGGTGTTGTAGTGCACCGGCCGGGGCCTGGCCTTCAGCCGGCCGCCGAGGACGACGTCGCGCACGAAGGGATGCAGCCGCGCGGAGAGTCCGTTCAGGCCGCGTTCGGATCGCGCCAGGTAGAGCCAGGGCGTCTCGAAGCTCTTCCCCGGCGCCAGGATGACCTCGCCGGGCGAGAGCAGCACGCCCGCCTGGACGTGGATGCGACCGTCGCGCAGTCGCTCCGCAAGCATCCGATGATTGCCGCTCCAGGCCAGGTGCAGGGCGTAGACTTCGCCACGGTTCTCGCCGAACCCCGGCTCGCCGGCGATGATGAACGGCGGCGCGTGGTGCGAGGTGCGTCCGGTGCGGTTCTCCTTGACCATCAGGCCGGTGGTCAGAGTCTGGCGCACGGGGATGAACTCGCGCGCCCACCGTCCGTCGAACAGCATCAGCTCCGCGTGCGGGATGGGGACGTCGCCCGCGGCCAGCCAGTCCAGGGTCAGATCGTCGTCGCCGGTATTGCGAAGGCTCGCGCGACTGGCGACGACGCCGGTGGACGGATCCACGCGAAGATCCAGGCGCAGGGCGACGCCCGCCGCGTCGTCCGCCAGCTCGATTTCGGCGCCCAGTTCAATGGGCTTCGCGTGGGCAAGGGTCAGCTGGGTGATCAGTTCGCGGCCGCCGCGGTGGGCGAGCAGGGCGGGATGGCCGGTGAAGCCCTGGCCAGCCTCCGAGAACCAGGACAGCGCCTCGCCGTCATCGAGACCGCCGCCACGCACAGGCGCCTCGACGAACGCCGCGAGTTCATCGCCAGCGTCGTTCGGGCCCAGCACCGGCCCCCAGTAGACCATGCGCGGCGCGCCGGAGCTCGGCGTGAGAAACACCAGGCTGTCGCCGCCGCCGTCCAGCCGGAGCATCTCGTCGCCCACCTCCGCCAATCCCATGCCCATCCCTCCGCGCGATCATTTGATACGTCAGCCAAGCCGACCCCGCGAGCGCCGGCGGCCAAGCCGGCCCTTGATTTGAGCCGCCGGGTGTCGTTGGAGGAGGCATGGAACTCGTACTGATCCGCCACGGCTTGCCCATCCGCAGCGAAGCCACCGACGATCCGCCGCTGTCGCAGGAGGGTCACGACCAGGCTCGCCGGGTGGCCGCGCAGCTCGCACGCGAGCGCATCGACGCGGTCTACGCCAGCACCATGCGGCGGGCGGTGCAGACGGCGGAGCCCTTCGCGGCCGTCGGCGGCCATGAGGTCCAGCTGCACGGCGGCATCGTCGAGTTCGACCGCGGCTCGGGCGCCTATGTTCCGATGGAAGAGCTGAAGCGCGAGAACTACGAGGCCTGGAAGGCTTTCGTGGACGGCGGCTACGGCATGGAGATCGGCGAGTTCCAGAAGCTCGTGGTGGACTCTCTGGAAGAGATCATCCGCGACAACACCTCCCGGCGCGTTGCGGTGTTCTGTCACGGCGGGGTGATCAACGTCTGGACCGCCCACATCCTCGGCATGCAGCCGCGGCTGTTCTTCGAGCCAGGCTACACCAGTGTGCACCGCTACATGTGCGCGCGCAGCGGCGAGCGAAACCTGGTTAGCCTGAACGACCTGGCGCACCTTCGGGGGGAATAGGCCCCTACACCCGGAAGTCGGTCAGGGTCTCGGCGGCGTTCAGGTCCAGGATCGCGGTGCACACGCGCCGGCTCCATTCGCGGAAGAAGGCGACGCCGCGCTCGTTGGCGGTGTCCAGCGAGCCGATGGCGATCACCGGCCACAGCCAGCCGAACAGGACGAAGGTCCTGTAGTCGCGCCAGCAGGTCTCCCAGTCGTAGCCGGTGACTCCGCCGGCCAGCAGGGTGTCGTGGTAGAGGCGGACCAGCTCGCCCTCGGCCGCTCGTCGGTCTTCCACGCTGAGATTGCCGGCGAGCAGATAGGCCAGGTCGAACATGCCCGGTCCGCGCAGCACGATCTGCCAGTCGACCACGGTCAGCGACGTGGGCGTCTCATAGAAGAAGAAGTTGTCGGCCCGGAAGTCGCCGTGAACGAAGGTGCAGGGCTTCTCCATGAACTGGTGCAGCATGGGTATGATCATGGTCGCCAGGCGGTCGCCGACCGGGATGAGTTCTGCCGGAAGGCTGTCGCCCAGAAAAGCCTTGTAGGGTTCCCAGCATTGCTGGAACACCGGGTCCAGCGCCTGCATGGAAACGTCGTTGAACGGCGGCAGCCAGTCCAGCGCGCGCAATTCCGGCTTCTCCCACCACTGGGCCTGCATGCGCGCCAGCGCGGCCACGGCGGTGGCGGCGTCGCCCACGGTGAGGCCGGCCACCTGGTCGCCGTTGCGCGCGGGGGCCAGGTCCTCGAGCAGGAGGGCGAAGTCGCCGCTCGCGGCATCGAACTTCTGGTGGTAGGCGCGCGGCGAGCGCATGGAGTTCACCGCCGCCACCTGCTCGTAGAAGCGCACCTCCTTCTCGTAGAACTTGAAGGTTGAGCTGATCATCTGGGCGCCGGGATCCGGGCTGGGCAGCTTGGCGATGATGCTGCGCGGCGCCGAGCCCGGGTCGCCGTCATAACGCAGCGCCAAGCGGCATACCGTGGCCATAAAGCCGACCCCGGCGCCCACCGGCTCTATGTCGAATCCGGACACCCGCGCGTCGCCGAGGGCGCAGGCGCCACCCAGCGCCAGTGTCAACCACTCCGGCGTGATGGCGGCGACGGAGACGGGGAAGTCAAGGTCCGGCATGGGCGTTCCCTGGCGTTGACGAGGACGCGCGTACGACGTTCACGCGGCGGCGAGCTCCGTACACGCACGGCGCCGAGGTAGGCATGGAAACGCCGGCCAGGCAAACCCCCGGCCGGATCAGCCGGGCGACTCAGGTGGGCCAGCGTCTATCCAAAGGCCGCCCCACTTCACCTGCGGATTTTCAGAAACGGTTCGTTGATGCAGTTCTCCAGCCGGCCGTCGCGCAAATAGCGGGCCGCCGTGCGCGCCGAGAACACGCGAATGTCGCGCAGGCTCTGCGGCGTGAAGAAGGCCGAGTGAGGCGTTACGATCAGGCGATGGCGCAGCCACGCCTCACCCGCCAGCCATGCGGCGATCAACGGCTTATCGACATTCGCCGGCTCCTCCGGCAGCACGTCGAGACCGGCGGCCAGCACGGTATTGTTTTTCATGGCGTCGTGAAGCGCGTCGATGTCGATGATCGGCCCGCGCGCGGTGTTGATGACGATGATGCCCTTCCTGGCGGCGGCCAGCGCGCCCGCGCCGATGAGATTGCGCGTCTCGTCATTGAGCGGTGTGTGCACGGAGACAATGTGCGACTGGCCGAGCAGGTCCTCGAGGCTGTCGGCCCGCCGGATGCCGAGAGCCAGTTCCGTGCCGCTGGGCCGATAGGGATCGTGGAACACCACGTCCATGTCGAAGGCCTTGGCGCGCAACGCCACCGCCGTGCCGATGCGCCCCAGGCCGACGACGCCCAGCGTGCAGTCCGCCAGTCGCTGCCCGAAGGGATTGAGCGCCGGACGCCAGTTGGCCCGCGGGTCCTGGCGCAGGGATTCGTCGTGAAAGGCGATGCTCTTGGTGAGCGTCAGCATCAGCGCCATGGCATGGTCGGCGACCTCGCGCGTGCCGTAGTCGGGGGTGTTGCAGACCGCGATGCCGCGCTCGCCCCAGGCCTTGGGGTCCACGTCATCGAACCCGACCGCCGGCTTCACGTGGATGCGGCAGCGCTCCAGCTTGTCGAGCACCTCAACGGGCGGGGACGGGCCGACCAGCCCGTCGCAGCCGCGCCACTGTGCGTCGGTTACATCGGCGAAGCGGCGCACGAACTCGGCTTCGATACCGGTCCCAAGTCCTGCGAGTTCCGGCCCGGTGTCGTCCTGCCAGTAGTGCTGAGGCCAAAGTACCCGCATGTCGCGCTCGTTCCCGTCTTGCTTCTTTGTCTGGGTGTCTGGAAAGCCGGCGCAGCCCGGCCGTCAGTGGATCTCGGCGGCGCGGCCCTGGGCGGCGCGCAGCCTGTCTATGTTGAAGCCCGGCTGCCGCGCGGCCTCGATGATCACCCGCTCGCGAGCCTGGATCTGCCCAGCGGCGGCCTTCACGCCGGCGGCGACGTCATGCGGAATGACCGCCGCGCCGTGCTGATCCGCATGGATGAGGTCGCCGTCGCGGACGCGCATGCCGGCGACGGTCACCGGCCGGGCGAAGTCCACGATGTGGACGTAGGCGTGCGACGGGATCACCCGCCCCGCCAGCATCTGGAACCCCTCGGCGATGTCCGGCAGATCCCGCACGCCGCCGTCGGTGATCACCCCCAGGCAGCCCAGGCCCATGTGAATGGAACTGTTCACCTCGCCCCAGAACGCGCCGTAGCCGCGATTGTCGTCGATGTCCTGGATGACGACCACGCTGGGCTTGGGGCCGGCGTCTATGTAGGCGTAGTAGGCGTCCGACAGCGCGCGGGCCTCGTCACCCGACAGGTCGCTGGGGTGGGCGCTGCGGATCGTCGCCGTGCGCGCGAAACCCACAATGGGCTTCAGGTGCGGTCGCGTGCAGACCAGCGGCTGGGCCGTGAAGCCGTAGCCCCGCCGCCGTGGGACCAGGAGCTCCAGCGCGTTGCACACCGTCGGCGTGTCCAGCGACTGCAGCTCGGACCTCAATTCGTCAGTCAGTGTGAACATCGCCGCCCATCCTTGCCGGCGCCAGCTTGGCCCGACACGATCGGCAGCTCAAATGCTGAATTCGGCCGAGGGCATGTCTTCGCCGGGTCAGGCGCATGGGCTGCGCAACGGCTAGGCGCGGCGAGGTTCAAAAAATCTAACGGTCGTTAGTTTGTTTATTGACTCGCCTGGCAATCGGTCGCGTGATGCCGGCAATGACGGCGCAGACCGGCGGAGGGAAACCATGGATTTCGAACTTCCGGCGGAAGACGACCCACGTCGCCAGCAGGTGCGTGCGTGGTTCG
Organism: Caulobacterales bacterium; assembly: GCA_044445825.1. GTDB lineage: Bacteria > Pseudomonadota > Alphaproteobacteria > Caulobacterales > Caulobacteraceae > Acaudatibacter. Next base: position 68,363 of record JBIOEG010000012.1, read on the forward strand.
AGGCGCATCCTCGGCCAACCGGGCGTGCGCTCGCCGAAGCCGGCTACGCCACCCCTCACTGGCCGCGGCCGTGGGGTCTCGAAGCGGACGCCGAGCTTCAGTTGATCGTCGACGAGGAGATGAGGCGGGCGAAGGTGACGCCGCCGAGTTCGTTCAATCCGGTGGCGGTGAACAACTGCGCCCAGACCTTGCTCACCCACGGGACCGACGCCCAGCGCGAGCGGTTCCTCATGCCGGCCATCGCCGGCGAAGAGCTCTGGTGCATGCTGTTCAGCGAGCCGGCCGGCGGGTCCGACCTGGGATCGCTGCGCACCGTCGCCCGGCGCGAGGGCGACCACTACGTGGTCAACGGCCAGAAGATCTGGACCTCGCTGGCCCACAAGGCGAAGGTGGGCGTGCTGGTGGCGCGCACCGATCCGCGGGCGCCCAAGCATGCCGGCCTCTCGCAGTTCCTCATCGATATGGATAGCCCTGGCGTCACCGTGCGCCCGATCATCGATCTCACCGGAAACGAGAACGAGTACAACGAGGTGTTCCTCGAGGACGTGATCGTGCCCGCCGACCGCCTGGTAGGGCAGGAGGGCGAGGGCTGGGCGATCAGCATGCGCCAGCTGCAGACGGAGCGTGTGGCGCTGTCAAAGCCTGGCGCGATCTGGGGATCTGGACCCTCCGCTCGCGAGCTGATCGCCGGCCTCGACAAGATCGGCGCCCTCGACGACCCGCTGATCAGGGACGAGGCCGCCCGGATCTACATCGAAGGCGAGATCCTGCGGCTGCTCGCCCACCGGTCCCTGAGCGACCGGATGAACGCCAAAGCGCCCGGGCCCGAGGGCGCGGTGCGCAAGATGCTGGCGGCGCCGCATGGCCAGCGGGTCGTCGACCTCGCCAAGCGCGTGCAGGGGTCGCGCGGCATGCTGCAGGGCGAAGCGGCGTTCCCCGAGGCTGCGGGACGGCGTCCGATGTTCGACGACTGGGACTACGCCTTCTGGTTCAGTCCGGCCGTGACGCTCGGAGTCGGCACGCAGGAGATCCTGAAGAACGTCGTCGGCGAGCGCCTGCTGAAGATGCCGCGGGAGCTCGACCCCTCCGCGCGCGGCCCGTGGAACGAGACGCAGGGCGGGGCGGCGCAGAACCCCTCGGGCCGCGCGGCGTCCAAACACGAGGAGAAGTCCGCATGAACTTCTCGATCACCGAAGACCACCAGCTGCTGAAGGATTCCGCCCAGGTGTTCCTGGACGAGCAGATCTCGCTGAAGCCGCTGCTGACGCCGGGCGCGACGGTCAGAGACGCCGGCTATGCCGCTAACTGGGCCAAGATCGCCAAGATGGGCTGGCAGGGGCTGTTGATTCCGGAGGAGCACGGCGGGGCGGGACTGGACTGCGTGGACCTCATCATGATCGTGGAGGAACTCGGCCGCACCCTCGCGCCCAGTCCGTTCCTGGGGACGCTGCTCGGAACCCTGGCGGTGATGAAGGGAGGCGACAGCGCCCTCAGGACCCGCGTCCTGCCTCAGGTGGCGGCGGGCGAGGCGGCGCTCGCCCTGGCCGTGGCGGAATCCGACGGCCGCGAGGATGGCCCGGATCGCGAGACCCGCGCTGTGCGGCAAGGCTCGGGCTGGCGCATCAGCGGCAGCAAGTGTTTCGTCATCGACGCGGCCGACGCGCAGCTCCTGGTGGTCTCCGCCCGGGCCGGCGACGACTCCGCTCGGCGGTTCTTCCTGGTCGATGCGCGCCAACCGGGCGTGACGGTGGTGATCGAGCCCTGGCGAGACATCACCCGGCAGGTCTGCACCGTGATCTTAGACGCTGCGGAGGCGCAACCGCTGGACGCCGCGGGTGGCGACGAGATCTGGGCCTGGGTCCGCGACCGCGCCCTGCTGGCTTTGTCAGCGGAAAATTCCGCGGGCCTGCGCCACGTGTTGGATGTCACCGCGGACTACGCCCGGGAGCGCGTCGCGTTCGGCAAGCCGATCGGCAGCTATCAGGCCATCAAGCATTCGCTGGCCGACATGCTGGGCCAGGCCGAGTGCGCGCGCACAGCGACGCTCTACGCCGCTTGGGCCCTGTCGCGGGAGGATGCCCGCGGCCCGCTCGCCGCGGCCATGGCCAAGGCCTACTCCAGCGACGCCTATGTCGAGGCGGCGCATCGCAGCATCCAGATCTTCGGCGCCATCGGCTTCACCTGGGAAATGCCGAACCACCTCTATCTGAAGCGCGCGCGGGCCAACGCCGAGCTGTTCGGCGCCGCTCGCGAGCATCGATCGCGCGTCATCGACCTGGCCCGGGCGGAACTGGCCTGATGGCAAGCCTCAACGCCCCGATGGACGGCCTGAACGTGGTCGACTTCAGCTCCCTGGTCGCGGGCCCCTGGGCCACGCGCCTGATGGCCGACTGCGGGGCAGAGGTGATCAAGGTCGAGCCGGTGGGGGAGGGCGACGTCATGCGCTACGTCCCACCCATCGTCGACGGCATGAGCCGGACCTTCGCCCAGTTCAACCGCGGCAAGAAGAGTGTGGCCCTGGACCTGAAGACCCAGGCGGGCGTCGAGACCGCACGGCGCCTGATCGACCAGGCAGACGTGCTGGTGGAGAACTTCCGGCCGGGCGTGATGGACCGCCTGGGCCTGGGCTTCGCCGCCGCTGAAGCGCGCAATCCCCGGCTGGTCTATTGTTCGGTTTCCGGTTTTGGCCAGGACGGACCGCTCGCGGGCGAGGCGGCCTATGCGCCGGTGGTTCACGCGATGACCGGCTTCGACCTGGCTGTGCTCGCCGCGCAGGGCGACTCCGAGGAGCCGCGGCCGGCGGGCGTGATGATCGCGGACGTGGTGGCCGCCTCCTACGCCTTCGGAGCGGTGCAGGCGGCCCTGCTGCGACGCGAGCGGTTCGGCTGCGGCGCCTATGTGGACGTGAGCCTGATCGAGTCGATGATGAGCCTCGTCGGCATCCAGTATCAGGAAGCCCAGTCGGCCCGGCCGCTGCGGTCTGCGGCCTACCGGCCGACCAAGACCGCGGACGGCCATGTGATTGCGCCGCTGGTCACCGCGCGGAACTATCAGGCGCTGTTCGCGGCGATCGGCCGGCCCGACTGGGCCGATGATGCAACCTGCGCCTCGCAGGCCGCCTTGTCCCGGCGGCGCGGCGACGCCGAGGATCTGCTGGACGCCTGGGCCGCCGGGCGCACCAGCGCGGAGTGCGCGCGCATCCTCAACGCCGCCGGCGTGGCCTGCGGCGCCTACGCGACAGCCCGGGAGGTGCTCGACCATCCGCACCTCGAGGCGCGCGGCGCATTTGGCGAACTGGCCGACGCGGACGGCGCTTTCCTGGTGCTGAACCCGCCGTTCCGCATGAAGGACACCCGCCGCGACGCGCAGCCCTTTGTGGCGCGCCTCGGCGAACACACCGACGAGGTCCTGGCCAGGTTGCGCCCATGACCACCCTTCGAACCCTAGGAGACAGGCATGACCTTGCTTGAGCGCACTACGGAGGCCAGCCCCGCGCGAACCGGCCTGGTGATGGAAGACCGCAGCCGATTCCTGTTCCGGGTGGCGCGCAGGGCCTTCGCCGACGAGGCGGTGCTGGAGGAGGAGCGGCGGCAGATCTTCGATCGCTGCTGGCTTTACCTCGGCCACGGTTCGGAGATCGCGCAGAACTGCGACTTCCTCACCCGCACCGTCGGCGGGCGCGAACTGGTGTTCAACCGGGACCGGGGCGGCGCGGTGCACGCCTTCCTGAACAGCTGCCCGCACCGGGGCGCCACCCTCGTGCGCGAGCCGCGCGGCAACGCCATCTCGTTCCAGTGTTTCTACCACGGCTGGGCGTTCAACGTGAACGGACGCTTCGCCTCGCGCTACGCCGAGGGGAACTACGGCGAGGACCACTACTCCGGCGGCTGCGCCGATCTCGTGGCCACGCCCAGGCTCGAACACTACCGCGACTTCTACTTCGTCAACTTCGACCGCAACGCGGTCAGCCTGTCCGACTATCTGGCCGGGGCCAAGGAGATCATCGACCTCGTCGCCGACCAGGGCGAGGCGGGCATGGAGATCGTCGGGAGCGGCCAGCAGTACTTCATCGACGCCAACTGGAAGCTGCTGGCCGAGAACAGCGTTGACGGCTTCCACGGCCTGCCGACCCACACCACCTATTTCGACTATCTGAAGAACGTCGGCGGGCTACGGCCCGACAACTTCTCGAGCGCCTTCCGCCCCATGACCGACCTCGGCAACGGCCATGCCTTGATCGAGTATCCGTCGCCGTGGGGACGCCCGGTCGCGCGCTGGACGCCCGCCTGGGGCGAGGAAAAGCGCGACATGATCGAGGAGGGCCGCACGCGCCTGGTGAAGGCCTTCGGCGAGGAGCGCGGCCTCAGGATGGCCGAGCTCAGCCGCAACATGATCGTTTTCCCGAACCTGGTGATCAACGACATCATGGCGGTGACGGTGCGGACCTTCTTCCCCATCGCCAGCGACCGCATGTCGGTGACCGCCTGGGCTCTGGGCGTGAAGAACGAGGATGAGCGCCTGCGGTCCTTGCGCCTGTTCAACTTCCTGGAATTCCTCGGCCCCGGCGGTCTGGCGACACCGGACGACGTAGAGGCGCTGGAATCCTGCCAGCGCGGCTACAAGAACCTGCGCGAGGCGGCCTGGAACGACATCTCCAAGGGGATGCCCCGCGGCGCCGCGGCGCGCACCGACGACGAGGAGCAGATGCGCTGCTTCTGGCGCGAGTGGGATCGCCGCGTGGGCGCCGGAGCGATGGGCGCATCGCGAGGAGTTCCGGCATGACCCTCAAACCGACCCGGGCCGACGTGGAGGACTTTCTCTACGCCGAATCCCGGCTGCTGGACGAATGGCGCCTGGACGAATGGTTCGACCTGTTCGCGGAGGGCGCCGTCTATCAGGTGCCCACCGCCGGCGCGCCGGAGAACGATGATCCGAACACATCGCTCTTCTACATCGCCGACGACTATGTGCGCCTGCGCGAACGCATCGGCCGGCTGAAGAAGAAGGAAGCCCACGCGGAATACCCGCGCTCGCAGGTGCGGCACATGATCAGCAATGTCGCCATCCTCTCCGCCGAGGACGGGTGCGGCGACGTGACCTGCAACTTCGTCGCCTATCGCGCCAAGAACGGCAAGGTCGACACCTATTTCGGCCACAGCCTCTATTCGATCGACTGGTCCGGCCAGACCTGGAAGATCAAGTCCAAGCGGGCCGTTCTGGACATGGACCTGCTCTACCCGGGCAAGGTGAGCATCGTCCTCTAGGGAGCCATCAGCATGACCAGCAACGTTCAGGCGATTCGCTACGCCCAACTGGGCTATGTGGCCCTCAATGTGTCAGACCTCGCGCGGTCCGCGGCCTACTACGAGAAGATCGTCGGCCTGACTCCGGTCGGCGGGGTCGAAGCAGGCCGGGCCTTCTTCCGCTGCAGCGCCAAGCACCACGACATCCTGCTCTGCCAATCGTCCGTCCCCGGATTGAAGCGCATTGGCTGGGAGATGCAGAGCCCGCGGGCGCGGCAGGCGGCCTTCGACCACTTCGCCGAACTGGGGCTCGAGCCCCAGCCGGTGCGCGCCGACGAGGCGGCCGGGCTGGCGATCAGCGGCGACGCCTTCCGCATCCGCGAGCCGAGTTCGGGGGTGGTTTTCGAGTTCTATTCGTCGATGACGCCCGCGTCGGGACCCTTCATCCCCACCCAGGCGAAGATCCAGCGCCTGGGGCACGTGGTCGTCGCCGTGAAGGATCTGCCGGCGGCGGAGCGGTTCTGCCTCGAGGAGATGAACTTCCGCGCCTCGGACCGCATCAAGGGCGCGGTCACCTTCCTGCGGTGTTTTCCGAATCCTTTCCACCACTCCATGGGCCTCTCCCAGGCCCGGGCCAATGGCTTCCACCACGTGAATTTCATGGTCACGGAGGTGGACGACATCGGCAAGGCCATGTGGCGGATGAAGAAGAACAACGTCCCGGTGACCTTCGGACCGGGACGGCATCCGCCTTCGGACTCCATGTTCTTCTACTTCGCCGATCCGGACGGGATGTGGGTGGAATACAGCTTCGGCATGGAGGAGTTCCCGGAAACGGACGCGCGCGAGCCTCGGCTGATGCCGCTCGGCCTCGAATCCATCGACTACTGGGGCGCCACGCCGGACCCCAACCACCCGCAGCGCGGCGAGATCGAGTCGAGGCTGTAGCGGTGTCCGAGATGAAGCTGGCCGGACGGACCGCTGTGATCACCGGCGCCGCGCGCGGCATCGGCCGGGCGATCGCCGAACGGTTCAAGGCGGACGGGGCGAGTCTCATGCTCGCCGACGTGGAGGCCGAGGGCCTGGCCAGGACCGCGGCGAGCCTCGGCGCGGCGCATCACGCGGCCGACCTGTCCACCGAAGCCGGCGCCAGCGGCCTGATCGCCGCGGCCATCGAGGCGCTGGGTCACGTCGACATTCTGGTGAACAACGCCGGCGGCGGCGTCATCCTCCCGTTCCTCGAGCACACCCCCGAGACCCTCAAGCGCACCATCGACGGCAATCTGTGGACCTGCATCTGGTGCTGCCGGGCGGTGCTGCCGCACATGGTCGAACGCGGCTACGGCCGCATCGTCAGCCTGGGTGGCGACTCGGTGCGCAACGGCCTTTGGATGCACGCGGCCTACAACGGGGCGAAAGGCGGCGTCCACGGCCTGACCACCGGCCTCGCCCGCGAGTTCGCGGCCCACAACATCACGGTGAACGCGGTCGCGCCGTGCATAGTCTCTACCCCCGCCGTGGACCGGGCCCTGGCCGGCGCGGCGCCCATGGTCCAGCGCATGGTCGACATCGTCCCCATGGCCCGGCCGGCGAAGATGGAGGAAGTGGCGTCCGCGGTGGCCTATCTGGCCGCGGAGGAGGCCTCGTTCGTCACCGGCCAGGTGATCAGCGTCAATGGCGGGAGCACCATGCTGTGAGCCCCGCGCGCCCCGAACTGATCGACGTCCATTCGCACGTGGTCCCAAAGGCCCTGCCGCGCGATCCCACGGGCGGCGAGATCGGCGCCTGGCCATCTGTCCATTGCGAAGCCTGCGGCAGGCTCGCGAAGGTGATGGTAGGCCAGAAGCCCTTCCGCGATATCGACGACCGGTCCTGGGACGTCGCGCGACGCATCGAGGACATGGACAGGGAAGGCGTCACCGCCCAGGCGCTCTCGCCCATGCCGGAACTGCTCTCCTACTGGCTGGACATCCGCGGCGCCGTCGAGCTCACGCGTCATCTCAACCACACCATCGGCGAGATGGTGGCGGCGCGGCCGGAACGGTTCTTCGGATTGGGCGCCGTGCCCCTGCAGGACCCTGAAATGGCCGCCAAGGAGCTGGCGGGCCTGCGCGCCCGCTTCGGGCTGGTTGGCGTCGAGGTCGGCAGCAACATCGGCGGCGTCTATCTCGGAGACTCCCGGTTCGACCCGTTCTTCGCCGCCGCGGAAGAGAACGACATGGCCGTCTTCGTCCACGCCTTGCATCCGTTGCAGGCGCGCGACCTGGCCCGCCACCCCATGCTGACGCCCTTCGCCGCGTTCCCGGTGGACACGGCGCTCTGCGCCGCCAGCCTGATCATGGAGGGCGTGCTCGAGCGCTTCCCGCGCCTCAGGCTGGCGTTCAGCCACGGCGGCGGCGCGCTGGGGCCTATCCTGCACCGCATGGAATATGGCTGGACCTCCAGCGACGGCTTCAACGGCAAACTGCCGCAGTCGCCCAAGGCCTATGCGCGGAGGTTCTTCTACGACAGCCTGGTCTATGACGAGGCCTATCTGGAGCACCTGGCGACGCACATCGCGCCGCGCCAAGTGTTCCTGGGAACCGACTATCCCTACCTGATCCAGCAGCCCGAGCCAGCGGCCTTCATCCAGGCCGCGGCGCGGTCGGGCGTGGACGGCTCGATCTGGACCGGCGCGGCCCGGCGGTTCCTGGGCGCATCCGGCGCCCCAGAGGGCCAGGCGCCCACAGCCGCGGAAGCCCGGCATGGCTGACGGCGAGCACCTGACCAAGGGGCTGTCGAAGTCCCAGATCACACGCGGCCTGATCCTGGAGGCCGCCGCCGGCCTCTTCCGTCAGAAGGGCTATGCGGCCGTGTCCCTGCGGGATATCGCCGAGGCCGTCGGCATGAAGACCGGCAGTCTCTACTACCACTTCGACAGCAAGGAGAGCCTGGTCGAGGAGATCCTCACCCTGGGCACCCAGGGGGCGTTCGAGGCGTCGCGCACGGCGGTGGATGCACTGGGGCCGGAGGCCGACCCGGTGGACAAGCTAGAGGCGGTGTTCCGCGCCCACACCCAGTTCCTCCACGAGGAAGCCAACTTCGCCAGCGCCAACCTGAAGATACTGCAGCAGGTGCCGCCGGCGATCCGCGAACGTCACGTCCAGCAGGACCGCGAATACGGTCAGTTCGTCGCCGCGATCATCGACGAGATCGAAGAGACGCGCGGCCTTGCGCCGGGCGTCGACGGCTCGACGCTGAGGATGCTGTGCTTCGGCGCGCTGAATTGGTCGATTTCCTGGTACCACCCCCAGGGCCGCAGCCCCGCGCAGATCGCCGATCAACTGATGACCCTCGTGCGCCGCGGCGCGCTGGCGACGGTCCCACCAGCGGCCATCAGGCCAGCCTGACGTATTCGTAGTCCGCGGGAAGGTTATAGCGAAAGTCGAATCCAGCCTCCGCTGGCTCTAGTGGTTGGCGTCGAGCTTGCTGTGCAGGTATTCGCCGATCAGCAGTACGGTCGGCTCTTCCAACTCGAGGTCTACCAGCAGGTTCGCGGACGCATCGTCGGCGAAATGGGCGGCCTCCCGATCATGTAGCGACATCGCGATCGCAACGATCGCATTGTAGGCGTGGACGGTATCGGCGCGATCCCGGGAGATCGCCGCGCGATCGGCCCTGACCCGATCGGACATGGCCATCGCCCACGCCATGTCGGGCGTCACCTTGCCGTTGGCCAAGTCGGGCAGCAGGGTCAGCGGCGGCAGGATGTACTCCACTTCGCGCGCCACATGTCGCTTGAGCACCACCTGCGCATGGCGCGCCGCAACGCCCAACGGCCCTTCCCGCCGCGCCAGCAGCGCCAGTCGTCGGAACGCTTCGTCGTGCTCACGTTGGATCGTCACCGGAATCTCATGGTGCTGTGTAGCATCCGCCGCGGCTTGGATAGCGGGCGGCTGCGACAGGGCGGTCCCGGCGGAGCCGATCCACGCCGCGGCGGTGCAAGCCAGCAGGGCCAGTGGAAAGCCGCCCATGACGAGTCCCCTATCAGTCTTCGCGACTCTGTTTGGCCCTTTTCGGCTCGCGTTGATGTACGTCAACGGAGCCGAGCAAAATGATGCACAAAACTAATGCGTTGTCGCACTCGACTAAGGAGAGCCGTCATGAATCGGGAGCTTTTCGCGCTTCGTACGAAACAGTTGGCGATTGTCGCCATAGGAGCGCTCGCCGGCGCATCGCTGATGGCAGGCGGTCCGGCGATCGCTCAGCAACAAGCCGCCGAGGTCACCGTCGTCGCGCCGCACGCGGTTCACCAGCAGGTCGGCAGGACGTCCATGGGCGTGCCGATCGAAATCGTCTCGCTCACCCGGCATGTGGGCTATGGCGACCTTGACCTCACCACCCCGTCGGGAGTGGCGACGTTTGAGAAGCGCATCAGCGACACCGCCAAGCAGGCCTGCCAGCAGCTCGATACCCTTTATCCGGCCAGCCTGTATCCGCCCGACCCGAAGGACCAGGACTGCGTCGCCACAGCCATCGGCGGCGGTATGGCC
>JBIOEG010000013.1:0-76855 GCA_044445825.1 Caulobacterales bacterium
CGCCCCCCCCCCCCCCCCACACCCCCCCCCCCCCCCCCGGGGGGCCCCCTGCTTTTGGGCCCCGGGGGGGGGCGCGCGGGGGCCCCCCCCCACCCAACAACCCCCCCCGGGGACCCCGGTTGCGCGGGGAATTTCGGATTGGGGGTGTCGGGCGCCGGCGTCCGTCACCTGTTGCGCACCTGTTATGCATCGATAACAGGCCTGTTTGGCGCCTGTTATCACCTGTTATCACCTGTTCCTGGCGTATATCAGGTGCTTCTAAAGCATTGAACAAACACGGTTTCCAGACCGTAACAGGTGGAAAAAACCGTGAAATAACAGGTGGAACAGGCGAATAACAGGTCGGAACAGGTGGAACAGGCGGCCTGGCCGCGGGGCTGAGTGTGTCCCCAGCGCCCTGGATCAAAGGTCGGTTTCGCGGGCCTGGCGCCCCGCGAGCGCGCTGCGAAAGCCGTGCAACCCCCCATCGGCGATCGCCGCGCGGAGTTGCGCCATCAGGGTCTCGAAGAAGGCCAGGTTGTGCCAGGAGAGCAGGATCTGGCCGAGGATCTCGTCCGACTTCACCAGATGGTGCAGATAGGCCCTGGAGTAGTCGCGGCTGGCCGGGCAGTCGCTCCCGGCGTCCAGCGGCTCGGGATCGTCGGCGAAGCGGGCGTTCTTCAGGTTGACCGGGCCATCCCAGGTCCAGGCTTGGCCGTGGCGGCCCGAGCGCGTGGGCAGCACGCAGTCGAACATGTCGATCCCCCGCGCCACCGCCTCGACGATGTCGGCGGGCTTGCCGACGCCCATCAGGTAGCGCGGGCGCTCGGCGGGCAACAGCGCCGGCGCATAGTCCAGCACCTCGAGCATCGCCGCATGACCCTCGCCCACCGCCAGGCCCCCGATGGCGTAGCCGTCGAAGCCGATCTCGACAAGGCGCTCGGCCGATTCGCGCCGCAGAGCCTCGAAGGTCGAACCCTGTTGTATGCCGAACAGGGCCTGGGTCTGGCGCGCACCGAAGGCCGCCTTGCAGCGGGCGCCCCAGCGCGCCGACAGCCGCGCGGCTTCGGCCGCCCTCGCCTCCTGCGCCGGCCAGGCGACGCATTCGTCGAGCTGCATGACGATGTCGGCGCCCAGCAGGTCCGCCTGGATCTCGATGGACCGCTCGGGCGACAGGGCGTGGCGCGCGCCGTCGATGTGGCTCTGAAAGGTCACGCCGTCCTCGGTCACCTTGCTGATCTTGGACAGCGACATGACCTGGAAGCCGCCGGAATCCGTGAGGATCGGGCCATCCCAGCGCATGAACCGGTGCAGGCCGCCCAGCCGCGCCACCCGCTCCGCCGTCGGCCGCAGCATCAGGTGATAGGTGTTGCCCAGCAGTATGTCCGCCCCGGCCGCGCGCACCTGCTCCACCGTGAGCGCCTTCACCGTCCCGGCCGTGCCCACCGGCATGAAGGCCGGAGTGCGGATGTCGCCGCGCGGGGTGCGCAGCACCCCGGTGCGCGCCGCCCCGTCGACCGCCTCGATCCGGAACTCGAAGGCGTCCATCAGGCCGTCCGCCAGAGCAGGCAGGCGTCGCCGTAGGAATAGAACCGGTAGCCCGCCGCGATGGCGTGGGCATAGGCCGCGCGCATGGTCGCGGGCCCCGAGAAGGCGCTCACCAGGATGAACAGCGTCGATCTGGGCAGGTGGAAGTTGGTGACCAGGGCGTCGGCGGTGCGGAAGCAGTAGCCCGGCGTGATGAATATCGACGTCTCCCCGGCGAAGGGCGCCACGCTGCCGACGTCGTCCGCCGCACTCTCCAGCAGGCGCAGCGCCGTGGTGCCCACCGCGACGATGCGCCCGCCCGCCGCACGAACGCCGTTGAGGGCCTGGGCGGTCTGCGCGGAAACCTCGCCGTACTCGGCGTGCATGAGGTGCTCGGCCACCACCTCGGTCTTCACCGGCAGGAAGGTGCCCCCACCGACGTGCAGGGTGACGAAATGATGCGAGACGCCGCGCTGCAGCAGCTTCGCAAGCAGTGCGGCCGTAAAGTGCAGGCCCGCCGTGGGCGCGGCCACGGAGCCGTCCTCGCGGGCGTAGACGGTCTGGTAGTCCGTCCGGTCGCGCTCGTCCTCCGCGCGGCGGCCGGCGATGTAGGGCGGCAGGGGCATCTCGCCACGCTCGGCGATGGCCAGATCCAGGTCAGGCCCCGCCAGATCGAAGGCAAGGGTCACTTCTCCGCCGTCGTCCTTTCCCGCCACCGTGGCGTCCAGTGCGGAGAGGAAACAGGCGCGATCGGCGCGCTCGCCGAACACGATGCGGTCGCCCTCTTTCAGTCTGCGGCCAGGCTTGGCGAGCGCGGTCCATCGCGAGGGCGAAAGGCGGCGCAGCAGGGTCGCCTCTATCCGTGTCGCGTTTTCGTCGCGCCAGCGCACGCCCCGCAGCCGCGCCGGGATCACCTTGGTGTCGTTGAACACCAGGGCGTCGCCGGGCCGCAGAAGGTCCGGCAGGTCGCGCACCGTGCGGTCGGCCAGATCGCCGTCCGCGGTCACCACAAGCAGGCGCGCGGCGTCCCGCGGCCTCGCGGGCCGTAGCGCGATCCGGTCTTCCGGCAGCTCGAAGTCGAAGTCGCTCAGACGCATTTTCGCGGCGCCGGCAGCCGCCACCACCTAGGCGTCTGCGTCGGCCGCGATGCGCGCGGAGATGATCTTGCCCGGCTGGGCCGGCGGCTCGCCCTTGGGCAGGGCGTCGACGTTCTCCATGCCCTCGGTGACCTCGCCCCAGACGGTGTACTTGCCGTCGAGGTCCGGGACCGCGGTGAAGCAGATGAAGAACTGGCTGTTGGCCGTGTGCGGGTTGTTGGTGCGCGCCATGGAGCAGACGCCGCGCAGGTGCGGGGCGTCGGTGAACTCAGCCCGCAGGTCCGGCTTCCTGGAACCGCCCGAGCCGGTGCCGGTGGGATCGCCGCCCTGGGCCATGAATCCGCGGATGACCCGGTGGAACACAACGCCGTCGTAGAAGCCTTCCCTGGTCAGCTCCTTGATGCGGTCGACGTGGCCGGGCGCCAAGTCGGGGCGTAGGCGGATGGTCACCGGACCGGTGTCCAGGGTGAGGTGCAGGGTGTTTTCGGCGTCGGACATCGGGGCCTCGGATTGCTTACGAAAGTCGGTTTCTAGCTCTGTGCGCCGGGCCTGTCGCCCCGCATGGCCGCCTCACTTCACCTCAACCGGCAGCAGGAGGTCGCATACCGAAACGCCCGCCGGCTCCCTGGCTCGGGTCTGGTCCACAAGCGCCTTGAAGTAGGCGCCGCGCACGTCGATCACCCGCACCTTGGGACGCGTCGCCTCGGGCATGTCGGCCAGCACCTGGACCTTGGTCATGGTGTCCTTGGGATCGGGGACCGGCTCGCCGATCTTGATGGCGTCGATCACGTCCTGGCCGACGATGGCGCGTCCCCAGGCCGTGTACTTCGCGTCCATGCCGTGGGTGCCCTTGTCCGGGGAGTTGGCGTTGGTCCGCGTCAGGAAGAACTGGCTGTTGGCGCTGTCGGGATCGTCCGACCGCGCCATGCCGACGACGCCCGCGCAGTAGGTGCCGTAGGCCTGCACCTTGTGGTCGGCGGTGAGCAGGCCGAGATCCATCGGTTGGCTGATCAAAGGCAGCGAGCCGAGCATGGCCATCTCGGTTCCGCCGATCCGCCCGACCACCACTACCGGCATGTCGCTGGCGCGCTTGAAGGTGAACTCGGCGGCCAGGTTGGGCAGCGAGGAGTCGCCGACGCCGCTGTCTAGAGGATCGCCGGTCTGGTCCATGAAGTTGTCGACCACCCGAAAGAAGGCGCGCCCGTCATACACCCCCGCCCGCGTCAGCTGGCGGATGCGCGCCACGCTGTTGGGCGCGGCGGTGTCGTTCATCTCGACGATGATCCGGCCCTTGCTGGTGTCGATCACCAGGACGTCCTGGGGATCGGGGACGCGCCAGTCCGCCTCCGTGGGCGCAGCCGGAGCGGCCGGCGGGGCGGACGGCGGCTTCCTGGGCTTGGCGACGACGGGGCCGGCGAACGCCAGACCGGCGCAGAGGGCGAGGCTGAGAACGACGGAGCGCTGCATGGCTCATCGCCTAGACCGGCGACGCGCGTCGGACAAGCCGGCGTGGCCCTCGCCGAGCGGCCGCCCTCACACGCTCTGCAGGTGGGCCGTCGGGAAGGGGTCGCCGTGCTTCAGGCCGGCGTAGACTCCCGCAAGCCGCGCGTCATTGCCTTCCTGCGCGCCGCGATCGTCGCGCGGGCGGCCGTCGAACACCACGTCGGGACCCAGGAACCGCAGGGAGATGGTGCGCCGGCGCATGCCCGGGGCGGTTCCCGCGCCGCCGTGCAGACAGCCGAGATGGAAGACGATCAGGTCGCCGGGCGTGACGTCCCACGAGAGGATGTCGAAGCTCGAGCGATCGGCCTGGATGTCCGGCAGGCGCGGCAGGGGCGAATGCTTGTAGAGCGGCGCCGTGTCGTCGTGGGCGGCGAAGGCGGAGCCGTTGTAGAGCACCCCCTTGTGCGAGCCGCGCACGAACTCCAGGCAGTGTTCCCTGGGCAGAGGATCGAGGCTGACCCAGCAGGCCACCAGCCCCGCGCCCATCATCCGCAGGTAGGAGGTGTCCTGGTGCCACGGGGTGCGCCGGCTATGGCCGCCCTCCTTCAGGAACAGCTGCTCGCCCAGGTACCAGAGGTGGTCGGATCCGAGCAGCGCGCCCACCGTGGAATCGATGCCCGTCTTGCGCACCACGCCCGCGTGGCGGTAGCCGCGATCCTCGAAGAACCTCGCCGGCTCGTCGGGATAGAAGCTGACGGCGGTGGGGCTGGGGTTGGCCAGGCTGAACTCCACGGCGGCCTCGACCTCGGCCAGGGCGGCCGGCGTCAAGGCCCCGCGCAGGAAGACGACGCCGTCCTCGTCCAGCGCCCTGGCGGCGGCGGCCCAGTCACGCGGCGGCAGATCGCCGAGCGGGATGCGGGCTGGGGCGGCTTCAGGTTTTTCAGGCATGGGCGAGGATTCCAAAAAGTAGATCAGAATACGAGCCAAGGTTCCGCTGGGTGCGTCGAGCGAATAGCATACTCGCCGTCGTGAGATTTGGCGTAGCCTGCCGGCGCCGCGGGCCCCGCAACCTTCTGGACGCCCAGTTGGTTTTGAGATTCACCCACTCGGAGACACACCCCATGAGAAAGTTCAACGATGTCCGCAACGCCGCCGCGGCCCTGGCCCTGGCCGGCGCCTTGCTTGCGCCTGCCCTCGTCCACGCGGACAAGCCGAGCGCCACGATCAAGCTGAACGGCGGCCAGGTGGCGTTCGTCGCCGGCGTCAGCTGGGGCGGCGGCACGCTTTACTACAAACACCACAAGTATCCGCTGCAGGTGAGCGGCATTCAGGTGGGCGCCATCGGGGCCAGTCACTACAACATCGAGGGCGATGTCTATCACCTGCACAATGTGAAGGACATCGAAGGCACGTTCGGCGCGGTCCAGGCCTCGGCCACCGCGGGAGAGGGTGCGGGGTCCATCGACATGTCCAACGGCCAGGGCGTGGAAATCGTCGCCCACTCCACTTCCTCCGGCCTGAACCTGACGCTCGCGCCGTCCGGCGTGCAGATCAGGCTGAAGTAGCCGGTCCCTCCGTTACCGATCGGCGTCGATCGCCCTCCAGCCGTGGGTGATCTCGTCGAGCCTCGCCTTCAGGTCGGCGGGCAGCAGGCCCTTCTCCTCGGCCGCGAGGCTGTCGGCCAGTTGTTCGGGGCGGCTGGCCCCGACGATCGGCGCGGTGATCGCCGGATTGGACAGCACCCAGGACATGGCCATGCTGGCCATGCTCATGCCCGCCTCGTTGGACAGCGCGCGCAGCGCGTCGACCGTGTCGAACTCCCGCTCGTGCCAATAGCGTTCCTGATACCGCGGCCCGGCGGCGCCCAGTGAGAACCGCGAGCCGTCCGGCGGCGGCGCGTCGCGGTCGTGCTTGCCGGTCAGCAGGCCGCCGGCCAGGGGGTTGTAGGGGATCACCGCGATCTGCTCCTCCTCGCACAGGGGCAGCAGGTCCCGCTCGAACGTTCGGAACAGCAGGTTGTACCTGGGCTGAACGGAATCGACCCGGGCCAGCCCCTTGACCTCGCTGCGCCCCAGCGCCCGGGCGACCTTGTGGGCGGGCCAGTTGGAGACGCCCACATAGCGCGCCTTGCCTGAGCGCACGACGCTGTCCAGGGCCTCCAGCGCCTCGTCGATGGGCGTCGCGGCGTCATAGCCGTGCAGCTGGTAGACATCGACGTAGTCGGTCCCGAGACGCGTCAGGGAGGCCTCGATGGCGTCCAGGATGTGCTTGCGCGACATTCCCTGGTCCCAGGGCTTCGGCCCGGTCTGGCCGACGCACTTGGTGGCCACGATGAAGCGCTGGCGCTTGCCCTTCAGCCAGCCGCCGAGGATCTCCTCGGTGCGGCCCACGGTGGTCCGGTCGCCGCCCAGCGGATAGACGTCGGCGGTGTCCAGGAAGTCGATCCCGCCCGCCGCCGCGGCGTCCAGGATCGCGTGGCTCTGCGCCTCGTCGCACTGCAGGCCGAAGGTCATGGTCCCCAGGCACAGCTTGGAGACTCGCAGGCCGGTGCGGCCGAACTTGGTGTGTTTCATGTCCCGACCCTAGCTCCACCTGTTCCCACCTGTTCCACCTGTTCCACCTGTTCCACCTGTTATTTTCGGTTTTTCGCGCGATGTTCACTAAAAATATCTCTATAATACAATTAGTTAGATGGGAGCGGCGACCACAGGAACAGGTGAATAACAGGTCAAAACAGGCGCCAAACAGGTCATAACAGGCGGATAACAGGTGCGGAACAGGTGGTGGGCCCGGCGCGGCGCGAGGCCGGCGGGGCGTCGCCACGTCCCTCGGACGACGGTGCGGCGACCGCGGAAAGCTTAGCGAAATCACGATGATTTGGGGAGTTCCTACGTCGCGCTCACACCCAACTTCGTCACCCCGGACGGCCTGCAAGGCCGATCCGGCGCCTCAGGCCCGCCCCACCTTCTCCATCAGCCGGTGCTTCACCGCCTCCGAGACGAAGGGCGAGGGGTCGCCGCCCATGGAGGCGATGTCCTTCACGTGGCGCGAGGCGATGGCCATGTGGCGCGGATCGGCCATCAGGAAGACGGTCTCGATCTCGCGGTCTTGCCGTTGGTTCATGGCGGTAAGCTGGAACTCGACCTCGAAGTCGCCCACGGCGCGCAGGCCGCGCACGATCATCTGGGCGCCCACTTGCCGGGCGGTATGGATGGTCAGGCCCTGGTAGGGCATCACCACGATCTCGGCCAGGTTCTTGAAGCACGCGGTCTCGGCCTCGACCATGGCCACGCGCTCCTCGAGCGAGAACATCGGCCCCTTGCCTTCGTTCATGGCGACGCCGATCACCAGCTTGTCGACCAGCTTCACCGTGCGGCCGATGACGTCGATGTGGCCGTTGTGCACCGGATCGAAGGTGCCGGGGTTGAAAGCCGTCAGCGTCATCGAATGGACCCTACCAAGCGCGCCGGGCGCCGACCGGATGAGCTTTCCACGTGGATTTCACCGATCTGTCAATCGTCAAGCTGCGCGGGTGGACTGATGACCAGGATGCGGTAGGGCTCGAAGGAAGGTTTCACCACGAAGCACACGAAGAACACGAAGGGTTCTGGGCGCCGCCGAGACGGTTCGGGGCGTGCAGGGCGCGCCTCGCGCCGCGATCCCCGCGCCGAGCTGCTGTCCTGTACTTCCCAGCTGACGAAGCGTGGGGATCGATCGGCCCGAAGGGCCAAGCTAACCCCCTTCTTGACCTTTCCCTTCGTGCCCTTCGTGTCCTTTGTGTTGAATGCTTCCGCCGCCTCCGCCGATCAACCCGATGCGATCAGCCCGCATCCCCCGGCGGCGGCTCGTCGGACGGGGGTTCATCCTCATCGTCCGCGTCTGACTCCGACCCATCGCCTTCGATGCGTTCCACCGAGACCACGTGTTCGTCCTCGGCCTTGCGGAAGATGGTCACGCCCTGGGTGTTGCGGCCGGCGACGCGGATGCCGGCGACCGGCACGCGGATCAACTGGCCCTGGTCGCTAACCAGCAGGATCTCGTCGGTCTCCTCCACCGGGAAGGACGCCACCAGCCGCCCGCCGCGGCGGGTGATGTCATGGGCGATCAGGCCCTGCCCGCCGCGGCCCGTGCGCCGGTAGTCGTAGGCGCTGGTGCGCTTGCCGAAGCCCTCGGACGACACGGTGAGCACCAGCTCCTCGGCCGCGCCAAGTTCGGCCAGGCGTTCCAGGGTCAGGTTCACCTGGCCCTCCGCCAGCTCTTCCTCTTCGTCGGGCGGTGGCGGCGCCTCCTCGACGCCCTCGCCGCTGGCCGCGGCCCGGGCCGCATTGGCCTGCTTCAGATAGGCCGCGCGCTCGGCGGGGCTCGCCTCGACGCTGCGCAGGATGGCCATGGAGATGACGCTGTCGCCGTCGGCCAGGCGGATGCCGCGCACGCCGGTGGACTCCCGTCCGGCGAACACCCGCACATCGTCCACCGGGAAGCGGATGCAGCGGGCCAGGGCGCTGGTCAGCAGCACGTCGTCATCGGGCCGGCACAGGGCGACGCCGATGATCGAGTCGCCCTCGTCCAGTTTCATCGCGATCTTGCCACTCTTGTTCACCTGCACGAAGTCCGAGAGCTTGTTGCGCCGCACGCCGCCCGATCGCGTGGCGAACATCACGTCCTGGCCTTCCCAGGCCGCCTCGTCCTCCGGCAGGGGCAGGATCGAGGTCATGGTCTCGCCCGGCTCGATGGGGAAAAGGTTGATGAACGCCTTGCCGCGCGACGTCGGCAGGCCGATGGGCAGGCGCCAGACCTTCAGCTTGTAGACCTTGCCGCCGGAGGAGAAGAACAGCACCGGCGCATGGGTCGAGGCGGAGAAGACGCGGGTCACCGCATCCTCTTCCTTGGTGGACATGCCCGACCGGCCCTTCCCGCCCCTGCGCTGGGTGCGGTAGGTGGCCAGCGGCGTGCGCTTCACGTAGCCGCCGTGGGTGACAGTGATCACCATGTCCTCGCGGGCGATCAGGTCCTCGTCCTCGAGGTCGGCGTCGCCCTCGACGATCTGCGAGCGGCGCGGCACGGCGAAGGTCTCGCGCACCTCCACCAGCTCCTGGCGCACCACCGCCATGATCCGCTCGCGCGAGCCCAGCAGCTCCAGGAAGCCGCGGATGTCGTCGGCCAGGGACTGGGCCTCGGCCATGATCTCCTCGCGGCCGAGGCCGGTGAGGCGCGACAGGGTAAGCGCCAGGATCCCGCGCGCCTGCTCGTCGGTGAGGCGCACCCGCGCGCCCTCCACCACCACCGTGCGCGGGTCGGCGATGAGGTCGATCAGGGGCATCATGTCGCCCGTGGGCCAGTCCCGGGCGATCAGGCGCTCGCGCGCCTCCGCCGGGTCCTTGGACGAGCGGATGATGGCGATCACCTCGTCGATGTTCACCACCGCGATCGCCAGGCCCACCAGGGTGTGGCCCCGGTCGCGGGCCTTGTTCAGCTCGAAACGGGTGCGCCGGACCACCACCTCTTCGCGGAAATTGACGAAGACGCCGATCAGGTCCCTGAGGTTCATCACCTCCGGCCGCCCGTGGTTGATGGCCAGGCTGTTCACCCCGAAGGAGGTCTGCAGCGGGGTGAAGCGGTAGAGCTGGTTCAGCACCACATCGCCGCTGGCGTCGCGCTTCAGCTCCACCACCACGCGCAGGCCCTGGCGGTCGCTCTCGTCGCGCAGGTCGGCGATGCCCTCGATGCGCTTCTCGCGCACCAGCTCGGCGATCCGCTCGACCATGGCGGCCTTGTTCACCTGGTAGGGCACGGAGGTGATGATGATCGCCTCGCGCCCGGCACGGATCTCCTCGATCTGCGCCACGCCGCGCACGATCACCGAGCCGCGGCCGGTGAGCAGGGCCTGGCGCGAGCCGGTCCGGCCGATGATCTCCCCGCCGGTGGGGAAGTCGGGGCCGGGCACGATGTCCAGCAGGGCGTCGGCGCTGATCGTCGGGTCGTCGATCATGGCCAGGCACGCGTCGACGATCTCGCCCAGATTGTGCGGCGGGATGTTGGTGGCCATGCCCACGGCGATGCCGCTGGAGCCGTTGACCAGCAGATTGGGGATGCGCGCCGGCAGCACCTCCGGCTCGCGCTCCTTGCCGTCGTAGTTCTCCTTGAAGTCGACGGTGTCGAGGTCGATGTCGGCGAGCAGCGCCTCGGCGGCCCTGGTCAGCCGGCACTCGGTATAGCGCATCTGCGCCGGCGGATCGTTGTCGATGGAGCCGAAGTTGCCCTGGCCGTCGATCAGCATCAGCCCCATGGAGAAGGGCTGGGCCATGCGCACCAGGCTGTCGTAGATCGCCGCGTCGCCGTGCGGGTGGTACTTGCCCATCACGTCGCCGACCACCCGGGCCGACTTCACATAGGGCCGGTCGGGCGTGTGGCCCTGTTCGTTCATCGAGAACAGGATGCGCCGGTGCACTGGCTTGAGCCCGTCGCGCGCGTCCGGCAGGGCGCGGCTGACGATGACGCTCATGGCGTAGTCGAGGTACGAGCGCTTCAGCTCGTCCTCTATGGCGATGGGGGCGACGGCCCCCCGCCGGGTATCGTCCGGCGGTGTGCTGCTGTTGTCGGTCAAAGCGAGGTGATCAAGCCTGAAATTGGGGGGCCGCGGGCTCCAAGAATCGAACCCGTCATATGGTGATCCGTGTTAGCATCCGGGACCCCGCGGCGCCACCCGAAGGGCAGGTCGCCGCCGCCTCTGGAGGCCGAAATGCCGCTGCCCCTAGCGCTGCTCGCCGCCGCGGTCGTCGCATCGCCGACGCCCGCGCCGCACGCCCTCGCCGCCACCGCCGACCGCTATCCCGGCGTCTATGAATTCCAGCCGCTGCCGATGGGCGCCTGCGCCCCGCAAACGGCGCAGGACAACGACTTTCCGACGCCGCGCCTCAGCAACCTCGCCGACCTGCCGCCGGCCTATCTCATCCGCCTGTCGGACGAGCGGATCACGGTGACACAGCGTGGCCCCCGGGTGTTCATCCTCACCCGCCGCCTCGCCCCCAACATCTGCCCGCGCATCTGGCGGATCGAGTAGCGAACCGGGTAGAAGACTCGCCAAGAGTCGCCTTGCGAAGTGGGGGTCTCTGCGTCCGACTACCAGGCTACCGTGGCGCCGTCGTGGTTGTAGAAGCCATGCGCCCCGGTGCCGGCCTTGGTTTCGACGACGTTGATCACGCCCTTGCAGCTTTCTTCGACTGAAAGCATGGCGCTTGGGCCGCCCATGTCGGTTCGCACCCAGCCAGGGCTGATCGACAGCACCGTCAGCCTTCGATCACCAAGGCCGGTCGCAAACCCGCGGGTGAGCTTGTTCAAGGCCGCCTTGCTGGCCGAATAGAGATCCGCGCCGCCGCGGAAGTTGTTCGAGACGCTCCCCAGGCCCGACGACATCATGGCGATGACGCCAGTTCCATCGCGCATCCGGTCGACGAAAGCCTCGGCCACGTGGATTGGCGCCACTGTGTTGGTGACGAAGAGGCGCGCGACATCGTCGCGCGCAGCGGCGGCCGCCTTGATCCGCCCAAGACTGATGCCGGCGTTGACGAACAGCAGGTCGAGCGTCTCGCTGGAGAGGCGTTCGGCAAGGGCGTCGATCTGACTGCTCTCCTCGAGGTCGAGGGTTTCGACGCGGACCTTGCCGTCGGAGTTTTCGGCGAAGGCCGTCAGGCCTGGGGCAGTCCCAGGCGAGCGAAGTGTCGCGATCACGTTCCAGCCTCGTCCGACGAGTTCCTTGACTAGGCCGAGGCCCAGGCCCCTTGAGGCGCCGACGACGAGCGCAGTGCGTTCCGCCATGTCAGTTCTCCAGATCGCTCGCCCATCAGGCTTGCACGTCAGGCAATCGCCGCGAGCGCGACGACTGCTCGCGGACCCGTTGCCACCGCACACTATCCTTCGTTCCGTGATGCTTCCGCCATCGCCTTGGTCGGTGAAGCCGTGCCTGCTGTCATCGGCGGGGCAGGTGACGCCGATGATGCCGAGCAACAGTTGGCCAAGCTGGACCTCGCAACAACGGTCGCACCGGCCTGGCTGCCCTACATTCGAGTGAACTTCACGCTTGCGGAGTTGTCCGTCTAGGTGCGCTCTCCACCCCCAACGGTCATCAGCAAGGTCCGCTCCTGGCCGGCAGCCAAAGGGGAACTTCGGACCCCAAAGCCCACGTTGGCGGCGCCTGCTTAGCGGCGGGTGAGTCGACGTTCGGGCTTGTGCGGATCTGCGCGCGGCGTTCGCAGTTGCTCGAGCTAAGCTCGGGCTCCGTGCCATACGAGGGCGCGAGGCGCGCCGGTCGGAGGCTTCAAGCTGTGACCAGCTTGCCAGATAGGCGCGCGGGCGGGGCGACGACAATCTGATGATTTCCGGTGGTCGGCAGGCGCCCAATTGGGGTCGTTCCGAAGTCGCTCATCGACCAATAATGCGAGCCTCCTGCACATAGCCGAATCCGCCCTTGCCCGACCAGGCTTGGCCGTCAGGATAGCGCAATTCTATTCCGGCGAGATCCCTCTCATCCGCCAGACGCACATTGACGCCCATTTGGCTGTTGCCGAACTTCGCTACGGCGCTTGCGGTCAGAGTAAAATGCGTCGTTGAACCACAATTTGAACAGAACTGGATTTCTGCGGCCGGGTCGTCTTTGTCTTCTCGGCTATATCCCTTTGTCATTCCCTCGATGCTGACTTCCGACGGATGAAAATAGGCCCAGCGAGCGCCCGATTTGCTGCAGAGCGTGCAGTTGCACTCGTTGATGAAATCCGGTCGCTTCTGGATTTCGATACGGATTTGGCCGCAGAGACAGGAGAGCTTCAGCATTGCTATGTCATATCGGGAGAGCCGCTCGCCCGATAGCGGCCGTTCGGTTTCCACCCGGTGCGGTCCTAGCAGCGTCCGCTAGCTGCGCGCCTTCATCGATCACGTCAGATCCCGGGCCTGACCCTTTCGCTTGGCCCGGGCGGAGCGTTGCCTTGCGGAGGCGGAGGTGGGAGGCTCGAAGCTCGTCGGGCGCGGGCGGGGCAGGACATGCGGCGGAAGGACTTCAGCGCGGGGCGAGATAGGCCCCAGAGCCTTTTTCGGCGCGCGATGTCCGCCGCGGTGCTGGCGTTCTGCCTGCTATGGGCCGGGCCCTCGCTCTGCGCGCCCGACATCGTGTTCTCGGTGTCCGGTGACGAGGCGCTGACGTACCCGGCCTCGATCCACTATCTGCCAGACGAGCACACGACGATCATGAGCGCCCGCAACCCTCGCCTCGATCTGCCGGTGCGAGGGCCGGGCCCCTTCAATTTCTGGGTGGCGATGGCGAACAAGGTCGCCGGCGCCATGCATGGCGACGCCTTCGTTCTGCAGAGCTCGGATTTCCGCCATTTCGGCTTCGCGCCAGGGTTCGGCGACGCCCGGCACGGCGGCGCGGTGTTCTGGTCGCCGCACCCAGGCAACGGCGACTGCGGCTACCGGGGCGTCACCCACTTCGACGAGCAGTACGCCGCGCCGGGCTCGGTGCTGCAGGATCCGACCCTGCCGCCCGGCAACCTGATCATGATCTACGAAGCCGAGATCCATTGCCCGGCGGCCCCTCAGGGGATGGCCGCCGGCTGGGTCTCGATCGGGGTCGCGCGCTCCTCCGACGGCGGGCAAGACCTGGCCGGCGCCCGTCGCCATGCCCGGGTTCGAGCGGGACTGGCTGGATTACGGCGACGGCCGCTACGCCGGCGTGACGCTGCCCGGCGCGCCGCCGTCGACCTCGTACGCCAGCTTCTACGGCGACAGCCTGCCGAGCGCCTTCATCGACGACATGGATCGGTCGGGCGGCGACTACCTCTACGCGCCCTACCAGTTCACCGGCAGCCCCGGCGTCAGGGCCGACGCCCGGATCCACATGGCGCGCGCCAAGCTCGGCGAGCCCGCCAGGCTCGAGGGGGCCCGTCGCCTGCACTTCTACAAATGGCATGCCGGGGGGTGGTCGCAGGAAGGCCGCGGGGGCCTGGAGGACGGCGTCATCCCACCCTGCGGCGCGATCTACGGCGAGGGCGGCGCCCAGGTCGTCTACAACGACGCCCTGCGCCGCTACATGATCACGTTCATCTGCACGACCTACCAGTGCCCCTCCGCCGGCAAGTGCGAGCCGACCGAGCTTTCCCTCTTCTTCTCGACCGCCACGAGCCTGGCCGCCCAGGACTGGACGCCGCCCCAGATCATCGAGAACTCGACCCGTCCTTACGGCGCCGGCGCCAACGGCGGTCACGTCATCGATGGCGGATATCCCTCGTTCGTGTCGCCGGGTTGCCGGCCAGGCCACATCGGGCTCAGCGGGACGGTGTTCTTCCTGAAGGGCGACCCGCTGGGAGAGCGCCGGTTCGTCTCGCGTTCCTTCACCATCAGGACGGTCCGGCCGATCGCTGCAGGCGCCCCGCTCCTGGCCAGCGGCTGCAGTCCCTCGCGGTAAGTCTCGAGATCGTTCAACACGTAGACCTCCTTCTCCCCGTCGACACCCGTCTCAGGCGCCCTGATGCAGACAGAAGTCATTACGCACCGCGACGACCTACTCATCCGGCGAGCCGTCTTGGCGCCTGGGGAGGCAACGGCCTGGCACATCGATTTGACGCACCGGTTCACGGTCGTGGTCCGCGGGGATCGTCTCGCTATCGAGTTTCGCGACGGTGGAGAACGTCAGGAGATCGCCATCCATCCCGGACTGGCCGACTGGGATGCGCCTGACCTTCGTCCACACCGCGCAATCAACATGGGCGCAGAGACGTTCGAGGAGGTGGTCATGTTCTTTCTGCAAGCCGGGGAACGCGATCCACAGCCTCGGTCACGCTGAGCGCCTCACGTCTCGACGCCGGGCTCTGGCGACCTCGCGTCGGGCGCCGCCGGCCGGAACGCTCCTCCGCTAGGCGCTCAGCCGCGGCGACCCAATTCGGACGCTGCCCATGGATGCCGCGCAACCCATTCATCTTCCGAACGCCCAGGCCACCATGAGCGGGAGCTCGGCTCGCCAGAACGCGTCGCCGTGCGATCCGACCCGTTCGGTCATCACGACGTCCGCCCCTGCATCGCGCAGCGCGTCGGCCCACCGGGTCGCGTTCTCGTGAAAGAAGGGCTCCAGCGTTCCTGCGACGAGGTACACGCGCGGAAGCGAGCTCGGCATCACGCCGGGCGGCCGATAGCCCGCACCTGGCGAGGCGCAAAATACGGCGCCGTAGACGTCCGGATGCCGAAGCCCGATGGCGAGCGCCAGCTCTCCACCCGCCGAGACGCCGAACACCGCGGTGCGTTCTTTGGGCAGCTCGACGCCGAAACGCGACTGCGTCCATTCGCGGACGTCCTCGACGAAGAACGCCTCGTGGGCCGCGAACCGTTTCGGATCGAAGCCCGGCGAGTACTCATGGAGCCGCAGCGTTTCATCCGCCAACCGGTGGACACCGACGATCATCGTGGATGGCCCGCCGGCCGCCGCGACAAATTCTCCCCATTGCGGGATCAGCTGACCGTCACCGGCGAACACCACGGCCTCAGGCGGATCCGGCGGAAGGTACACGGTGACCTGCCGACCGCCGTCGTACTCGAATGTCTCAGAGACTAGCGCCATGGCGCGCAATGTTGCGGCGTTCTGCCCAACGGTTCAACCTGTGGCGGCTGGTGGAATTTCGGCTGCAATAGCGATCGGCACGGCCTGGACGGTCATTGGCCGTCTGCCGCATCTGGCGGCGGAGCTGGTGGCCCGAGTCCCGTCGCCGCAAGCGCCAGGACGATCAACGGGATCGCCGCATAGAGCCCGACGGCGGCCGAAAGGCCGTGAACATCGGCGACGAGGCCGACCAGCGCCGGGAAGCCGATTCCCACCATGCCGACGGTCGAGACGACCGCGCTGGTCGCGCCGGCTTGGCCGGGGCGAAGCGCCAGCACGAGTGCCTGCAGCGTCGTGTAGAAGACCGCCCCCGCGGCGCCGAAGACGGCGGCGGCGGCGATCTGCAGCGCCACCACCGGCAGGAACAGGGCGGCTGGGAGCGCGCAGACCATTGCCGCGGCGGCGAGGACCGCGGTCCTCGCGGGCCGCCCATCGGAGAGTCGTTCGAAGCCGAGATAGCCCGCCATCCCACCCACCATCATGGCCGCGACGGGCGCGGCGGCCACGGCCGCGCTCAGGCCCCGCACCCGCTCCAGATAGGCGATCGTGAACGCCGCAAGCGGCTCGTCGAGCAGGCCGAACAGGCCAAGGACGACCGCCAGGACCAGCACGCGGCGGTCCTTCAAAATCGTCAGCACATTCATCAGCGGGTCGCGGGCCTCCCCGCTCGGATGCGGCGGCGGCAGCCTCTGGCTGGCGATCCAGCCGGCATAGCCGAGCATCAGGATCCCGCCCCCCAGGAAGGCGTCGCGCCAGCCGAAACCGACCAGGGCGCCCAGCGCAAGTGTCGCCGGCCCGAGCAGATCGCCGACCGCCGCCCAGCCGTTCATCCGCGCCAGGGCCGGCGGCAGGTCGTCCGCCGCCAGGTCGACCAGGGCCACCTCGCAGCCATGGATGAAGGCGTCGCTGGCCGCGCCCCAGATGAAGGCCGCGGCCAGGAGCATCGGCAAGGTGTGGGCGGGGCCGAAGGCGATCAGCGCCAAGCCATAGGCCACGGCGCCCAGGCTGGCCAGCAGCCGGCGGCTGACGTGGTCGGCGGCGACGACGAAGAAGGTCCCGAGGAAGCCCCCGGCCGGCAGGGCCACCAGCACCCCGGCGGCCTGGACGTAGGTCAGGCCTAACTGGCCGCGGATCGGCTCCAGCGCGCCGGCGGGAAGAAAGCTCGCCCACTCGTCGGCGAAGCGCACAAGCACCAGCGCCGCCACGAGTCCGAAGGGCGCGCCTCGCAGAGTTGGAATCGCCCAGTGGGCGACGCCCCTCAGCGCACGAAAGACCGCG
The DNA here is from genome assembly GCA_044445825.1 of Caulobacterales bacterium. Classification (GTDB taxonomy): domain Bacteria; phylum Pseudomonadota; class Alphaproteobacteria; order Caulobacterales; family Caulobacteraceae; genus Acaudatibacter. The sequence goes on from JBIOEG010000013.1 coordinate 16,963, forward strand.
TCAGATCAACGGGGGGGATCCATGGCGTCCACCATGGCGCCGTTCGGCGGCGCGGGGAAGCCGTCCGGCCGACGCCCCCGCCCGACCGTGGAGAACCCGTCAGCAGGGATAGGGTTCGAAGTTCCCCACTGAGCCCAACGGCGCCCCGGCCGCGCTGTAGATGATGACGTTGTAGGTAGAGCGCGGGTTGACGCAAAGACCCGGCGGGGCCGGGAAGGTGTAGGTGCTGCCCGGCGCGAGTCCGCCCGCGCCGGCCACGGGGCTCGTCACGCCGGAGGTGGCGCCGATGACGAACTTCGCGAACGCCGGCGCCGCGGGCAAGGCGCGGGTCAGGGTGAGGGTAATGGTCACGGGCATCGTCAGCACCGAGCCGTAGCAGGGCGTGATGTTGCCAGTCTGGCCGTAGACGCATCCCGGGCCGAGCGCTGGACGTCCCGGTGGCGGCGCTGGCCGCGGTCTCGGCGCCGGCGCCGGCGCGGCGTTGAAAGTGCCCCACATCCGCGCGAAGCCGTACCCGCCGGCGTAGTTGTTCGTCGACCAGGTGTTCCAATCCGAGTCGTAGATGAACCACCGGTCGGCGGGCAGGTCACGGTTCACGTCGACGATCCAGTCGACGCTCGGGACGCCCCGGCGGCCGGCGTTGTCGTGCGCCGAGAAACTCAGGACAATGCCGCTGTTCTGGCCCTTCAGGGTGATCGTGCCAGGAACCGCGCCACGACCGCCGTTGTAGTGGTAGGTCGTCACCTGGGTGACGTGCAGGCTGTGCGGCCCGATCAAGTCGCAGTGCGCCTGGTTGCGCGGGTTGGGCGGCTGAGTGACGCCATAGCTGTTGTAGTCGCTGCACAGTTGCTGCGCGTGCGCCGAAGACGCCAGGAGCCCGACGCCCAAGGCCAGGCCAAGCGCCGCTGTGCTGACCGACGCGAACTTCGACAACGCCTTCACTGAACTCCAATCATGTCGAACACTGTACTGAGTCATGACAGTTCCCCTTTTCGACCATGGACGGATGTCCAGTTGGTGCATCATTACGATGCTGATGGGTTCATGAACTCGACCTGAACTGCAATGTTCGAAAACGTTCAGTTGGTTCGGCGCCTCAACGCCGGGAATGCACCGAGCCGTCTCCGAGGTTGGAATTGACGCCGTGCCGGCGCCGATGAACCCCGTGCCTGCCCTGCGCGGGGTGGACCGCGGCGGATGCAACGAGCAGCTTCTTCGAGCCGTCTTTGTCTTTGTCGATGACCGCGTTGGCTACGCCGGCCAGCGACAAGCCGGCGGCGATGAGAATGGCCAATTGGCCGGCGCGGCCCATCTTCGCGACCGCATACTGACGGTGGGGCATCGGCGAATCCTTTTTGGGTGCGGTTTGTCGTGCGAGGTCTCGGATTGCCCGCTCTTCATCCCACATTTCGCTCATCTCGCCCTTATCGGATATTCGAGCGGAGTGCATCCAATCTCGCCTCGGGCGGCGACTAAGCTTCAGAGGCGCGCCGGACCTGGCGCGCCGTAGGAGGAGGACGTCACTTGGATCGCTTCTGGGAAGACCATTGGTGGCTGATCGTCATTCTCGCGGTTTTCGCCGTGCCTATCGTTCAGGCCCTGCTGGAGCCGTGGCGGCGATATCTGCAGTATCGCGAGCGACGCGACGCCATCGAGGCGCTGAAGGTCTATGCGGCGCAGAAGCGCGAGCCCCCGCCCGAGGTGCTGGACGCCTTGGCCGCCCGTCGGTGGCGCCGGTACGTGAGAGGCGCACAGGCGAGCACCGAGGGCCTCGAGGCGACGGTGACGATGGGGGCCGACCAATGGGCGCACAGGGCTGAGCGTTGGCGCAGACGCGAGCCGCTGCGGCGATGGAACGGGGCGATTTTCGCCGGCGCGATAGCCGTCGGCTTCGCCTACGCCTACCAGCATGTCCACCAGAACGCCGACGTCTACCTCGTCGTCGCCGTCATCGCGGGCGCGATGGCGGTCGCGTCCGTGCTCTCCGCGGTCATCGCCACGTTCTGGCGGATCGACTGATCTTGCCGCCCTCGGACGCCGAACTCGTCGCCGACGCCAGGCGGGGGTCGCAAGCGGCCTTCCGCGAAATCGTCGAGCGTCATCAGCAGGCCGTCCGCGCCTTCCTCCGCCGCGCCCTCGCCGACCCGGCGGATGCCGAGGACCTCGCCCAGGAGACTTTCCTGGCCGCCTGGACAAGCCTCTGGCGCTTTCGCCGCCAGGCGTCGCTCCGCTCGTGGCTTTGCGCCATCGCCTGGAAGAAGCGCCTGACGCTGGAGCGGTCGCGTCGGCGCGAGCGCCTGCGCCATGAAGCGCTCCCCGCGCCGGCCCCTTCCGATGCTTGCCCGACCCTGCGGCTCGATGTGCGCGCCGCGCTCGCGTCATTGCCCGAGGCGCAAAGGGCCGCCGTGGCGCTCTGCCTGGGGGGCGAGTTCTCGCATGCGGAGGCGGCGGAAACGCTCGGTCTGCCGCTCGGCACGATCAAGTCGCACGTCGAACGCGGGCGCGCTAAGCTCCTCGCAGCTCTCGGAGGCCAAGATGAGTGAAGCCGAATCCCGACTGGCCGATCTGTGGAGGTCGACCGACGCGCCGTCCCGCGATCTCGGCTTCGTCCTCGCCGTCGAGGAGCGGATCGCCCGGCGGGCGATGTTCATCGAAGTCGCCGGTCGCACCGCGACGGGGTTGGTGCTCGTGGCAGCGCTCGCCGGCTTCGGGCCGTTGTTGCTTGCACGCGCGAACGTTCTGGTCGGGTCGCTGGACGCGGCCGGACCGGTCCTGGCCGCCGTGGCGGCTCTGGGCGCGATGATGGTCCGGCTGACGCGGACGCCTGGCGACTTCTTCTCCTTGGACCCCGAGGAACAGGGCGGTTCTCAGACCTGACTTGAGCGATCGGCGCGACGAACACGCCAACATGCCCCTCTTTCGCACGCTGTTGGAGTTGGTCTGACGGCGCGGTAAGCTCTGGTTGCTAACCATCGATCAGGAGGCGGCAATGGCGTTTGTCGAGTGGCGGATGAAGGGGCCCGAGATCGCCAATTGCAACTGCGCCTGGGGTTGCCCCTGCCAGTTCGACGCCCTGCCGACCCACGGCGATTGCCGCGCGGTGACCGCGATGCGGGTCGACGAGGGCCATTTCGGCGACACACCGCTCGCCGGGGTCAAATGGCTGGGGATGTTCGCCTGGCCAAGGGCAATTCATGAAGGCCATGGCGAGGCGGCGGTGGTCATCGATCCGGGCGCCAACGAAGCCCAGCGCGCCGCCCTGCTGGCGATCCTGACCGGTCAGGAGACCGAGCCGGGCGCCACCATCTTCAATGTCTTCGCCGCGACCTTCGACGCCATGCACCCGCCGCAGTTCCTGCCCATCGAGTTCGACGTCGACATCGAACGGCGGGTTGGCCGCCTGAAGGTGGACGGCATGCTCGACACGCAGATCAGCCCGATCACCAATCCGGTGACCGGGGCGAAGCACCGGGCCCGGGTCGTCCTGCCAGAGGGCTTTGAGTACCGCGAGGCCGAGTACGCCAGCGGCCGGACGCTCTCGACTGGACCCATTGCCCTCAATCTCGAGTCGTCGCACGCGCACCTGGCCCAGCTCGACCTTTCCACGCACGGCGCCCGCTAGGCCTTGAGCGAGGCGCCGATCCTGACGGCGGTGGTCCGGCGCGACCGCTGGATCGTGGGCGCCGCTCTTGGGCTGGCCTGCGCGCTCGCCTGGGCCTGGCTCTACTGGCAGGCCCGGGCGATGGCCCCTTCGACGCCGGCCATGTCCGGCATGGGCGCCATGGCGGCGATGCCCGCCATGGGTCCGGCGCCCATGTCGCTCGCCTACTTCGCCAACGCCTTCGTCATGTGGACGCTGATGATGGTGGCGATGATGCTGCCCTCGGCGGCCCCGATGATCCTCCTCTATGCGCGCGTCGCCGGGGGCGCCCGGGCGAAAGGCGGAGCGCTCGCGCCGACGCTGCTGTTCGCCGGCGTCTACCTGCTGGTCTGGGCCGCCTTCTCGCTGGTCGCCGCGGCGGCGCAGACGGGACTGGCGGCCGCGGGCGCGATCTCGGCCACGCGCCTGGCGCTCGGCGATGGCCGCATCGCCGGCGTCCTGCTGCTCGCGGCCGGCGCCTACCAGCTGACGCCGCTCAAGCACGCCTGCCTCGGCCAGTGCCGCGCGCCCCTGCGCTTCGTCATGCAGCACTGGCGTCCCGGCTGGCGCGGCGCGCTGATGCTCGGCCTGCGGCACGCGGCCTACTGCGTGGGCTGCTGCTGGGCTCTGATGGCGCTGCTGTTCGTGGGCGGGGTGATGAGTCTGGCCTGGGTGGCGATCCTCGCCCTCATCGTGCTCGCCGAGAAGGTCGCGCCGCTGGGTCAGCGGGGCGCCTGGGCGATCGGCGCCGTCGCGGGCGTCCTCGGCGTCGCGATGATCGCCGGACTGCCCTTCCCGCTCCGGTAGAGGGTGGCGCCACGATGTCTCCAGGCGGGCGACGAATACTCCCGTCGGTTGTCGGTCGTGGGTGTCGGCCCCGATTTCGCCAAAATTAGCTTTCTGTTAACCGAACTGGCGCTCGGCGGCCGAAGCGCGTCGGGGCCACGTCTATGCGCTGGCAAGCGCGGTCAGAGATGAAGGACAGAATGTCGATGCGAACTATTGTCGGCATGGCGATGCTCGGCGGCCTGCTTCTGGGCGGGTGCGCCACTGAGGACTACGTGAACAAGCAGGTCGCGGTTGTTCAAGGTCAGGTCACCGCCGACCAGACGCAGACGCAGGGCCAACTGAAAGACCAGGACGCCCATCTCGCTGCGCTCGACCGAAATACCCGCGAGGCCCTCGAGCGGGCCCAGGCAGCGGGCAAACTGGCCGAGGGCAAGTTCCTCTATTCGATGGTGCTGTCGGACGATTCAGTGAAGTTTCCGGCGAACAGCGCTGAGCTTTCGCCGGAAGCGAAGACCAGGCTCATGGACTTCGTTGAAAAGCTGAAATCAGACAACAGAAACGTCTACGTTGAGATCCAGGGCTATACGGACAACACCGGGTCCAAGGCCGAGAACGAGCGGCTCGGCGAGGCGCGCGCCGAGGCCGTGCGCCGGTTCATGAACCAGCAGGGCGCGCCGCTGAACCGGATGTCGACGATCTCGTTCGGCGCCGATTCGCCCGTCGCGCCCAACGAGACGCGCGCCGGGCGGGCGCAGAACCGGCGAGTCGTGGTGATCGTACTGGATTGAGGCGGCAGGCCCGTTCAGCCGCCCGAGGCGGCTGCGTGGGCGGCCAGCAGGTCCGACCAGCGCCATTCGCCCTTGCCGATCGCGAGGCGAGCTGACCCCTGGGCGTCATTCAGCGAGAACAGCACAAGCCCGTGCACTGTCTGGGAGCGGCAAGCCTGCGGCGCGAAGGCGACGTGCCACATCATCGCCTCACGCACCGCCGCCAGTCCCTTGCCGTCCTCGCCTTGTTTCCTGACCCAATCGCCGTTCCAGACCATGACGGCTCTGTCGGCCAGGCCGGCGACGGCCGTCTGGACCAGGGGATCGGTCCTGAGGGCGCTTTGCAGCGACCGCGCCATGTCGCAGGCGCCGCCGGCCCCGCCTGCGCCCGCCGTCGCCGCCCCGGCGAGCTCGCTGTCGCTGAGCCCGGACCCGGCTGATGGCTGCTCCGTGTCGTCAGACGATAGACGCGACGTCTCGCTGTGTGTCCGCGCAGGCCTGATGGTGGCCGGCCGCGCACTCGGCGCCGACCGTGAAGGATTGGGGGTGGCCGGCGACGTGGCCGAGGGGACTACCGCGCGCTCCTCGATCAACAGCACGGGCATGGCCATGAGCTCTACCCGCTCGGGTGGGGGGCTGCTCGGCGGCAGCAGAGCCAACAGGATCGCAAGGTGACCTGCCGCGCTCACCAGCAGTGCGAGCACGTGACGTCGAGCGACGAGTTGGAGGACTAGGGAGAGCATGGCCCTGCCCACCTCCGCACAGTGCACAACTCGGCAGCGTTAACGCTCATAGCCCCCCGCCGATGCGAAGCACGCATGGCCATACTGGCCAGGACGCAATCCTATGATGCCTCATCGCGCTGATTCCAATGGTGAACTGGGACACTCCCGCTTGGACACCACGACTTCGCGTCGACATCATGGCGCCGCGTTAACCTTACCGGCGTCCGCGTGCCGGCCGCCTGCGACCCTGGCAGAATGCCTAGACGACTGATCGTGTCTGCGCCCGGCGCGTCGCCAGCCAAGCGATGGGCGCGGCGAGGGTGAGCAGCCCCGCGGCCACCACGAAAGGCGCGCCGGTCAGGTCGCGGCCGCGCGAGGCGCCGATGCCCCAGGCGAAGGTGAAGGCGAAGAGCCCGGGGCCGATCATCCCCGCGAGGCTCGCGGCGCTGCGGATGGCGCCCTGCAGCCGGCCCTGCTCGAAAGGCCCCACGGCCGCGGCCATCAGGGAGACCTGCACCGGATTGGCGGCGCTGCCGAGGCAGATGAGCACCATGGACGCCGCGAACAGCTGCCAGGTCGAAACGATGGCCACGCTGGCCAGTCCCGCGATCACCAGGATGAGGCCGCCGAACAGCACGACACGCTCGCCGAAGCGACGCACGGCCGGTCCCACCAGCACGCCCTGCACCAGCAGCAGGCCGACGGCGAAGGCCGCCAGGAAGGGACCGATGTCCCTGGGCGTCCAGCCGAAGCGCTGGCCGGTGAAGAGCACGATGAGGCCTGCCAGCCCGCTGGTGCACAGGCCGATGAGCAGCGCCACCGCGATCCACCTGGTCAGGGACGGATAGCTGCGGCAGAGGCCGAAGATCACGCCGACGGGATTGGCGCCGCGCCAGGTGAAGCGCGTCCTGCGCTCCGGCGGCAGGGACTCCCGCAGCAGCACGAACGCCAGCAGGCCGTTGGTGATGCTGAGGCCGCCCGCCGCCCAGAAGGGCGCGCGAAGGTCGATGGTGGTGAGCAGGCCGCCCAGGCCGTAGCCGATCGCCGTGCCAGAGGCCAGGGCGGCGGCCAGTTGGCCGAACCTGGCCGCCCTTCGGTCCGGCGCCGAGGTGTCGGTGACATAGGCCGCCGAGGCGCTGACGCTGCCGGCGGCGACCGCCGAGATCAGCCGCCCGGCCAGCAGCCAGACGAGGTTCGGGGCCAGGGCCATGATCAGATAGTCCGACCCGAGACCGAGGCTCGACGCCACCAGCACTGGGCGGCGTCCAAAGTGGTCCGACAGGGCGCCCTGCATGGGCGAGGCGAACAGCTGGATCAGGCCGAACAGCATGGCGAAGGCGCCGTAGATCTCGGCGGTGCGCGCCATGCTCGAATGGGCGACGATGCGGATGAGCGTCGGGATGACCGGAAACACCAGGCCGAAGGCGGTGGTGTCGAGGATGATGGTCACGAAGATGAACTGAGCCGAGAGCCCGCCGATACGAACCGGCGCCACGCTGGCCGCCCGGTGGTCATCGTCGATGCGTTCGATCATGCCTTACCGCCGGCCCCGGGCGGCCCGACCATGCCCGCAATCGCAGGCGGTGGCAACGCGGGGGGCAGGCGGGTGCGCGGACCGTTCTCGTCTCGCCCGGACGGCGCGACGGCCGCCCCGGGACGACGCGGGAAGTGGCCGCTAGAACGGTATCTCGTCGTCCAGGTCGGCGGTGAAGGTTTCGCGCGGGCCGCTGGGCTGGGTGCGCTGGCCGCCGCCGGCGGCGCTGTAGCCGCCGAAGTCGCCCTCCTCGCGCCCGCCGCCTTCGCCCTTTCCGTCGAGCATGGTCAGCTCGCCGCGGAACTTCTGCAGCACGATCTCGGTGGAGAACTTCTCCTGCCCGGACTGGTCGGTGTATTTGCGCGTCTGCAGCGCGCCTTCGATGTAGACCTTGGAGCCCTTGCGCAGGAACTGCTCGGCGACCTTCACGAGGTTGTCGTTGAAGATCACGACCCGGTGCCACTCGGTCTTTTCCTTGCGCTCGCCCGAATTGCGGTCGCGCCAGGACTCCGACGTCGCCAGATTGAGGTTGGCCACGCGGTCGCCGGAGTTCAGCGTCCGGATCTCCGGATCGCGCCCCAGATTGCCTACCAGAATGACCTTGTTGACGCTGCCGGCCATAGGGCGTCTCCCCTGCTCGCCCGGCGACCCTGTGCGCCGGAATCTGTCCCGACCGTAACCGGACTCCGAGCGTCGCGCAATACTGATGTTCTTCTTATGTTCTCATCTTTGCGGCATGGCCCCGGGCATGGCCAGCCGCCCGTCGCCGGTGCGCGTCAGGAAGGGAAAGCGCATGCCGTCGTAGGTCGTGGAGGTGAACACGCCCTCGGGCTGCAGGAACAGGAAATTGCCCTGATAGGCGCCGGTCAGCTCCTGCCGGGCGCTGCCCAGTCGCAGGAAACGCACGCGCACCGCCTCCAGCTGGGCCGCGCAATGCTCCATGTCGCCAATGCCCGTGGCGACCACGTTGAACTTGGCCTTGCCGTCGTCGCCCACCGCCATGGCGTAGCAGACGCCCGGGTCCGAAGGCGCTTCAACGGTCTTGGCGCAGCCGCCGAGGGCCACGCCGGCGATGAGAAGGGTGAGGAGCGTGCGGTGCATGGCCCAGACTAACCCAGGCCGTGCGGCTTTGGCGAGGCGAGCTCGCGAGAGCACGATGGGGTCGGGTGGAATCACCCGACCGCTGAATCGTGCTCTAAGACTCAAGAGTGCAGAGCCTGATGGGAACAGATCGCGTCGATCTGAACCCATCAGGCGCTAGGCAGCGCAGCCGGGCCAGGGGTCGATGAGGGTCTGGAAGTCGGTGCTGTCGGGGGAGATCTCCACGCGCCCAGCCGTCAGGCGCAGGGTCTGGTCGCCCCAGCGGCCGAACTGGGCGCCGCTGCTCTCGCACTTGCCGGCGAACAGCGTCTGCACGCAGGCGCTCTGTGACATGGCGCCCGCCAGCTTGGTCCACGCGCCGGAGGCGTATCGCGAGCACGCAGCCCGCGGCCCCTGGGAGTCGGAACTGGCGACAGTGTTGCCGGCCGCGGGCTGCTCCTGGGGCGGCTGGTCCACCACGACCGCGGGCGGCTGCTGCGGCGGCAGCGGCGTGATGTTGGCGCCGACGCCGTTCGACGCCGCCAGCGCGCCCGACGGATCGAGCCCGACGTCGAGCGCGCCGGTGGTCACCCCGTTGCGGCGGGCGCACTCGGAAAGCGGCAGTTCGCCGACGAACTGCCCGTTGACGAAGCAGCGCAGCGGCCGCTTTGGGTCGAGCTTCAGGTCGTCGTCGCGCCCGGTCTGCACCACCAGCCCGCCTTGCGACGCGGGCGGCGGCTCGTCGGGCGCCTTGTCGTGCGTGACGAAGCGGTAAGCCAGCACGAGGCCCGCAGCGAGCGCCGCCGCGCTCCCCACGACCAGGATGACGCGGCGGTCTTTCAGGAACTCCAACGCCACGCGACGGCTCCAACCTGGCGGGTAGACTTGCTCAGGCCCCGCAAGCGTCGGCGCAGGCCCGCGTCCTACCTAGCGCGCCGCGTCGTTCGCTGCCAGGGCGCCGGTCAGGCGCCGGTGACGGAGCTGCTGGTGGTTCCGCCCGTCAGGCGCGTCAGGGCGGCCTGGTAGTTGGCGATCTGGTCCGTGAGGTACTTCGGGACGTTCCCTCCCGCCGCCGTGGCCTTTTGCAGCGCCAGCACGCTCGCCGGCGTCGATGCGGTCTTCAGGTTCTGGTAGGCGCCTTTGATCACCGCCAAAGCTGCGATGAGGGCGTTCTGCGCGTGGCCGATCGACGAGGTCGAGTTGAGATTGAGGTTGGGGTTGACGCCGAGCCCGTAGATCTGCGGCCGGCCGTCCGCCGGCTTGGTGATCTTGCCCACCGTGGTGGTCTGGTCGAGCACGCCCGAGCCCAGGCCCAATCCGGAGAGCGCGTCGGCGCCTGCCGGTCCGTTGGACAGGGTGATCGTCACCGTTGGGTTGGTCGGCGCGAGCTTCAGGGTGGTCGCGCCAAGCAGCGTCGTGGCGGTGGCCGAGACGTTGAACCCTGTGGCCCGGCTGATCTTGGTGGCCAGGGAAGCCAGCGTGTCGGTGGCGCTGACCGTGACAGTCGTCGGCCCTCCGGAGCCAACGGCGATACCGAAGCTGTCGCCCGCCTTCACGCCGGTGGTGGCGGTGACCAGGTTCGAGCGCGGGCCGTCCACTACGCCGCTGGGCAGGCCCAGCTGGTCCAGGATGCTCGCGCCGCCGGGGGCGACGGCGATGGATGTCGGCGCCGCCTGGCCGTCCAGGCCTGTGAAGTTCTGCGCATAGGTCGTTGAGCCGGCTGTGACATTGAGTTGAGCGACAAAGCCGTCCCGAACGCCAAGCTGGTTGAGGCCCGGCAGGGCGCCGGTGGACGAGCCGGTGATCCACACCTGGCCGTTGGAGATGGCCGCCGCGGTGGCGCGGGTGCTGCCGGCGCCGCCGTAATAGGCGACGGCGTCCGACGACGACGGCGCGAGGCTGGGATCGAGCGTCGCCGCGAAGGCGTCGAGCCGGCCGTTGGACGGGCTGGTGACTGTCCCCGCGGCGAGCGCGCCGTTGGTGGTGGACCCCGCGACGAGGAGTTGGCCGTTGCTGACGCCGAGCCCGACGATGTCGCCACCCTGCAGCGCGCCCAGGTCCCGAGTGGCGCTCAACGTCGGCGTCCCCGGAGTCGAGATGTCAAAGCTCTGCACTACGCCGTCGCCGTTCTGCGCGCCGGCCACATAGACCGTCGATCCGTTCACCGTCAGAGCGGTGGCGGTGTTCGGGCCCGAAGCCCCGAACCGCGTCGTCGACAGGGCCGCGCCGGCAGCCGAGAAACCTTGCAGATAGGCCTGCGAGCCGCTTGTGCCGTTGACCGCGGCGGCGCTCCCCGCCAGCGAGGTCTGCTCCTGGCCCGCCACGTAGACTGAGCCGTCTGCGGCGAACGCCACCGCGGTGGCCTGCTGGTTGAACGCCGTCGGGTTCTGGGCGGTCCAGAGCTGCTGGCCCTGGGAATTGTAGGTGGTGACGAAGCTGTTGGTCGCGGCGGCGCTGGCCACGGTCTGTCCCGCCGTCAACGGGCCGGCCACCGATCCGGCCACGGCGATCTTCGACCCGTCCGCCGACACCGCCAGGGCCAGGCCCGAAGCGTTCGACGCGGCGCCGAGGTCCTGGGTGAACTGCAGCTGGCCTGCGGAATCGTACTTCAGCAGGGCCACGTCCTGGCCGCCGGCGGCCGCCTGGCCGCTCGGACTCGCATTGACGTCCGCCAGCACATACACCGAGCCGTCCGGGGCGGTCGCCGTGGCCTGCACCGAGTTCACCGCCTTGCCGAACTGGTCGACGAAGATCTGGCCCGGCGCGGCGTTGTTGACGATCGCGGGCGGCGGGCTGACCGCGGCGCCGCTGGTCTGGATCTTGAGCAGCTGGCTCTGGGCGTCAGCCGGCGTCTTGGCGCCTCCGGCGCCGGTCTGGGCGGTCTGATTGCCTATTACCTCGCCGACGTAGACGGCGTTCCCCACCGGTGGCGCCGACAGGGAGACGGTTTCTTCCGGGATTGTGTTCAGCTTCAGCGCCCACTGGTCGGGCGACTGCGGCAGGGTGAAGCTGCCGGTAGCCGTCTTGACCACCTGGGCTTGGCCGGGAATGCGCACGCTGGCGAATTGGGTGACTGCCCCCGCCGCCTGCAGCTGGCCGTTCAGATAGGCGACCACGTTGCCCAGGGTGCGCGGGGTCGACCCCATGTCGGCGAGGTTCATCGCCACGGTCTGCGTGCCCGAGGCGTTTTGGATGGTCACGTCGAAGGCCACGGCGCCCTGGAACGCCGGCACTATGGCGCTGGAATTGCCCGTGTCGTTGAGCACCGGCGTCTGATAGCTGGTCGCCTGGGCCGGCACGGAGGTCGTCGCGGTCTCGCTGGTGGCGACGCCGCCCAGCGCCAGGCGCAGTCCGCCGAACGGCGTTGTCGAGACGAAGCGCTGCAGCTGCGACAGGCCCTCGGTGAAGGCGTTTTGGAGCTGCAGCTTCTGCGATGCGGGCAAGCCCGCGGCGGCGGCGGCGTTGGCCAGGTCGTAGAGGGTGCTGACCCCCTGGTAGAGGGCGAACAGCTTCTTGTAGTCCGCACTCGCGCCGGCCAGGTCCAGCTTGGCCGCATCGACGTTGATCAGCGGCGCTCCGCCGAGCGCGGCCTGCACCAGCGCGCTCTGCGCTGGTTGTTTGACGGCGGGGTCCCAGGGCGGAGTCGGCGCGTACCGGGGCGTCGCGCTCACCGAGGCCGATCCGGTGCCGGTCGTGGCCGCGGGCACGCCCGTCCCCGATCCTCCAAAGAAGGACTGGTACCAGCCGAGCAGCGAGCTGTTGCTGATGCTGATGGTCACGAAAACCTGCCTCGCCGAGCCGTAGGCTCTGCAAGCAAGGACAATGCCGCGCGCAAGCCTGACAGGCGGTTAAGCTCTGGCCGCGAAACGGAAATCAGCGGAACAGGGAGAGGATCGACTGCGGCGCCGCGCCGCCGATCTGTGCGCCCGATGCGCTCAGCGACTGTTGCACCTGCAGGGCCATCAGCAGCGCGCTCTCCTGATTGAGGTTCGGACTGACTCCGGCGGCGGGTGCGAACTGACCGGCCTGGGCGACCACTGAGAGGTGGCCCTGTATGGCCGCGCCCTGCGCCGCAATGGCGCCGACGGCCTGGTTCACATTGGCGATCACCGAGGTGAGCGCGACGGCGGCGGCCGAGGCGCTGGCGGCGTCGCTCAGCCCGGACACCGCGTCGAAACCGACGATCGGGCCGCCGAGCGACAAGTTCGCCGGTGTCAGCGTCACCGTCCGGCCGGAGGCGTCCACTGGCGCCTGCAGGGGGCCCGGCTGCGAGCCGTCGAGCAGGTTGACCCCGGCGAAACCGGCCTGCGCCACCGTCTGGCTTATCCTGGCGAGATTGCCGCGGTACTGGGCGGCGAGGTCGGCGCGCGCCTGGTCGGTCGTGGCCGGGTCAGCCGCGGTCTGCGCCTCCTGCTTCAATTGCGACAACAGCTGGGAGATAGCGTTCCCCGCGGCCACGGCCGTGTCGGCTACCGACGCCGCGGTGGAGAGGCCAGCTAGCAAATCCGCGGCGGGCGAGGCGCCTTGCAGTCCCGGCGCGAGCGACACCGCCGCGCCCTGGGAATCGGACTGGCCGGCCAACGGTTCGGGCGCCGCGGCGGCGCCATTCGAGGCGCCGTTCAAATTGTTCAGGGTATTCAGCGCGATGAGCGCCGGCGAATTCGGTTGAACGCTGATTGCCATGCCACTCCCCCGGCGGCGTTCGGCCACCCTCGGATGCGTTCAGGCTACGGTCGGCATGGTGAGCGCATGGTTAACGGCGCCTACGACGAAGGCCGCCGTCGGCTGGCGACGTCGGCGTCTGGCCGTCCACGCGGCCTTGGGGGCGCGGGCCCCTATCGAGCCTCGGCGCAGCTCAGGTGCGTGCGCTCACGACGGCGCCGGGCTGGTAGCTCGACGCTTCGCGCATGCGCAGAACTTCCTCGCGCGGGACCTGGGACACGACCTTGCCGGTGACGCTGTCCACAAGTTTGTAGACATAGGATCCGGCGGCCTTGTCGTCCTCGATCACCAGGCGCAGGTCGGCCTGCTGGTCGGCCGCTGAGGGCGCGCCCTGGCCGGCGTTCGCCGTCACCGTCGCCGCCGCCGGGCTTTGGGCCTGGACGAGGCTGGGGTCGGGCTGCACCGCTGGCAGTGACACGGGTGTGCTCATCTTTCCTTGGCGCCGGCGTTAACCGCCGGGGCCTCCCGGGGAACCGGACGAGGACGGCGGCCGTTTGGCCTCCGCCCTCGCCTCGGCAGGCGAACGCCAAAGCGCCCGCCCGCCCCAAGTGGTTATCTGAACAGTCCGAGCAGGGCAGACGTCGACGAGTTGGCGATCGAGAGGGCCTGCACGCCGAGCTGTTGCTTGGTTTGCAAGGCCTGCAAGGTCGCGCTCGCCTTGGCCAGGTCGGCGTTGACGAGGTTGCCAATGCCGGTGGTCAGGGTGTCCTGCAGGTTGTTGACGAAGGTTAGGTGCGTATCGAGCGCCTTGGCGGAAGTCCCGAGGGTCGCCAGGGCGTTGTTGGTATTGGTGATCGAAGTGTTGATCTTCGTCAGGGCCGTACTGGCCAGAGTCGCCGTGCCGATCGTCGTCGTGGCCGCGACCGTGATGATGTTCTTGCCCAGAGTAAGCGTCTGGGAAGCCACCGTTATGGTCGAGGTGCCCGCGGCGTTGGCCAGCAGCTGGACGTTCTTTAGCGAGCCGTCGAGCAAGTTGGTGCCGTTGAAGGCGGCGTTGCCGATCGTGGTGGTGATCTGGCCGAGCAGCGCGGTGAACTGTGCGTTCAGCGCCGAGCGGCTGGTCGGGTCCAGCGAAGTGTCGGACGCGGACAGCGCCGTGGCCTTGAGCTGGTTCAGCAGATCGGAAATGGTGGCGCCGGCCGAGCTGGCGACGTCCGTGACCGATTGGCCGCGTTGCAGGGACTGCCTCACGGAATCCAGGGCTGAAACCTGGGAACGTTCGTTCTGGGCGATGGCCCAGATGGCGCCGTTGTCCTTCGCCGTGGAAACGGCAAGGCCAGTGGATATCTGATTTTGCGTTTGCTGAAGCTGAGAGCTGGTGGCGTTCAGGTTCTGCAGCGCGATCAGCGCGCCGGGATTGGTGTTGACGCTAAAAGTCATTGAAGGAACTTCCCTTTTCGAGGATGTCCGGCGCCCTTTCTAGAGGCCGGGGGCATTTTGCCCGATCGACAGGGAAGCAATTGCGAGGCCAAGCGACGGGCCGAGCCGAGTCGTTACAACTAGTTGATTATACAGGATTAATAGGCTGTTAGCTACGTCTCGCCCGGCAGGATTTGCCGAGTGGGTGGCGGTGCCGGGCAAGTATTGCCGAGTCCGAAGCGACGTGAGATCGCAAGCCGTCCCGCCTGTCAGGCCGCGTCGGCGCGCCCGGAAAGACCCTGCATTATCATGCGATTGACCTCGATCAGCGGATCGATCTCCTCCTCACTGCGCATCACCGCGCTCGTGTGGCGGCCGACCCACAGGCTCAGCGAGATGATCTGCGCCCGCGTCGCCTCCGGCAGGGCGTTCGTCTGGCTGGCGCAATCCGCCGCGAGCACGGACCACATGCGCCGGTTCCAATCCAAGGCGTCCATGCGCGTCTGATAGTCGTCCAGCGGGGCGGACTTGGCGTCCATCAGCGCGCGCGTTACCTGGGCGAAGAGCCGGTACTCCGCGTCGCGCGGATGCTCAGCCCGTTGCGCCGCCTGCTGATAGGCGCGGAGCGACATTACCCAACCTCTCGTCTTCGTACTCGATCAACTTCCGGCAAAGCATCAACGCCTTGTAGTACTCGCGGGTCATTGCGTACTTCGAAATGCTTACGCAATCCGCAAGGACATCGGGATTGCGCACGGCTCCCATAAATTCCGACAACCGCTGAACGAAATCTGCATAATATCGGGCCACATCGCTCTCATCGAGGTACATCAGCATGATCGGCAGATAGATGCGACGCGCCGGTGATGTCGCCTCGTCGACCTGCATGATGTCCTTCTCGCGCAGCACGGACGCCTTGTTCTGCAGGATCAGCGACGAGCGCCGGTCTCCATTCTGAACTACCGCCCCGTTGAGCACGAACTTCTCGCCAGGCTTGAGGGAGAGCTTAAGCGGCATTTGCGAGGGCTCCGGACGGCGACCACCTGCAACCGCGCGCCGCAATGCACGCTAAGGGGTCGACCTTGCGCGACGCTAAAGCGGCTTGGTTAACGCGCCCTTGCCGCCTGCGGCCAAGCCGCGCCACGCCTTTACGCGCGCTTAAGCATGTTCGGAGCATCCATCGGGGCGACCTCCCGACCCGAAAGGCGAGCGCAATGTCGCTGCGACGCTCCACGAAGAACTCGGCCTCGCCCGCCGCCATGGGCTTTCTTCCGCCCGATTCTCCGGCCGCGCTGGCGGCCGGCGAGGCCGAGCAAACCGCGGCGCTGCAACGCCTCGAGGCGGCGATGCGCGAACTGCGCAATGTCGCAACCGAACCGGTGCTCCGCAGGGCGCTCGACGAGCTGCGCGCCGAGAATCATCACGCGGCCACCGAGTGGGCGCTGAAGGCCCTGAAGCTGGACGAGATGAACGCCACGGCCTGGCGTATTCTCGCCGCCGCCCGCGATTCAGCCGGCGACTTCAAGACCGCGCTGCAGGCCTACGACTCGGCCCTTGCCCTGACCCCCAACGACTTCGAACTGGCCAACGACCTTGGCCGCTTGGCCTATCGGATGGGCAAGCCGCAGATCGCCGAACAGCTGTTCCGGCGCCACCTCGAACACGATCCGGCGTCGGTCGAGGCCACCAACAACCTCGCCTGCGTGATTCGCGACGGCCAGCGCCACGCCGAAGCTATCGAGATCCTGCGCCCCGCGATTGTCGCCAACCCGCAGAACGCGATGCTGTGGAACACCCTGGGCACGGTCTTGAATCAGCAAGGCGACACAGGCACGTCGCTGACCTTCTACGATGAAGCCATCCGGCTCGATCCCACCTACGCGAAGGCGCTGCACAACCGCTCGAACGCGCTGCTTTCCGTGGGCCGCGCAGACGAAGCCTTCGCCGACTGCGAGGCGGCCTACGCCGCGTCCATCGAATTGGACGACAAGGCGATGATGCGGCTGTCGCGATCGTCCATTGAACTGTGCCGCGGACAAATCGCCGCAGGCTGGGACGACTACGAGGTCCGCTTCGATCCGCATTTCGCCGCCGTGACCCGGCACCTCGTCCGCTATCCGCGCTGGTCGCCGGAGACCGCGCTGGAGGGCAAGACTCTGCTGGTGTTCGGCGAACAGGGCCTCGGCGACGAGGTGCTGTTCGCCAACCTGCTGCCCGACCTGATCGAGGCGCTGGGGCCAGGCGGCAAGCTGGTTATGGCCGTCGAGCGGCGCCTGGTTCCGCTGATCCAGCGCTCATTCCCGATGGCCGAGGTCGGCGCGCACGCCACCTACAAGGTCGACGGCCATGTCGTGCGCGGCGCGGAGTTCACAGAGGACCGCGAAGATATCGACCTGTGGTCGCCCATCGGCTCCCTGCTGCGGCGGTTCCGTCGCACGCTCGAAGACTTTCCCGATCGCAAACGCTTCCTCACCGCAGACCCTGCGCGTGTCGATCACTGGCGGCGGGTCCTGGCCACGGCGCCGACCGGCCCGAAGGTCGGCATCCTGTGGAAGAGCCTGAAGCTCGACGCCGAGCGCGCGCGCTACTTCTCACCGTTCCAGCTCTGGGGTCCGGTGCTTCGGACGCGGGGGATCAGCTTCGTCAACATCCAGTACGGCGATTGCGCCGAAGAGCTGGCCATGGCCGAGCGCGACTTCGGCGTGACCATCTGGCAGCCGCCTGGCATCGACCTGAAAGAAGACCTCGACGACCTCGCCGCCCTTACCTGCGCCCTCGACCTCAACCTCGGCTTCGCCAACGCCACCAGCAACATCGCCGCGGCCTGCGGCGCGCCCACCTGGATCATCTCGCCGCCCGGCGCGTGGACACGCCTCGGCACGGACCGCATGCCCTGGTACCCGCAGGCGCGGGTGTTCCTGCAGCGGGACTTCGCCAACTACGACAGCCTGCTCGGCGAGGTGGCCTTCGCCCTTGCGACGACGTTCGGCTGAGGCGAACGCCAGCTCGCGGAGGGAATTTGCCCACCGGCGATATCTCGAACCGGCTTGCATGACGCGCCCTTCCCATTAGGGTGGGCTGCGATTTGAACAATTGTTCGAGGGCCTTTCGGCCCCCCGGGAGCCCTGACTTATGAGCGAGCGTTTCGAAGGTACGGCCGATTATATCGCTACGGACGATTTGAAGATCGCGGTGAACGCAGCCATCGCCCTTGAGCGGCCCTTGCTCATCAAGGGAGAGCCGGGCACAGGCAAGACGGTTCTGGCCTATGAGGTGGCCAAGGCGCTGAACGCGCCGCTGATCACCTGGCACATCAAGTCCACCACCAAGGCTCTGCAGGGTCTCTACGAGTACGAGGCCGTGACGCGTCTTCGTGATTCGCAGCTCGGCGAAGAGCGCGTGAAGGACGTGCGCAACTACATCAAGCGCGGCAAGCTGTGGGAAGCCTTCGACAGCGACGTGCGCCCGGTGCTGCTGATCGACGAGATCGACAAGGCGGACATCGAGTTCCCGAACGACCTGCTGCAGGAACTCGATCGGATGGAGTTCTACGTCTACGAGACCGACGAGACGATCAAGGCGAAGATCCGCCCCGTGGTGGTGATCACCTCGAACAATGAGAAGGAGCTGCCCGACGCCTTCCTGCGGCGTTGTTTCTTCCACTACATTCGGTTCCCGGAAGACGCGACCATGCGCGCGATCATCGAGGTGCACTATCCGGGCATCAAGCAGAAGCTGGTCTCCGAGGCGCTGCGCATCTTCTACGACATGCGCAAGGTGCCGGGCTTGAAGAAGAAACCGTCCACCTCCGAGCTGCTCGACTGGCTGAAGCTGCTGATGGTCGAGGACATCGACGACGCCGCCCTGCGCGAACGCGACCCGACCAAGCTGATTCCGCCGTTGCATGGCGCCTTGCTGAAGAACGAGCAGGACGTGGCGCTGTTCGAACGTCTGGCCTTCCTCGCCAGGCGCGAGGGCTCCGGCGCGCGGCCAGGACAGGCGTAGGCCAAACCGCTTACGGCGAATTCACTGGACCGGCGGTCAGGCTCCGCTCAGATTCCCGCGCGAGGGAACTGAAATGACCAGACTTCTTGCCGGCCTCTCCATCACGGTCCTCGCCAGCGCCGCACTGTGCGCCTGTGCGCCGCCGCATCCGCATGCGCGCTTCCACTGGCGCGATTCCGGATGGGGGCGCGACTCCAGTTGGGACGGCGGCTCGCTGAAGACGATCTCCAAGCTCGACTGCCCCGACAATGACGGGGTGCTGAGCCGGACAGCGGCCGCGGCGGACGGCCAGTCCTGCGCCTACGCCATCGACGGCGGCGGCGTGGTGGAGCTGAAGCTCGTCAAGCTCGCCGGCGCGGACGTCGCGGCGACACTGAAGCCCGTGGAGGACCAGTTGCGCGGGGAAGTCACCGTGCACAACACCAGCGCCGATCACGCGGATGTCAAGGATGAGGGCGACGTGAACATCGACGCGCCGGGCGTTCACATCCACGCGGGCTCGGGCGGCGCGAACGTCGAAACCAACGGGGCGACCGTGAAGGCGGGCGACGGCGGCGTCGAAATACGTACGGACGAGCACGGCGACGGCGTGCGCAAGATCCTGCTTCTGGTCTCCGAAACGCCCGGTCCCCACGGCTACAAGATCGCCGGCTACGAAGCCCGCGGCCCCTCCGACGGCCCGCTGGTGGTGGCGACGGTCATGGAAAGGAACGACGACCACCGCGACGACGTGCATCGTGCGGTGAGCGATCTGTTGAGGCACAACCTGGGCTGAAAGCCGCCCCGGCGTGGCTACGCCGGCAGCACCTCGGTCACCTTGTAGGTCAGCGGACGACCGTCCTCGTCGGTGACGGTGACATACTCGCCCACCGCGAAGCGGTGCTCGCCCAGTCGGTAGACCGGCTCCTCGTCGGTGGTGGGCCCATCCTCATAGTCGAAGAACCAGCGCGTCCCTTGCCGAGCGAGACGCCCATCCACCGGATCCTCGTCAGGCGCGAAGCGTCGCACGACGCAGGCGTCGCGGGCCTTGGCGTAGGCCGCGCCGTCCAGGTGGCCCTCGGGCGTGAGCGGCGCCGTCAGGGCGTAGCCGCGGTGATCGTCGCCCCCGGAGAACTCGGTGCCGGGATTGCGCGCCAGGCGCATGACGATTCGCGAAAGGGACATGGCGTCGGAGCCTCCGGTACGGGCCAACGGATACAGCAGGAAAGCTTCAGTGAGACAGGAAAAGCGACGGACCATCGGCGTTGAGAAAGGTCCGGGTGGTCCCGCCGAAGATGAACTCCTGCAGGCGCGGGTGGCCGAACGCGCCGGCCACCAGGATGTTCGCCTCGACGCTCCTGGCGGCCTTGAGCAGGCGCGGCGCAGGGTCGCCGGCTTCGGTGAGCGCCTCCACCTCGGCCTTGACGCCGCGCGCGGCCAGGTAGCCCACCAGGTCCTGCGGCTCGAACTGCCGCGAAGCCGCGGCCGGGGCGCAGAGGATCACCACGCGCTGGGCTCGCTCGAGCAGCGGGATGGCGGTTCGCATCGCCCGGCTCGCCTCCTTGCCGCCGTCCCAGGCCACAGCGACCACGCCGCCGACCTTCAGACCCGGTCGGGCGACCACGGTTGGCCGCTGCTCGTCGGCGACGATCTGCTGGAATGCTTCGGCGAGCGGTCCCTTGCCCCGGGCGGCCATGTCGTCGAACACCAGGACGTCCGAGAGGCGGCTGGCCATGGCCAGCCCAGCCCACACCGGCGATTTCAGCGAGGTGAAGCTCTTGCGGCCATAGGCGCAGGCCTCGACCAGAGCCTTTGACGCCTGCGCGCCCTCCTCGGCCGCCTGACGGATGGATTCCACAGCGCTGGCCTGGACGCCGCCCATGAACCCGTCGCCCATCCAGGGGATCAGGTCGGCCACGTCGGGGGGAGCGTGCACGCAGGCGAGTTCCGCGCCGAAGGGCTCCGCGAGTCCGGCCGCGATGGCCACAAGCGCGCGATCGGCCTCCCCGCCCGAGAGCGGCGCCATGATCCTCGCCCAATCCATGCCCTGGCCTCCGCTCCCCAATGCCCTTCGAAAGCCCACGCCCGTGCATTGATCTTTGTCAAGCGATGGGCCAGTGACCTGACGTCTGGGGAGGAACGGTTCTGTGGCGAAAGGGCTGCAATCCAGGCGGCGAGGCGCCCCTGCCCCACGGGCCTGGCAGCGCATGCTGTCCGGACGCCGGCTCGACCTGCTCGACCCCTCGGCGCTCGACATAGAGATCGAGGACATCGCGCACGGCCTGGCGCGGGTCGCCCGCTGGAACGGCCAGACCGTCGGCGACCACGCCTTTTCGGTGGCGCAGCACTCGATCGTGGTGGAGGAGATCGTCGCCCACATCCGGCCGAGCCTGGAGCCGCGCTGGCGTCTGGCCGCCCTGCTGCACGACGCGCCGGAATATGTGATCGGCGACATGATCTCGCCGTTCAAGACCGCGCTCGGCCTCGACTACCGGCGCTTCGAGGAGACGCTGGAGACGGCGATCCACATCCGCTTCGGCCTGCCCGCGCGGATACCCACGGAGGTGAAGGGCCTGATCAAGCAGGCGGACCGCGCCTGCGCCTTCTTCGAGGCCACTCAACTGGCAGGCTTCAGCCAGGCGGAGAGCCTGGTGCTCTTCGGCGAGCCGCCGGGCGGCTACGGCCTGCGCATCGAGCCCCTGCCGGCCGCCCAGGCCCAGGAGCGCTACCTGCATCGCTACCAGGTGCTGGCCGAGGCGACGGGGCTTGTGTCCGGGGCGACGGCGTTCGACACCGAATAGGCCCGTGGCGCCATGACCTTCATCGTCTGTCCCTTGCGCTATCTGCCCCAGGTGATCGCCGAGCGCGCGCCGTCGCACCTGATCACCCTGCTGTCGCCCGACGACATGATCGACACGCCGCAGGGAATAGAGCCCCGGCGCCACCTGCGGCTGGCCGTGCACGACATACCTTTCCCGCAGCCGCGTCTGGTGGCGCCCGATGCCGCCACGGTGGAGCAGATCCTGGAGTTCGGCCGCGGCTGGGACGCATCGCAGCCCATGGCCGTGCATTGCCTGGCCGGCATCAGCCGCTCGACCGCCGCGGCCTTCGTGCTGGCCTGTGAGCGCAACCCGCACGCCGACGAATATCAGATCGCCATGATGATCCGGCGTGCATCGCCCGCGGCCTTTCCGAACCGACGCATCGTGGCGCTGGCCGACGACATCCTCGGCCGCGACGGACGATTGTTGGACGCGGTGGAAGCCATGGGCGGCACTAACTTCATCAGCGAGAGCGAACCCTTTGACCTGCCCTCGCGCCACTGAGCTTCGCCCATGAGCGACGTCGTCATCGGCCTGTCGGCGGTGGTCATCGCCATGCGCGACGGCGAGGCGGTGGTGCTCACCGTGCGTCCGCGCGAGCGTGCCGATCGCATTTCGACCGCCGACGGCCTGCCCTTCGGCTCATTCGACCCGGACGGACATCGCACCTTCGAACTGGCCATGCGCGAGTTCGTGACGCGCCAGACACGGTTCGAACTGGGCTTCGTGGAGCAGCTCTACACATTCGGCGACAAGGGCCGAGAAGCGCCGCTGGCCGACGTCGGGGCCGGGGCGGCGCGGGTGATCTCGGTGGGGTACCTCGCGCTGGCGCCGCTCGCGCGCGATACGGAGGCCCCGGACAGCGCCTGGTCGCCGATCATGCGGTTCTTCCCTTGGGAGGACTGGCGCCGGGGCCGCCCGGACCTGATCGACGACCAGATCGTCCCGGGCCTGTACGACTGGGCCGGCCGTGCGGAGGCAAGGCTGGCCCGGGTGCGCCTGCTTTTCGCCCAGGCCGACTCGCCCTGGAACGAGGAGCGGGTGCTGGAGCGCTACGAACTGCTCTATGAGGCCGGTCTGGCGCCGGAGGCCGCCCGGGACCGCAGCCGCGCCCGGGGCGGGGCGCCGGAGGAGCCGGCGGCTTTGGGACCCGCGTTCGGCGAGCCGATGATCTCCGACCACCGGAGGATATTGGCCACCGGACTCGGGCGGCTGCGCGGCAAGCTGAAATACCGGCCGGTGATCTTCGAGTTGATGCCCGACGCCTTCACCCTCTCGGCCCTGCAGCGGACGGTGGAGGCGGTCTCAGGCGTCGCGCTCCACAAGCAGAACTTTCGCCGGGTGGTGGAACGCACCGGCCTGGTGGAGGGCCTTGGCGTAATGGACGTCGAGACAGGCGGCCGCCCCGCGGAGTTGTTCCGCTTCCGTCGAGAGCTGCTCATCGCCCGCCCGGCGTCGGGTCTGTCGCTGCCGCTGCTGAGGGACTGACAGCAGCCCGCTCGGCCAGGTCGATCGCACGGAGCTTGTCGGGATTGGCCACCGCGAAGATCGAACGCACGCGCTCGCCATCGGTTTCGATGACGATCGCGACGAGGGCGCGTCCACCTACCCGCAGCACCAGCCCGGGCGCGCCGTTGAGCTCGGTCTCCGC
This sequence comes from Caulobacterales bacterium, assembly GCA_044445825.1. Classification (GTDB taxonomy): domain Bacteria; phylum Pseudomonadota; class Alphaproteobacteria; order Caulobacterales; family Caulobacteraceae; genus Acaudatibacter. The sequence continues at coordinate 40,036 of JBIOEG010000013.1, forward strand.
CACGATGAGGTCGTCCGGCAGGGTGCGCGTTACCGCCACGACGAAGCGCGCCACGGTCAGGGCGCCCTCGATCGGCTTCTTGGAGGCGAAGGCCTTGCCGCCCCCATCACCATGCAGCACCACGTGCTCGTCGAGAAGCGACACCAGCGTCTGTGTATCGCCGCCGCGCGCGGCGTCGATGAAGCTGCGCAACAGGGCGCGATGGCGTTCGCGGTCGACTGCGAAGCGTGGCCGCTGCTCGACCATGCGCGCGCGGGCTCGGCTGAACAGCTTGCGACAAGCCACGGCGTCGCGTCCAGCCACTGGTGCGATTTCCTCGAACGTCAAATCGAACGCGTTGCGCAGGACGAACACCACACGTTCCAGCGGGGAGAGGCGCTCGAGCACCGCCAACAGGGCGTAGGAGACGTCTTCGGCGTGCGCCGCCGGTTCGCGTTCGGTCAGCAGCGGCTCGGGCAGCCACTCTCCGACGTAGGTTTCGCGCCGCGCCCGTTGATCGCGCAGGCGGTTGAGGCTGAGCCGCGCGGTGATCGTGGCCAGATACGACTTCAGCGAACGCACCGCGTCCGTCGGCTTGGCCGTGTGCAGCCGCATGAAGGCGTCCTGCACGATCTCCTCGGAATCGGCGCGGTTGCCGGTGATGCGGTAGGCCAGGGCGAACATCGCCGGGCGCAACTCGGCGAAGGCGCGATCGAGCGTCACGCCGTCCGGACTCGCCGCTCGGTCAGGACCTTTCGCGCCGCGTTGTTCGCTTGCCGCCATGACACTCGCCGCCGCCCGAGCCAGAAGAAAGCGCCCGGCGCTTTGGCCTCGACTTTGAGCACATAGCTGACCAACCACACGAAAAAGTTGCGGACAATGCGCGCCGCGCGGCCTTCGAGGATGAAAAGCCTTTGCCGGTCATCGGGGTAACTGAAGAAACCGACGCCGCCGCGGCCGATCGCGACGCCCTGGCCGAAGGTGGAAAAGCTGAACGGCCGAATCTGCCGCCTCGCCCGGTGCGCGACGACACAGTCGGCGGCGTAGGCGCCCGAGACCAGCGCGGCGAATGCCGACAACCGATAGGGCGCGCCGGTGGGAGCGATCGGGTGGGCCGCGTCGCCCACCGCCAGGATCTGTGGATGGGAGGTCGAGCGCAGGTTCGCGTCGACCAGGACGCGGCCTTGTGCGTCGGTGGCGAGGCCTGCGTCGCGCGCCACCGGCGCCGAGCGCAGGCCGCCGGACCAAACGCAGATGTCATAGGCGATTGAACGGCCCCTGTCGGTGACGACCTCGGTGGGGCGCACCTCCGTGACGACCTCGCCGTCGATCATCGCCACGTCCAATCGCGCGAGCGCGGCGCGCACTCTTTGTTCCACGCGGGCGCCCTTGAAGCCGCCGCATCGAGATCGGCTCACCATGGTGACATAGGCGCTTGGCCACGCGGTCTTGATCTCGCCCGCAACTTCGACGCCGGTCTCGGCGCCGCCCACTGTGATCACGCGCACCGGTCCGTCGGCCGATCCCCGCAGCCTCGAACGCAGCGCCGCAGCCGAGCGAGGGCCCTCGCCTGCCTCGAGGCGATAGGCATGCTCCGCGGCGCCCGGCACGTCATCGACTTCGATCGTCGAACCCAGCGCATAGACGGCCTGATCGAAGGCGATCTCGCATTCCGTCGGGCCGGTGGTGAACCTGACGCGCCGTCTTTCTGCATCGAGTGAAGTGACGACGCCGCGAATGAAGTCGATCGATGTTCCCGCGACCAAGGCTGAAATCGAGGGAATGCGCGCCGAGACGGCGGACGATGCTCTCCTGCAGCCGTACGCGCTCGAGGAACTGGTCGTGGTCGCTGACGAGGGCGACGCTCACCCGTGACCTCGGCCCGCCAAGCCGCAGCGCTGCCATGAGTCCGGCGTAGCCGGCGCCCAGAATGACAACGTCGTAGGATCGTACGTCGTCCGGCGGTTTCGTCGCGCTCATTTGCGCCTCCTGTGGTTGGGGTCCTGATCAACAAGACACGCCAGGAGACTGAAACGTGACGACGACGACGCCTCAGATAAAACGCGAGCCCCGGAAGGGGCCGCCGCCTTGTTAGAATTTCCTCACATAGCCCAGCGACAGCGTGTTGTCGTTGCCGCCGCCGTGGTTTCTCGCGCGGCGATCAGACCACGTAGGCCAGGGCCGCCACCACGACGCCCACGGCGCCCAGGCCCATGGCGCCCAGCCAGGCGAGGTTGCGCTTGGTGATGATGGCGATGGTGGAGACGGCGATGCCGATTTCGATCAGAGCGGCGCCGGCAGTGAGCCAATGGTGACGGGTCTCGTGCACTTCGGCGGACTTGAGCTGCACGTCGCGGACGTGCTCCTGGGTCTTGGCGTCGTTCTGGGCCTGCGCCTGCCCGGCCGCCTCAATGGTGGACTTCTTGGCGAAAGCCGCGGCCTTCGGGCCGGCCATGGCGGCGCCGACGTCGTAGAGGTTCTTCTTGATGCTCTTGGCTTCGTAATAGTTCCAGGAATCCGTTGCGCGATCCTGGGCGAGCACAGCCTCGTTGGCGGCGATGATCGCCTTGCTGCTCTCCACCGTCTCCAGGCTGGCGGCGATCGCGGCCAGCACCGCCAGCACGGCGATGGTGATGGATATGCGGGCGATCATCGGATCACCGGAATGGGCCGCGTGCTCGGCGTGTTCGCGGTGCTCGTTGGTCTCGAAGGCAGACATCTTCGTTCCTCGCGCCCTCACCGCAGTGCGGCTTGGGCCGCCGCCAAGCGTGCTATGGGCACGCGATAGGGCGAGCAGCTCACATAGTCGAGGCCAACATCGTGGCAGAAGCCGATGGAGGCCGGATCGCCGCCGTGCTCGCCGCAGATGCCCATCTTGACGTCTGGTCGCGCCGCGCGCCCGCGTTCGGCGGCGATGCGGATGAGTTCGCCGACCCCTTCCTGGTCCAGCGAGACGAACGGATCCTTCTCGAAGATTCCCTTGTCGATATAGGCGTTGATGAAGCGCCCGGAATCGTCGCGGCTGATGCCGAAGGTGGTCTGGGTGAGGTCGTTGGTGCCGAAAGAGAAGAACTCCGCGCCGGCTGCGAGGTCGGCCGCGCGCAGGGCGGCGCGGGGCAGCTCGATCATGGTGCCCACCAGATACTCGATCGCCTGGCCTTTCTCCTCGATCACCTGCCTGGCCACCCGGTCGGTGAGCGCCCGCAGGAAGTTCATCTCCTCGCCTTTGGCCACGAGCGGGTGCATGATCTCCGGGCATGGCGGCGCCGCGCCGGCGGCGGCGATCTCGCAGGCGGCCTCGATGATGGCTCGCACCTGCATCTCGTAGATCTCGGGATAGGAGACGCCGAGCCGGCAGCCGCGGTGGCCCAGCATGGGATTGGTTTCCCGCAGCTCCTTGGCGCGGCGCAGCAGCTTGGCCGCGTCCAGGCCGGTAGCGGTGGCCACCGCCTCGAGCTCTTCCTCCGTGTGCGGAAGGAATTCGTGCAACGGCGGGTCCAGCAGGCGGATGGTGACCGGCAGCCCCTGCATGATGGTGAACAGCTGGATGAAATCGCCTTTCTGCATGGGCAGGATCTTGGCCAGGGCCGCGCGCCGGCCTTGTTCGTCGTCGGCCAGGATCATCTCGCGCACGGCGGCGATGCGGGCCTCGTCGAAGAACATGTGCTCTGTACGGCACAGGCCGATCCCCTCGGCTCCGAACTGGCGGGCGGTTCTCGCGTCGAGCGCCGTCTCGGCGTTGGCCCTCACCTTCAGCCGGCGCGCGGCGTCGGCCCAGCTCATCAGGGTGGCGAAGTCGCCGGACAACTCCGGCTCCACCATCTTCACCGCGCCTAGCAGGATCTCGCCGCGCGAACCGTCGATGGTGACCACATCGCCCGCGGTGAGCACGCGACCGCGCACACGCACTTCGCGGGTTTTCTCGCTGATCTGAAGATCGCCGGCGCCTGAGACGCAGGGGCGGCCCATGCCGCGGGCGACCACCGCCGCGTGGCTGGTCATGCCGCCCCGCGCGGTGACGATGCCACGGGCGGCGTCCATGCCGCGGATGTCCTCCGGAGAGGTCTCGTCGCGCATCAGGATCACGGCCTCCCCCGCCGAGCCCAGCCGCTCGGCCTCCTCGGCGGTGAACACGATCTTGCCGGTGGCCGCGCCGGGCGAAGCCGGCAGGCCCGTGGCGATCACGTCGCGCGGGGCGTCGGGATCGATGGTTGGGTGCAGCAGCTGGTCGAGGGAAGCCGGATCGACGCGCTGCACGGCCTCGTGGCGGGTGATCAGGCCCTCGGCGGCCAGCTCCACGGCGATCTTCAGCGCCGCCTTGGCGGTGCGTTTGCCGTTGCGTGTCTGCAGCATGAAGAGCCGCCCGCGCTCGACGGTGAACTCGATGTCCTGCATGTCGCGGTAGTGGCGCTCCAGGCGTCCGACAACGTCCCGGAACTGGCCGAACACTTCCGGCATGACCTCTTCCATGGAAGGGCTCTTCTCGCCCATCTCTTCGCGGCCGGCCTTGGTGATGGACTGCGGCGTGCGGATGCCGGCCACGACATCCTCGCCCTGAGCGTTGATCAGGAACTCGCCGTAGAGCCGGCTCTCGCCGGTGGACGGGTTGCGGGTGAACGCCACTCCAGTGGCCGAGGTGTCGCCCATGTTGCCGAACACCATGGACTGGACGTTCACCGCTGTGCCCCAGCTTTCCGGGATGTCGTGCATGCGTCGGTAGAACTTCGCGCGCTCGTTCATCCAGCTGGCGAACACCGCGCCGATGGCCCCCCACAGTTGGTCCTGCGGGTCCTGCGGAAACGGCCGGCCGCTGTCGCGCAACACGGCGGCCTTGTACTGCGCCACCACCGTCTCCCAGTCCGCGGCGGAAAGCGAGGTGTCGACGGTGACCCCGAGCGTGTCCTTATGGTCGTCGAGGATTTCCTCGAACATGTGGTGGTCCAGGCCCAGCACCACGTTGGAGTACATCTGTATGAAGCGGCGATAGCTGTCGAAGGCGAAGCGGCGGTCGCCCGCCAGTCGCGCCAGTCCCTCAACCGTCCGGTCGTTGAGCCCGAGGTTGAGCACCGTATCCATCATTCCGGGCATGGAAGCCTGGGCGCCGGAACGCACCGACACCAGCAGAGGGTTGTCGGGGTCGCCGAAGCGTTTGCCGGCCTGCCGCTCCACCTGGGCCAGCCCGTCAGCCACCTGCGCCTGCAGGTCTCCCGGGTAGTGGCGATCATGGTCGTAGTAGTGGTTGCAGGCCGCCGTCGTGATGGTGAAGCCAGGGGGCACCGGCAACCCGAGCGCCGACATCTCGGCCAGGTTGGCGCCCTTGCCGCCGAGCAGCGCCTTCATGGAAGCATCGCCGTCGGCTTTGCCGCCGCCGAAGGCGTAGACCCAGCAAGTGGTCGTGCTCATCGTGTTTGTGCGGGAGTCCGCCGTCACTGCGCAGGTCCTAGCCGGAAACCAAAGAAAAGTCCGCCACGCGGCCCATGGCCCGGCGAACCTCCGCGAGGAGCCGCAGCCGGTTGTCGCGTTCTTCGACGTTAGCCGAGTTCACTAGCACCTTGTCGAAGAAGGCGTCGACCGCTCCGCGCAGCGCCGCCAGCGCGCGCATGGCCGTCGTGAAGTCCTCAGAAGCCAGCGCGGCATCGACCTTGGGGGCGGCGGCGGCGAGGGCGGCGATCAGCGACTGCTCCTCGAAGGGCGCGCCAGGCAGGGCCACAGGTGGTCCCGACGGCATCGGTCCTTTCTTGGTCTCAGCGGTGAGGATATTCACGGCGCGCTTGTACCCGGCAAGCAGGTTGGCGCCGTCCTCCGTGGTCAGGAAACCGCCCAGGGCTTCCACCCGGCGCACGATCCTGACGATGTCGTCGTCGCCAAGCGCGAACACCGCATCCACCAGATCGTGCCGCTTGCCCTCGTCGCGCAAGGCGACCTTCAGACGGTCCGCGAAAAAGGCCAGCACTTCAGCCGTCAGCGAAGCCTCGTTGACGCGGCGGCTCCGCGCTGCGCCCTGCGACCCTTCGAGTGCCGACAACGCCGCGGGGATCGCCGTTTCCCCTAGCGGCATGCGGACGTCTGCGGACAACAGAATCCGAATGATCCCCAAAGCCGCCCGTCTGAGCGCATAGGGATCTCTCGATCCGGTAGGCCGCTCATCGATCGCGAAGAACGCCACCAGCGTGTCCAGCTTGTCCGCCAGCGCCAAGGCGAGCGAGACCGGCGCGGTGGGGACGGTGTCGCCTGGCCCTTGCGGCTTGTAGTGCTCGGCGATCGCGTCGGCGATGTCGTCGCCCAGGCCCTCGGCGCGGGCGTAGTAGCCGCCCATGACGCCCTGCAACTCAGGGAACTCTTTGACCATGCCGCTGGCCAGATCGGCCTTGGCGAGGCGGGCGGCCAAGGCGGCGCGGTCGGGATCGGCGCCGACGAGCGGCGCGAGCACCCGGGCCAGGGCCTCGATCCGCGCAACCCGTTCGTACATCGTTCCCAGCCTGGCGTGGAATGTGACTCCCTCCAGGCGTTCGAGGCGCGACTCCAGCGGGACCTTCAGATCCTCGTCCCAGAAGAACCGCGCGTCCTTCAGCCTGGCCGAGAGCACGCGCGCATTGCCCGCCGCGACCAGCATGCCGCCGTCGCTGGCCTCGATGTTGGCGGTGACCACGAAGTGCGGCGCCAGCGCCCCGGTAATGCGATTGCGTACGGCGAAGTACTTCTGATGCGTGCGCATGGAAGTGCGGATCACCTCCGGCGGCAGATCGAGGAAGCTGTCGTCCATGTCGCCGAGGATTGGGACGGGCCATTCGGCGAGACCCGCGACTTCCTCCAGCAGGCTCTCGTCCTCCACCAGCTCCAGGCCCCGGTCGCGGCAAACCGCGCGAGCCCGCTCGAGGATGCGCGTCTCACGCTTGTCGGCGTCCAGGATCACGAAGCGGGCGGCGAGGCCCTTGGCGTAGCTGTCGAAGTCGGACACGCGAAACGGGCCTGCCTCGCCCATGAAGCGGTGGCCCTCGGTGAAGTCGGCGGCCTCGATCCCCTCGATGGAGACCGGCACGACCTCGCCGTCGAAGAGGCAGAGGATTCGCTGCAGGGGCCTCACCCAGCGCAGCTTGCCCGCGCCCCAGGTCATCGCTTTCGGCCAGGGGAACTCGCGGACGATATCCTCGACCAGCTGGGCGACGATCGTGGCAGTGGGACGTCCTTTCCGGGAGATCGACGCGAAATAGACGCCGTCGCGCTCGATCAGAGCCTCACGCGCCACGCCGGCGGACCGCAGGAACCCGGCCAGCGCAGCCTCTGGCGACCCCAACCGCGGGCCCTTGCGCTCTTCGGTCCGGCCGGCCTGCGCCGCCGGCAGCCCCTCCGCCACCAGGGTCAGACGGCGCGGGCCGGCGTAGCAGGTCACATGGTCGGGCGTGAGATCGGCCGCCTTCAGCCGCTCGCGCGCCATCCGCTCCAGGTCACGCGCCGCCCCGCGCTGCATCCGCGCCGGAATCTCTTCCGAGAAAAGCTCTAGCAAGAGTTGGGGCATGTCAGACCCGCGCGCCCGCTCGCGCCTGGGACGCCGCGGCGTTCTCCCCCTCCACCGCCACCCACGCCTCGGCGCAGGCTTTGCAGAGGTCGCGGATGCGGCCGATGTAGCTCTGGCGCTCGGCGACGGCGATGGCGCCGCGCGCGTCCATTAGGTTGAACAGGTGCGAGGCCTTCAACACGTGGTCATAGGCCGGCAGCGCCAGGGGCTGGCCCTGGCGGCCGCGGGCGGCGAGCAGTCGCGGGACCTCGCGCTCCATGTCTTCGAACTGGCGAGTCAGCATGGCCACGTCGGCCGCCTCCTGCTCATAGGCGGAGAATTCGCGTTCGTTCTCGAGGAAGACGTCGCCGTAGGTCTTGAAATCGGGGCTCTGCGGATCGTTGAACGCCAGGTCGTAGACGCTCTCGACGCCCTGGACGTAAAGCGCGAGCCGCTCGAGCCCATAGGTCAACTCCCCGGCCACCGGGAACACGTCCAGGCCGCCGACCTGCTGGAAGTAGGTGTACTGGGTAACCTCCATGCCGTCGCACCAGACCTCCCATCCGAGGCCCCACGCGCCCACCGTGGGGTTCTCCCAGTCGTCCTCGACGAAGCGGATGTCGTGCAGCGCCGGATCTATGCCCACGGCTTTCAGTGAGCCGAGGTAGAGGTCCTGCATGTCGCTCGGGTTGGGTTTCAGGACCACCTGATACTGGTGGTGCTGGTGCAGCCGGTTGGGGTTCTCGCCAAAGCGGCCGTCCGCCGGGCGGCGCGACGGCTGCACATAGGCGACCCGCCAGGGCTTCGGGCCGAGGGCCCGCAAGACCGTCGCCGGCGACAGGGTGCCTGCGCCGATCTCCACATCATAGGGCTGCAGGATCACGCAGCCCCGCGCGCTCCAGTAGCCATGGAGCGTCAGGATCAGGTCTTGGAACGACAAGGGCTTGGAGGCTGGCATCCGGACCGAATGTGCGGCGCAAAAAGTCGGCGGACCTATAGGGCCCGCCGACTGCTGCTTCAAGCCGAGGTGAAAGGCGGGCCGGGCGCCCTGCCCCGTCGCCGCGCCTAGCTCGCGGGCGCCATGGCCGCGGTGCCCGACGCCGGCGTGGCGACGGTCGAGGCTGGCGTCGCGGCGGCGGACTGCGGCGCAAGCGGGCTGTCGGCCGGGATCAACACCTTGTCGATCGCGTGCAGAATGGCGCCGTTGGCCGATCGAACGTCCGGCTGCAGGATGTCGGCGTTGTTGACCAGCAACACGTCGTTGCTGCCGTCGATGACCACCGCGGAGCCTTCCAGGGTCGGCACTGGACCCTTGTGGCCCTTGATGCCGCTGGAATCCAGCGACGTGTTGACCAGGTGGTACTTCAGGACCTGCTGCATCAGGTTGGCGCTGGCGTCGCCGGGCGCGGTGAGCTTGGCGAGCTGGTCGGGCGGCAGCGCCTGGAACGCGGCGTCCGTCGGCGCGAACAAGGTCAGGCTCGGGTACTGCTTCAGATATTTCGTCAGGCCCGCCGCATCTAGGGCTTTCACCAGAATGGTGAACTGTCCGGAGGCCTTCACGGTCTCGTAGATGTCCGCGCCTGGGGCGATCTTCGGGATGCTGGGCAGCGCCGGAGCCGCGGGTGGCGCGGGGGGCGGTGCAGCGGCGGGTGCGGCCGTGTCCGGCGCAGCAGCCGGGCTCTGGGCCAGGGCGAGCGCGGGGCAGGCGATCAGCGCCGCCGCGGCCGCAGTGGTCAGCAGTCGGGTCAGGGTCATTGGAGTCCTCGGTTCGGGGAGCCCCCCGGGCATCCCTCGCGAGACCCTTTATTGATCATGACCCGTTCTCGTCAATCACCTGAGGGGCGCGTCAGTTTGCCCGCACGCGAAAGTGGCGCTCCAAACCGGCGCCGATTGTCTGGTGTATCGGGCACCGGCCCGTTGGTGATCACATAGGGATCGCTGGGCAGCAGCCTGTAGGCCTGACTGGGCGGCGTCGGAGAGGAAATGTCGATGACCGGTCGGCCATCGGGCGTGAATCGCCCGTGAAAGTCCTTCAGAGGGGCGGAAGCCGAGTAGGCGACGTCGCTGGCCGAGCCCTGAGCGGCGGGCGCCGCCGCATGGTCGTCTGACTGGGCCGTCGCAGGTGACTGGGCCGTCGCAGGCGCGGCGAGCACCGACGCCAGCGCGACGCCGAAGACGATACGAAATCGAGACATTGTGAACTCTCGCGGTTCGGCCGGCGGGAGACCGGCGCACCCGACCGATACGCGCGAAAAGCCATGCGGTTCCGTTCGGCCGGCCCCGCACGTGCCGGTACGCGTTGCGGCTCTGGCCGGACGGACGACGCGGAACGCACGAGCTCCAGTCCGGGTCTGGCGCCTATTTTCTAGGCGCCTTGGAGCAAAGCTGCCTGCCCGAGTGGCGGGCGCCTGCTACTTTACAGGCTCTTAATGAGCGGCCGCGCGTTTCGGCCAGCTGGGCCCTTAGCGTCCGACCCGTGGCGAGTGGGGGCCTTCGCGTGAGGCGCCGCCCGTCCGCCGCATGGGGATAACCATTTCAAGAAGGCGCTCGGACGGTTTGCGTCGGACGGGCGGAGCGGAGGCGGATGAAACTCATCATAGCGATCGTGAAGCCTTTCAAGCTGGACGAGGTCCGCGAAGCCCTGGTGGCCGCGGGCGTCGAGGGCCTGACAGTGTCGGAAGTCAAGGGCTATGGCCGGCAGAAGGGCCAGACCGAGATCTACAGGGGCGCGGAATATCAGGTGAACTTCGTGCCGAAGGTAAAGCTTGAGGCGGTGGTCAACGACGCCGCCACCGCGGCGGCGATCGAGACGATCAAGGCGGCCGCAGCCACCGGCAAGATCGGCGACGGGAAGATCTTCGTCCTGAACGTCGAAGAAGCGGTGCGGATCCGAACCGGCGAGACCGGTGCGGCCGCCATTTGAATATCGGGACAAGGGGATAGTGACGATGAAACCTTTCGGCTTTCACCGCCTGGCGGGGCTCGCCCTGGCGGCGATGATCCTGGGAGCGCCGTTCGCGGCCAGCGCCCAGAACGCCGCGGCGCCAGCGCCGGCGACCAACGCCGCCGCCAGCAACGCAACGGCGTCGAACTCGGCGACCAACGCGGCCGCACCGGCCGCTGCGGCCCCGGCTGCGGCTCCAACACCGCCGTCGCCTTGCGTAGCGACCAACAATTGCGCGACGCAAAGCTACCCGAAGGACAGCGTCAACGCCGGCGACACCGCCTGGATGCTGACGTCATCCGTGCTCGTCCTGATGATGACGGTCCCGGGCCTGGCGCTGTTCTACGCAGGCATGGTGCGCAAGAAGAACATTCTGGCTACTCTGGCCCAGAGTTTCGGCGCGACCTGCGTGATCACCGTCTTGTGGATGATCATCGGGTACTCGATCGCCTTCACGGGTCACAACCCATACATAGGTGATTTCAAGTACTTCCTGCTTGCGCCCCTCAACGTAGACATAAACATTTCGAACACAGACCTCGCACCGACCATCCCCGAGACTGTGTACATGTTCTTCCAGATGACGTTCGCGATCATCACGCCAGCGCTCATCGCAGGCGCGTTGGCCGACCGGATGAAGTACTCGGCGTTCCTGCTGTTCATGGCGGCGTGGCTGCTTATCGTCTACTGCCCGATTGCTCACTGGGTCTGGTCGGCCAAGGGCTGGCTCGGCACGGGCGGCATCGGCGCCCTGGACTTCGCCGGCGGCACCGTGGTGCACCTGAACGCCGGGACCGCGGGCCTGATCACCGCGCTCATGCTGGGCAAGCGCAAGGGACTCGGCACCGAGAACTTCGCGCCGCATAACCTGGCGTACAGCGTCATCGGCGCGTCGCTTCTGTGGGTGGGCTGGTTCGGCTTCAACGCCGGTTCGGCTGTGGAGTCCCATGACGGACAGGCCGGCATGGCCGCCGCCGCGACCCAGATCGCCACGGCCGCGGCTTCGCTCGGCTGGATGTTCGCCGAGTGGATCGTCTCCAAGAAGCCGTCGGTCCTGGGCATGGTCTCGGGCGCCGTCGCCGGCCTGGTTGCGATCACCCCGGCGTCCGGCTTCGTCAACCCGACCGGCGCCTTGATCATCGGCATCGCCGCCGGTGTGGTCTGCTATCTCGCGGCCGTCCACATGAAGAAGTTCTTCGGCTACGACGACGCCCTCGACTGCTGGGGCGTGCACGGGATCGGCGGGGCCCTCGGCGCTCTGATGACCGGCATGTTCGCATCCAAGGCCATCAACGGCAGCATCCCGTCAAAGGGCGGCTGGCTCATCGACGGCAACTTTGATCAGATGCGTCTACAGGCGATCGATGTCGGCGCGGTGTTCGTCTACTGCGCCGTGGTGACCTTCCTCATCCTGCTGGTGCTGAAGTACACCATCGGCATCCGGGTCTCCGAAGAGGTGGAAGTCGAGGGTCTCGACATCAACCTGCACGGCGAAGTGGTTCAAGCCTGAGCCACCGGTTCATCGGGGCTCCTCCGAAAGGGGGAGCCCCGGTTTCGGGAAGAGCGGGGCCTTCGCGGGCTCCGCTTTTTCCTTGCGCGTTGTTCAGGGCCGAAAGCCGGCCAGGCGGCAGGGCTTGACCCACCAGGCGGGCCGCGCCGAACCAAGCCTCAGCGCCAAGTCCTCCGCGTCGTGGTGATCGGCGCAGATCGCGAAGCAGGTGGCGCCGGAACCCGACATGCGGGCGAAGAGCGTCTCAGGCTGTGCCCGCAGGGTGGCGAGGGTCTCGCCGATCGCCGGGTTGAGCGCCACCGCAGGCGCCTCGAGGTCGTTGCGGGTCCCTGCCAGGAAACGGGCCAGGTCGGAAGGGGTCTCCAGACTTTCCGGCCACGCCGGTTCGTCATCGCCGCCCGGAGCGCCGGCGTCGTCATAGGCGCGATAGACCGCGCCGGTGGGCGAGGCTACGCCGGGATTGACCAGCACGACGTCAAGGTCGTCGAATGTCGCCAGCGGATTGCCCAGTTCATCGCCCCGGCCCGACGCTAGCGCCGCGACGCCGGACAGGCACATGGGCACGTCTGATCCCAGCCGCCTGGCGATTTCCCGCAAGGGGCTGTCCGGGTCTTCGAGCCATGGCGGCATGAATGCCTCGGCCATCAGCAGCAGTGTCGCCGCCGCGTCAGCCGAACCCCCGCCCAGCCCGGAGGCGATCGGCAGGCGCTTGTCGAGGGTCAGGGTGAACGCCGGCATGTCGTCCGCCAACGCCATCAGGAACTGGTCCCGCGCCCGGACCACCAGGTTGTCGGCGCCGTCGGACAGGCCCGCCGCGAAGGGCCCCTCGATGCGAAAGTCGGTCTCCTCGCTGCGCCGAATTCGCACGATGTCGCCCACGTCCGCGAAGGTCACCAGGCTGCGCAAGGGGTGGTAGCCGTCGTCGCCCAGGGCGCCGACGTGAAGGAACAAATTCACCTTGGCCTGGGCCAGGCGGTCGAACTCCACGGCGCGGGCCCTAGGAGCCGGCGACCTTGGCGGGCGGCGCGGGGTCGAGGCCCGACTTGAGCTTGGCTTCGACCTCGGCTTTCAGCTTTTCGCTAGGTTCGAGCGACAGCACCCGGCGCCACTGGAACTCGGCTTCTGTCTTGCGTCCCGCTCGCCAATAGGCGTCGCCCAGGTGGTTGTTCACGTCGGGATCGGCGGCGTCGAGGGTGGCGGCGCTCTCCAGCGTGCGCACCGCCAAGTCGTACTGACCGAGCTTGAAGTAGGCCCAACCGAGAGAATCCTGAATGTCGCCGGCCTCGGGACGGGCGGCGGCGGCCTTCTGCAGCATGGAGAGCGCATCCTGAAGGTGCTCGCCGCGGTCGACCCAGCCATAGCCGAGGAAGTTGAGCAGCTCAGGCTCATTCGGGCGCAGCGCCAGCGCCTGCTGGCCGTCCTTCTCCGCCAAGGCCCATTCATCGGCCAGGTCATAGTCCACGGCGCGGAGATAGAGCAGCCGCCAGTCCTGCGCCGCCGCGTTCTGGGCGATCAGCTTGCCGAGCACCTCGGCGCTCTCGCCGTAGCGTTCGTTGATGCGCAACAGATTGGCCAGATCGACGGCTGCCTCGCGGCTCTGCGGGTTCGCGGCGGCGGTCTCCCGGGCGATCGCTAGCGCGGTGTCCTTGTCGCCAGCGTTCTGGTAGCTGACCGCGAGCTTGTTGCGGGCGTCGACGTAGCGATCGGATCCGGGCTTGGCGTGGCCGTAGGCCGCCCGCGCGCCAGGCTCGTCGCCTGAGCCCGTCAGGATGTCGCCCACAATCATCCAGGCTTCTTCGTTGCCGGGATCGAGTCTGAGGGCCAAACGCAGATAGGCGAGCGCCACGTCGTCCTGCTTGTGCGCCAGTTCGCCGGCGGCCGGCGTGACCAGGGCGTTGGCGGCGCCTTGGCGGATGCCCACCTGCGGCGGCGCCCCCTTGCGCGACATCGCCCGGGCATGGGCGGCCACGAGAGACGCGTCGTCGCCATTGCGCCTCAGACTCTGGTCATAGAGCGCCAAAGCGTCTTTCCAGCGCCCTCGGCGCTCGAGAAAAGCCCCATAACCGAGGCTGACCATGCCCGCGGGATCGCCGTGCGCGGTCTGCAGCGCCTTGTAGGCGGCCTCCGCCTGGTCGTAGCGGCGCGCGCGCTCCAGCAGCATGGCGTGGTCCAACCCGCCGAAGAACTGCGCGATGCCGTCTCCGGACATCGGCGCCTCGGCCGTCGCGTCCTTCATGTCGCCAGCTGCGGCGGCGGCCCAAGGGGCGAGGAGGATCGCCGGGACCTTGTGCGGATAGCCGACGCTGGGACCCGACAGCAGCTGGTAGGCCTCCTTTGCGTGGCCCTCCGCCAATGACTCGACACCGCGCACAAGCACGCCCAGACGCCTCGCGGCCGGTTCCGCGTCTTCGCCATCGACGGCGAACGAGGCGGCGCGGGGAATGTCTCCAGCCAGGAGGGCAGCCGTGAAGGCGCGTTCCTTCAGGTATGTCCCCCCGCCCCCGGCGATGGTGGCGCGCGCCAAATAGTCCGACGCCACGCCGTCCTGGCCGCTGTCCAGGGCCGCGCGACCGGCCAGGAACAATCCGAAGGTCGAGGCCCCGTCAGGCGGCGAAGGAAAGTCCGCCGCAGCGGCGGTCGGCGCTGCGGCGGAGGGCGCGACGGGGGTCGTGGCGCAGGCGGCGAGCAGGGCCGCGGCGGTCAGGGACAACAGGAGGGCGGTGCGCTGCATGGTGGGAGCCTTTGCGCTTTCCAGTGACATGAGCAAGGCGCCAAAGTCTTAAGGCCGAGACACCTGGAACTCGCGCCGGGCCCTACATATTCGGGTAGTTCGGCCCGCCGCCGCCCTCCGGCGTGGTCCAGTTGATGTTCTGCGACGGGTCTTTGATGTCGCAGGTTTTGCAGTGGACGCAGTTCTGGGCGTTGATCTGGAAGCGAGGATTCTGGCCGGCCTCGTCGTACAGGACCTCATAGACGCCGGCCGGGCAGTAGAGCCGCGCCGGCTCGCCGTACCTGGGAAGGTTGACGTTGATCGGGACCGTCGGGTCCCTGAGCTTCAGATGCGCCGGCTGATCCTCCTCGTGGTTGGTGGCCGACAGGAACACAGACGAGAGCTTGTCGAAGCTGATCTCGCCGTCGGGCCTGGGATAGACGATGGGCTCGTAGTCGGCCGCGAGGCCGGTGGACTCGGCGTCGCTCTTGCCGTGCTTCAGGGTTCCGAACGGCGAGAAGCCGCCGGTCAGCAGGTTCACCCACATGTCGAAGCCGCCGAGCGCCACGCCCACGAACGTACCGAACCGCGACCAGAGCGGTTTGACGTTGCGGACCAGCTTCAACTCCTTGGCCACCCAGGAGCCTTCGTAAGCCTGCTGGTACTCCACGAGCTCGTCGCCGGCACGCCCCGCGCCCATCGCCTTGAACGCTTCTTCCGCGGCCAGCATGCCGGTCTTCATGGCGTTGTGGGTGCCCTTGATGCGCGGCACGTTCACGAACCCCGCCGAGCAGCCGATCAGCACCCCGCCGGGAAAAGTCAGTTTCGGCACCGACTGCCATCCGCCCTCCGTGATGGCCCGCGCGCCGTAGGCGATGCGCTTGCCGCCCTCGAGGATCGGCCGGATCGACGGGTGCTGCTTGAACCGCTGGAACTCGTCGAAAGGCGACAGCCAGGGGTTCTTGTAGTTCAGGTGCAGCACAAGGCCGATCGACACATAGTGGTCGCCGAAGTGGTAGAGGAAGGTGCCGCCGCCGGTGTCGTTCTTCAGCGGCCAGCCGAAGGTGTGCTGCACCACGCCGGCCTGGAAGCTCTCCTGCTTGACCTGCCAAAGCTCCTTGACTCCAATGCCGAACTTCTGCGGCTCTCGGCCGTCTGTGAGCTTGAACTTCGATTGCAGCTGCTTGGACAGCGAACCACGAACGCCCTCGGCGATGAAGGTGTACTTGGCATGCAGCTCGAGGCCGGGCTGGTAGTCCGGCTTCTTCTCGCCGTCCTTGCCAACGCCGAACACGCCGGCGACCACGCCCTTCACCGAGCCGTTCTCGTTCCAGACCAGGTCCGAGGCAGCCATGCCCGGATAGATCTCCACGCCCAGGGCTTCGGCCTCGCCGGCAAGCCAGCGGCAGACGTTGCCCAGCGAGGCGATATAGTTGCCGTGGTTACCCATGAACGGCGGCATCAGGGGGCCGAGGATGCTGAAATCCAGCACGCCGGCCGGGCCCAGCCAAAGGAACCTGTCCTTGGTGACCGGGGTCTCCATCGGCGCGCCCTTGGCCTTCCAGTCGGGGATCAGCTCGTTGAGCGCCCTGGGATCGATCACCGCGCCCGAGAGGATGTGGGCGCCGACCTCCGATCCCTTCTCCAGCACCGCCACTGAGACTTCGCCGCCGGCCGCGGCGGCCAGCTGCTTGAGACGGATCGCCGCGGCCAGGCCCGCCGGCCCGGCGCCGACGACAACCACGTCGTACTCCATGGATTCGCGCTCGGCGTCTTCGCTCATGACCTCAGAGTCCCTGCCACGGCATCGCGCTCGGATGTCCTAGCCGGACTTATTCGAAGCCGCTGCCGGGACGGTCAAGGGCCAATGCAAGAGCGCTCTCCCGGCGATGTCCATTCCGGTGCTATGCCAAGGGCGATGACCAGCGACGCCAGAGCGGTCGAAAGCGCCCTCGCCTTCTGGGCCGACGCCGGCGTGGATGCGGCCTATGCGGACGCGCCGGTGGATCGGATGGCCGAAGGTCTGGCGGCGCTGAAGCCACGGGCGGGCGTTGCGGCGGGCGCCATCTCGCGGACCGCCTCCAGCGCCGCCGCGGCGCCGACAGCGATCAGGCCCGTGGAACCGCAGACCGCGGTGGCGGTGGAAGACGCGCGCGCCGCGGCGGCCGCGGCGGGCGATCTCACGGCTCTCGAGGCGGCCATCGCCGCCTTCGACGGTTGCGCCCTGAAATTCGGGGGCGCCAGCCAAGCCGTCTTCTCGCGCGGCGCTCCCGACGCGCCGGTTATGGTCATCGGCGAGGCGCCGGGCGCCGAGGAGGACGTTCAGGGCGCCCCGTTCGTCGGCCGGGCGGGCAAGCTGCTGGACCGCATGCTGGGCGCCGCCGGCCTCTCTGATCGCGTGTTCATCACCAACACTGTGTTCTGGCGGCCACCGGGCAACCGCAACCCCTCGCCGGCCGAACAACTGGTCTGCGCGCCGTTCCTCGAGCGGGCGATTCAGCTAGTGCGGCCGAGCCTGCTGCTGCTGGCCGGCGGGGCCTCCGCCAAGTCCGTGCTGCAGCGTCCGGAGGGAATCCTCAGCCTGCGCGGGCGCTGGTTCGAATGGCGCTCAAGCGATGGATCCCTTGAGATTCCGGCCCTTCCCACCCTGCACCCGGCCTTCCTTCTGAGGCAGCCCGCGGCGAAGAAAAAGGCCTGGGACGATCTAATCACGCTCGCGGAAAGGCTTGATCGTCCGGCGCGACACACCTAGAGAGTGGGTCAACGAGAACGGGACCGCACCGATTTCCCAGGCCGAGGGAGACGGACGGAAGAACGCATGACACGCATCCTTGTGATGCTGGCCGTGGCTCTTGGCGCCGCTTTCGCGCTCTCCAGCCTTGCCCAGACATCCCATGCAGCGACGCTGCAGGCGCTCTCGCCGCAGGACGTCCAGCTCTATTCCGTCGCCTTCGACGCGGCCGAAAAGGGCGATTTCGCCACTGCGGACCAGAGCCTCGCCCAGGTCAAGGATCCCTGCCTGGTGGGCCGCGTCGAGTACCTCAAGCTTACCCATGCCCGGGCGCGGACCGTCGGCTTCGACCAACTCGCCGCCTGGCTCAAGGCGTTCGGCGATCTGCCGGGGGCGGACCGCGTCTACGCCCTGGCGCTCAAACTCAAGCCGGCCGGCGTCGTTCCGCCCGCCCCCACTTCGCCGCTGATCGACGCGTCGCCCACGTTTGACGCCGCGGACCGGCCGCACGCGTCCACCCAGTCGCGCGCGGCCCGCGAAGCCTATTTCGACGGCGATGTATCGCGCGCCCTGAACATCGCCCGCGCCAGCGGCGACTTCTGGATCGCGGGCCTGGCCTCCTACCGCCTCGGGGCGTTCCAGGACGCCATGACGTCCTTCGAAGCCATCGCGGTCAATCCGGCGGAGAACGACTGGGTGCGCTCGGCCGGCGCCTTCTGGGCCGCCCGATCTGCAAGCGACGCCGGCATGCCGGACCGCGCCGCGCCGTTCCTGAAGATCGCCGCGGCCATGCCGGACACCTTCTATGGCATGATCGCCGCGCGGAAGCTGGAGCTGGAGGACGATCCTCTCGGCCGGGTTATCGACGCCGCCGTCGCCGCGCCCCCGGGCGATGCGGCCGGCCAGGCGAGCGTCGCCATGCTGATGCAAACGGACAACCGCGCCCGGCGCGCCGTGGCCCTGATGCAGCTGGGCCGGCCGGTGGACGCGGGCGCGGAGCTGCGCGCCGGCTACGCTCAGGCCCCCCGCGCCGACGTCCGCTCCCTGTGGACCGCCCTGATGTACGCGCTCAATCCCCAGTCGGGCCCTCAGCCCGAGCTTCAGCCGGCGATGCGCGCCGGCGGCGCGGAGACCGCCCTGCACGCCGACGCCGCGGCCTATGCGCCGCCCACCCACCAGTACCCCGTGCCGCAACTCTCCCCCACCGGCGGCTTCACCACCGACAAGGCCCTGGTCTATGCGATCACCTGGCAGGAGAGCCGGTTCGACAGCCTGGCCGTCTCGCCGGTCGGGGCTATCGGGCTGATGCAGCTGATGCCGCCATCCGCCGCCAGCGTGGCCGGCGACGACACCCTCAAGTCGGACGTCATCCCGCTGTTCGACGTCGGCAAGAACCTTCAGCTTGGCCAAGCCTATATGAACTGGCTGATGAGCAAGGGCGTGAACTACGACCTTCTGCGCGTGGTGGCCGCGTACAACGGCGGGCCGTCGACGGTGAACCGCACGCAGCAGATGCTGGGCGCCAATGCCGACACCCTGCTGATCATCGAGAGCGTGCCGTTCTCGGAGACCCGCGCCTATGTGCACAAGGTGATGGCCGCCTATTGGAGCTACCGACGCCAGTTCGGCGCGCCCAGTCCGACGCTCGACGCCGTGGCTTCCGGGTCGCGCTTCATCGACGCCCGTCTCGACCCCTCACTGGGCGGCGAGCAGGCGAAGCCGGCGAATCCGCCGGCCATGCGGCAGGCGCTGGAGGTAAGCCTCCACCGGCCCGGCTGAGGCCGTCGCGACCAGGCGCTTCGGCGCCAGCCAGCCAGCCTTGACCCGCCGGCCACGCAGGCGTGCGAAAAGTCGTTCCGTCGCGGGCACGATCCGCGCCGGCTCCTGGTCCGCCAGGGCCAAGTGAGCTTCCAATGCGGCCCGCCACCCTGCATCGAGACCCGCATCGGCGGGCAACCAAAGCAGCCACTCTCCGCGGGCGATGTTCAACGCGTCACCGAGCGAGCCTCCCCTCAGCGCACTGGCGCCCGCGTCCTCCGCCAGTTCGAAGGTCGCGTCGGTCGACCCGCGGTCGAGCAGCACCACGTCCCGCACCAAGCCGTCCACCGCCGCCGGCGTAAGCGCCGCGAGGAGCCGGGACAACGGCTCGGCGGAATTCAAGGTGGAGAGCACGACCGTGATCATCCCCGCAACAAGCGCCCGGACGGTGCGATGTCAACGGATGTTCTTGATTCGTTCTCATATTGCCTCTAACCTTCGCGGGTGTCCCAGCCCACCGCCATCGCCAGGGGCCGCGGCGCCCAGTCCAACGCCACCGGCCGCTTCGAGAGCCGCACGCGCGAGCCATTCGACGACGGCTGGACCGAAGCCGACGAGACGCCGCCGGTCCTGCGCACCGTCCTCACTCCCGAGCGGGCCCGGGTGATCATCACCCGCAACACCAGCCCAGACGTGGGATTCGACCGGTCGATCAATCCCTACCGAGGCTGCGAGCACGGCTGCATCTACTGCTACGCCAGGCCTTCCCACGCCTACATGGGCCTTTCGCCGGGCCTGGATTTCGAAAGCCGCATCTTCTTCAAGCCCGAGGCCGGTCGATTGCTGGACAGGGAGCTCAGCAAGCCGGCGTACGTCCCAGCCGTGATCCACATCGGCGGCAACACCGACCCCTACCAGCCGCAGGAGCGCCGCCTGCAGGTCACCCGCCAGGTGCTCGAGGTGATGACGCGCTTTCGCCACCCATTCTCGATCATCACCAAGTCCGCCCTGATCCTGCGCGACCTCGATCTGATCGGTCCCATGGCCAAGGCCGGCCTGGCGCGCGCCGCGGTTTCCATCACCAGCCTCGACCGCAAGCTGGCGAGGGCCATGGAGCCGCGCGCGGCGACGCCGGAGCGGCGGCTGTCTGCGGTGCGCGGCCTCGCCGAGTCAGGTACTCCCGTGACGGTGATGTTCGCGCCGGTGATCCCTGGGCTCAACGACCACGAACTCGAAGCGGTGCTGGAGCGCGCCGCTGAGGCCGGTGCGTCCGGCGCGGGCTACGTGGTCCTGCGCCTGCCCCTGGAGATCAAGGACCTGTTCCGCGAGTGGCTGGAGGCCGAGCGGCCCGAACGGGCGCGGCGGGTGATGTCGCTGGTGCGGCAGATGCGCAACGGCCGCGACTACGATATGGAATGGGGCAAGCGCATGAAAGGCGACGGCCCGATCGCCGAACTCCTCGCCCAGCGCTTCCGGGCGGCCCAGCGCAAATTCGGCCTCGACCGCGCGCACGCCCCGCTCGACCTCAGCCAGTTCCGCGTGCCGGCGAAGGCGACGAGCCAGCTGGACCTGTTCGGGTGAGCGGAGCCGCGCCCGTCCCAAATGCGTGTCACCCCCTCAGCCCTTCCGAAACAGCATCCCCTTCGTCAGGAAAGCCGTGTCGGTGGCCTCGAGGCGCAGGCCTGCCCGACCGAAGAGCTTGGACAGGTCCGTCGTCGCATAGCTGGCGTAGTAGGGCTCGTGGAAATAGGCGGGGAAGGCTTCCAACAGCCGGGTGAGGCGCGGCTCGTCCACCGGCTGGATGGAGTCGGCCAGCGCGAGTACCCCGCCGGCTTTCAGCACGCGCGCGATCTCCGCGGCGACCACCGGTCGCACCTTCGGCGGCAGTTCGTGGAACAGGTAGATCGACGTTACGGCGTCCATGCTGGCGTCGGCGAACGGCAGACGCTCGGCCTGGCCCTGGACCAGCGCCGCGGACACGCGCGCGGCGTCCAGATAGGCCGGCGACAGGTCGAGGCCGAACAGCCGCGCGCGGGGAAAAGTCGCCGCCAGGTCCTTGAGAAACCCGCCGGAGCCGCAGGCCAGGTCCAAGACCGCCAGGCCCCGATGATCCCGTTCGCGCCAGGCCTTGGCGAGCAGCGACAGGGCGCGCCGTCGCATCGCCGCGGCGGTCCCGGCGAACAGGGCCTCGACCTGCGCCTCATACCGCCGCGCGCTCTCGGCGGAGAACCAGCCGCCGGACTGGAAGTGGAAGTTCTGGCGATAGTAGGCTGGATAGGTCGACGGCGCCTCGTCGCGCACCTCCACACCGCCGCCGCGCCGCCTCCGCGCCTCCACCTGCCTGGCGTCAGTGAGAAAATCGGCGGTCGTGCGGATCGCCCGCACCGGATCGGCGGGCCGGTCGCTCATGGCTGGGTAGAGGCCCGCCGCCACGTCCGCCGCATCCTTTTCGAACGCCTCGAGCCAGGCCTTGCGCACGAAGCCGGTGGGGACCGGTTCGGCGGTGGGTTGGAAGTCTTCCGGCTTGGCGCTGGTCGGCCGGGTCAAGGCCCGGGCTATGCCGCCCGCTGCGCCCCACCAGAGCGCCTTGACCGCCGAACCCGCGGCATGCGCGCTGGCCTCGACCGAAAACGCCCGACGGGGCGGCCGCTCTTCGCTCACGCTCGACCCCTGCTGAAGAGTCCCACCAGTTCGATATGCGGCGACCAGAGGAACTGGTCCACCGGCAATACGCGCTCGAGGACGAATCCCGCGTCGATGAGAATCCGCGCGTCACGGGCGAAGGTGGCCGGGTTGCAGGAGACGCCCGCAACGCGCCCCACGCGCGAGCGCGCCAGTTCCCGGTGCTGGCCCGCGGCGCCCGCCCTGGGCGGGTCGATGACCACCGCCTCGATGCGCTTCAGCTCCTCGGCGAGCATGGGGCGGCGGACGAGGTCGCGCGCCTCGGCGGTCACCGCCTTCAGTCCCGGAACCGTCGCGCGCGCGGCCAGCAGCGCGCGCACCGCCGGCGCCGAGACGTCCGCCGCGAACACCGGCGCGAGCGCGCCCAGCCGCAGGGCGAATGCGCCGACGCCGCAGTAGAGGTCGGCGTAGCTCTGCGCCCCCGCCAGCTCGGCCAGCACGAAGGCGGCCATCGCCTCCTCCGCCGCCGCTACCGCCTGCAGGAAGGCCGCCGGCGGCAGGGCGACGGTCGCCGGACCGATACGCACCGTCGGCTCGCGCACCTGGTAGAGGATCTCGCCGGAGAGCGTCACCCGCGCGAAACCGGCCAGGTCGGCGGCCTCGGCGGCGCGCGAGCGGGCGTCGGCGGACAGCGCCCCGGCGCGGCGCTCGACGCCGGTCACGTCGATGTCGAGGCCGGTGTCCGTTAGAGTCACGTGCAAGGTCGGCGCTGACTTCGGGGCCTCGAAGAAGGCCGCGGCCAGCCGGCGCAGGGCCGGAAACGCCGCCACGAGCCGCGGATCGGCCACGGGGCAGACCTCGATCTCCACCAGCCGCCAGGACCGCCGCGCCTTGAAGCCGATCGCCGCGCCATCGCCGAGCTTGCGGGCATGCAACGCCAACCGCCGCCGCGACGCGGGGGATGCTGCGAAAGGCGTTAGAATCTCAGTCTCGATCCGCTCGCGGCCCAGCGCCACGCGGATCTGTTCGCGTTTCCATTCCAGATAGGGCGCCGCGGCCCAGTGCTGCAAAGCGCAGCCGCCACAGGACCCGAAGTGGGGACAGGGCGGGCTGACACGGTCAGGGCTAGGCTCGAGCACCTCGACCGCCTCACCCCGGTCACCATCGACCCGCGCCAGCACCCGCTCGCCAGGCAGGGCGCCGGAGACGAAGACGCCGCCCTCGCCCACCCCGTCGCCCTGGGCGCCGATGCGTTCGATGGCGACCTCGCGCGGTGCACCGGAGCGCAGATATCCGGAAGCCGCGTCGGAGGCGGGTCGTTTGCCTGGGCGTCGCCGGGCGACCTTACGACCTGACGCGGTCATGCGGCGACTCGATCTGGCCAGGCGCATGGGCCGCTCGCAACACTGGAAACCATGCGCCTGTCTTACAGCGCTTCGGTCACCGAGGTCGCGCTTGTCGGCCGCGCCGGGCCACTGGCCCAGACCAGGAACTCGACATTGCCGTCGCGCCCCGTGATCGGGCTCGGCGTCCGGCCGCGCACAGTCCAGCCGGCGTCTGCAACAAAGTTCTCAACCGCTTCCACGGCGGCGCGACGCGCTTCGGGATCGCGCACGACGCCGCCCTTGCCGACCAGCGCCCGGCCGGCCTCGAACTGGGGCTTGACCAGCGCAACCAGGTCCGCGCCGGACGCCGCCAGGGCCAGGCTAGGACCCAGCGCCTTGGTCAGGCTGATAAAACTCAGATCACAGACGATAACCTCCGGCGTCTGCACAATCAGCTCCCGGGTCAAGATGCGTGCGTCGGTGGCTTCCAGGGACACCACGCGCGGGTCGCCGACAAGCTTCGGGTGCAGTTGCCCGCGCCCCACGTCGACGGCGTAGACCAGGGCCGCGCCGGCGCGCAGCGCCACCTCGGTGAAGCCACCGGTGGAAGCGCCCAGATCCAGCACCACGCGCCCCTCGACCCGGATCGGCCAGGTCGCCAGCGCATGCGCCAACTTCAAGGCCCCGCGCCCGACGAAATCGTGCGCCGGCGTCGCCTCGATCGGCGCCGAGGCGTCCACCAGCGCCGCCGGCTGCGCGACAACCACGCGCGAGACGGTGACCCCACCCGCCTCGATCGCCGCCCTCGCCTTGGCTCGGCTCTCGAACAGGCCGCGCTCCACCAGCAGCCGGTCCAGCCGGGCGCGGGCCACCGCGCGCGGGCCCTAAGCCGCGCCTTCCTGCACGAACAGCTTCTTCAGTTCGCTCTTGAGGATCTTGCCCTGTGGGTTGCGCGGCAGGGTCTCGTGCCAGAACACCACCTTGACCGGGACCTTGAAAGCCGCCAGCCGCTCGGCCACCCAGGTGCGCAGCTCCTGTTCGGTGGCGCGGGCGCCCTGCTTCAGCGTGACCACCGCCGCCGGCTCCTCGCCGAGGGTGTGGTGGGGGATGCCCACCAGCGCCGCGTCCATCACCGCGGGGTGGTCGTAGAGGCAGTTCTCCACCTCGATGCAGTAGATGTTCTCGCCGCCGCGGATCAGCATGTCCTTGGCCCGGTCGATGATGTAGCAGAAGCCCTCCTCGTCCAGGCGCGCCAGGTCGCCGGTCTTCACCCAGCCCTCGTGGAAGGTCTGAGCCGTGGCCTCCGGCTTGTTCCAATAGCCCTTCACCACCTGCGGACCCCTGCACCACAGTTCGCCCACCTCGCCGACGCGCAGTTCGCGGTCGCCTTCCACGGTCATGATCTTCAGCTCGGTGACCGGCACGGGCGGTCCGCAGCTGTCGGGCCGGTGCTCATAGTCCTCGCCGCCGTGGCTGGTGGCGGTGGCGGAGGTCTCGGTCATGCCCCAGCCATTGCCGGGCGCGGACTTCGGGAAGGTCTCGCGGATCTTGCGGACCAGTTCCGGCGCGGAAGGCGCGCCGCCGTAGGCGACGCTTTCCAGTGACGAGAGGTCGTAGTTCTGGCGCAGGGGATGCTCGATCAACTGCCAGGCGATGGTGGGCACGCCGCCGGCCGAGGTCACCTTCTCCCGCTCGATCAGCTCGAAGGCCCGCACCGGATCCCACTTGCGCATCATCACCAGTTTCGCGCCGCCGGCCAGGCTGGGGTTGAGGATCGCGAAGCAGCCCGTGGCATGGAAGAACGGCACGGACAGCAACGACGAGCGCTGCGGCGCGCTGGGATCGGGGGCAGGCGGCGCCTCGCCGCGGCGCAGGAACGCCCGCGTCCCCACACAAAGACCGGCCATGATGTTGGAATTGACGTTGCGCTGGCTGGCCAGGGCCCCCTTCGGCCGTCCGGTGGTGCCGGAGGTGTAGAAGATGGTCGCGTCGTCGTCCGGCGCGATCTCGGCCGGCGGCAGCGGCCGGTCGGGCAGCCTCGACCAGTCCGCCGGCCTGCCGATGACGCTTTCCAGGCGCGTGACCAGCGGATTGGCGATCTCCTCCTCCGAGCGCGACACATAGACCCTCTGCAGGTCCGGACAGTTCTCCAGGTGCTCGGCGATGCGCTCCAGACGTTCGGCGTCGACGATCACCGCCTTGGTCCCGGAATCGGTCAGGCCGTATTCCAGCTCCGGCCCGGTCCACCAGGCGTTCAGCGGCGTGACGATGGCGCCCAGCACCGCCGCGCCGTAGAAGGCCACCGGCCATTCGGGCAGGTTGCGCATGATCACCGCGACCCGGTCGCCCTTCTCGACGCCCTGGGCGCGCAGTTCGTGGGCGAAGGCGGCCGCCGCGCGGAAAAACGCCTCGAAGCTGACGCGCTCGTCCTCATGCACCAGGAATACCTTGTCGCCGTGCGCCCGCCCGGCCTCCACCACCCAGCGCAGCGACGGCGGCGCGTTCTTCCACACCCGAGTCTTCACGCCACGGATGACCAACTCCTCCATCTCGCAGGGCGAGCCTGGAGCGGTGATCAGGGCGTGGGCCTGCGCGATGGACATCGCGGGCCAGGGCTTGGCGACAGCTTCGGTCATGCATTCACTCCCGGCGGCGCGAAGGTGTTTGCGCGGCGCTCGTTCGGCCGGTGATCAAGCATAAGGAACGGCGTGACGCAAACGCCCGCGCACGTTGTCCGCCGCCCAGTTCGCGCTGCTCCCCGCGACGGTGATGTCGCCGCGGAATGGGCGAAATTCCACTGAGATCGACAGGTTTTTTCGCGCCGGCTTAGCGAAGCGCTCACCGTGATCGAGGCATAGTGGCGCCTGCCCCCCTTCCCAAGCGGTCAAGCCAGTCCCGATGTCCCGTCCTGTCGCCCTCGACAGATCCTTCAGCGACGATCGCCGCGTGGAGCGCACGCGCGAGGCGCTGATGCACGCCTTCCGGGACCTGTTCTTCGAGCGGGGCTTCGAGGCCCTGAGCATCGGCGAGATCGCCGACCGCGCCAGGATCGGCCGATCGACCTTCTACAAGCACTTCGCCGGCAAGGACGACCTGCTTTCGGACCTGATGGGCCACGACCTCGGCGTGCTGGCCGACGCGTCGATGAACTCGCAGCAGCCGTTCGAACTCACGGTGGTCATCGAGCGGTTCTGGGATCAGCGGCGGCACGCCCGCGCGGTGCTTGGGCCGGAGTCGCGCCTGGCCATGACCAGGCTGCTCGCCGGCCTCATCGAGACGCGCCTGGCGGCGGCGCGAGAGGCCCACCCTGAGCAGCACGGCGGATGCCCGGTCGGCCTGGCCGCCATCCTGGTCGCCGCCGGCCAGATCGCTTTCCTGGAAGCCTGGCTCACCGGTCGAAGGCCATGCTCGAGGCGGCTGGCCGCGGAGTCCCTGCACGGCGCGGGCTTCGCGGCGGTGGCGGCGCTTTCAGGGGTCAAGCCGGCTTAGCCCGACGTCACCTGAGCCAGCCTCTGCAGCGCCGCCTCGAGCTTGGCCTTGGCCGCCTGGGCCTCGGCCAGGCGTTCGCGGTTCTCCTCGACCACCTCTTCCGGCGCGCGGGCGATGAAGTCGGGGTTGTCGAGCTTTCCCTTCGTGCGGCTGATGTCCCCGGCCCGCGTGGAGATCTCCTTCTCCAGGCGGGTACGCTCGGCGATCAGGTCGATGAACTCGGCCACCGACAGTGCGCCGGTGGCCTCGCCGATGACGAAGGGCACGGAACCCGCAGGCGCCACGTCGGCTTCCGTCACGCTGTGCAATCTCGCCAGGCGCAGGATGAGGTCTCGGTGGCGCGCCAGCCGCTCGCGGGTGACCGGGCCCGCGCCCAGCAGAGTGAGCGGCGCCCGGGCGCTGGGCGGCACATTGGCCTCGGCCAGCACTTGGCGGACCTCGGTGACCAAGTCGATCACCCAGTTCATCTCCGCCTCGGCATGGGCGTCCGCATAGCTGTCCGGCAGATGCGGCCACCCGGCCTTGATCAGCATGGTCTCGCGCGGCGGGCCGGCCTGGGCGGTCTTCTCCCACAGCTCCTCGGTGATGAACGGCATGACCGGGTGCAGCAGCACCAGGACCAGGTCGAGCACCCAGGCGGTCATGGCCCGCACCTCGGCCTTGGCCGCCTCGTCGCCGCCGGCGAGGATCGGCTTGGCGAACTCCACGTGCCAGTCGCAGAATACGTTCCAGATGAAGCGGTAGAGCGCGGCCGCCGCGTCGTCGAAGGCGCAGGTCTCCAGGGCCGCGGTGACCGCGCGCTCGGTCTTCAGCGCCTCGCCGCGGATCCAGCGGCTGAGAGTAAGCTTGGCCTTCGCCGGATTGAATCCGTTCACCCGCTGGCAGCCGTTCATCTGGCAGAACCGCGCGGCGTTCCACAGCTTGGTGCCGAAGTTACGGTAGCCCTCCACCCGGTGGCGCGACATCCGGATATCCCGCGCCTGGCCCGACATGGCGGTCAGGGTGAAGCGCAGGGCGTCGGCCCCGAACTCGTCGACAAGCTCCAGGGGGTCCACGCCGGTGCCCTTGGACTTGGACATCTTCGCGCCCTTCTCGTCGCGGATCAGGGCGTTGATGAACACGCGCTTGAACGGGACCTCGCCCATGAAATGGATGCCGAGCATCATCATCCGAGCGACCCAGAAGAAGATGATGTCGAAGGCGGTGACCAGGGTGTGGGTGGGGTAGAAGCGCGCGAGATCCTGGGTCTTTTCCGGCCAGCCCAGGGTGGAGAACGGCCACAGGCCGGATGAGAACCAGGTGTCGAGCACGTCCTCGTCCTGGCGCAGCGGCTCGTCGCGGCCATAGTGCTCGCGGGCGAGCGTGCGAACCTCGTCCTCGGCCTCGGCGACGAATATGTGGCCGTCCGGCCCGTACCAGGCCGGGATCCGATGGCCCCACCAGAGCTGGCGCGATATGCACCAGGGCTCGATGTTGCGCATCCACTCGAAGTAGGTCTTCTCCCAGTTCTTCGGCTCGAACACCGTGCGGCCGTCCTCGACGGCCTTGATGGCCGGCTGTGCCAAAGTCTTGGCATCCACGTACCACTGGTCGGTCAGGTAGGGCTCGACGGGCACGCCGGAGCGCTCGCCGTGCGGCACGGCGTGGCGTGTGGCTTCGACCCCGCGCAGCAGGCCCAGGCGCTCGAACTCTTCCACCACCTTCTTGCGCGCCGCGAAGCGGTCGAGGCCGCGGTATTCGGGCGGGGCGTTCTCATTGATCCGCGCGAAGGGGTCCATGATGTTGATCATCGGCAGCCGGTTCTTCTGGCCGACCCGGAAGTCGTTGAAATCGTGCGCCGGGGTGATCTTCACCGCGCCGGAGCCCTTCTCCGGATCGGCGTAGTCGTCGGCGATGATCGGGATCGGCCGCCCGACGATGGGCAGTCGCACCGCCCGCCCGATCAGCGCCTTGTAGCGCTCATCGGAGGGGTGCACGGCGACCGCGGTGTCGCCCAGCATGGTCTCCGGCCGGGTGGTGGCCACGACGATCTCGCCGGACCCGTCCTCCAGCGGATAGGCGAAGTGCCAGAAATGCCCGTCCACCTCCTTCTGCTCCACCTCCAGGTCGGAGATGGCGGTCTGGAAGAACGGATCCCAGTTGACCAGGCGCTTATCGCGATAGATGAGCTTCTGGCGGTAAAGCGCGACAAACACTTTGCGAACCGCCGCCGACAGGCCCTCGTCCAGGGTGAACCGCTCGCGGCTCCAATCGCACGAGGCGCCCAGCCGGCGCAGCTGCCGCACGATGGTCCCGCCGGACTGAGCCTTCCACTCCCAGACCTTCTCGAGGAAGGCGTCGCGCCCGAGGTCCCGGCGGTTCATGTTGCCGGCTTCCGCGAGCTGCCGCTCCACCATCATCTGAGTGGCGATGCCGGCGTGGTCGGTTCCCGGCAACCACAGCGCCGCCTTGCCACGCATACGCTCAAAGCGGGTCAGCACGTCCTGCAGGGTGTTGTTCAGCGCATGGCCGATGTGCAGCGAGCCGGTGACGTTGGGCGGCGGGATGACGATGGAGAAGGGCTCCGCGGCCGGGTCGTCGGTGGGCGCGAAAGCGCCCGACGCCTCCAGGTCGCATAGAGGCGCGGCTCGACGGTCGTTGGATCGAAGGTCTTCTCAAGCATGGCGGTCAGTCGCTGCGTTGTGGGCTCCCTCCCCTTCACGGGGAGGGACAGATCGCGAAGCGATCAGGGTGGGGGTGTTTGGGGCAAGCCCCAGACGCGTCCCGTCCTAACGCGTTGAGGCGCCGGAGTCCCCCACCCCGCCGATGCTTCGCATCGACTTGCCCTCCCCAAAATGGGGAGGGAGTTAACGTACTCGGGTGCGGGCGATGCGCTCGACTTCCTCGGCCACCTTGGCCTCGACGATGCGCGGCAGGTGCTCGTCAAGCCACGCCTTCAGCAAGGGCTTGAGCAGCTCGCGCGTCAGGTCTTCCAGGGTGCGGCCGGGTTCGGGCATGACGATGGTCGCCGTCAGCTGGCTGAACGACGAGGCCGCGGCGAAGGCGCTTGAATCGCTCACCAGGGTTTCCTCCGGCGCGCGGGAAAACACCGGCGCGGGTTTCGGGGCCGGCTCGGGCGCGGGTTCCGGCTTGGCGTAGACGTCGAGGTCGCCATGGGTCTCCGCCGCCGGTTCGATCCGTTCGGTGAGCTCCAGCACGTCGTCCTCCTCGGCCTCCGCGACCACCAGCTCGGGTGCCGGCGCGGGTTCCGGCTCCGGCGCGGGCGCGGCCTGCGCCTCCGCCGCCGGGGCGTCGGCCTCGGCTTCCGCGCTTGGCGGCGCGTCGTCCTCGGAGATGATTCGGCGAATGGAGGCCAGGATTTCCTCCATCGTCGGTTCCGGGGCGGCTTGTTCGGACATGTGCGGGACCTGTGCGGGAGGGAATCTCTTTCACAGGTAGGCTACGCGCGAAGCGACGATCCTGCAATTTGTCGCTTCACGGGCGCGAGCGCGGTCTGGCGACGCTTACGGCCTGACCACTTCGCCGACCGGCGAAGCGGGCGGACGCACACTAACGGACGGGGCGCCGAGGCGGTCGATGGCCTGGGCGGCGGGCTCCCACGGGGTCCAGCCGAGGGAATGGCGCACGTGCTCGTAGTTGGCCTTCGGATCGTAGCGCGGCGTATCGGGGACCAGGTTGCGGGCCTCCAGCTGGCCCATGGCGGCGAGCACGGCGGCGCTGGCCAGGTACTCGTCGTGCCGCGCCCCGACCAGGGAGAGCTCGGCGCTTTCCAGCTCCTGCTGGGCGTTCAGCACGTCCAGCGTGGTGCGCAGGCCGACCTGCGCCTCCTGACGCACGCCTTCAAAGGCGATGGTCTGGGCCTTCACCTGCTCCTCGTTCGACAGCAGGTTGGCCCGCGCCCCCAAGAGCTGGTTCCACGACTGGGACACCGCCTGCAGCACCTGGCGACGCGCCGTCTCGATGCCGATGCGGGTGACGTTGTCCCGCTCGGCCGCCTGACGCACATTCGACGAGGTCAGGCCGCCGCTGAACAGGGGCACGCTCACCTGCGCGGCGATGGTGATGTCGCGGGAATAGTCGCCGAACGGATTGAGCTTGCCGGTGACGCTGTTCACCCCGCCGCCCGCGTAGCCCAGCGTGGCCTGGGCGCCGATCGTCGGGCGGGTCGCGGCCTTGGCCTGGGCGACCCGCGCCGCGCTGGCCTGTTCGGCGTAGTCGGCCTGGCGGATCTGCGGATTGTCGCGCTCGGCGGCGTCGAAGGCCTGGTCGACGGTGGCCGGCAGCAGCTTGGAGATCGGCGGCTCCGGGGCAAGTTCGCCGGGGTTCTGGCCCACCACGGCGGCGTAGGCCGCGCGGGCGATGGCCAGGGTGGACAGGGCCGAGGCGCGCTGGGAATCGGCAATGGCCAGACGCGCCTGGGCCTGGGCGACGTCCGTGCGCGTCACCTCCCCCACGTCGAACCGCGCCTTGGTCTCCTCCAGCTGGCGGTTCAGCACCGCGTTGTTGTCCTGGGTGATGGCCAGCTGTTCCTGGTCGCGGCGCACGTCGAGGTAGGCCTGGATCACGCTCTGCAGCACGCCGATCTCCGTGGACCGCAGGGCCTCGCGCCCGGCCAGGATGTCGGCGTCGGCGGCGGAGATGGCGCTGGTCACGCGCCCGCCGGTGTAGAGGGGCTGGGTTATGGTGATCGAGGCGTTGTTGGCGTCCAGCGGCGGGCCGCCCAGGGACGCGATCTGCTGATTGTAGTCGCGGTCGATGGTGTAAGTGGCGTTGACCGAGGGGGCCAGGCCGGCGCGCGCCTGGGCGTATTCCTCGTCGATGACGCGCAGCTGGGCGCGTTCGGCCTGCAGGGTCGGGTTGGTGCCATAGGCGAGCGCGATGGCGTCCGGCAGGCTCTCGGCCGCGGCGTCCCCTACCGTGAGCATGGTGAGCACGGCCGCGCCGCAGACGGCGGCGGCGAGACCCGCTCGGCGAGTTGTCAGCATTACCAGTCCCCGACGTCCGCGATTGTTAGCGACGCCAACGCTATATGCAGACATGCCGGGGGCGGCGCCAGACGGCGCGCCATGAAGCTTTCGTCATCTGGACACGGCGCAATCGCGGCCCGCCGGCGCTGCGGCTAGAACGAAAACCCGTGCGCGGGCTCGAATCCGGCGAGGTAGGACGGGGTCGAATCGAACAGCGGCCGCGACCCCACGCCGTCCGGCGCGCGCAGGTAGAGCATCGCCCGCCCCACCGGTCCGTCCCGCTGCACGACGCCCAGCCGCCCGCCCAGCCCCAGGGCCGCGGTCCACTCCGGCCGCGGCGCCGCCACCGCGCCCTCCACCACCACCACGTCGAACGGCCCCGCCGGCGTCGGGTCGGCGGCGTCGACCTCGGTGACCTCCAGGCCCATGTCGCGCAGCAGCAAGGCCGCATAGGGCGCCGCCACCGCCAGCGCCTGCTCGCCCGGCCGCGGCCGCACCGCCTGCAGCAGCTTGCCGACGTCCCGCGGACTGAGCAGCCAGCGGCCCGGCGCATATTCCGCCTCGGCGTCGGCATAGGCCAGGAATGCCTTGTCCGCCGGCACCAGGGTCTCGCGCGGGACGCGGCGCATGGCGTCCTGGATGGCGTGGTCGGTGACGTCGCTGGGGCGGACCTGGCTCTCCACCATATTGCTTCGGGCCGCGGCGAAATCCGCTGTCATGAGCTCCTCGAACAGGCCAGTGCGCGGCGGTTATAGGTCCCCGCTTGATGGCAAAGCAATGCGTCCGCGTGCTTCCTTGCGAGCGCCGGGGCGTTCTGTTAGCCAAGCGCCCTCGCCCGGACGGCCTGGTGGCGGAGTGGTGACGCAGCGGACTGCAAATCCGCGCACCCGAGTTCGATTCTCGGCCAGGCCTCCAGCGCGTTTTCGCCCCCGCGACGTGGCGCGAACCGCCTCATCGGGACCGCCTGTTCCACCTGTTCCGCGCCTGTTTTCACCTGTTAAACCTGTTATTTCACGCTTTTTTCCACCTGTTACGGTCTGGAAGCCCAATTCGTACAAAGGGTTACGACCACCTGATATCGCTCAGGAACAGGTGATAACAGGTGATTACAGGCGCCAAACAGGCCTGTTATCGATGCATAACAGGCGCCGAACAGGTCAGCCGGCCGAGGCGGGCGCCCGCGCGCCAAGGCGCCGCCGCCAGCTGAAGGGCCGGGCGCCGAGGTGTATCTCTTCACGATGAGAAAGAGCCGTGGCCGCTGCGGGCCGCGTCGCAACAGTTACCAAATGTAACGGCGATTTGCAAGGTCCCGTCAGGACGTCACCCTGTCGGGCCGCCCAATTCACCACGAAGGACACGAAGGACACGAAGGGGTCCCCGGAGGGCGCCCGGACTTTTGCTGGACCGTTGGAGAGCCCGCTCCGTGACCTCCGTGGACCTCCGTGAACTCCGTGGTGAATCAGACGCCCGGACCTGATGCCGGCTCCGCCGCGAGCACCGAGACTTCGTGCCCTTCGTGTGCTTCGTGTGCTTCGTGGTGAATTGGACGGCGCGACCGGGTCCCGGCCCGGAGTATTGTGTCCCCGAACTTCAGCACCATCGCGACACCTCCGCCGAACCAGAGATCAAGCTTTCTTCTCGGCGATCACCCGGTGTATTTCGTCGGTCAGCCGGTTGTTGACCTTGATCAACTTGTGAATGTCGTCGGTGAGCTGCAGCACGGCCTCGGCGTCTTGGTAGGTCTGCATCGCCTGCTTGTCGGAGGCCTTCGCCAGCACCTGCTGGCCGACCATGATCACCGAGAGCAACACCAACTGCAGGAAGGTCTGCGAAATCCACGAGACGATAGCGACCGTCCCCTGCGAGATCGCCGCCGGCAGGCTGATCAGCGCCACCGCCGCGAAGGCGTAGGCGCACCACATGGAGCCCACGACCTTGGTGATCAGCACGGCCAGCCAGCCGTTGAAGCCGACGTGCTCGTCAGCGGTGACGGCCGCGGACACCATCTTCCGCCGCGCGATGTGCGGGTGGGGCACATGAACTTCAGTCATCGCTGGTGGTCTCCCGAGATTGCTCTGCGGCGCGTATCCGACGTCGGCTTTCGACCCCCACTGCGGGCCTCGCCACGAGCTGCGCGCCAGACGCGTCTCCACCCATGCTGGCACGTGGGAGGCTTCCGTGGAACCGCGTGTTGACAGGTCGCGGGCGACATCCAAAGATCGGAGCCAGGGTCGATACACCCGCCGCTTGCGCCCCCACGCGGGGATGGTGAACGTATCGAAAGGCTCTCTTCCGCTCTCCTCAGCTGGCGGACGGGTCGGTAACGCAAGCGCCGGCATCTCCAGTCCGCCGTCTAGGGGAAGCGAGATGCTCGACTTTCACGACTCGAAGACCATGGCCCAATCCCTGAGGAGGGCCCTGGCAGCCCAGCGGATCACGGTAACCCACAGCCAGAGCCTGGAGCTGATCGCCCAGGCGTTCGGCCTTGCTGACTGGAACACCCTTTCGGCGAAGATCGAGGCGGATCGAGTTCCCGCCCTTCAACCGACCACGGGCGACAAGACCCTCTACTGTTCGTTCTGCGGCAAGTCGCAGCATGTTGTGGAAACGCTGATCGCCGGGCCGGACGTGATGATTTGCAATGAGTGCATTGGGCTCTGCGACGGCATCCTGGTCGACGGCAAGCTCGGAAAGATGATTGCCGAGGCGCGATCTCGCGACCCGCAAGGTGATCCGATGGCGGCCGCGACCGGTGCGCTGCAGACCTACAGTGACGACCAACTTGTCTCCTTGCGCCGCAGCAACGCGGACTGGCTCGAACACCTCGTTCAGTCGCTCGAGCAAGTCACGGAGCGGCTTCGGAAGGGTGCAGCGCCGCTACGGCGTCCCGATGAGGTCGCCCAGCGACGTGGCGGGACGCGCGATCCGCTTGCCGGCCTCTCGTCGGAAGAGATCGCGGCGAAGAGAACCGAGCTCGAGGCCCGCCAAGCCAGCGTTCGAGAGCGGCTGCAGCTCATCGACAGCATGCTGAGCGAGCGAGGAGTGGCTTAGGCCTTCAGGGCCTTCCCGCGACGACCTGCCGACGCGCTCGGACCCCGGTGGCCCGCGAGACGTCTCAAGTCGCGGGTTGGGAGGGTCTGTCGCGCCAGACGAAGAAGAGCACCGAGGCGGCGAAGCACAGCAGCTTGGAGACGATGTTGAGGGCGAGCGGCAGCGGCTGGTTCGGGTAGGCGAAGCCGACTGCCGCCCAGATGGCGAAGACTGCAAACATGGCCGCGAGCGCGAAGAGCGAGAGCCGGGTGATGCGGAACGAGGGCAGCAGCGACAGCAGCGAGACGGTGGAGAGCTCGGCCAGGAACAGCGGCAGGAAGAAGAGCGCCCGATAGAGGGCCGGGTTCGGCGGGATCACCGGATTCGACCGTCCCATGACGATCAGGTCGAAAGGCGCCTCGAACAGCATCGGCGCGGCGGCGGCGCCCACGATGGCGCTGGCGAGGGCAACGGCCCAGCCGAAGCGGCGCGTCAGATAGGCGATGAGAAGAAAGGCGACGGCGGCGTCCGGAAACGTGCCGACGTTGACGCGGGCCGCCGGCGGAGCGTGGCGGGCGTGGGCGGCCAGCACCGGAAAGGCCTCGGTGATCTGGATGATGTAGACAGTCTCGGCGACCACGACCATCAGCAGCGAGAGCGCCCAGAGCGCGATCATGCAGCCGGCGACCGTAGGCCCCGGCCGCCGCACCGCGATGGGGCTTTTCAGACGCGCGGCGAGCCCGGCGAGAAGGAGGGCGACGGCGGCTAGGAGGATCGCCAGCAGCACGGCGTCCGTCCCCAGGTAGGGCGCCCAGGCGACCGAGGACCGGGCTGTCGCGGTCATGTGATTTCCTGCGCCTCCAAAGCCCCCAGCGTAGCAGCGTCGCTGCTCGATGTCCGTTTTCCACCCTGAACCGAAGTTCGCGAGGTCCGCTCTCCGGTCGGAAGCGAACCGGCGATACCGGAGCCAAATCGGACATTCGAGCGTCCGCCATCCAGACGTAGACCGATCAGAAATGCAGTTGCCCCGCTGGCGACGGTGAGGGGTATCCTCGTACGACCAGACGTTTGGGGAGGGCCAAGATGAGCCGCTTCACCCGCAGGCTAGGGCGGCCACGTCAGTTGAGTGCACTGTCGCCGTGTTCCCCGCCTCCGAAGCGGGCACTCGCCGTCGGCGATTGGCGGGCGGCAGATTGATCTTCCAAGTTTACGCCTGCTAGGCTCGGTCTCCTAAGGTCAGCGCGAGGATGCGCGGCCCGGGGGGAAGCGATGGTGGGGATCGTTCGCTGTTGCGCGGTCGTGGCCGCGACGATGATCTTGGCCGCGCCGGCGCTCGCGGCGGGGCACAAGACGGTGTTTCCGGAGGCCGCGCGCGCCGCGCCCGGCGGCCGGGCCGTCGAGATCGTGGTCGCCCAGGCGGAACTAAGCTCGAACATCAATCCCTCGATGGTCGACGTCGCCATGGGCGGCGGCCTGCTGGGCGTGGTGATTGACGCCAAGATCGACTCCGACCGCGAAAAGCACGCTCAGGGGGAGATCACGCCGATCCGCATGGCGCTGATCGATTTCGACGCCGACCAGCTGGCGATCGACACCACGAGGACGGCCTTGGGCAAGCTCGACTGGTTCCAGGCGGCCGGCCCGCCCGACTTCGCGCGCGACCCCACGGTCATGGCCAAGAGCGCCGAGCTCACGAGCAGCGCCGCGGGTCAGGTCGCCTTCCTCGAATACGTCTACGATACTTCCGCGGACTTCTCCTCGATGCGCGTGGGCGTGACGATCACGATCGCCGACAAGGCCGCGCCGAACGGCGGCAATCCCGAAGCGCGCTTGTCCGGCCGCAACCTGGTCTACGCCCAGACCCTGACCAGTGTCGTGCGCCTGTCCAATCCAGGATCCGGCGCGGAAAACGCGGCGCGTTGGGCGGCGAACGACGGCGCCCTCGCCAGGCGCGCGCTGACGGCCGCGTTCGGCGAGGTGGGAACGCTCATTCCTCGGGCTCTCACCCTCACCGAGGACGACCTCAAGCGGATGGCGCAAGGCCAGCGCAAGAGCGTCGGCAGCTACGGCGGCTGGGTGCAGGAGGATGGCCCCGATGGAACGCTGTTCTTCAACGGGGGCTTGATCCATGTGCAGACCATCCAAGCGTAGCGGCGCTCGCTACGGCACGTTGGCGGCGGCGCTGCTGGCGGCCGGTCTGCTGTCGGCCGAACCGGCGGCCGCGAGCCCCGCGCCACTGATCATGGGCCCGCTCTACGCC
>JBIOEG010000014.1:0-76147 GCA_044445825.1 Caulobacterales bacterium
GCACCCCAACCCCCAATCCGAAATTCCCCGCGCAAGCGGGGACCCAGGCTTTTTTTGTTCGTTCCTTCCGTCCACACCCGCGCGGACCCAACCGATTGCAAAAAAGCCTGGGTCCCCGCTTTCGCGGGGAATTTCGAGTGTGGGGGATCGGGAACCCTGGTGTGCGGGCGCACGTGCGCCGGCCGGTCTCCGGCCGCACGCAATTCGTTTCACGATGTCAAAGACCGCCGCCGGGCCACGAGGACCGGGCGCGTCACGTCACCACTTACGCGCTGATTTGGCGAGGGCGCGGCGCCGCTACCCCCGCGCCGGCCTCAGCATCGGGTACAGCGGCGGGAAGTCGCCGGGCTGGATCAGGCCCATGACCTCGAAGCCGTGGCGCTCGTAGAGCGGCACGTTCTTAGGGTTGGAGCTCTCCAGATAGGCGATAATCCCATCGGCGTCGCACCGCTTGAGCGACTCCTTGAGGATCGCCGAGCCCAGGCCCTGACCCTGCCGGGAGGGATCGACGCCGATCATCGCCAGGTACCAGTGCGGCTCGTGCGGATGGAACTTCGACATGCCGGCGACCACCTCGCCGAGCACCTGCTGCTTGTCCGCGGCGACATAAGCGCCGACCAGCTCGCCGAGCGCGGCGCTGTCCCCCTCGACCCCGGGCGGCAGCCACAGCGCCGCCGCCGCGCCGTCGTCGGCCACATAGGCCGCGCCCGCGCCTATCGCCCGCCCACCCATGGCCGCGGCGAAGGGACGAAAGGCCGCCAGGTAGGTCTCGGCCTTCGGGAAGGTGTAGCGGATGCAGGGGTCCGTGCTGAACGCCAGCAGCAGGGTGTCCAGCAAGGCGTCCTGTTCGGCCGGCCTGGCGATGCGGACTTCGTATGGCTTCAAGGCTCTTCCCCCGGCTGGACGCGCCTCATCGGTGTAGCCCGGTTGCGAAGGCTTGTCGTGGCGGCGCGCGCTTTGCGGGTGACGCCGCCGCGTCAGGCGCCCTAGAGCCTCATGGGTTCAGATCGACGCGATCCGAACCCTGAATCAGGCTCTACACTTTTGAATCTAGAGCACGATTCAGCGGTCAGGTGATTTCCACCTGACCGCATCGTGCTCTAGGGTTCGGAAAACACTAGCGGAGAACGTCATGCTGAAGTGGCAGGTGGGCGAGGTGAGCATCACCCGGGTGGTGGAGATGGAGATCCCCATCCCCTACAGCAGTCGCCAGCCGTTCTTGGCGCAGGCCACGCCCGAGGCCCTGAAGTCCAGCCCCTGGCTCTATCCGCACTTCGTCACCGAGGACGGCGCTCTGCGCCTGTCCATCCACGCCCTGCTGGTGGAGGCCCCCGGCCTGCGGCTGGTGGTGGACACCTGCGTCGGCAACGACAAGCGGCGCGGCATCACCGGCAATGAGCCCCTGGCCACGCCCTTCCTGCAGCACATGGCCGACGCCGGCTGGCCGCGCGACAGCGTGGACGCCGTGGTCTGCACCCATCTGCACGTGGACCACGTCGGCTGGAACACCATGCTGGAGGGCGGCAAGTGGGTCCCCACCTTTCCCAAGGCCCGCTACCTGATCGGCCGCCAGGAGTACGAGTACTGGCGCGGCGAGGACGAGGGCGAGACCCAGGCGATCCTGGGCGATTCCGTGCAGCCGATCTTCGACGCGGGCCTGGTGCAGCTGGTGGAGATGGACCACGTGCTGAACTCGCAGGTGCGCCTGACCCCCACCCCAGGGCACACGCCGGGCCACGTGAGCGTGGTCATCGAGAGCCAGGGACAGCGCGCCCTGATCACCGGCGACTGCATGCACCACCCCTGCCAGATGGCCCACCCGGACTGGTCGCCGTCCTTCGACGTGGACGGCGCGGCGTCCGCCGCCATGCGGCGTTCCGTGCTGGAGGGGGTCGCCGACCAGCCGGTGCTGGTGATCGGCACCCATTTCGCCGCCCCCACCGCCGGCCGCGTGAAGCGCGACGGCGCCGCCTTCCGACTGGAGACCTAGAGCCATGCCGACCCCGACCCGCGAAATCCACCTCGTCCGCCGCCCCGCCGGCATGCCCGTGGCGGAGGACTTCGCCATGGTGGAGACCGAGGTCGCCGACCCGGGCGAGGGCCAGGTGCTGGTGCGCAACCTGTACATGTCGGTGGATCCGGCAATGCGCCCGCGCATGAGCGTCGGCCAGGAGCTGAACGAGGCCATGGGCGGCGGCGCGCTCGGGCGCGTGGAGAAGTCGCGCAATCCGTCGCTGAAGGAAGGCGACCTGGTCAGCAACCGTTTCGGCTTCCGGGAGGCCTTCCTCAGCGAGGGCAGGGGACTGCAGGCACTGACCCCGGAACCCGGCCTGCCGCTCACGGTGCACATGCACGCCCTGGGCGGAACCGGCTTCACCGCGTACGGGGGGCTCTTGCACATCGGCCAGCTGAAGGACGGCGAGCAGGTGTTCGTGTCCACGGCCGCCGGCGCGGTGGGTTCGATGGCCGCCCAGATCGCCAAGATCCACGGCTGCTACGTGGTGGGCTCCACAGGTTCGGACGACAAGGTGCGCTGGCTGCTGGACGAGGCCGGCCTGGACGCGGCCTTCAACTACAAGTCCGGCCCCGTGCGCCCGGCTCTGAAGGCCGTGACCCCCAAGGGCATCGACGTCTATTTCGACAATGTGGGCGGCGAGCATCTCGACGCCGCCCTGGCCGGGATGAACACCCTCGGCCGGGTGGCCGTCTGCGGCATGATCAGCGGCTACAACGAGGCGGGAACCCGCACCGCCGTGCACAATTTGAGCAACATCATCTACGGGCGGATCAACATCCGCGGGTTCGTGGCGCCGGACTTCATGCACATGTACGACCAGTTCAAGTCCGACATGGCCGGCTGGCTGAAGGCCGGCCGGATCAAGTACCAGGAGACCATCTACGCAGGCATAGAGAACGCGCCCGCGGCGATGATCGGCCTCATGCACGGCGCCAACAGCGGCAAGATGCTGGTGAAGCTGGCGGACTGACGGAGCGCGGTCCTGGTGTCAGCACGCATGGCGTTCTTCGCCCTGGTCGCGGCGCTCGCGGCCTCGCCGGCCCTCGCGTGGACACCGTCTCCCGCCCAGCTCGCGCAGCTGGCGCGAGGCGACGTCGTCGCCGAGGTCCTCGCCGACGACGGCCGTTCCTCGGGCCTGGTGCACGGCGCCGCCGACATCGCGGCGCCGCAGGAGGCCGTGTACCGGATCATCACCGACTGCGCCGGCGCGCACCGCATCGTCGCCGCGATAAAGAGCTGCAAGCGGGTGTCCGGCGATGAGCACAAGGGCTGGGATGTGCGCGAGGGCTTGCTGGACTACGGCTTCCCGCTGCCCCGCGTGCACATCGCCTTCCGCTCGGAGTTCCAGCCGCCGGACCTCGTCCGGTTCAAATGCCTGCCCACCGCCGAGGTCACGGCCTGCGAGGGCGAGTGGCGCCTGGAGACCTTGCCGGACGGCCGCACGCGCGTGCTCTACCAGTGCTGGACCGCCGTCGCACTGCCGGCCCCGTCGTTCTTCGTGCGGGCCATTCTGCGCCGTGACATCGGCGAGGCCATGCACTCCCTGCGGCAGGCGGCGACGACGGCCGACTGACCTCGGCGAAGATGCCGGCGACCCGGCGCGATCATGACAGGACGGTAAGGTTGGCGGGCGACGCCGCGGTGCTAGGGTCGCGGGCCTCCCCGCCCGAGTCTCCCCCATGCCGCGCACCCTGCTTGTCGTCGCCCTGATCCTCGCCTTCGTCGGCACGGCCGCCGCCGCGGCGCCCGTGGCGGTCCCGCCCATCGCCTTCAAGACCCGCACGCTCGCCAACGGCCTGAAGCTGCTCACCTCGGTGGATCGGACCACGCCCAATGTCACCGTGCAGGTCTGGTACGGCGTGGGCGCAAAGAACGACCCTCAGGGGCGCTCGGGCTTCGCGCACCTCTTCGAGCACATGATGTTCAAGGCCACGCGCGACATGCCCGCCGAGTACATGGACCGGCTCACCGAGGACGTGGGCGGCATGAACAACGCTTTCACCGCCGACGACAACACCGCCTTCTACGAGGTGATCCCCGCCAACCACCTGCAGCGCCTGCTGTGGGCGGAATCCGAGCGGCTGGCCTCCCTGGTAGTGGACGAGCCGAATTTCATCTCCGAGCGGCACGTGGTGGAAGAAGAGCTGCGCCAGCGCGTGCTGGCCGACCCCTACGGCCGCTTCTTCCGGATCCTGATCCCGGGCGCGACCTTCGCGGTTCACCCGTACAAGCGCTCGGCCATCGGCTCCATCGAGGATTTGGAGGCCGCCGACCTGGACGACGTGCGGGCGTTCCACGCCACCTACTACCGGCCGGACAATGCGGCCCTGGTCGTCGTGGGCAATTTCGACGAGGCCCAGCTGAACGCCTGGGTGGACCAGTACTTCGGCCCGCTGAACAACCCGGCGCGGCCCGCGCCCCAGATCACCGCCGTCGAGCCCGCCCGCACCGGCTCGCGCACGGTCACCGGCTACGCGCCGAACGTCCCGCTGCCGGCGGTGGCGATCACCTGGCTAGCGCCGAAGAACACCGACCCGGACGCCGCGGCGCTCACCGTGGTGGACGCCCTGCTCACCGCCGGCAAGTCCTCGCGCCTCTACGACAGCCTGGTCTACGACAAGCAGATCGCGGTGCAGGTGTTCTCCTCGGCCGACCTGCGCGCCCAGCTCGGCATGTTCTACGTCGGCGCGGTGATGGAGGACCGCCACACCGTGGACGAGGGCGAGGCGGCCCTGCGCGCCCAGGTCGCGCGCTTGCGCGACGCGCCGGTCAGCGCGGCCGAGCTGGACTCGGCGAAGACCCAGCTGCTGGCCGGCGAGGTGCGAGCGCGCGAGACCATCGACGGCCGCGCCAACGAGCTGGGCCAGGCGCAGGTCGTCGAGGGCGACGCCGCCCGCGCCAACAGCGACCTTTCCGACCTGCAGAAGGTCACCGCCGAGGACGTGAGGCGGGTGGCGCGCAAGTATCTGCCGGACGACCTGCGCACCGTGGTCCGCTACCTGCCGGACTCCCAGCGGGCGCCGGGCGCGCCGGACGCGCTGGCCCCCCCGCCGGCGGTGGCGCCCACGCCGACGCCGCCGTTCACCGGCGAGGTGGCGAGCCTGGCTCCCGAGGGCCAGCGTGCCGCGCCGCCCCCGGTCGGCGCGCCGGTGACGCCGAGCCTGCCGACGCCGGTGGAGCGCACCCTGCCCAACGGCCTGCGCGTGATCGTCGTGAACAGCACCGCCCTGCCCCTGGTGAGCGTCGACCTCAGCTTCAGGGCCGGCGCCGCCAGCGACCCGGCGGGCCTGGCGGGCGACGCAAGCCTCACCGCGACCCTGGTCACCGAAGGGACCGGCCAGCGCTCGGCGCGGGACATCGCACGGCAGGCGGAGTCGATCGGCGCCACCCTCTCCGCCGGATCCGACTGGGACGGCTCCACCGTCAGCCTCAACGTCATGCCGGACCGCCTGGACGAAGCCATGCCGATCATGGCGGACGTCGCCCGAAATCCCGCGTTCGCCTCCAGCGAACTGGAGCGCGCGCGCAAGGAGCAGCTGGACGGCCTCGAGGTCGGCTACCAGGAACCCGGTACGGTGGCCGCGCTGGCCTCCGCGCCGGTGGTCTACGCCGGCACGCCCTACGGCCATGCCCAGGGCGGATCGCCGGCCTCCCTGAAGCGCCTCGCCCGCCAGGACCTGGCGCGGTTCCACGCGACGTACTGGCGACCCGACAACGCCATACTGGTGCTCACCGGCGACATCACGCCGGAACGGGGCTTCGCCCTGGCCAGTCGCGCCTTCGGCGAATGGACGCACGCCGCCACGCCCACGCCGCAGCCGTCGGACGCCCAGCCCAAGGCGGACCCGCGCGCCGTGGTCGTCGACCTTCCGGCTTCCGGCCAGGCGGCCGTCGTGCTGGTCAAGCCGGCGATCCGGCGCAACGATCCACGCTACTACCAGGGCCTGGTGGCCGATGCGGTGCTGGGCGGCGGCTATTCGGCGCGGCTCAACGAGGAGATCCGGGTCAAGCGGGGCCTTAGCTACGGCGCCAGCGCCAGCTTCAACCCGCACCTGACCCTGGGCGCCTTCTCCGCCAGCGCCCAGACCAAGAACGAGTCCGCGCCGGAGGTGATCGGCCTGATCCGCCAGGAGATGGGCAAGCTCGCCACGGATCCCGCGACGCCGGACGAGCTAAGCGCGCGCACCTCGTCGCTGGTGGGCGAGTACGGCCGCACGCTGGCGACCACCGGCGGTCTCGCCGGCGTCGTCGACGGCCTCGCGCGCTACGGCATCGATCTGAACGAGATCAAGGCCTACACGGGCAAGGTGGGCGCCGTGACCGCGGCTGAGGTGCAGGCCTTCGCCCGCGATGTGCTGGATCCCAGCCAGGCCAGCGTCATCGTCGTCGGCGACGCCAAGGCCTTCCTTCCCGCGCTGAAGCCGGCGACGCCGAACCTGGAGGTCGTGCCCATCGACAAGTTCGACCCCGATTCGCCCACCCTGGGCGGCGGCGGGTAGGGCTGCGCGCCGCCCATCAGCGCCAAGCGCCCCCTAATTTCGGGGACACAATACTTAATTCCAACGCTGAACGCGCAAGCACTCGGAGCGGAATTAAGTATTGTGTCCCCGAAATTACCCGGAGTGTGGCTGAGAAGGATGCCCTCCCTCACGCCGCCTGCGTCGCCGCCTCGCACCATTGGCTGGCGTCCGCCTCGGCGCCGATCAGGGCCAGGCCGGAGGCGATCGAGACCAGTTCGCCTCCGCTCTCCAGCTTCGCCTCGCCGAAGCGCCCGGCGAACAGCCGCCGCACCGCCGGAACGAAGGACGAGCCGCCGGTGAGGAACACCCGGTCGACGTCCCTCGCCCTCAGGCCCGCGAGGTC
Source organism: Caulobacterales bacterium (assembly GCA_044445825.1). GTDB lineage: Bacteria > Pseudomonadota > Alphaproteobacteria > Caulobacterales > Caulobacteraceae > Acaudatibacter. Next base: position 6,881 of record JBIOEG010000014.1, read on the forward strand.
CATGGCCTCGTCCACGGCGCCCTCGATCTGCGCCAGCTCGGGCGCGATCCAGGCCTCGAAGTCGGCGCGGCGAACAGGTTTCTCTATGTGGATGGACCCTGCCGCGAACAGGAACGTCGCCTCGGTCTGAGCCGACAGCGCCTCCTTCAGCCGCGAGACCGACTGATAGAGGCGGTAGCCGTGGTTGTCGTCCAGCAGCTCTACCAGCCGGGCGATCTTCTGCGGTTCCAGCGACGAGCGGACCAGGCCGCGGATATCGCGCATGTCGCGCGAGGCGCGCAGCAGGGCCAGCTGTTCCCACCGGGCGAAGGCGGTGAAGTAGCGGTTGGGGGCCGGCAGGATGTTGTCGAAGGCGCGGTAGCTTGTCCCCTTGCCGAGTTCCGGGGAAACCAGGTTGTCGATGATCCGGTAGTCGAAGGCGTCTCCCGCAACGCCCACGCCGGAATTGGCCAGGGGCCTGGAGCGCACCTCGCCGCCGTCGCGATGGAAGCGCACCACCGAGAAATCGCTGGTGCCGCCGCCGAAGTCCGCCACCAGCACCGTGGCGTCGCCCTGCAGCTTGCGTGCGAAGAAGAAGGCCGCGGCCACCGGCTCATAGGCGTAGCGAATGTCGGCGAAGCCCAGCCGCCGGAACGCGATCTCATAGCGCTCCAGCGCCAGGCGCGGGTCCGGCTGCAGCCCCGCGAACTTCACGGGGCGGCCCACGATCAGCCGCTCCGGCAGCTGCTTCAGCTCCGGCCCGCCATGGTCGCGCAGGCGCAGGAGGAAGGCCGAGAGCATGTCCTCGAAACGGTAGCGTCGGCCGAGGATCCGGGTCTCGGTGAACAGCGGGCTCGCCGCGTAGCTCTTGAACGACTGGATGAACCGCGTCTCCAGCGGCTCTTCCACATAGGCGTCGATGGCCCAGGGCCCGGCCTCGACCACCCGGCCCCTGGAGTCCTCGGCCGGGGCGTGAAAGCTCAGCGCCGAGCGGAACGCGACGATCTCGTCGCCGTCATGCGCGAAGACCGCCAGGTGCGCGCCGCCCTGGCCGTCGGCCAGGGCCAGCACGGTGTTGGTGGTGCCGAAGTCGATGCCGATCGCCGCGGAGTGGGGCATGGCGCACGCTTCCGCCCTCCCTCACGCTTCGGCCACTTCGGCGGCCGGGCGGTCGTAGGCGGCCATCATGGCCATGTTCAGGATCTTGGAGACGTTGGCCGACAGCGGACAAATCTGCACCGACTTGCCGAGGCCCAGCAGGATCGGACCCACCACCGTCGCCCCGCCCAGGGATTGCACCAGCTTGGTGGAGATCGACGCCGAATGGATGGCCGGCATGATCAGCACATTGGCCGGGCCGGTCAGGCGCATGAAGGGATAGTTCTCCCGCCGCTCCGGCTCCAGCGCCAGGTCCGGCGGCATTTCGCCCTCATATTCGAAGCCGACGTCGCCGCGCGCATCGAGCATCGCCACGGCCTCGCGAACCTTCTCCGAGCGCTCGCCCATGGGATTGCCGAAAGCGGAGTAGGACATGAAGGCCACGCGCGGCGTGAAGCCGAGCCGCCGCACCGCGGTGGCCGCCTCGATGGCGATCTCATATAGGTCCTTGGCGTCCGGCATCTCGCAGACGTTGGTGTCGGCGATGAACAGGGTCTGGCCCCTGGCCAGCACGATGGACATGCCGATCATCCGCCCGCCGGGCCTGGGATCGATCACCCGCCTGACCTCCTCCAGCGCCTGGTCGAAACTTCTCGTCGCGCCGGTGACCATGCCGTCGGCGTGACCCAGCGCCACCATGCAGGCGGCGAAGGAATTGCGGTCCTGGTTGATCAGCCGCGCCACGTCGCGCCGCAGATAGCCGCGTCGCTCCAGGCGCTGGTAGAGAAAGTCAACGAACTCGGAATTCCAGTGCGACAGCCGGGCGTTGATCACCTCCAGCGCCGCCTCGGCTGGGTCGAGGCCGGCCAGGCGCATGTTCTCGGCGACCAGTTCCTCGCGGCCCACCAGGACGGCCTTGCCCAGGCCCTGGCTCTGAAAGGCGTAGGCGGCGCGGATCACCGCCGGCTCCTCGCCCTCGGCGAAGACGATGGTCTTCTGCGGTCCGGACTGCACCGCGCCGGAGATCTTCTGCAGGAAGCCGGCGGAAGGATCGAGCCGGCGCGCCAGGGCCTCGCGGTAGGCGTCCATGTCCGGGATCGGCCGGCGCGCGACGCCGGTGTCCATGGCCGCCTGGGCGACGAAGGGCGGGATGTACCAGATCAGCCGCGGATCGAAGGGCGAGGGGATGATGTAGTTGGGGCCGAACTTCAGATGCCCGCCGTGGTAGGCCGCCGCCACCTCGTCCGGCACGTCCTCCCGGGCCAGTTCGGCCAGGGCGTGGGCGCAGGCGATCTTCATCTCCATGTTCACGCGCCGGGCGCGCACGTCCAGGGCGCCGCGGAAGATGTAGGGGAAGCCCAGGACGTTGTTCACCTGGTTGGGATAGTCGGAGCGCCCGGTGGCGACGATCGCGTCGGGACGCACGGCGTGCACCTCCTCCGGGGTGATTTCCGGATCCGGATTGGCCATGGCGAAGATGATCGGCTGCTTGCCCATCAGCTTGATCTGCTCGCCGGTGACCGCGCCCTTCACCGACAGGCCGAAGAATACGTCCGCGCCTTTCAGGGCGTCGTCCAGGGTGCGGGCGTCGGTCTCCACCGCATGCGCCGACTTCCACTGGTTCATGGACTGGGTGCGGCCGCGATAGATGACCCCCTTGGTGTCCACGGCGATGCAGTTCTCGCTCTTCACGCCCAGGGCCTTGATCAGCTCCAGCGAGGCGATGCCCGCCGCCCCGGCGCCGTTCAGCACAACCTTGATGTCCTCGAGCCGCTTGCCGGTGATCAGGCAGGCGTTGATCAGGCCGGCGGACGAGATGATCGCCGTGCCGTGCTGGTCGTCGTGGAACACCGGGATGTCCAGCAGCTCCTGCAGCTCGGTCTCGATGCGGAAGCACTCGGGGCTCTTGATGTCCTCCAGATTGATCCCGCCGAAGGTGGCGCCGATGTTCTTGACCACGGTGATGATCTCGTCCGGGTCGCGGGAAGCCACCTCGATGTCGATGGAGTCCACGTCGGCGAAGCGCTTGAACAGCACCGACTTGCCTTCCATCACCGGCTTGGAGGCAAGGGACCCCAGGTCGCCGAGGCCGAGGATCGCGGTGCCGTTGGTGATCACCGCCACCAGATTGCCCTTCGAGGTGTAGTCGTAGGCGCTGTCCGGGTCCGCCGCGATGGCCAGCACCGGCACGGCGACGCCCGGCGAATAGGCCAGCGACAGGTCGCGCTGGGTCGCCATGGGCTTGGTGGGGACCACGGCGATCTTGCCCGGCGTCGGGTAGCGGTGGAAGTCGAGGGCTTCCTCGTCCGTGAAGGTGCGTTTTTCGGCGTCGCTCATGCGGGCGTGGACTTCGATTCCATGGGTGGGGGCCGGCTAGGACGCCGGTCCTAGCCGTTTGTCGGTCGGCGCGCACCCTAAAGGCGGCGCCGTTCGCTAACAACCGCCGTGAACGTCGTCGATCGGCTACCGCGCGGCGGCCATCCGCTCGGCCAGGGCCGCCTGCATTTCACCCATTCCGCGCTTGATGATCGGGTCGGTCTGCAGATGGGCGGCGTAGGCGGCGACCTTGGCGTGCTTGCTGATCACGTCCGGCCGGCCGAAGGCCTGGGCGAACACGCCGAGGAAGAACATCAGCGGCGCGATGCTGCAGTCCGCGGTGGTGAGGGTCTTGCCCACCGCATAGGGGCCGTCGCCGAGGAAGACATTGAGGCTGGTCAGGCCCTCGTCCAGCTTGGCGAAGGCGGCGTCCACGGCGGCGGCGTCGCGGGTGGCCGGGTTCATCTGCTGGAACAGCGCCTGCCCGTTGGCCATGACGTAGAGTTCGGCGACCCGGCTGACCAGGCGAGCCCTTGCCCTGTCCTCCGCCGAGGCCGGGCGCAGCGGCTTCTGCGGGAAGGCGTCCTCCAGATACTCCAGGATGGTGTCGGACTCCGGGATCACCGTTCCATCGTCGGTGACCAGGGTCGGGATCCTGCCCAGCGGATTGATGGCCAGGTATTCCTGCGACTTCAGGCCGCCGCCGGCCGGTGGGACGATGTCGATGTCGAGGCCCTTGGCGTAGATGGCCAGGCGCACGCGAGTGGCGAAGGGCGACAGGTTGGCGGAATAGAGCTTCATGGGTTTCCCTGAATGTGGAATTCATTGACCGCGCCCTATCCGGCGCGCGAGTGACCGGGGACTTCTCGCATAGGCTTCGGCCGACGGCCAGCGTTAGTTTCTTATAAGGATCGACTTCCCATGACGGGCTCCGCGCCCCTTCGGATCGGCATCTCCGGCGCGCTCGGGCGCATGGGCCAGGCCGTGGCCAAGCTGCTCGAGGAGACGCAGGGCGCGGAGGTCACGGCGGCCTTCGACCAGCCGGGGACCCAGGGCCAGACCGCCGGCGAGCGGGTCCTGGGCGTCATGGAAGACGCCGCGAACTGTGATGTGGTGGTGGACTTTTCCACAGGCGAGGCCTCGGCGGCGCTGGCCGCCTTCGCGGCGGCGCGCGGCGGGCCGGCGCTGGTGATCGGTGCGACGGTCTGGACCCCGCGGGCCGACGCCCAGGTGCGCGAGGCGGCGCAGAAGATCGCCATTGTGCGATCCGGCAGCTTCTCGCTGGGCGTCAACATCATGGCGGGACTGGTGGAGGAGACCGCCCGCCGCCTTGGGGCCCGGGACTGGGATATCGAGGTGCTGGAAGCGCACCACCACCGCAAGGTGGATGCGCCGTCGGGCACCGCGCTCCTGCTCGGCGAAGCGGCGGCTCGCGGGCGCGGCGTGGAACTGGCGAAGGTCTCCGCCCGGGCGCGCGACGGCGTCACCGGCGCCCGGCGCGAGGGCGACATCGGCTTCGCGGTGCTGCGCGGCGGCGGACTGGTCGGCGAGCACAGCGTGATGTTCGCCGCGGAGGACGAGATCCTCACCCTCAGCCACTCCGCCCGCGACCGCTCCCTGTTCGCCAGGGGCGCGGTGCAGGCGGCGCTGTGGCTGCGCGCACGCCCGCCCGGGCTCTATGATATGATGGACGTTCTGGGGTTCCGGAGCCCGCCTTGAGCGACATCCTCTCCCTCGACGCCACCGCCCAGCTGGGGGCGCTGGAGACCCGGCGGATCAGCGCGCTGGAGCTGCTTGAAGCGTCGGTTTGCCGGCGGGACAAGGTGAACCCGCTGATCAACGCCGTGGTCGCCGTGGACCTCGAGCGGGCGCGTCACTGGGCCAAGGCGATCGACGAGCTGCGCGTCAAGGGCGACCTGATCGGGGCCCTGGCCGGGCTGCCGATGACCATCAAGGACACCCTCGACGTCGAAGGCATGCCGGCGTCATCCGGGCTCGACGAGTTCCGCCATCGCCGCGCCAAGGACGCCGTCGTGGTCGCCCACGCCCGCCACGCCGGGGCGGTGATCTGGGGCAAGACCAATGTGCCGGTCATGGCCGGCGACTGGCAGAGCTACAACGCCATCTATGGGACCTCGAGCAATCCGTGGGACCTGGACCGCACCACCGGCGGCTCGTCAGGCGGCGCGGCCGCGGCGCTGGCCACTGGGATCACCGCTCTGGAAATCGGCTCGGACATCGGCGGCTCGCTGCGCGTGCCGGCGTCGTTCTGCGGCGTCTACTCCCACAAACCGACCTGGGGGTTCGTCTCCCAGGTCGGCCATGTCCCGCCGAGGCCCGGTTCCCACGCCGAGCGCGACCTGAACGTCGTCGGTCCCATGGCCAGGTCGGCGCGGGACCTACGCCTGCTGCTCTCGGTGCTGGAGCATGGCCCGATGGCGGCCAAGGCCCAGCCACTGGACCTGGAGGGCCTGCGCGTCGGCCTCTGGCTGGACGAGCCGGCTTTCGCCCTCGACCCCGAGGTCCGCGCCACCGTCGAGTCCTTCGCCGAGGAACTGGCCAAGGAAGGCGCGGTGGTGACCGCCTTGCGCGCGCCGGTGGACGCTCCCGCACTGCTCGCCGCCTACCAGACCCTGCTGGCGTCGACGCTTGCGGAAGACCTTCCCGCCGGACAGCGCCGCACTTTCGAACTGCTGCGCGGACCGGCCAAGCTCGCCAGGGCCATGGGCGCGCCGCCGGACTCCTGGGCGGGGATGGCGCTCAACTACACCGCCCGCTACAGCGAATGGGCCCACGCCAATGAGACGCGCGCGCGGCTGGCGCACCAGATGAGGGGCGTTTTCGAGCGGTTGGACACCATCATCGCCCCGATCGCGCCGGTCACCGCCTTCGTCCACGACCATCGGCCGTTCGCCCAGCGGACGCTTCACGGGTCCGACGGGGCGAAGTTGCCCTATCTCGCCATGATTCGCTGGATCGCCCTGGCCACCGCCTGCGGCCTGCCGGCCACCGCCATCCCCGCCGGCCAGGCGGCGTCGGGCCTGCCGGTGGGCGTGCAGCTGATCGGCCCGCGGGGTTCTGACTCGCGCATGATCGCCATCGCCGAAGCCATAGAGGCGCGTCTGGGCGGGTTCACGTCGCCGCCGAAGCACGACGACCTGTAGGCGGATCTAGCTTGCGCCGGTGGACCCGAAACCACCGGCGCCGCGGTCGGTCGCGTCCAGGCTGGTCACCTCGGTCCAGGTCGCCTGGACCACCGGGGAGATCAGCAGCTGGGCGATGCGGTCGCCGCGACGGATCACGAAGTCCTCCTCGCCGAGGTTGACCAGGATCACCTTCACCTCGCCGCGGTAGTCGGCGTCCACGGTGCCCGGGCTGTTGAGGCAGGTGACGCCGGCGCGCAGGGCGAGGCCCGATCTGGGGCGCACCTGGCCCTCGAAGCCAGGCGGAATCGCCATGGCGAGACCGGTGGGCACGGCGTGGCGATCCCCCGGCCGCAGGGTCAGCGGGGCGTCGTCCGGAACCGCGGCGCGCAGGTCCATGCCGGCGGCGCGCGCACTCTCATAGGCGGGCAGCGGCAGGCCCGCGCCATGCGGCAGCCGCGTCACCGCCACGGCGGGCCTCACGCCAGGTCCTCGGCGATCTTCGCGGCGAGCCGGCGCGCCACCTCCGCCTTCGACGCCTTCGGCCAGCTTTCGGCGCGCTTGGGGGAGACGAGCATCACCTCATTGTCGTCGCCGCCCATGATCCCGTCCTGGCTCACGTCATTGGCCACGATCCAGTCGCAGCCCTTGCGCTTCAGCTTGGCCCGGGCATGGGCTTCCAGGTCGCTGGTCTCGGCCGCGAAGGCCACCACCAGCTTGGGACGTCGCGGACCGCGCGCGGCGAGGGTCGCCGAGATGTCGGGGTTCTCCACCAGCCGCACCACGGGCGGGCCTTCGTGGCTCTTCTTCAGCTTGACGGCGAACGCCTCGTCGGGCCGCCAGTCGGCCACGGCGGCCACGCAGATCGCCGCGTCCGCCGGCAGGGCGGCCTGGCAGGCGGCGAGCATCTCCAGGGCGGTCTCCACATTCACCCGGTCGACCCCCGGCGGCGTGGCCAGGGCCACCGGACCGGACACCAGCGTCACCCGGGCGCCGAGGGCGGCGAGCGCTCCGGCGATCGCATAGCCCTGCTTGCCGCTCGACCTGTTGGTCAGCACCCGCACCGGGTCGATGGGCTCTGCGGTCGGGCCGGCGGTGATCAGCACATGCTTGCCGGCGAGCGGGCGGGCCGCCGGGCCGTCCAGCATGGTCATGATCGCCTCGAAGATCGCCGGCGCCTCGGCCATCCGCCCAGGGCCGAATTCGCCGCAGGCCATCGCCCCATCGTCGGGGCCGACGAACCTCACGCCATCGCCGGTCAGCGTCGCCAGATTGCGCCGCGTGGCCGGGTGCAGCCACATGCGCACGTTCATCGCCGGGGCCATCAGCACCGGCTTGTCCGTGGCCAGCAGGGCGGTCGAGGCCAGATCGTTCGCGAGACCCTGCGCCGCCTTGGCCATCAGGTCGGCCGTCGCCGGGACCACCGCCACCAGGTCCGCCGACCGGGACAGCTCGATGTGGCCCATCTCCGCCTCGTCGGTGAGGCTGAACAGGTCGCGGTGGACCTTGTCCTCGCAGATGGCGCCTAGGGACAGGGGCGTGACGAACTGGGCGCCGGCCTCGGTGAGGATCGGCCGCACCGCGACGCCGGCCTTGCGCAGCAGCCTGGCCAGTTCCAGGGCCTTGTAGGCGGCGATGCCGCCACCCACCACCAGAAGCACGCGCCGCTCGCCCAAGGGACCCTCCGACCCGCCGCCGAAGCCGGCCCGCTGTTTAGCCGATGGCGCCCTCTGGACAAAGTGTATCCCCTTGACGCAGGTAGGAAGTGAGCACCCTTGAAACGTGCATCGGCGTCGCCCACATGGACGAGCGGGCGACGAGATTAATGCTCCCGGGCGGGGGCGGCTGCCTACGAAGCAGCTTCACGGGGTTCGACTCCCCCGTCGTCGCCCATCGGCGCCAGGTGAGGATTGCGAGTAAGCGAGCGGCAGCACCCCGAAGGGTTGCCGCCTTACTCGTTCACTGATTCAATGGCTTTGTGTGAATCGCCCGCCGGGCTGCCAGCTTCGCAACGGGATCATACTGACAAACGAGCGCTTGCGCCCACTCGCTTTCGAATCAAATGATATTCGAGAGCGAGCGCTTTGTCATGCCTACCGAAGCCGAGCCGGACCGTGAGAAGCTAGCGTCTGGCGAAATCCAATTTGCGCTTCACAGCCGCGACCCAGACGATTCAGAAGATCGGCGGGTGGACGCAGGCGTTTTCGCAGCCAAGCTGGGCGCACTGGTCGGCGCGCTTAAGGCAGCCGACGCCTCCGTAAACGGTGGAAGTCCGGCGCATTCATACGTCATTGAACGCCTATTAACATCGACGCCCACGGCGCGCCTAAAAGAGCGCCCGCTGCGCCGCGATCTTATGATCCAGTCAGGGATCGACGCGTTCGACCGTTGCGCACAGGCCATCACCGTTGGAGAGCGAGATACTGCGCTCACGTATGGCAAGTGTGTAACGAAGGTCGAGACCCTGGCGAGAGGGGCTGAGAAAACGTTTGGTTACGGCGAGATTCAAACTCCCGCTAACGTCGTCCGTATTGACCAGTTTCTTGCTGAGCGAACCAAATCAGTAATCTCCCCGGAGCGGCCAATCGCACGGACCGCCGCTGCCGGAGAATGGTTCAAGGGCGCGACGCAAGGCTCGTTCGTCGGAATGGTCCGGGTGGTTGATCTGCGCGGAAAGCTGCCGGCGATCAAACTCATCCTAAGTGCTGGGTCTATGACGCTGGATTGCGCGTGTATCGGTCTGACCGTCGATCAAATCAGACACGCGCTAAACCGCCGGGTGCGAGTCTTTGGTCGCGCGATCTACGACGGAAAAGGCGGCCTTCCCCGTCGGGTGGAAATCCGTGATATCGAGGTTATGGAGACCGATGGAGACATAAGCAATTGGCGCGGCGCGTTTGAACCGTTTGAAGTGTCAACTTGGGATGAAACGGAAAATTGACCGACTCGCGCAACCTTTATTGGGATTCTTGCGTGTTCATTCGCTACGTAACACAACAACCCCCGATTCGGTTGAATCACCTTGAGGCGATAGTCTCTGATGCTAGGTCTAAGGTCGTGTCTGGCCGAATCAAGGTGCACTTTTCATCTATCGTTTACGTAGAATTTCTGGATCGCCATTTGAAACCGCACCACGGCTCAATGGACGATTTCTTCAAGATGCTCGGAGCCCAATTTGAACCGATTGACCCGAACCCTGTGATCCTGCGTTGGGCCGGCGAACTACGCAACGCACCAGTCACCAATCCTAACGACCGGGGGACTTCAAAACGGGTCATCTCAACGCCTGACGCCATACACCTATGCACGTGCCTTTACGCTCGCGACGTGATGAACGTAAAAGACATTGTTTTTCAGTCGTTTGACCAGGGGAAGAACTCGACTGGGGGCGAAGGCAGGACCGTTCCCCCAATTGGATTTGAGCTCTGGTTTCCGGAGCCAACACGCACTCCGCGTGTTAAGGAGGTTTGTTCTCTCGAACGCGAGTTGCCGACTCACCCGAACCCTGGACTTGATCTCCATGCGTCGTCCTAATCCGAGCATTAGCTTGACGGAGGCCTTGAAGACCGGCCGCTTAGAGGACTTCATCGCTCAAGCTGAAGCAGAAAGCATCGGCCCGGTGGCCCAGCCCGACTTTGACGAAGCCGTCCGCCGCGTCGTGACTAAACGGCCCCAATCAATAGATCGAACATCGCGTTCTGCATTTCGCGGTGGTTCGCGCGGAAAGTGAACTCGTCCAGATACTTGGACATGTGCTTTTGCGAAATCGAGATGTGCGTTGAGCGGACGGACCGCTTGAACAGACCCCAGAAGCTTTCGACGTGTTGAACGTGATGGTTCACGCCCGTTGCGGCGTCGAACCGCGCCCACTCTTTGCGGTGGTGGTTCACGGTACCGTGCTGGTAGTCCGCACCTTCCAGTAAACGATAGCCGTGGTGCTCATCGGTCGAGACGGTCGAGCGCGGCTGCACGTTCTCAAGCACGACCTTGCGGAGTGTGGCCGTCGTCGTGTCGGGAATGATCTCAGTCCGCATCGGACCGCCGCGCTCCTTTAGGCCGACGATGATCGTCTTGTTGTCGCGCGGCTTGCCTTCCGAACGAGGGAGGCGCCCACCATGGAAATGCTCGTCAATTTCCACGTGGCCCTTGAGCGCGACGAACTCGTCCACGCCGCCCATGAGCAGCCGGATTTGTTGGCCCATCCGCCATGCAGTCTTGTAGGTCACGCCGATCTGCCGCTGAATTTCTTTGCCGCTCACGCCGTGGCGCGTCGTGACGAACAGGAAGATCACGTAGAACCACACCGTCAGGGGCGTCCGCGTGTCTTGGAACACCGTTCCGGCGCAAGGGTACACGTGGGCGCCGCATGAGGCGCAGGCATAGGCTGGGCGATTGCTAAGGCGGTGGAAGGTGGCGTCCACCGTCCCGCACTTTCCGCAGGTGTGACGCAGGCCGTAGCGGACAGACATGATGTGCTCCAGGCACGTCGCGTCATCCGGGAACCGCTTGAAGAACTCGCGAACTGTGAGCTTGGCCATTACCGCCTCCGATGAGGCGCACTATCGCAGGTAATCGTACTTGCGTCAAGGGGATACACTTTCTCTGGACAAACTTCGAAAGTTGTTCTTAGTTTGTTCGAAATACGCATCCATAGCGTGTGATGATGAGGACTGGGACATGAGAGTTGTGACAATCTGCGGGTCCGTGGGGGCCCTGGCATTGCTTCTGAGCGCCTGCGACGCCGGGCCTTCGGCCGTAAAGACCGGATCGACCGGACCGGCGCCCGCCGCGCAGACCGCGAGCATCGATCCGCGCGATGCGCCCGTGCCCATGGTCAATGGCAAGCCCATGTGGGCGGCCAACCGCAAGCACACGGCCGAGGAGAACGCCGCGTTCCAGTTCGGCAAGAACGGCAAGGACTTCGCCGCGGCCAATGAGGCGGACTATGTGGCCAAGGTCCACGCCTTCGTCGACAATCCGCCGGCCCGGCTCGAGCGCATCCAGCGCACCAACGGCGACGCCCTGCTCTACGACCCCAAGGCGAATGTCTTCGCCGTGGTGTCCCGGGACGGGGCGCCCAGGACGATGTTCAGGCCCCGCGACGGCGCGGCGTACTGGAAGCAGCAGCAGGACCGGCAGGCTCAGGCCTCCACGGGCAAGGCCGACGACAGCCAGAGCTAGGACGGCCAGAGCCCGTAGTAGTTGGCGAGCCAGGCCAGGGCGAAAGCCACGGCGGAGGTAATCCCGCCGAAGAAGAACCATGCCAAGGCTTGGCCCCGGCGGAGCGACTCGTCGGCCGGTTCGCGCGCGCCGTCGGCAGGCTCCGACGCCGGCTGGGCCTCCGCCAGTCGCGCGAGGGCGCTGACCGCCGCGCGGGCGTCGCGGGCAAGGTCTCGGACGCGGGCGGAGGGAGACAGTTCGCGCAGCATCCATCGGCGCACCACCGGCTCGGCGGCGGCCCAGATGTCGTGCTGCGGGTCGATGCGCCGCGCGACGCCTTCCACCGTCACCATGGTCTTCTGCAGCAGCACGAGTTCAGGCCTCAGGCGCATGTCGAACAGGGCGGTGATCTCGAACAGCTGGGCCAGCAGGCGGCCCATGGAGACTTGGTTCGCCGGACGCCCCAACACCGGCTCGCCCACGGCGCGCAGGGCCTGGGCGAAGGCGGACGGGTCGTGCCCCGCGGGCACATAGCCGGCGTCGAAGTGCACCTGGGAGACCCGCGCATAGTCGCGCCGCAGGAAGCCCCACAGGATCTCCGCCAGATACCGACGCTCCACCGGGCCTAGCCGGCCGACAATGCCGAAGTCCACCGCGGTGATCCGGGCCGGCGGCGCGACGAAGAGGTTGCCCTCATGCAGATCGGCGTGGAACACCCCGTGATCCAGGGCCTGGGCGAGGAATCCCCGGGTGAGGTTGTCGGCCAGCGCCGGGCGATCGAGGCCGACAAGGTCCAGCGCCGCGGGATCGGACAGCGCGGACCCCTCGGCCCACTCCAGGGTGAGCACCCGCTTGGCCACCCCGTCCCAGACCACCGCCGGCGCGAGCATGTAGGCGTCGAGCGCCATCACCTCCTTCAATTCGTCGGCGCCGGCCGCCTCGAACCGCAGGTCAAGCTCCAGCTGCAGCGCCCGGATCACCGTCTCGGCGAAGGCACGGGGCGCCAGGCGGCGGGCCGGCGGGACCCAGGCCTCCACCAGGCGCGCCGCCGTGCGCAGGGCGGCCGCGTCGGCCGCCACCCTGGCCTCGATGCCCGGCCGCAGCACCTTCACCGCCACGTCGCGCCCGTCGGCCAGGCGGGCCCGGTGCGCCTGGGCCAGAGAGGCCGCGGCCACCGAGGGACCGAAGCTGGAGAACAGTTCCGCCAGCGGCCGGCCGAGGGCTCGTTCCACCTCCGCCTCGGCCACGTCGGTGGGGAAGGGATCGAGCCGGTCCTTCAGCCGCGAGAGATCCTCCGCGAAGTCGGCGCCGAAGATGTCGGCGCGAGTCGACAGGAACTGGCCCAGCTTGATGGCCACCGGGCCCTGACGCTCCAGCGCACGGGCCAGCCGCTCGCCGGGCCGGCCCTGCCGACGCGCGCCGCCCGCCAGCAGGCGCAGGGTCGCGGCCACGCCGCGCGCGCCGGGGGGCAGCAGCGGCTGCAGCTCGCGCGGGACGAGGGCGTCGTCGCGCGACAGGGAGAACGCCGCGCCGAGCAGCCGCGCATACGAGCCCGCCCCGGACACGGCCCTAGATCGCCCAGCCGTGATGAAGGGCGACGACGCCGCCGGCGTAGTTGGTGAAGCTCACCCGCGAGAGCCCCGCCGCCCCCATCATCGCCGCCAGGGTCCGCTGATCGGGAAAACGGCGAATGCTTTCCACGAGGTATTGATAGGCGTCCCTGGCGTGGGCCACGCGCGCGCCGACCTCGGGGATCACATGGAACGAATAGGCGTCGTAGAGCCGGCGCACGACCGCGGTGGTCGGGCGCGAGAATTCCAGGCAGAGGAACCGCCCGCCCGGACGCAACACCCGCCTCGCCTCGGCCAGGGCTCGCGCGATGTCGGCGACGTTGCGCAGGCCGAAGGCGATGCAATAGGCGTCGGCCGCGCCGTCCGCGAGCGGCAGGTTCTGGGCGTCGCCGACAGCCCAGGCGATCTGCGCCTCGACCTCGCGATCCCCGCCCCGCGCCTGACCCGCCTCCACCATCTGGGTGTTGAAGTCCACCACCAGGACCCGCGCCGGCGCGCCGCCCCGCCGCAGCCTCGCCGCCCTCGCCAGGCGCGAGAGCCGCCGGGCCATGTCGCCCGTGCCCCCGGCGCAGTCGACGATGAGTTCGCCGGGCTGAGGATTGAGCCGGGCGGCCGCGGCGTCCTTCCACAGCCGGTGCGCCCCGCCGCTCATCAGGTCGTTCATCAGGTCGTAGCGGCGGGCGACGCGGTCGAACACGCCGCGCACCAGGGCAGGCTTCTCGGCCGGATCGACGTCGCGATAACCGAAGGACGCGGACATGGCCGGTGCTTTAGGCCTGAAGCCGGAACCGCGCCAGCTTTGGGCGGCGATGCGGCGCAGCCGGGCGCCATGGCGCCGTCGCGGCGGTTCGGCTAGGCAGGGACGATGCCTGAGCTCCCCGAAGTCGAGACCGTCCGGCGGGGCCTCGAGCCCGCGCTCGCCGGCGCCCGGCTGAGCCGGGTCGAGGCGCGGCGGCCCGATCTGCGCTTTCCTCTGCCCGAGGGCTTTGTCCAGCGCCTCACCGGCGCGCGCATCGAGCGTCTCGGGCGGCGCGGCAAGTACCTGCTGGCCCCGCTCGACCGGGGCGACACCCTGGTGATGCACCTTGGCATGACCGGCAGGTTCGAGATCGAGGGGCTGGCGGTGCGCGAGCGTCCCGGCCACTTCGCCCTCGCCGCCCCGCCGGACCCCCGTCACGCCCATGTGGTGTTCGAAACCGAGGCCGGCCCACGGGTGACCTTCTTCGACCCCCGGCGCTTCGGCTACATGGACCTGATCGCCTCGGACACGCTCTGCGTGCATCCATGGTTCGCGGCGATGGGACCTGAACCCCTTGGCGAGGCCTTCGACGCCGCCTATCTGGCAGAACAGTTCACTGGACGCGCGCAGGGTCCGAAGACCCTGTTGCTGGATCAGAGGATCGTGGCGGGACTCGGCAATATCTATGTCTGCGAGGCTTTGCACCGGGCCGGCGTCTCACCGACCCGCGCCGCGGGCTCGATCTCGCGGATCCGCCTCGACAAACTGGTGCACTCGGTGCGCTCGGTGTTGCTTGAGGCGATCGAGGCCGGCGGGTCGACCCTGCGCGACTACGCCTCAGCCGAGGGAGCGCTGGGCTACTTCCAGCACAGCTTCCAGGCCTACGGCCGCGAAGGCGAGGCTTGCACAAGACCGGGCTGTCGGGGAATTATCCGACGAATCGTGCAGTCCGGCCGCTCAACCTTTCATTGTCCGAAGTGCCAGCGATGAGGCGCATCCTGGCCGCACTGACCGCTGTCCTCGCCCTGGCGTTCGGCGCCGGCAGGGCGATGGCCGATCCGCCCATGTGGATCGTGCACGGACCGAAGTCGACCATGGTCCTGTTCGGTTCGATCCACCTGCTGCCGGTGGGTCTGGAATGGCGCCCGGCCGCGCTGGACGCCTGGCTCGGCAGGACGGACGAGCTGTGGTTCGAGCTGCCCATCGATTCGAACACCGACTCCCAGGCGGCCGAGCTGAGTCAGACGCGTGGCATGCTGCCGCAGAACGGGTCGCTGCTCGCCAAGCTGTCGCCGTCCGACGCCGAACGCCTGCGCCGGGTCAGCGAGCGGCTGAACCGCTCGGTCCCGGCGATCGACGAGATGCGTCCGTGGCTCGCGGAGGTAACCCTGTCCATCGCGATGGACGCAGCCGACGGCGCCGACGCCAGCTCCGGGGTGGAGGAGCAGATCCAGGCCATCGTGCCGGTCACGGTGAAGCGGCGGGCCCTCGAGACCGCCAAGCAGCAGATCGATTTCCTGGCCGGCGCTGACGAACAGGAACAGATCGCGTCCCTGTCGGAGACCCTGCGCGAGATCGAGGATGAGCCGGGCGACTATCGCCGAGTGGTGGACGACTGGCTGGCGGGCAACGTCGCCGCGCTCGAACGCGACGCGCTGGACCCGCAGCGCCACGCCTCCCAGGCCATGTTCGATCGCTTGATCACCGACCGCAATCGCCGGTGGGCCAAGGCGCTGAAAGCCAGGCTGAAACACCCCGGCGTGGTCGTGGTGGTGGTCGGCGTCGGGCATCTGGTGGGCAAGGAGGGGCTGCCCGCACAGCTGCGCGGCATGGGGTTCGAGGTGGACGGGCCTATGGTCTCGCCGGCCCTCGCCGCGCCGGTGGCGTCAACGCGGTAGGGCCGCCGCGAATCTCTTCGGCGAGAAGGCCCGAGCCGTGACGCCGAAGTCGGCGAGGTCGCCCGGCAGGGCCAGGCCGCGCGCCAGGACGCCGCCGAGGCGCGCGGCGGCCGGCGAGGTCTGCATGCCGTAGCCGCCCTGGCCAGCGAACCAGAAGAAGGCGGGGGTTTCCGCGTCGTAGCCGATCACCGGGGTGCGGTCGGGCGCGAAGGTGCGAAGGCCTGCCCAGGCGCGGACCACCCGCCGCACCGGAATGTCCGCCGCCGCCTGGACGCGGTCGATGCACAGGGCGATGTCCAGCTCCTCGGGCGCCGCGTCGACGGGCTCGGACGGCGTTTCGTCGGCCGGCGAAGCCAGGATGCGGCCGGACTGCGGCTTGAAATAGAACCGCTCGCTGACGTCGCTCACCGTGGGCCATTGGTCGAAGGGCGTGTTCGCCGGGGGATCTATGATGATCGCCGTGCGCCGCATCGGCGTGAGGCCGAGCGGCGATGCGCCCGCGATCGCGGCGAGCCTGTCACACCAGGCGCCCGCCGCATTGACGATGACCCTCGCCTGCACCGCCTCGCCGCCGGCGAGTCCCGCGCGCCACGCCTCGCCCGACCGGTCGAGATGCTCGATGCGGGCGTTCAGGCGGAATTCCGCGCCGCGCGCCTTGGCCAGGCGCAGGAATCCCGCGTGCAGGCCGTTGGTGTCGATGTCGCAGGCGTTGGGCTCGAACACCGCCCGCGCCACCGCCTCCGGGCGCAGGACGGGAACCATGGCCCGGGCCTCGCCGCCGCCGATCACCCTGAAGGCCGTGCCGGTCAGGCGGATCTCTTCGGCGAGGGCGTCCACCTCCGCCAGCTGACCTGTGCTGGCGATGTTCAGGCAGCCGCGCGGGGTCAGCAGGGGATAGTCGCAGAACCCCGGGGTGGGCGCATCGAAGAACGCCCGGCTGGCCGCGGTCAGCATGCGCACCGGCGCATTGCCGTAGGACTCTATGTACATCGCCGCCGAGCGCCCGGTGGTGTGGTAGCCGTGGCTGTCTTCCTGCTCGGTCACCAGAACGCGGCCGTGCGCGGCCAGCTCGCTGGCGATGGAGGCGCCGGCGATGCCCGATCCGCAGATGAGATAGTCGAACGCCGGCATGGCTTCCTTCGCGCGGGGCCGCCTTCCATAGCCGCGACATCCGCTTCATGCACCCTTGAACCGGCCCCGAGTTGGCGCTCCATTCGCCGCGGGCGCTGGCGCGTCCGCCCGCCCGGAGTTCGCTCGCCATGCGCATCTTCACCGCCACCCTGTCCACCGAGACCAATACATTCTCCGCCATTCCGACGGGCTGGAGCTGCTTCGAGGAGGCGGGCATCGAGCGCGGACGCACGGGGGTCACCCGCGCCGGGACCGGCGGGATCATGCACCTGTGGGGCGAGATGGCGCAGGCTGACGGCCACACAGTGTTCCACAGCGTCGCGGCCAATGCGGCGCCGGCGGGCAAGACGGTGAGGTCGGTCTACGAAGCCCTGCGCGACGAGATCGTCGAGGACGCCCGCCGCGAAGGCCCCTTCGACGTGGCGCTGCTGTTTCTGCACGGGGCCATGGTCGCGGATGGCTACGACGACTGCGAAGGCGATCTGCTGCAGCGGCTGCGCGCCGTGCTCGGTCCCGATACGGTGATCGGCGCCGAGCTCGACTTGCACTGCCATCTGACGGCTCAGATGCTCGACGCCGCCAACGCCATCATCACCTTCAAGGAATATCCGCACATCGACGCCGGCAAGCGGGCGAGGGAGCTTTTCCGGCTCTGCATCGACGCCGCGGCGGGCCAGACGCGACCGGTGATGGCCCTGCACGACTGCCGGATGGTCAACTTGTTCCCGACCACCGCCGGGGTCATGGCCGAGTTCGTCAAGGAGATGCAGGCGCAGGAGGGCCGCGACGGGGTGCTGTCCCTGAGCCTCGGCCACGGCTTTCCCTGGGGCGACGTGCCGGAAAGCGGCGTGAAGGTGCTGGCGGTGGTGGACGAGGACGAGGCGGCCGCTCGCGATGTGGCGCGGCGCTTCGGCCAGCGGTTCTGGTCCCTGCGTCACGAGGTGACTGGGCCGGGGCTCACCATCGACGACGCGCTCGACGCGGCGCTCGCCGGCCCGCCGGGCCTGGTGGTCATCGCCGACAAGGCCGACAACACCGGCGGCGGCGCGCCGGGAGATTCGACCTTCGTGCTGCGGCGGGCGCATGAGCGGGGCATGCGCGACCTGGCCATCGGGCCGCTCTGGGACCCCGTAGCCGTGCGGTTCTGCCTGGACGCCGGCGTCGGGGCGCGCCTGGCGCTTCGCATCGGCGGCAAGTGCGGCCCCGAGTCCGGCGATCCCATCGATCTGGAAGTGGAGATCCGGGGCGTCAGCGACGACCTGGTGCAGCGCGGCCTCGGCGCGCCGAGCCACCTCGGGCGCGCGGCCTGGGTGGAGTGCGACGGCGTTCACATCGTGCTGTGCGAGCGGCGAATGCAGGCCTTCTCGCCGGACCTGTTCACCAATATCGGCGTGCCGCTCGGCCAGATGCGCGTCGCCGTCGTCAAATCCACCGCCCACTTCCGCGCCGGCTTCGAGCCCATCGCCAGCGCGATCTTCACCACCGTCGGGCCGGGGACGCTGCTGGAGGACTACGGCGCCATCCCCTACCAGAAGCGCAGCCACAACTACTGGCCGCGCGTGGCGGACCCGTTCGGCGCTACGGAGTAGTCGGCCCTACACCCAGGGCTGGACCTGGTCTGTGCGCACCATCTCCACCAGCCGGTCGCAACGCAGGCCGGTGACCTGGCCTTCGGCGTCGCGGATCAGGGCCAGGGCGCTGGGCTCGAACGCGTCATCAGCCAGGCGGAAGAACCCGGGATCGGCCGCGTCGGCGGGATACATGCGCACGCCTCCCTTCCACGGGCCGCGCCGGGCATAGAGGGTCAGACCACCGTTCTCGGCCTTGATCTGCAGCCGGCCCATGCCGCCGATGATGCGGAAGTTGGTCAGCTGGCCCGGGATCGCTTCATAGACGCCAGGCGCGGCGGCGAGGATCTGCGGCGCGACCTCGCCGGCCAGCTTCGGCGGCGCCGCGTCCAGGGCGGCGGCGAGCACGCGGCCGAGTAGCTTGCCGAGGTCCTCGAAGGCGCAGTTGGCGTGGACGATCACCGCCAGGTCGTCGTCGGGGCTGATCAGAAGCATGCTGTTCCAGCCGCCGATCACGCCGCCGCCGTGCCCGAACATCCGGCGGCCGAAACGCTCGAACCGCTGGAAGCTGAGACCCCAGCTCTCCAGGCGGGTATCCGGCTGCCACTGCGGCCCGGTCATCGCCTCGAAGGTCTGCGGCCGCACGATGCCGCCGCCGTTGCGCAGCAGCGCGGCGGCGTAGCGGGCCATGTCGGGCACGGTGGATTGCACCGCGCCGGCCGCCCCGCCGCCGCGGATGTAGAGGTACTTGCCGCGAATGTTGACCCCGTCGACCGTGGGCTCCTCCACGATCTCCTCGCCCGTCCTCGCCGCGAAGGCCCGCGCATCCTCTCCGGGCGCCCGATGGTAGCCGGTCGTGAGGTCCGGGTGCGGCAGGTCGAGCAGGTCGGAGTTGGTCATGCCCAAGGGTTCGAACACCCGCCGGCGCACAACCTCGGCGATCGGCTCGCCTTCGACGCGTTCCACGATCTCGCCGAGCAAAGCGAAGCCGAGGTTGGCGTAGGACCACTTGGTTCCTGGCGGGACGTCGATGGTCAGGCCCTTGGGAAACAGGCCCAGCACATCCGCGTCCGGCTGTTCCGACCAGAGCGTGGCCTGGGTGTCCTTCACGTCCTCCGGCATGGCCACCTCGCCGATGCCGGCGGTGTGGGTGAGCAGATGGCGCACGGTCACCGAGGCGCCGTCGCCGTGGATGGTCAGCTCCGGGATGTGGTCGATCAGGCGATCGGCCAGGGTCCGCCGGCCTTCGTCCACCAGGGCCATGGCGCACAAGCCGACCATGGTCTTGGTGATCGAGCCTATGCGCTGGCGCAAGGCAGGGTCCTGTGGGCGGCCGCTCTCGATGTCGGCGAAGCCGAAACCCTCGCTGTAGGCAAGGATCTCGCCCGACACGACGCCGATGGCGACCCCCGACACTTTCAGTTCGTCCACCGCCTCGCGTGCTGCGGCGCTGACCCGCGCCGCATCAGCCGCGCCAAACGCTGCCGCCATGTCCCGTTCCTCCCGCGCGCGCCATGTCCCATATCAGCGCACACACCCGCCGGTCATGGCAACGGCGGCGCTCGTCCTACCCGCTGAGTCGGCAATCGCGGCTGGGCCCGGCTACGGCCCGACCGCTCGCTTGAGGCGGGCCACGAGGGATCGCATGAGCGGTTCCGCCTCCTTGGTCGCCACGAGCACACCTTGCGACGTCGCCACGACGATCAGGTCTCGAACGCCGAGGAGTCCGATGGGCGGGCCGTCGGACCAGGCGAAGCAGCGTACCGCGCCCTCCATCGCCACCGGCCCGCGGGCGGCGCAGCCCTGCGCGTCCGTCTCCAGCATCTCGAACACCGCCGCCCAGGAGCCGACATCGCTCCAGAGAAAATCCGCCTCCAGCACCACGGCGCGGTCGGTCTTCTCCATGACCGCGTAGTCGATCGAGATCGACGGCGTGGCGGCGAAGGCGTCAGCGTCCAGCCGCAGGAAGTCAGCGTCCGCCTGCGCCTTGTCCAGCGCGGCCCGCGCGCCGGCGAGCACCTGTGGCGCAAGGTGCTCCAGTTCATCGACGACGCCCTGCGCCGACATGAGGAAAATGCCGCTGTTCCACAGATGGTCCGCGGCCTCCAGCAGCTGACGCGCCCGCGCCTCGTCGGGCTTCTCCACGAAACGACGGACGCGGCGCACCGCGCCGAAAGCCTCTCCGGCCTGGATGTAGCCGAACCCCGTCGCGGGGTAGGTGGGCCTGACCCCGAACAGCACGAACGAGCCCGCCCGGGCGGAGTCCACTCCCGCGTCGACCGCGGCGAGAAAGCGGGTCGCATCGGGCATCCAGTGGTCGGAGGCGGCGACGAGGATCAGCGCCTCGGGGTCCTCGCGCGCCGCTATCAGCGCGGCCACGGCGATCGCCGGAGCGGTGTTGCGCCCCTGCGGCTCAAGCACGATGCGGCCGGCTTGCAAGCCCGCCTCAAGCATCTGTTCGGCGACCAGAAACCGGTGGGAGACGTTGGCGATGATGATCGGCGCCGCGAACCGCCCGGGATCGGCGAAGCGCCGGACGGTCTGGACCAGCAGGCTTTCTTCACCCGTCAGATTGAGGAATTGCTTGGGGCGGTCGGGTCGGGAGGCGGGCCAGAGGCGCTCACCCACGCCGCCAGACAGGATCACGGGGACGATGTTCACGGTGGCCTCCCCTCCTGGCGGGGTCGAGCGGCCACTAGCACCCCAGGCGGGCGGGTCAAGCGCGGTGGGACTGGCGATGGAACCGCATTCCGATCTACAGCGTCCATTGTGTCTGGGTGACGGGGCGGGCGTCGAACCGCCGGCGGCGCCTTCGGAGGTTTCGAGGTCGATGAATGGGTCGTGCGGTGAGCGCTGAAGCCGGAGGAGTCGCCGCAGGTCCGCGGAGCGCCGCACCGGCGGCCAGCGCCTCGCGCCCGGCCGCGGCCGTGCTTCCGACCGGCGCGCTTTACGACCTCACGGTCGTGGTCCCGACGTTCAACGAGCGGGACAACGTCGCCAGGCTGCTCGACCAGCTGACCTCGGCCCTGGCGGGGGTCGCCTGGCAGGTGGTGTTCGTGGACGACAGCTCGCCCGACGGCACCGGCGCCGAGATCATGCGCCTGGCCGCCCTGGACCCACGCGTGCTCTGCCTGCGCCGCGTCGGCCGCCGGGGACTGGCGGGCGCAGTGCTCGAAGGTGTGATGGCCAGCGTGGCGCCCGTGGTGGCGGTCATCGACGCCGACCTGCAGCACGACGCCAGTCTGCTTCCGCGCATGCTGGAGCGCCTGCGCGCCGACGGCGTCGACCTGGTGGTAGGCAGCCGGTTCCTGCACGCCGAGGGGCTGGACGACGGCCTGTCGCCTCTGCGCCGCATGGGCAGCCGCGTCGCGACCTGGCTGGCTCGACGGGCGCTGAAGGCCGACGTCAGCGATCCGGTGAGCGGCTTCTTCATGGTCCGCCGCGAGGTCGTGGAGCGGGTGGCGCCCAGCCTGTCCACCAAGGGCTTCAAGATCTTGTTCGACATCATCGCCTCTCAGCCCAAGCCCCTGCGCATCGCCGAACTCCCTTACGCCTTCGGGGCCCGCGAGGCTGGCGAGAGCAAGATGGATGGGCGGGTGGCGGTGGAATATCTGGAGCTGGTGGTCACCAAGCTCACCGGCGGCGTCATCCCGCCGCGGGCGCTGATGTTCTTCATGGTCGGCGCCAGCGGCGTCGTGGTGCAGCTGGGCGTGCTGCGGCTGATGCTGGAGCTCGGCCTGCCCTTCGCCTGGTCGCAGACGGCCGGCGCGGTCACCGCAATGAGCTCGAACTATCTGATCAACAACGTGTTCACCTACCGCGACCGGCGGTTGCGCGGCATGGCGCTGGTCGCCGGCTACCTGAAATTCTGCGCCCTGTGCAGCGTCGGCCTGATCGCCAATGTGGCGGTGGCCGACCTGATCCACCGGCATGCGCCGATCTGGTGGCTGGCCGGGGCGGGCGGCGCCCTTTTCGGCGCGCTGTGGAACTATGCGAGCACGGCGCTGGCGGTTTGGTGAGCCGCCTGCGCGCCCGCCAGCCGGCGTCTGCGCAGTTCCCGCACGCCGGCGCCCCACAGCAGCATCTCCGCATAGAACACCGGCTGGAAGTCCTTGAGGAAGCCCAACGCGGGGAGTTCCCAGACGATGGTCAGCAGGCTCACGCCCCAGAAGAACGCCACCCAGCCGCGCGGCATGCCGAGCGGCCCGTGCCGCTCGCGCACCACGGCCACCAGCGCCATCACCAGCGGGAAGGATAAGGCGAAGTAGTGGTCGCGCGAGACCGGAATCATCGGCAGCAGGGCGGTGGTCAGGGCGCCGATGAACAGCACCTCGCCCAGCGGATCGGCTGGCCGTCGCCGCCAGCCCGCCGCCCAAAGGGTGATCGCCGTGACGACGGCGCAGAGGGCGTAGTGGACCAGAGCGTAGACGTGCGGGATCGCCGCCGGGCGGGTGGCGCGGAAGGGATGCAGCAGGCGGAACAGTTCGATCTTGAACGACAGGACGTTGCCGGTGACCTCGTCGAGGTACTCGCCGCGGTTCACGCCTCGCGTCGCGCCGCCCAGGGTAGGGGCCAGCAGATAGTGGTAGAGCGACCGGTAGCAGGCGAGGGTCCGCTCGGCCCCAATGGCCGCCACCGGGATGGCTACAAGCCCGACCGCGAGGCCGACTGTGCACCCCGCCAGAGTGCGCCACTTCAGACGCCAGGCCGGATACACCAGCAGATAGGCCGGGTAGATCTTCAAGGTGATCGCCGCGCCGAGCCAGGCGCCGGCCGAGCCGTCACGTTTGCGCGCGATCGCAGCGGCCAAGCCGCAGACGAACAGCATGACGAACAGATTGACCTGGCCCCGCCCCAGCGTGTTGCCGATCTGGAAGATGCAAACCAGGAACGGCAATAGGCGCAGCGACCACCATCGCCGCCCGAAGCGCGGCGGCGCGTGCAGGGCGGGGCTCTCGCCGGTCGCCTCTATGGCGCTGGCCAGCAAATGAGCCCCAAGGGCGAGCGCGGCGAGGCTGAGGACGTACCAGATGGCCAGCGACACCGGATAGGGCAGGCCCGCCTCCCGCGCCGTCTGAGCGCGCGGCGGATCGGCGAACGGCGCGGCCAGCACGGCCAGGGCCGGCGGATAGATGTAGTGCCAGCCATTGTCGTCGGTGATGGTGTAGGGGTCGGCCCCGGTGCGCATCGCCCACGCGGCGCGGAAATAGACACCCGCGTCAGTGCGCCGGTGCCCGTCCGCCGCCCCGTCGGCGCGGTTGACGGTGATCGCGCCGAACATGACCACCACGAAGGCGAGAAGGCCGAGCAGGGCCTTGAAGCGCATCGTCAGGACATCGCCCTTGTCCGGGGCGGCGGTGGAACTCGAACCTGCGGACATGGCCGAGGTTCCTAACCTGACGCGGCGGCCGGCGCCAACGCTCCCAGGCGGCCGCGGGCGCGCGGACCTGTTCAGCTACACGGAGAGCTAAGCTTTTGCGTGCAGGGTGCGGCCCGATGAACGCCGAGCCCGCGTCCTTCAGCGCCGCGTCCGCCCCCGGGCGAAGGGAGCCCCGCCATGTCGCGACCTGACCGCCCGTCCAGAGCCTGGCGACTTTCGCCCGCGGCCTGGTCGCAGATCGCGGCCCTGGCCGGCGGCTTGATCGTCGTGCTGTTCCTGGCCACCCAGTCGCTCGCCCCATTCTTCGCCACGCGGCCGCGCAGCGGGTCGTCGGAGACTGAATTCAAGGCCCAGCTCGACCGCGCCGCCCCCAGGATACTGCATGACCTCGCCGTCCCAGGCGTGGTGGTCGCCACCATTGTCGGGGGATCGCCGTCACACACCTACGCCTACGGCTACGCCAATTTGCAGACCCATCGGCCGATGACGAGCGACACCGTGTTCAGGGTCGCCTCGATCTCCAAGTCGCTGACCGCGTGGGGCGTTATGCGCCTGGCTGAGACGGGGAAGGTCGACTTCGATCGGCCGGTGGAACAGTACATTGGCGGCTGGCCGTTGCCGCCCTCGCCATTCGCGTCCAACGGCGTGACCGTGCGCCGCCTGCTCAGCCACACGTCCGGGGTTAGCGCGGGCGCCGATGAATTCCGTCGGCCCGAAGCGCCGGCGCCGTCAGCGCGCGAATTTCTGCGGCAAGCGAGCGGGGGTGACGCCGCGGGCCCGCCGCAGCTCGTGGCGCCGCCCGGCCAGGCGTTCGTCTACTCCGTGCCCGGCTACATGCTGCTGCAGATGATGATCGAACGTCAGTCGCATCGATCCTTCCAGGACTACATGCGGCAGGCCGTGCTCGCGCCCCTGGGCATGACCTCGTCCAGCTTCGACTGGGACCCGGCGCTTCGCGGCCGCACGGCGACTCCCTATTTGAGCGACGGTAAACCGGGCGAGGTCCTGATTCCGGAGGACACGGCGGCGGATTCGCTGTTCGCCACGGCGCCGGATCTGGCGCGCTTCGTGGCGGCGCCGAGCCCGTACGAACGCCAGCGCGCCGGCCCCGGCGCTCTGCGCCCGGACTCCGCGAACCGCCTCTACTCCTCGCCTCCGGCGATCCCGCAATTCCAGCTGGCGGGCCTCGGCCAGGATCAACCGGCCCTGGGTTGTTTCACCGAGAGAACCCCCAACGGTCCCCTGGTGGTGACCAACGGCGGCTACGATCCGGGCTGGTCTTCGCAGTTCTTCTTCGTGCCGCATACCGGTGACGGCATCGTCATCTTGACCAACAGCGACCGGGGCGAAACCGCGATCGCGCAGATCGCCGCCATCTGGTCGGCCTGGCGAGGCTTGCCGCCTATGAAGATGACCCGAGCCTATCGCGTGCTCGGCGTGGACGCCGCCGTGGTTCTGGGTCTGCTGGCGATGATCAGCATCTCTTTCGCGGCGGATCTGATCACTGAAGTTCGGAGCGGCGTACGGCGCTTCGGCGACTTCCACGCCGGCGCGATCGGAGTGAGCGTGGTGGAGGGCGTGATCGCTCTGGGCGTCATGGTGGCCTGGATGGCGCTGCGCGCCTTCGTGGCTTCCCTGCCTGCGTTCGAAGGCATGGGCAGCCTGGTGGTGGGCCTGCTGGCGGTCACCGTGGTGGCGCGGATGCTGTTTCCGAGCCGCAAGAAGGCCCCCGCCCGACGCAGCCTGGACCTTGCGGCCCTGTTCGCGCGGCTGTCGCCCGCCAAGCGCAAGGCTGAACCCGCCAGCGCCTGACCGAATCCCACGGCGGCGTCGTTCAGGCGAAACCCAGGTCCGCGAGCCAATCGCCGAACAGGTCGACCCACCGGTCCACCGGCAGCCCTCGGCGAACCATGCCGAATCCGTGGCCGCCCTTGGCGAAGATGTGAAGTTCGGCCGGGCGGTCGGCGTTGGACCAGTCGGCGTAGAGCCCCTCCACCACCTTGAACAGCATCCGGTCGTCCTGCGCGATGCAGGTGAACAAGGGCGGCGCGTCAGCCGGCACGGCGCGGCCGCGTGTCTCGCCCCCGTAGATGGGCGCGGCGAAGGCCAGGCCGGGCCCGTCCGGCGCCATGGCCACATCGGCGGTCAGGAAGGCGCCGGCCGAAAAGCCGATCATGCCGATCCGATCCGCCCGCACACCCCAATCGGCGGCGCGCTGGCGCACGATCTGCAAGGCGCGGCGGCCATCGTCGGACGCCAGGTCACGCGCCCTGGCGGTGGCCTCGTCCCGCAACACCTGACTGAGCGCGCGCGGCGCCTTGGCGGCGGGCAGCGGCGCGGCTAGCGGGGCCGTCATAGCGGCCATGCTCTTGGCGAAGTCGGCTGGATCTGGCGGTGTGCCGTTGAGCCGGTATTTCAGCAGGAATGCCGTGTAGCCGCGGGCGGTCAGCCAATGGGCGAGGTCGACGCCCTCATGCTCCCAGGCCAGGATGCGCCAGCCGCCTCCCGGGCAGACGATCACCCCCACGCCGTTCGCCTTGGCCGCATCCGGCCTGTACACGGTGAGCGTAGGGTCCGAGACGTTGCGCAGCATCGTGGTGTCGGCCCCGCCGGCGGCAGGCGCCTGGAAAGCGATTTCCGGACCGATCCCCGGAAGGCTGGATGGGGGGCCGTCCGGCCAGAGCCTGATCACCGGGCGCGTTGCGGTCTCGCCCGCAGTCCGCACCTCTACGCCTGCATCGTCCGACATGCTGGTGTCCTCCCGTTGGATGGCGGTGGCCACCCTCGCGCAAAGGCTACGTCGCGGGAAGGCCTCCCGCGACTCAGGCAGCTGTCAGGCGCGGAGCTTGATGGTCGCCGCCGGCGCCGTCCTGTCGGGACCCGCTCGGCGACCAGCGCGCGAGCGTCTCGAGCAGCTGTGCGGGATCGATGGGCTTGCCCAGGTGGTCGTCCATGCCGGCGTCCAGGCAGCGCGACACCTGTTCGGGCAGCACATTGGCGGTCATCGCGACTATCGGCACGCGCGGCGCGCCCGGCGCCGCCGCCGCGCGGATGCGCCGGGTCGCGGTGAGCCCATCCACGTGCGGCATCTGTACGTCCATCAGGATCAGGTCGAACCGCGTTGCAGCCGCCGCGG
Source organism: Caulobacterales bacterium (assembly GCA_044445825.1). Classification (GTDB taxonomy): domain Bacteria; phylum Pseudomonadota; class Alphaproteobacteria; order Caulobacterales; family Caulobacteraceae; genus Acaudatibacter. Next base: position 34,000 of record JBIOEG010000014.1, read on the forward strand.
CGACGGCGTCGATGCCGTCCACCGCGGTCTCGACGATCACGCCGAACGGCGCCAGCAGGGCGCAGATGAGCTCGCGATTGACTGAATTGTCGTCCACCACGAGCAGGCGCAGGGCTGGGTCGATGCTGGCCAGGGCCGGCGCGGCCTGGTCTTCGGGGTGATCGTCGACGGCGGCCGGCATGGCCACCTCGAACCAGAAGGTCGAGCCCTGGCCGGGCGAACTGACCACGCCAATTTCGCCACCCATGGCGTCGATGATGCGCTTGCAGATCGCCAGCCCGAGCCCCGTGCCGCCGTATTGGCGCGAGACCGACGGATCGCCCTGGGTGAAGCGGCCGAAGATGGTGTCGACCTGGTCGGGCGCCACGCCAATGCCGCTGTCCTTCACCGAGATGCGCAGGCGCATCCGATCTCCGACCTCCCGCTGGCTCACCAGAACCCTGATTTCGCCGCGTGAGGTGAATTTCACGGCGTTCGACAGGAAATTCAGCAGCACCTGACGCAGCCGCGCGCCATCTCCCAGCAGCCGCCCGCCGCGGCCATCCGCGTCCACTGACAGTCTCAGGCCCTTGGCCGCGGCCTGACCGGCGAGCAGCGTCGCCGTGGATTGGGCCATCGCCACCGGGTCGAAGGCGTGAGACTCGAATTCCACGGCCCCGGCTTCCAGCTTCGAGAAGTCCAGAACATCGTTGACCACCGACAGCAGGGTCTGGCTGGCGTCCCAGATGAGCTCGGCATGGTGAGCGTCGCGCGCCTTAAGGTCCGAGGACTGCTTGAGCAGCCCGGAAAAGCCGACGATGGCGTTGAGCGGCGTGCGCAGTTCGTGGGTCATGTTGGCCAGGAAATCCGACTTCACGGCCAGGGCGGCATTGGCCTCGTCGAGCGCGTGTATGAGCTCCTGCTGCAGCCTCTTTCGCTCGGTGATGATCCGCGTCGTGGAAAGCAGTCCGTTGCTGCCATCGCTCAGGCGCTGGAACGTGCCCTCCACCCAGATCTCCGACCCGTCCTTGTGGAGCAGTCGGTATTCCGCCTTGCCGCCGGCGCCCGGAGCGAGCGAGCCGGTGAGCGCACGGATGATCGGGATGTCGTCGGGATGGGCGTTGGCCGCCTTGGGCATAGCCGTCATCTCTTCCGGCGTGAAGCCGAAGGCCCGTACTGCGGAGGGCGAGGAATAGGTCCGCCGCCCGTCGGCGGTCCACAAGGAGATCACGTCGGTTTGGTTGTCGGCCAAAAGGCGGTAGAGCGCCTCGCTTTCGCGCAGGCGTTCCAGCGCGCGCTCCGCCGCCGCCTGCGCGCGTTCGGCCTCCCTGCGCCGCAGCTGGGCTTCGACGACCGCGCGATCCTTCTCGACCACGAACGCCGCCAGCGCGTCCTTCACCCGCTGCATGTCGAAGCGCTGGCTGACGAGGAAGAAGCTCACCGGCGCTGAAACGAGCGCGGAGATCAACGCTGTGTTGATCGGCGTGAACGATTCTCGCGTGGCAAACACAATGACGCTTGAAACGTAGTCGGCGCACAGTGCGGCGGCCACAACTATAACGACTACTATGCCTGTAGTGATCAGCTTTTGCTTGAGCATGGAACCCGACCAGCAGTCTTTCGACGACTAATACTTTGGCCGCATTAAGGAATGCTGACGTCAGGCTGAGCCTGACCTCGGGCGGGTCGTCGCACCGAGGTTGAGCCTGCGCGCGGTGATCGCGTCTGTCACGCCGCGTCGGATCGGATTGACCCTCGTGCGCGCTTCCCGTATATCCGCGCCTCCCTTTTCGGGCGCTCCTCACGGCGGCGACCGGGAGGTCCGATTTCCCTAGGGTCGAATATCCATGGCTAATAACCCCGGCGCCAAAAAGGCGATCCGAAAAATCGCCCGTCGCACCGAGGTCAACAAGGCGCGTCGCTCGCGGGTCCGCACCTTCCTTCGCAAGTTCGAAGAGGCGATTTCCGGCGGCGATTCAGCCGTCGCCAAAGCCGCCTTCGTCCAGGCCCAGTCCGAGCTGATGCGGGCCGTGCGCAAGGGCGTGATCCACGGCAACACCGGCTCACGAAAAGTTTCCCGTCTGGCGGCGCAGCTGAAGAAGCTGCAAGTCGCCTAAGACCGAGGCGTCGGGCTACAATTTTCTGATTTTATTGGGCTTTTCCCGCAGCGCTGCAGCCTGGCGGCGCGCGCGACGCTGCGCCCAAGGTACGGCGTCCGCGGCCATTCGACACGCGTGGGGAGGCGCCTGAAATTGGTTTCCCTTGGCCCAGTTGGGGTGGCTTCACTGTCAATATCTTTCTCCCCTCGGGCGAGAAATTTATCCGTCCCGACTCCGCAGATTCCGCGTTGACCCCCCCCGTCTCCGGCTTAAGGTGTGCGTCTCAAAGCTTTTCGGTCTTGTACGGACAATTGAGCGACGGCGGGCAACATATGCTCGTCGGGCGAGGGCGGGTTTGTGTCTGGACGGCAGCCTACGTCGTGGGGGCGGCGGGCTGGCTTCACCCGGGGCGGGTGAAGGCTTCGGGTGGTTCAGGGGCGGGGCAAATGACGACCAAGGGGTTGGCAGGCATGGCGTATGGAACGCCGGCGGGGGCAGTGTGGGTCAAGGCCAGCCAGGCTCTGAAAAGCGAGCTTGGCGATGACACCTTCGGGTCGTGGCTGGCCCAGGCTTCGCTGCGCATCAGCCCCGACGGCGCGCTGTGCCTGGTGACGCCCACCGGCATCGCCCGTGACTGGATCAGGCGCTATGCGTGGCGTCGGATCGGCGAACTCTGGGCGGCCAACGATCCCGAAGGCCGCGCGCTCTCATTGAAATCGCGCCTGGAGTTCGAGGCGGAGGGCGGTGAATGCCCCCCCCGCGCCGTGGAGATCGAGGCCGCGGTGCCGGTCTCGTCGGACAGCCCGGCGCTGTCCCAGGTCGCCGGCGGGCGCCCGTCCAAGACGCAAGGACTGCAGGACCGCTTCACCTTCGACACCTTCGTGGTGGGTCCCGCCAACGAGTTCGCCCACGCGGTGGCGCGACGCGTCGCCAGCTGGGCCGACGGTCATTTCAACCCGGTGGTCTTTCATGGAGCGTTCGGCTTCGGCAAGACCCACCTGCTCAACGCCCTGGCCTGGGAGGCCATGCGCACCGCGCCTGAGAAGAAGGTGGTCTATCTGACCGCCGAGCGGTTCCTTTCTTCGTTCGTCCGGGCACTGATGGAACGCCAAGCCGCGGCCTTCAAGGAGGAACTGCGCTCCGCCGATCTGCTGCTCATCGACGACGTCCACTTCATCGGCGGCAAGCAGAGCACCGAGGAAGAGTTGTTTCACACCCTGGCGGCGCTGATGGAAGACGGTCGCCGGGTGGTGTTTTCCGCCGATCGTCCGCCCGCGGCGCTCAGCGAAATCGACGCGCGCCTGCGCTCTCATCTGTCGGCCGGCCTAGTCTGCGGCATCGAACCGGCGGACCGCTCATTGCGGCTGGGCATCCTCGAGCGCAAGGCCGCGTTGCTTTGCCGCCAGCAGGGGATCGCGGTGAACGTGCGGCCGGAGATTCTGCAATTCCTCGCCGATCGGTTCACTGACAACGTGCGCGAGCTTGAAGGCGCCCTGAACACCCTGATCGTGCGCGCCGGGGCGGGGCTGGGCGGCTTGACCCTGGAAGAGACGCAGTTGTTCCTGCGCCCCCTGCGCGGCGGCGACAAGCGGATCACGGTGGACGACATCCAGAAAGCCACGGCCGAGCACTTCGGCCTGAAGCAGTCCGATCTGATCTCCGAGCGCCGCACGCGCTCCGTCGCGCGGCCGCGCCAGGCGGCCATGTGGCTGGCCAAGCAGCTGACCACGCGCTCCCTGCCCGACATCGGCCGCAGATTTGGCGGTCGCGACCACACCACAGTGCTGCACGCGGTGCGCCGCATCGAGGCGTTGAGGGTCGGCGACCCGCAACTCGCGCGGGATCTCGAGACGCTGGTCAGAAAGCTGCGCGGGTAGACACCGCCATTCCCCAGCGAGAGAAGGGCGGCGCGCCTAGGCCTTGTACGTCCGCGGCGCAACGCCGTGCGCGGTGAAGAAAGCCAGCAGGCGCTTCCAGCCGTCCTTGGCGTCGGCCTCGTTGTAGCTGGCGCGATAATCGGCATGGAAGCCGTGGCCCGCGTCGTCGTAGACGACGATTTCGCTGGACGTCTTGCCCGCCGCCTTCAGGGCCTCGCGCATGGCCGGCGCGGACTGGGTGAGCGGGTCCTTGCCGCCGTAGAGGCCGAGCACCGGCGCGTGCAGCTGGGCCACCAGTTTGATCGGCAACAGGCGCTTGCCATCATCCGCCTGCCCGGCCGGCAGGGCCATGCGGCCGTACCAGGCCGCGCCGGCCTTGAAGTCGGTGAATTCCTCGCAGGCGAGCCACACCGCCCCGCCGCCCCAGCAGAAGCCGGTGATGGCGAGCGCGCGTTTGTCCACGTAGGGCTGGGCCTTGAGGAAATTCACCGTCGCGCCGATGTCGCCCATGACCTGCTGATCGGTGGCGGTCGCGACGATCTTGCCGATCGCGCCAAAGTCGATCAGCGGCGCCGGATCGCCCGCGCGATCGAAGAAGCCCGGCGCGATGGCCACGTAGCCGAGCTTGGCGAACCTGCGGCAGACATCGAGGATGTATTCGTGCAGTCCGAAGATCTCGTTGACCACGATCACGGCGGGAAAGCGGCCGCTCGCCTTGGGCCGGGCGATGTAGCCACGGATCGATTGGCCCTCTGTCGGCAGCTTGACCGTCTCGGTCACCAGGCCGGCGTCGTCGGTGTGGATGGTCGCGGCGTCGGCCGAGAGGGCGGCGGCGGCGTATCCCGCGAACACGGCGGCGCCGATCGCACGACGCGACAGGTGAAAATCTTCCGGCGCCGCCCCTTCGGGGCGCTTCAGACTCAGCATGACAGTCCTCACAAACGTATGGGTTGAGCGTCCGCACAATGCGACGCCGCAGGAGCGCGTGTCAAAGCGTCGCAGTCAGGCCGGCAGCGCTCGCCGGAGCGTCAGGTTGATGCGTCCGCCGCCGGCGACCAGTCTCGAGGAGCCGCCGAGCACACGGTCGACACCGTGGTGGGCCAGGCGAGCCTCGCCGGCGAGGACGCAGACGTCGCCTGAAGCCAGCTTCACCGTGGCGCTCGCCCCGCCGCGCCGGACCCCGCCGATGCGGAACACGGCTGTGTCTCCTAGCGACACCGACAGCACGGGAAAGGCGAAATCGGCCTCGTCGCGGTCCTGGTGCAGTCCCATTCGCGCGCCCTCTCGGTATAGATTGACCAGGCAGGCATCTGGCGGCGTGTGCGGGTCCGCCTCCTCCGCCCAGAGGTCGAGAAGCATCCGCGGCATCGGCGGCCATGGGCGGCCGGTGAGCGGATGCAGCGGCGCGTAGCGATAGCCCGCGGCGTCGGTGATCCACCCCAGCGGGCCGAGGTTGGTCATCTCGACGCTCATCGGCTTTCCGCCCGGTGTGACCGGGCGGTAGAAGGGCGCCGCCTCGACGGCGGCGAACACCTCGTCCAGCAGGGCGCGCTGGCTCTCCGCGTCGAGCCGGCCGGGCAGCCGGCGGAAGCCGGGAGGGATCACGGCGGCGGCATGCCAGATGCGGCCCCGGAAGTCGCGGATTTGCAATCGGCTTTTGGGCTTTGGGGGTTGCGGCTGCCCCCCCGGTTCCCATATCCGCCACGAAGCGACGCATTCCCCAAACGGAAAGCGCCCGCCCGCCGGAGACCTGCTCCGGCATCCATTCGGAGACCCCATCGAACCGGGGACGCCCGCAACCGGCGCTTCACTGCCGAAGGCCCCGCGAGCGTTCGCCAACGAAGGAGCGATAAGAGAGATCTCATGAGCAAGATTATCGGCATCGACCTCGGCACGACCAACTCGTGCGTGGCCATCATGGACGGCAAGGCGCCGAAAGTGATCGAGAACGCCGAGGGCGTTCGCACCACGCCCTCGGTCGTCGGCGTCATGGACGACGGCGAGCGCCTGGTAGGCCAGCCGGCAAAGCGCCAGGCGGTGACCAATCCTTCAAACACCTTCTTCGCCATCAAGCGTCTCATCGGGCGTCAGTACGACGACCCGATGGTGGAGAAGGACAAGGGCATGGTGCCCTACGAGATCGTCAAGGGCCCCAATGGCGACGCCTGGGTGCGCGCGCACGGCAAGGACTACTCGCCCCAGCAGATTTCCGCTTTCATCCTGCAGAAGATCAAACAGGACGCCGAGGCGCACCTGGGCGAGAAGGTCGAGAAGGCGGTGATCACCGTCCCGGCCTATTTCAACGACGCCCAGCGCCAGGCCACCAAGGACGCCGGCAAGATCGCGGGGCTGGAAGTCCTGCGGATCATCAACGAGCCCACCGCGGCGGCCCTCGCCTACGGCCTCGAGAAGAACGAAGGCAAGAAGATCGCCGTCTATGACCTGGGCGGCGGCACCTTCGATATCTCCATCCTGGAGATCGGCGACGGCGTGTTCGAGGTGAAAGCCACCAACGGCGACACGTTCCTGGGCGGCGAGGACTTCGACCTGCGGATCGTCGATTACCTGGCCGACGAGTTCAAGAAGGAAGCCAGCGTCGACCTGCGCAAGGACAAGCTGGCCCTGCAGCGACTGAAGGAAGAGGCCGAAAAGGCCAAGAAGGAGCTGTCCTCCACCGCCCAGTACGAGGTGAACCTGCCGTTCATCTCGATGAACGCCTCCGGGCCGCTGCACCTGAACATCAAGCTGTCCCGCGCAAAGCTGGAGGCCCTGGTGGAGGACCTGATCAGCAAGACCATCAAGCCCTGCGAGCAGGCGCTGAAGGACGCGGGCCTGAAGAAGACCGACATCGACGAGGTGGTGCTGGTCGGCGGCATGACGCGCATGCCCAAGGTGGTCGACGCGGTGAAGGAGTTCTTCGGCCGCGAACCGCACAAAGGCGTCAATCCGGACGAGGTCGTGGCGCTGGGCGCGGCGGTTCAGGCCGGCGTGCTGCAGGGCGACGTCAAGGACGTGCTGCTGCTCGATGTGACACCGCTCACCCTGGGCATCGAAACCCTGGGCGGTGTGTTCACGCCGCTGATCGAGCGCAACACCACCATCCCCACCAAGAAGAGCCAGACCTTTTCAACGGCGGAGGACAACCAGAACGCCGTCACCATCCGGGTCTTCCAGGGTGAGCGCCCGATGGCGCAGGACAACAAGCTTCTTGGTCAATTTGACCTGGTCGGCATCCCGCCGGCCCCGCGCGGCGTGCCGCAGGTAGAGGTGACCTTCGACATCGACGCCAACGGCATCGTCAACGTCTCGGCCCGCGACAAGGCCACCTCCAAGGAACAGTCCATCCGCATCCAGGCCAACGGCGGCCTGTCGGACAGCGACATCGACCAGATGGTCAAGGACGCCGAGGCGCACGCCGCCGAGGACAAGCGCCGCAAGGAACTGGTGGAAGCCAAGAACCATGCCGACGCCCTGATCCACTCCACGGAGAAGGCCCTGGGCGAACATGGCGAGAAGATCAGCGCGGACGAGAAGTCGGCGATCGAGACCGCCGCGGCCGACCTGAAGGCGGCCCTCGAGAGCGAGGACGCGGGCGCCATCCAGGCCAAGACCCAGACCCTCATGCAGGCGTCGATGAAGCTTGGCGAGGCGATGTACAAGGCTCAGGCGGGCGGAGCGGCCGGCGAGACCGCCGAAACCACCGCCGATGACGGCGTCGTCGACGCGGAGTTCGAGGACGTCAGCGACGACAAGAAGTCGGCGTGAGGCCCGACCCGGGGCGGGGTGTGACGCAATGACGGATGGCGGCGATGATCTCGACCGGGCGATGATCGGCCTCTGGGAACAGCGCCAGCGCCTTGGTTGGCAGGGACGCCCGCTTCGCGCAACAAGGGTTGCGCCGGGGCGCGCTGTTTCCCACTTCAGCTCGGTCCGCCAGAATTCCGATCAGAGAACCTGACGACTCCATGCGCGATTTTTACGAAGTCCTTGGGGTGAGCCGCGACGCGGACGAGGCGGGGCTGAAGAGCGCCTTCCGCAAGCTGGCCATGGAGCACCACCCCGACCGCAATGGCGGCTGCGAAGACTCCGCCGGTCGTTTCAAGGAAATCAACGAGGCCTACTCGGTCCTCTCCGACTCGCAAAAACGCGCCGCGTATGACCGCTTCGGCCATGCGGGCGTGAACGGCGGCGTAAACGGCGGGCGCGCCGGCTTCAACGATGTGCACGACATCTTCAACGAGGTGTTCGGCGACGCGTTCGGCGACATGTTCGGCCGCGGGCAGCAGAGGCCGAACGGCCCGGCCCGCGGCCAGGATCTGCGCTACGACCTGGAAATCACCCTGGAGCAGGCCTATGCGGCCGCCCAGGTGGAGATCAGGATCCCCGCCGCCATCACCTGCGAGGATTGCAGCGGCTCGGGCTGTGCGCCCGGGTCTGCGCCCACCACCTGCGCCAGCTGTGGCGGCGCTGGCCGCATCCGCTCCCAGCAGGGCTTCTTCGCCATCGAGCGCACCTGTCCGCGCTGCGGTGGGGCCGGACGCCAAGTGCTTGATCCGTGCGAGACCTGCCACGGTCACGGGCAGGTGCGCCGCGAACGCACCCTCGAGGTGCGCATTCCCGCCGGCGTCGATGACGGCGCGCGCATCCGGCTGTCCGGTGAGGGCGACGCGGGGATGCGAGGCGGCCCGCGCGGCGACCTCTACATCTTCCTCTCGGTGAGGCCGCACGAACTCTTCGAACGCGACGGCCTGGACCTGCTCTGCTCCGTGCCGGTGCCCATGGCCACCGCCGCCCTGGGCGGCATTGTCGAGGCCCCGTGCCTGCTCGGCGGCGAGAACTGCAACGGCGAGTGCAGGATCCAGGTCAAGGTGCCCGAGGGGGCCCAGACCGGCCAGACCGTGCGTCTGAAGGGGCGCGGCATGCCTTCGCTGCACTCGCGCGCCCGCGGCGACCTGGTGGTCGAGCTGTTCATCGAGACTCCCGCCAAGCTCACGGCGCGCCAGAAGGAGCTGATGCGCGAATTCGCCGGCCTCTGCGGCGAGCAGCAGCATCCGCGCACGGCGACCTTCTTCGGCAAGGCCCGCCGGTTCTGGGACGAGATCACGCGAACCGCGTAGGTCCAGGGGCTACCCGGTCAGCCGCCCGATATCGCTCCACAGATAGGCCGTCTCGTAGAGGCCCCCGCCCCAGCCGCGCACCGGGCGCTCGGCGACGGCCACGCCGCCGAGATACTCATAGAACCGGCGCGCCTTCAGATTGCGGCTAAGCACCCAGATCACCGCCGAATGTGCTCGCTGCGCGCGGAACACGCGAGCCGCGCCGCGCAGCAGGGCGCGTCCGACACCCGCGCGCTGCGCATGCCGCAGGACGTAGAGGGTGAAGACCTCCGATCCGGCCAGACGATCATCGGCCTTGAGCAACGCGCCGGCGCAGTAGCCCACCGGCCCATCGGCGCCCTCGGCCAGCAGCACCACGTCGCCAGGCTTCGGCCGGATCAGTTCCTTGTAGAACCGCCGGGCATGCAGCTCGGGGCGCATGGCGTTCAGATAGGATTGCGGCAGCAGGCCGGGGTAGGCCTCGCGCCAGGACTTCACGTGGACCCGGCCAAGGCCGGCGGCGTCGGCGGGGCCAGCCGGCACCACGGCGAACTCGAGCAACCCTTCCATGCGATGAGGCTCCGCCCGCGTGCGGCGCACGTCAAGCCGGGTTCAAAGGGGCCTTCGCACCCGCTAGTTTGACGCCTGATGAACGCGCCGATTCCCGCACCTGACGCCATGCTTCCGGACGCGGCGGGCGCGACTCCGGTGATGGCGCAGTACTTCGACGCCAAGGCGCGCCAGCCCGACGCCCTTATCTTCTTTCGCATGGGCGACTTCTACGAACTGTTCTTCGAAGACGCACACAGGGCCGCGGCGGCCATAGGCATCGCGCTGACCCATCGCGGGACGCACGCCGGCCAACCGATCCCCATGGCCGGCGTGCCCGTACACGCAGCGGAGGCCTATCTCGCCAAACTGATTCGCGCCGGCTTCAAGGTGGCGGTCTGCGAGCAGATGGAGGACCCGGCGGCGGCCAGGAAGCGCGGCGCCAGGGCGGTGGTGCGCAGGGACCTGGTGCGCGTCGTCACACCAGGGACCCTCACCGAGGACGGCCTCCTGGACGCTCGCGGGTCCAATCGGCTGGCCGCCGTGGCGCTGCGCGCCGGGCAAGCCGCGGTGGCCTCTGTGGAGCTGTCGACCGGCGAGGTCGAATGCGTCGCGGTGGGCCTGGGCGGCCTGGCCTCCGCGCTGGCCGCCTTGCAGCCATCGGAGATCCTGGTCCCCGATCGTCTGTTCGCCGACGCCCAGGTCGCCGCCGCGCTGAAATCGGCCGGCGGCGTGGTCCAGCCCATGGCCCAGGCGCTGGCCGAGCCCTCGGCCTCAGAGACACGGCTCAAGCGGCTCTACGGCGTGGAGACCCTCGACGGCTTCGGGGCGTTGTCCGGCGCGGAGGTCGCCGCGCTGGGGCTGATCGCCGCGCACCTGGAGACCACGCAGGGCGGCCGGGCGCCGGCGCTCTCCGCTCCGCGCCGCGCCGCCGAGGCCGACGCCATGGCCATCGACCCCGCCACGCGAGCCAGCCTGGAGATCGAGCGCGCCGGGGGCGGCGGTCGCGAGGGCTCGCTGCTGTCCGCTATCGACCGAACGGTGACCTCGGGCGGCGCCCGTTTGCTCGCCGCGCGCCTGGCGCGCCCGCTGATGTCGCCGGAAGCGATCGACGCACGGCTGGACGCCATCGCCTGGATGCTGCCGCGCCGCACGCTGCGCGAACAGCTGCGCGCGCAGCTGAAGGCGGCGGGCGACGTCGCGCGCGCCCTGTCGCGCCTGGCGCTGGGCCGTGGCGGGCCGCGCGACCTCGGGACCTTGCGCGATGGCCTCACCGCCGCCGCCGAGATCGCCGCGGTCGTGGAGCGGGAGGTGGGCGCCCTGGAGCCACTGCCGCCGGAGATCGCGCAGGCCGCTTCGGCGCTCGATCCGGAGGGTCACTTCGATCTCTTCGCCTTCGTCGGAGACTTGGCGCGAGGCCTGAGCTCCGATCTGCCGAACCAGGCGCGGGACGGAGGGTTCGTCGCTCCAGGCGTGAGCGCCGACCTGGACCAGGCCCGCGCCCTGCGCGACGACAGCCGCCGCGTCGTGGCGGCTCTGGAGGCGCGGCTGCAGGCCGAAAGCGGCGCGCCTCTGAAGATCCGCCACAACGCCGTGCTGGGCTACTTCCTGGAAACCACGGCGGGCAGGGCGGAGCCGTTGATGCGCCCGCCGCTGTCGCATCAGTTCATCCACCGCCAGACCCTGGCCAGCCAGGTGCGCTTCACCACAGTCGAACTCGCCGATCTCGACGCCCGCATCGCGCACGCCGCCGAACGGGTCCTGGCGATGGAGGTGGAAACCTTCGAGGCCTGGCGGGCGCGGGCCGAGGGCCTCGCCACCGAAATCCTGGGCGCGGCGGAAGCCCTGGCGCGGCTGGACGTGGCCGCGGCCCTGGCCGAATGGGCGCAGGACGTGGGCGCCTGCCGGCCGGTGCTGGACCGTTCCTTCGCCTTCGCCGCCGAGGCGGCGCGTCATCCGGTGGTGGAAGCGGCTGTGAAGCGCGCCGGCGAGCCCTTCACCCCCAACGACTGCCGCCTTGACGCCACCGGGGACACCGCGGCGCGGCTCACGATCGTCACCGGCCCGAACATGGCCGGCAAGTCGACCTTCCTTCGGCAGAACGCGTTGCTGGCCATCCTCGCCCAGGCCGGTTGCTTCGTGCCGGCCCGCAGTCTGCGCCTAGGCGTCGTGGACCGTCTGTTCAGCCGCGTAGGAGCGGGCGACGACCTTGCGCGCGGGCGTTCGACCTTCATGGCGGAGATGGTGGAGACCGCCGCCATCCTCACCCAGGCGACGCCGCGTTCCCTGGTGATCCTCGACGAGATCGGCCGGGGCACGGCCACCTACGACGGCCTGGCGATCGCCTGGGCCTGCGCCGAGGCTCTGCACGACGTGAACCGCTGCCGGGCGCTCTTCGCCACCCACTATCACGAGCTGGCGAGCCTGGAGGAGCGCCTGGCGCACGTCTCCAACCTGTCGCTGAAGGCCAAGGAGTGGAACGGCGAACTGGTGTTCCTGCACGAAGCCGGCCCAGGTCCGGCCGACCGGTCGTACGGCGTGCAGGTGGCCAAGCTCGCCGGTGTTCCCCCCGCCGTGGTGACCCGCGCCAGGGAGGTGCTGGACCGCCTGGAGAGCGAGGCGGTGAGCCACGAGGGTCTCAGCGAACTGCCTCTGTTCGCCGCCATCGCGCCGACCCCGGTGAGGCCCGGTCCGAGCCCTGTGGAGGAAGCCGTGCGAGGCCTCGACCTCGACGGCATGAGCCCGCGCGAAGCCATGGACGCGCTCTACCGCCTGCGCGGGATGGTCGATCGATGACCCGGATCGTTTTCGTCCGGCATGCCCAAAGCGCGCCCGACCCCGCCTTGCCTGAACGTGACTGGCCGCTATCCGAAAAGGGGCGGGCCCAGGCGGCCGACCTGGTTCCCGTGCTGACCGAACTGGGCGTCACCGCCCTTGCGTCAAGCCCCTTCGTGCGCGCCATCGACACCCTCCGGCCGTTTGCCGACACCGCGGGGCTGGACATCCACGTGGATGAGGATCTGCGGGAGCGTCACCTCGGCGGCTGGATTGCAGACGTCGCGGACGTCGAGGAAGCGGTGCGGCGCATGCATGCGGATCTCGCCTTCAAGATGGAAGGCGGCGAGAGCGGGCATGAGTGCATCGCGCGCTTCGACGCCGCCCTGACGCGGGTGATCGAGGGGCGTCCGGGAGAGTGCGTCGCCGTCGCTTCGCATGGCGGAGTCCTGAGCCACCTGATCGCCCGCCACCGCGACGACCTGCCGCGCGAGTTCTGGCGTTCCATCCGCAATCCGCACATGTTCTTCTTCGATTGGGCCGACGCGCCGCGCTGGGTGGGCGAGCGAACCTTGCACGGAGAGCCGGGGGTGGTCGCATGGTGAGGGCGCTCGGGTTCCCACGAGAGCATTCGCCGAGCTTCCCCCGCCGGCCAGGACCTGTGCTGGCCCGCGGCGGCATGGTGGCGGCCGCCCATCCGCTGACGGTGGCCACAGGGCTCGAGATCCTGCAGCGGGGCGGCAACGCGGTGGACGCGGCCGTGGCGGCGGCGCTGACGGCGTCTGTGGTGATGCCGGAGATGTGCGGCCTGGGCGGCGACCTCTTCGCCATTGTGTACGCGCCAGGCAGGCCGCCCCTGGCGTTCCTCGGCAGCGGCGTCGCCCCGCGCGCGGCCACCTTGGACCAGATGCGCCGGGCCGGGGCGGAGGCCGGCCATCCAGGCAAGATGCCGCTGCAAGGGCCGCTGTCGATCGGCGTTCCCGGCATGGTGGACGCCCACGGCGCGCTGCTGGGCGCGTTCGGCGGGCGGCCCCTCGCCGAACTGGCCGAGCCGGCGATCCGCTACGCCGATCAGGGCTTCGCCCTGACGCCGTTCGGCTCCTATGTGATCGGTCTGTGCAAGCCCCTGCTGGCGAGCCATCCGACGTCGGCGGCGGTGTTCCTGCCGGGCGGCGAGGCGCCGGGCGTGGGCCAGATCCTGCGCCAGCCAGACCTCGCACGTACTTTGCGCCTGCTGGCGGCGGAAGGGCCGGACGCGTTCTACAGCGGCGACCTCGGCCGCCGGATAGCTGACTTCGTTGGGAACATCGGCGGCGCGCTCTCGGCGGAGGACCTGGCGGGACATCGCACTGTGATGCAGCCGCCCATCGACACGCGGTACCGCGGCCACACCATCTGGCAGACCGGCCTGCCCTCGCAGGGCCTGATCCTGCTGGAGGCGCTGAACATCGTCGAGCAGACCGACAGCGCGCGGCTGGCCGCCGGCGATGCAGCCTCGATCCACATACTGGCCGAGGCGACCAAGCTCGCTTTCGCCGATCGCCTGTCCCACGCCCTGGATCCCGTCTTCGGCAAGCCTCCGCTGAGGGCCTTGCTCTCCAAGGACTGGGCCGCGCGGCGATATGCTCAGATCGACCCGGAGCGCGCCGCCGACGACGCGCCGGCCGGGGCGCTGCAAGACGGGGACACCACCTATCTCTGCGTGGCGGACCGCGCGGGCATGATGGTGTCGCTGATCCAGTCCGTCTCCAGCGCCTTCGGCAGCGGGATCGTGGCCGGCGATACCGGCGTCCTGATGAACAACCGGGTCGGTCGCGGCTTCACCCTGGAACAAGGCCATCCGAACCTGTTCGCCCCCGGCAAGCGGACCATGCATACGCTCAACTGCTACATGGTCGCCGACACGTCGGGCGCGGCGGTCATCGCCGGCGGCTCACCGGGCGGCGACGGGCAGCCCCAGTGGAACCTGCAGGCCCTGGTGGGATTGATCGACTCCGGCATGGACGCCCAGGCCGCCGTGGAGATCCCGCGCTGGAGCATCTGGCCGGGAACCGATCCCGCGGACCGGCCCAATCCGGTGGAGTTGCGGGTGGAGACGCGCCTGGAGGAGGCCGTGCTGGCGGACCTGGAGCGGCGCGGACACAGGTTGAGACGCACCGGAGCCTGGGGCGGCGGCGGCGCGGCCCAGATCATCGCCCGCGATACCGACTCCGGCGTTCTGGCCGGCGGTTCCGATCCACGCGCCGAGGGCCTCGCCCTGGGGTTTTGAGCCCCTCTTTCCGAATTTCGCAAAACGCCGAAATAATACTTGCCATGCCCGAGAATTTCGGTATTTTGCTAGTTAGCGAATAACGGAACGTCCATGTCCGAAGTTTACAAAGCCCTGGCCGATCCCACCCGGCGCAAGATCCTCCAGCTCCTGCGGGAGAAGGAGATGAGCGCAGGCGAGATCGCCAGCCACTTCGATCTCGCCAAGCCGACCCTTTCGGGACACTTCGCCGTGCTCCGGGAGGCCAGGCTGGTGAACCCAGAGAAGTCAGGGACCACCATCACCTATCGCCTCAACCTCTCGGTGCTCGAGGAGGCCCTGATGGCGCTGATGGACGGCTTCGGACTGGTGGGCGGCAGCAGGGCCGCGCCCGCCGCAGAACCTGAAGGAGAGGCGTCATGAACATTTCGCGCTCACTCGCCCTCGCCGCCGGCTTCGTGCTGGCCACGGCGGCGGTCGGCTTCTGGGCCTATTCGGTCCTGCCCGCCGACGCCTCGCTCCCCTATCACCAGGGCTTCGGTGGACCGGAGACGGGTCACCTGGGCAAGGCCTATGCCCTGGCGCTGATGCCGCTCATCGCCTTCGTGGTGACCCTCAGCCTCGGCCTGGCGCCCAGGACGCGCGCCGCCGCGGGGCTCGCGACGTCCAGCCTGCCCTACGGCCTGTTGATGGTCAGCCTCACCGGGGTGTTCTTCGTCACCCAGGTGGCGCTGGTGGAGCGGATGATGCACCCCGGGTTCGACGTGGTGCGCATGGTGTTCCTGGCCGTCGCCGCCCTGTTGCTGGTCGTCGGCAACTACCTCGGCAAGGTGCGCCACAACTTCGTTTTCGGCGTCAGGACGCCGTGGACCCTGGGCGACGCCCGAGTGTGGGACAAGACCCATCGCCTTGTGGCGCGCCTGATGTTCCTCGCCGGCCTTGGCCTGATCGCCGCCTGCCTGTTCGTGAGCGACCTCCATGTGCTGGTGCCGGTCATGATCCTGCTGACCGCCGGACCGCCGGTCTTCGGCATCGGCTACTCGGCCCAGGTCTATCGCAGCGAACACCGGGCCTAGGTCCGCCTACCACCCACCTGCCACCACCGCCTTCCCGCCAACCCGCGCACTCAAAGGAGACTGCGTCATGAAGAAGCTCGTGCAAAATCTCGGCCTGATCTGCCTCGCCTTCGCCGCGTCCTTCGCCATCACCGCCATCGGTCAGGGCCTCTGGGGCGTCATGGTGATGGCCAACGTCAAGCTCACGCCGGCGCTTCCCTGGGCCGCCGTGATCATGCCGCCGGTTCTCGCGGCCCTGGTCATGTTCCTCTCCGGAAGGGGCTGGCCGAGGCAGGGCGCAGCAGCTCGCCGCGCCCTGGTCCCACTGGCCCCGGTCTCAGTCAGGGCCTGGACCTGGGCGCTGGTCTCAGGCGCGGCCGGAGTCATCGCCCTGGCGGCGCTATGGACGGTCATGGCCTCGATCGTGCGGGTGCCGCCCAACGTCCTGCCCGACACGCACGGCATCCCGCCCCTGACGCTCGCGGCCATTCTGCTGGTCAGCATCGTCGCCGCGCCGCTCACCGAAGAGATCGCCTTCCGCGGCTACGCCATAGGCCTGCTGCGTCGCCGGTTCGGGCCGATCGCCGCGCTGGTCGTAAGTTCGGTCCTGTTCGCCGCCGCCCATCTCACCCAGGGGCTCTATCCGACCAAGCTGCTCGTCTACCTGCTGGTCGGTCTTGGCCTGGGCGTCACCGCGTGGCGCACCGGCTCGCTGCTGCCGGCGATGGTCGTGCACTCCTTCGGAGACCTCACCTTCTTCACCATGGTCTGGTCGCACGACGCCGGCCGCAAGCTGGTCAGCGAGGGCGGCGCGAACGGATGGTTCTTCGCCAACGTCGCCATCCTCATCGTCTTCACGCCTCTGACCATTCTGGCCATCCGCCGCCTGTTCGAAGTCACCGCGAAGAAGGCGGCGACCGCGACGCCGGGTGCGGGGCTGATCGCGCCCGCTTCGGCCTGAGCCGTCGATCGGCTTCGAGCCAGTGAACGGCGGCCGGACAACCCGGCCGCCGTTCCTATATAAGCGGCGAGCCATGCCGCCACGCCTTCGCCCCACCCGCATCGAATACGTCGTCGACGGGCATCGCCTGCGCACCCAGCTCTCCACCGCCGCGCTCGACGCCATCGGCGACGAGGTGGAGCAGCGCCGCCGGGCCATCGAGATCCTCAAGGGCGCCCTGTTCCGCGGCCGGATGATCGCCAAGGAGCGGCTGGAGAACGGCGCCGGCGGCTTGGAGACCGCCCGCCTGCTCTCCGCGGTCACCGACGAGGTCATCTCGGCGCTGTGGGACTTCACCACCGTCCATGTGTTCCGCGCCCGCAACCCCACCGAAGGCGAGCGGCTGAGTCTGATGGCGGTGGGCGGCTATGGCCGCGGCGCGCTGGCGCCCTTCTCCGACATCGACCTGCTGTTCCTGCGCCCCTACAAGCAGACCGCCCACGTGGAGAGCGTGATCGAGTTCATGCTCTACGCCCTGTGGGACCTCGGGTTCAAAGTGGGCCACGCCTCGCGCACCATCGACGAGTGCATCAAGCTCGCCCGCGAGGACATCACCATCCGCACCTCGGTGCTGGAGGCCAGACGGCTGACTGGCGACCAGAAGCTGGCCGACGGATTGGTCAAGCGGTTCCGCGACGAGGTGGTGCGCGGAACGGGAGTAGAGTTCGTCGCCGCCAAGCTCAAGGAACGCGACGAACGCCACGCCCGCGCCGGGGCCAGCCGCTTCATGGTCGAGCCCAATGTGAAGGAGGGCAAGGGCGGCCTGCGCGACCTGCACACCCTGTTCTGGATCGCCCGCTATCTGCATCCCGCCGACAGCCTGGACACCCTGCTCGCTCTCGACCTCTTCGAGAAGCGCGAGGTGCGGGTGTTCATCCGCGCCTTCGACTTCCTCGAGGCGGTGCGCGCGCACCTGCACTTCGCCACCGGCCGGCCCGAGGAGCGCCTGAGCTTCGACCTGCAGCCGGAGGTGGCCCGGCGCATGGGCTACGCCGACCGCGCCCACCGCGACGCCGATCCCACCCCGGCGGTGGAGCGGTTCATGCGCCGCTACTTCCTGGTGGCGAAGGAGGTGGGCGCCCTCACCCGCGCCTTCTCCGCTAAACTTGAGGCCGAGCACCTGAAGATCGCGCCCAAGGGCCTGTCGCGATTCCTGCCCGGCCGCAACCGCCGCGAACTGGCCGTGGCGCCCGGCTTCCACGTGGAGGGCGGCCGCCTGACCGTGGACGGTCCGGCCACCTTCGAGGAGGATCCGGTCAATCTGCTGCGCCTGTTCAGGATCGCCGACCAGCGCGACCTCGACCTGCATCCCGACGCCTTCACCACTGTCACCCGCACCCTGGGCCTGATCACCTCGAAGGTGCGAAGGGACCCGGCGGCGGCCAAGACCTTCCTCGACATCCTGGCGCGCGGCAAGAACCCGCAGCGCAGCCTGGAGCTGATGAACGAGGCCGGCGTGCTCGGCCGGTTCATCCCGGAATTCGGCCGCATCGTCGCCCAGATGCAGTTCAACATGTACCACTCGTACACGGTCGACGAGCACACCCTGCGGGCCGTGGGGATCATCGCCGACATCGCCGCCGGCCGCTTCGCCGAGGACCACCCGCTCTCCACCTCGATCATGCCGCTGATCGAAGACCGCGAGAGCCTGTTCCTGGCCATGCTGCTGCACGACACCGGCAAGGGCGGCGTCGGCGGCCAGGAGAAGGCCGGGGCGCGCGCGGCGCGCCAGGCCTGTGAGCGGCTGGGTGTGGACCGCCCGAAGCTCGAGATGGTCGCCTGGCTGGTGGAGCATCACCTGGTGATGAGCGACTTCGCCCAGAAGCGCGACGTCGCCGATCCGGTCACCGTGGCCGCCTTCGCGCGCGTGGTGGAGAATCCCGAGCGGCTGCGCCTGCTGCTGGTGCTCACGGTCGCCGACATCCGCGCCGTGGGCCCCGGCGTCTGGAACGGCTGGAAGGGCCAGCTGATGCGCGAGCTCTACGCCGCCACCGAGACCGTGTTCCGCGGTGGGCGGGTCTCCGACGCCGCCGGCATCGCGCGTCGCCGCCAGGAGGCCCGGGCCTACGACAGCCGCACGGCGTTGGTGGAGCGCGACGCACAGGCCCGCGCCTGGGCCACCGCGATGGAGGACGCCTACTTCGCCGCCTTCTCCCATGAGGAACAGGCCGCGCACCTGGCCCTGTGGCGGCGCGCCGAGGCCGAACGCGGGGCGGCGGCGGAGGGACGCATCCGCGCGGACCGCAACGCCGCCGAGATCGTCGTCGCCGCCCGCGACCGCGAGGGCCTGTTCGCCGACCTCGCCCAGGCCATCTCCGGCCTCGGCGGCAATGTGGTGGGCGCGCGCATCTTCACCTCGTCGCACGGCGCGGCGCTGGACGTCTTCTATGTGCAGGACTCCGCGGGTCATCCGTTCGGCGGCGAGAACGTCCGCGCCCTCGACCGGCTGTGCGAGTCGCTGGCCGCCGCCGGCCGTGGGGAGCCGCTGGCCGTCGAGGTCCGCCGCGGCGTCGACCTCGGCCGCGCCGCCGCCTTCGCCATCGCGCCGTCGGTGAGCATCGACAGCGAGGCCAGCCTCACCGCGACCGTGGTGGAAGCCTCCGGCCGCGACCGGCCCGGCCTGCTGGCGGCCCTGGCCCGCACGCTGTCGCAGGCCGAACTCTCCATCCAGTCGGCGCACATCGACAACTACGGCGAGCGCGCGGTGGACGCCTTCTATGTGGTCACCCGCACCGGCCAGAAGCTCACCGATCCGCGCCGGATCAGCAGTGTCCGCACCCGCCTGCTTGAGGTGCTGGAAGATGCCGAAGGCGCCGGCGCCCCCGCCCGCCTGCAGCGCGCCCGGGCTTCCGCGGGGCGCTGAAGCGCCGCCTGTTCCGACCTGTTATTCACCTGTTCCACCTGTTTTTTCGGTGTTTTTGCCACCTGTTACGGTCTGGAAGCCGTGATTGTTCAATGGGTTGTGGTCACCTGATATCGCTCAGGAACAGGTGATAACAGGTCATAACAGGCGCCAAACAGGCCTGTTATCGATGCATAACAGGTGCGCAGCAGGTGGGGCGGACGCCTGCCCCCCACACCCCCAATCCGAAATTCCCCGCGCAAGCGGGGACCCAGGCTTCTTTTGTTTGTTCCTTCCGTCCACACCCGCGCGGCCCCAACCGATTGTAACAAAACCTGGGTCCCCGCTTCCGCGGGGAATTTCGGGTGTGGGGGATCGGAACCCAGGTGTGCGGGCGGGCGCCCGCCGGTCACCGGCCGCGCGTAATTCGTTTCACGATGTCAAAGACCGCCGCAGGCCGCGAGGGCCGGGCGCGTCACGTCACCATTCGCGCGCTGATTTGGCGAGGCCATGGTTCCCCACCATCGTCACCCCGGAAAGGCCGCGGGCCTTATGCGGGGCCGGAGCCCTCACCCGCCTTGACCCCGCAGCGAGCGGGCAGGACAAGCCGGTCGTGGCCATCCCCGAATCGCCCTCGGCGCCCGACGCCGCCGCCCCGCTGCAGGCCGCCGCCGACAAGGAGCCGGACACCCGGCGCAGCGCCGGCGTGGTCGGCATTGCGGTGATGGCCTCGCGCCTCTTCGGCCTGGGCCGCGAACTGGTGTTCCCCGCCATGTTCGGCGCCGGCAAGGTGCTGGACGCCTACTACGCGGCCTTCCAGATCCCCAATCTGTTCCGCGACCTGTTCGCCGAGGGCTCGCTCTCCACGGCCTTCACGGCCCTGTTCACCCGCACCTGGGATCGGGACGGCACCGAGCCCGCCTGGAAGCTGGCCAACCTGACGCTGAGCGCCATGGTGTTCATCCTTGGCCTGGTCTCGGTGGCGGCCATCGCCGGGGCGCCGTTCATCGTCGAGGCGACCAACTTCGGCTTCCACAATGTGCCCGGAAAGTTCGAGCTGGCGGTCAAGCTGACTCGCGTCCTCTTCCCCTTCATCGTGTTCGTGTCCCTGGCGGCGGCGGTGATGGGCATGCTGAACGCCCGGTTCATCTTCGGCGTGCCGGCCTCGGCCTCGACCGTGTTCAACATCGTCTCGGTGGTGGCCGGCGTCGCCGCAGCGTTCGCCTTCGATCCCACCGCCCGGGCCACCTGGCCGCACCCGGTGTTCACCGAACGGTCGATCTACGGCGTCTGCCTGGGCGTGCTGCTCGGCGGTCTGGCGCAGCTGGGCATGCAGCTGCCGTCCCTGATGAAGCTCGGCTTCCGTTTCCGCTGGCGGCTGGAGCTGGGCAATCCGCAGCTGCGCGAACTCTGGGCCCTGATGTGGCCCAGTGTGATCGCCGGCGCCGCGGTGCAGGTGAACGTACTGGTCAACGGCATGTTCGCCTCGGAGATCGATGGCGGACGCTCCTGGCTGAACTGCGCCTTCCGCCTCATGCAGTTTCCCATCGGCCTGTTCGGGGTGTCCCTGGCCACGGTCACCTTGCCGGCGGTGGCGCGGCGCTTCGCCCGCGACGACCTCGCCTCGTTCGGGCGCACCGTGCGCACCTCCCTGCGGCTGACGCTGTTCCTCAGCGTGCCGGCGGCGATCGGCCTGGCGGTGCTGGCCTCGCCGATCATCGCCCTGATCTATCAGCACGGCCACTTCAGCGCCCGCGACACCGCCCAGACGGCGCTCGCCCTGCAGGCCTACGCCATCGGCCTGGCGGGCTATGCGGCGATCAAGGTGCTGACGCCGTGCTTCTACGCCCTCAACCTGCCCAGAACCCCGCTGCGCATCAGCCTCGTCGCCATCGGGGTCAATCTGGTCCTGAACTTCCTCAACGCCACCGTATTCGGCCTGGGCCACGCGGGCCTGGCCCTGGCCACCTCCTGCGTCGCCATCGTCAACTTCGGTCAGCTTTGCGCGGCGCTGAGCAAGCAGGTGGATTTCGGCGGCTTCCGCGAGTGGCTGGGCTTTCTGGCGCGGGTGGCGCTGGCCGCCGCGGCCTGCGCCGCCGTCGCCTGGGGCCTGCATGAGGCGCTCGGGAGCGTGCTGCACGGCGGCGTGCTGCGATCGCTCGGGCTGTTCGTGGCCATCGGCGCGGCGCTGCCGACCTACGCCGGGGCGGCGTACCTGCTGCGGATCAAGGAGACCAACGAGGCGGTCGCCCTCGTGCGGCGCAGGTTCCTCCGCTCGGCTCGCCGCCCGGCCCAGTGACGCGTGAATGCCTTGCCGCCGGAGGTCTATGCGGCTAAGCGGGCGGCATGGCTCTTCGATCCACCCGATGGCGGCCCGGCTGCAACCCGGCCTGAACCGGCGCTCGCCAAGCGGTGCGCGCACCCCTAACCATTGAAGTTCGAAGAGACCGACCCCGATGACCGACCAAACCCCCGCTCCCTATGCGGGCCCCAAGCGTGTCCTTTCCGGCGTCCAGCCCTCAGGCGACCTGCACCTGGGCAACTACCTCGGCGCCCTGGTGAAGTTCGTCGCCATGCAGGACCAGATGGAGTGCCTGTTCTGCGTGGTGGACCTGCACGCCATCACCCAGTGGCAGGACCCCAAGGCCCTGACGGCTCAGACCCGCGAGATCGCCGCGGCCTACCTTGCCGCCGGCGTCGATCCGCGCCGGGCGACCATCTTTCCGCAGTCGGCGGTCACCGCCCACGTCGAACTCGCCTGGATCTTCCAGTGCGTGGCGCGCCTGGGCTGGCTCGACCGGATGACCCAGTTCAAGGAGAAGTCTGGCAAACACTCCGAGCGCGCCAGCGTGGGGCTCTACACCTATCCGGTGCTGCAGGCCGCCGACATCCTCGTCTACAAGGCGACCCACGTGCCGGTCGGCGAGGACCAGAAGCAGCACCTGGAGCTGACCCGCGACATCGCCCAGAAGTTCAACCACGACTTCGAGGCGCCGGGGTTCTTCCCCCTGCCGCAGCCGGTGATCGAGGGGCCGGGCGCGCGGATCATGTCGCTGCGCGACGGCAAGGTGAAGATGTCGAAGTCCGACCCGTCGGATCAGTCGCGCATCAACCTCACCGACACGCAGGACGCCATCGCCTCCAAGATCCGCAGGGCGAAGACCGACCCGCAGCCCTTGCCGGATACGGTGGACGGTCTGGCGGATCGTCCCGAGGCCGACAATCTGGTGGGGGTGTTCGCGGCCCTGGCCGGCCAGACCAAGGCCGACGTGCTGAAGACCTACGGCGGCCAGGGCTTCGGCCAGTCGTTCAAGCCGGCCCTCACCGACCTCCTGGTGTCGCGCCTGGCGCCGGTGTCGGCCCAGATGCGCGGCTACCTGGCCGACCCCGGCCAGATCGACCGGATTCTCGCCGAAGGCGCCGAACGGGCCAGGGCCATCGCCGAGCCGGTGATCGCCGAGACCAAGCGCATCGTCGGCTTCTGGCCGGGGTGAATGCGCCGCCTATCGGTTGCGCCGCGGCCGTGGGCGCGCCATCTAGTGTGGCGATTCAGAAATTCGCCAGTGGTCGATGGCAGGCGCCGAGCAAATTTCTGAATCACCAGCCACACTAGCAACGTTGTGAATTCTAGTGTGCTTTGTGGATTTGAGGTTCGCGCCGCAGCCGATCCAATCGACGGGCGAACCTCAAATCCAGCACACTAGCGGGGCAGGAGACTCCTCGATGTTCATTCAGACCGAGACCACGCCCAACGGCGAAGTGCTGAAGTTCCTGCCGGGCCGCGAGGTGATGCCCGGCGGCTCGCGGGAGTTCCGCGACGCGGACGAAGCCGGCGCCTCGCCGCTGGCGCGCGCCCTGTTCGGCCTGGACGGCGTCACCCGCGTCTACTTCGGGTCCGACTTCCTGACCGTGACCAAGCATCCCGACCGGGACTGGGCGCATCTCAAGGCCCCGATCCTGGCCGAGATCATGGACCACTTCACCAGCGGCGCGCCGATCGTCGACGGCGAGGACGAGGCCGTGACGGACCACGAGGTCTATGAGGGCGAGACCGCCCAGATCGTCGCCGAGATCAAGGACCTGCTGGACACCCGCATCCGTCCGGCCGTGGCCCAGGACGGCGGCGACATCCTGTTCTCCCGCTTCGAGGCGGACACCGGCGTCGTCTGGCTGCACATGCGCGGCGCCTGCTCCGGCTGCCCCTCCTCGGCCGCCACCCTGAAAGCCGGCGTCGAGAACATGCTGCGCCACTATGTGCCCGAAGTGACCCGCGTCGAGCAGACGCTCTAGCGCTGCGACGCGGCCGAGACCGCAGGTTTTCTATTTTATTCAGCTATTTAGACTGTCATCCCGGAAAGCCGCGCAAGTGGCTTGTCCGGGATCTCCCACACCGTTCTGCAAGGAGATCCCGGCCTTCCAGCTCGCTTTCGCGAGCTTCCAGCCGGGATGACATCGTGGGGCTGAGGGCAGGACCGAGTTCACCCCCCTTCGACGCCATCGCGAAAATCGTCTAACCCCGCGCCATGATCGTCCTCGCCCTCGACACCTGCCTCGCCGCCTGCCAGGCGGCGGTGGCGGACGGCGGGCGCGTGCTGGCCAGCCGCTCCGAGCCCATGCAGCGCGGCCATCAGGAACGGCTTGCGACCATGGTGCGCGAGGTGATGGCCGAGGCGGGCGTCGGCTTCTCCGAAATCGACCGGATCGCCGTCACCACGGGGCCGGGCTCGTTCACCGGCCTGCGCGTGGGTCTCGCCTTCGCCAAGGGTCTGCGGCTGGCGCTGGATGCGCCCATCGTCGGGATCGGGGTGCTGGAGGCGCTGGCGGCGAGCGCCGGTTCCTCGGGGCCGGTGGCGGCGGCGATCGACGCCCGGCGGGGCCAGGTCTATCTGCAACTCTTCCAGTCGGGCGAGGCCCTCTGCCCGCCGGATGTGCTGCCGCTCGAAGACTCCGGCGCCCTGATCCGTCTGCTGGCGCCGCGGGACGCCACCCTCGTCGGGCCCGGCGCGCGGCTGCTCGGCGCCGCGGGCGCCCGGGTCGTCGACGCCGAAGTCCCGGACATAGCCGCGATCGCCGCCCTGGGCGCGGCCGGCGAACCTACGTCTGAGCTTCGCCCCCTCTATCTGCGGGCGCCGGACGCCAAGCCGAGCGCCACATGATCCTGCGCCCGGCGACCACCGATGACGCCGCGGCGCTCGCCGAGGTCCACGCCCGCGCCTTCGATGCGCCGTGGGACGCGCCGTGGGACGCGGAGGCCATCGAGACGCTGATGGGCATGACCGGCGGCTTCGCGGTGGTCGCCGAGACGGACGGGCGCGCCGGGGGCTTCATTCTCTGCCGTTCGGTGGCGGGCGAGGCGGAGATCCTCACCCTGGCGGTGGTCCCGCAAGCCCGGCGCGGCGGCGTCGGGCGGGCGCTGGTGGAGGCCGCGGCGGGCCTGGCCGCCGGTAGCGCGCGGAGCCTGTTCCTCGAGGTCGCGGCGGACAATGTTGCGGCCATCGGCCTCTATCTGGCGGCCGGCTTCGAGGCGGTGGGCCGCCGCGCCGGCTACTACCGGCGCGCGGGGGCCGCGGCCCAGGATGCCCTGGTGCTGAGACGGAGTCTTAACAGCGCAGCCGCCGCACCCTATCATTCGCGGTAACTCAGGCCGGAGCGGCGAAGTGTATCGTCTCGAGCAGCTGTGCATCGAAAAGGGCATGCGCATGACCGAGCAGCGCCGGGTCATCGCCCGCGTGCTCTCGACCGCCACCGACCACCCGGACGTGGAGGAGCTGCACCGCCGCGCCCACGGCGTGGACCCGCACATCTCCATCGCCACGGTCTACCGCACGGTGCGCCTGTTCGAGGAGGCCGGGATCATCGAGCGGCACGACTTCCAGGGCGGCCGCAGCCGCTACGAAGAGGCCGCCGAGATCCACCACGACCATCTGATCGACATGAAGACCGGCAAGGTGGTGGAGTTCGTCGAGCCGGAGATCGAGGCGCTGCAGAACGCCATAGCCAGGCGCCTGGGCTACCGCCTCGTGGATCACCGCCTGGAGCTCTACGGCTTTCCCCTGGATGATTGAGCGCCGGCCGCCCAGGTTGCGCCCCGGCGCGCGCGTCCCCATAACCGCGCCATGACCGAGCCAGCGCCGACGAAGCGCCTCTACATCAAGACCTACGGCTGTCAGATGAACGTCTATGACAGCGAGCGCATGGCCGACGTGCTGCGCCCGCTGGGCTACGCCCTGACCGGCGAGGCCGAGGGCGCGGACCTGGTGGTGCTGAACACCTGTCATATCCGCGAGAAGGCCACCGAGAAGGTCTATTCCGAGCTCGGCCTGATCAAGCGGATGAAGGCGCGCAAGGCCGCGGCCGGCGGCGCCATGACCGTGGCCGTGGCCGGGTGCGTGGCCCAGGCCGAGGGGGCGGAGATCATGGCCCGCCAGCCGGCGGTGGACCTGGTGGTCGGCCCCCAGGCCTACCATCGCCTGCCGGAGCTGATCGCCCGGGCGCACCGGGCCACCGGCGAGCGCCTGGCCGCCGACTTCGCGGCGGACGAAAAGTTCGACGCCTTGCCGGCGGAGCGCGCGCCGGCGGGCGTCACCGCCTTCCTCACCGTGCAGGAGGGCTGCGACAAATTCTGCACCTTCTGCGTGGTGCCCTACACCCGCGGCGCGGAGTATTCCCGCTCGCCGCCGGCCATCGAGGCGGAAGCCCGCGACCTGGTTTCGCGGGGCGTGCGCGAGATCACCCTGCTGGGCCAGAACGTCAACGCCTACGACGACGGCGCGCGCGGCGGCCTGGCCGGCCTGATCAGGCGCCTGGCCGCGATCCCGGGACTGGCGCGCATCCGCTACACCACCAGCCACCCGCGCGACATGGACGAGGCGCTGATCGCCGCTCACGCCGAGGTGGCCGCCCTGATGCCCTATCTGCACCTGCCGGTGCAGGCCGGCTCGGACCGGGTGCTGAAGGCGATGAACCGCGGCCACGAAGCCGCGCACTATCTGCGCCTGGTGGACAAGATCCGCACGGCGCGGCCCGACATCGCCCTATCCGGCGACTTCATCGTCGGCTTTCCGGGCGAACGCGAAGCCGACTTCGAGGCCACCCTCGCCCTGGTGCGCGAGGTCCGCTACGCGAGCGCCTTCTCGTTCAAATACTCCCGCCGCCCCGGCACGCCGGCGGCGGCGATGCCGGGCCAGGTTCCGGACGAGGTCAAGGCCGATCGCCTGGCGCGCCTGCAGGCCCTGCTGCAGGACCAGCAACGGGCTTTCAACGGCGCGCTCGAGGGCCGGACGTTGCCCGTGCTGTTCGAGCGGCCGGGCCGCAAGCTCGGCCAGCTGGTCGGCCGCAGTCCCTATCTGCAGCCGGTGCACTGCCAGGCCCCGGCGTCGCTCGCCGGCGGCGTCGCGCCGGTGCGCATCGCGCGAGCCGACCGCAACAGCCTCGCCGGCGAGTTGGTGGTGGAGTTCGCTTGAGCCGCGGGCCTTCCGAGTTCGCGCCGCTGTCCGACGCCGCCATGCACGCCGTCTCCGGACCGGGCGGGCGCCACGCGGCCCTGATCGAGGACGCCTTTCGGGTGCTGATCGAGACCCCCGGCGGCGGCGTCTCGGTGAACGGCGACGTCAAGGGCCGGCGCGGCGCCAAGCACGCCATCGAGACCATCGCCAAGCGGGCGGACGCCGGCCTGCAGGTCACCGCGGCGGACGTGCGGGTCGCGGTGGACCAGGCGCGCACGGGGGTCGGCCCCGCCGCGCCGGTGGGCCGCCGCGGCGCCGTGGCCGCCAAGACCGCCGCCCAGGCCCGCTACCTGGAGGCCATGTCCACCCACGACCTGGTGTTCGGCCTGGGTCCCGCGGGCACGGGCAAGACCTTCCTGGCGGTGGCGCACGGCGCCGGGCTGCTGCTGTCCGGCGAGGTGGACCGGCTGGTGGTCACCCGCCCGGCGGTGGAGGCGGGAGAGCGGCTGGGCTTCCTGCCCGGCGACCTCACCGAGAAGGTCGATCCCTATATGGCGCCGGTGTGGGAGGCGCTGACCGAGATCCTGGGCGCCGAACAGCTGCGCCGCCGCCGCGACCGGGGCGAGATCGAGGTGGCCCCCATCGCCTTCATGCGCGGCCGCACCCTGGCCCACGCCTATGTGATCGTCGACGAGGCGCAGAATGCCTCGCGCCTGCAGATGAAGATGGTGCTGACCCGCCTGGGCGACGGCGCGCGCATGGCGGTGACCGGCGATCCCAGCCAGGTCGACTTGCTCAATCCCCGCGATTCCGGCCTGGCGCATGCGGTGTCGATCCTGGAGGGGGTGAAGGGCATCGCGGTGACCCGGTTCTCGGCGGAGGACGTGGTGCGCCATCCCCTGGTGGAGCGGATCGTCCGGGCCTACGACGCCGAGGCGGCCAAGGGCGGATGATCGAGGTCGAGATCGAGGACGACCGTTGGACGGCCGCCGAGCCGCGCTGCGAAGTCCTCGCCCTGGCGGCCGCCACGGCGGCGCTGGCCGCGGCGATGCGGAGCGGACGCCAGGCGCGGGCCGCCCTGGCCATATCGCTGAGCTCCGACGCCGCGGTGCGCGACCTGAACGCCCGCTTCCGCGGCAAGGACGCCGCCACCAATGTGCTGTCCTTCCCACCGCCGGACGCCTTCGCCGCCGAATCCCTGGGCGATGTGGCCCTGGCCTATGGCGTCTGCGCGCGGGAGGCGTCGGAACAGGGCAAGCCGCTGGCCGACCATCTGCAGCATCTGGTGGCGCACGGGGTGCTGCATCTACTAGGATACGACCACCAGCGCGACGCCGAGGCCGAGGCCATGGAGGCGCTGGAACGCGACATTCTCGCCGGCCTCGGAGTCCCCGACCCCTACGCCGCCGATCAAGGAGCCCATGGCTAGCGCCGACGAGGACACTCCCGACACCGGGACCCACCACAAGGTGGGACCTCTCGGCGCGATCCTGGCCAGCATGGGGCTTGGCCGCAAGTCCGAGGGCCGGCGCGACGAGCACGCTCCCGGCGGCCAGGCCGGCGCGGCGCTGGTGGACCAGGCCGAAGCCTTCCAGAGCCTCACCGTGGCCGATGTGATGACCCCCCGCGCCGATATCACCGCCGTGGAAGTCACCACGCCTTTCGAACAGGTGATCGCCCAGTTCAGCGAGACCGAACACTCGCGCCTGCCGATCTATCGCGGCACCCTCGACGACCCGGTGGGCTTCGCGCACATCAAGGACGTCTTCAAGCTGATGGCCGACAAGGCGCGCCGGCCTGCCGGGGCGCAGCCGGTACTGCAGCGCCTGAGACGCGAGACGCTCTACGTGCCGCCGTCCATGCGCGCGGCCGACCTGCTGGTGCGCATGCAGGCCAGCCGCATCCACATGGCCATGGTGATCGACGAGTTCGGCGGGGTGGACGGACTGGTCACCCTGGAAGACGTCATCGAGGCGGTGGTCGGCGAGATCGACGACGAGCACGACGAGGCCGCGGTGGCCCAGATCGTCGCCCGCGCCGGCGGCGTGTTCGAGGTGGCCGCGCGCGCCTCGCTGGAGGACCTGGAGGCGGCCATCGGGCGGCCCTTGATCCCGGCCGACCTGGAGGACGAGGAGATCGACACCGCCGCGGGCCTGGTGACGGCCATAGCCGGACGGGTGCCGCAGAGGGGCGAGGTGGTGCCCATCGACGACGCCCTGGAGGCCGAGATCACCGACGCCGATCCCCGGCGCATCAAGCGCCTGCGCCTGCGGCCGATCACGGCTGAGCCGGCTACCCAGGAGCCGCCGGTTGCGGAGCAGGCGACGGCCGGGCGGATCGAGCCGGAAGCGCCGGCGGTCCAGCCGCCCGCCGGTTGAACGCGCGCGCCCTGGATTATCGCGCTTGGGCCGCCCCGGCTGGCGCGCTGGCCGCCGGCATGGCCGCCGCCTTCGCCCATCCCCCCTTCGGCTTCCTGCCCGGCCTTCTCGGCTATGCCGCGATGCTGTGGCTGGTGGACCACGCGGACGCCCGGCGGCCCCTGCGCGCGGCCTTCGCCATGGGCTGGCTCACCGGCGTCGCCTATTTCTCGGTGAGCGTCTGGTGGGTGTCCGAAGCCTTCTTCGTCGACGCCGCCGACCAGGGCTGGATGGCCCCGTTCGCCGTCATCCTGCTGGCGGGCGGTCTAGCCCTGTTCTGGGGCTTCGCGGCCCTGCTCTACCGGGCGATGGCGGCCCAGGGCGCGCGCCGCGTCCTGCTGTTCGCCGGCGCGCTCTGTGCGTTCGAGTGGCTGCGTGGGCACCTGTTGACAGGATTTCCCTGGAACCTGCCCGGCGAGACCTGGCGCGCCGGCTCCGCCCCGTCCCAGGCGGCCAGCCTGGTGGGCGCATATGGGCTCAGCTGGATCACCGTCGCCGCGGCGGCGACGCCCGGCCTCTGGTCTCGAACCCGCGGCGCCCTGATCTCGCTGGGTCTCGGCGCGGCGGCGATGGTGGCGCTCTACGTCTACGGCTCCGCGCGCCTCGCAGGCGCCGAACCGGCCCGGGCCGACGCGCCGGTGGTGCGGGTGGTGCAGCCGGACACCCCCGAGCGGCCCAGCTACGACGAGGCCGCCTTCGATGACATCGTCCGGCGCAACCTCGAACTCACCGTCCGCCCGGCCGCGCGGCGGCCGGACATCGTCGTCTGGTCGGAGAGCGGCCTGCCCGCCGCGCTGGAGGACTATCTGGCGCCGGGAACCTGGACGCGCGCGGCCATCGAGCGCGCCCTGAGGCCCGGTCAGACCCTGATCACCGGCGGCTTCCGCGCCGAACCCGCGCCGCAGGGGGCCAAGGCGCCGAACGGGCTGTGGTTCTTCAACAGCCTCGTGGCGATGCGCCGCGACCCGGCGGGTCTGGTGATCACCGCGCGCTACGACAAGCACCGCCTGGTGCCGTTTGGCGAATACATGCCGCTGGACAGCCTCGCCTCCCGCGTCGGCTTCAAGCAGCTGGTGCACGTAGGCGACGGATTCCGGCCGGGGCCGCCGCCGCGGCCGATCTTCCCGGCCGGCGCCCCGGCCGTGCAGCCCCTGATCTGCTACGAGAGCCTGTTTCCGGACTTCACCCGCGAAGGCGCCATCGCCGCGGGCCGCCGCCCCGCCTGGATCGTGAACATCTCAGACGACGCCTGGTTCGGGGTCACCAGCGGTCCCTGGCAGCACCTGAACCTCGCCAGCTACCGGGCGATCGAGGAGGGCCTGCCCATGGTGCGCGCCACGCCGACCGGCGTGTCGGCGATCATCGACGCATACGGACGGGTCCTGCCGGGCAAGCTGCTCGGACAGGGCGCCTACGGGGTGATCGACGCGCCCCTGCCCCCCGCTTTGCCGCCGACCGGCTTTCACTTTTTGGGCGAAGAGCCGTTTTTTCTCATGCTGTTGCTCTCGATCGTCGGCGTACGCAGCGCGAAATTCGCGACCTTGCGCCGCAAGGACTAGCCTTAAATTGCGGTAGCGCTAATGAACGTTTGAGATATCAAGGGTCGATGAGCGAAACGAACGATACGTCCGGACCGAATCCGGTGGACCTTCATGTCGGCGCGCGGATCCGCATGCGCCGCCGGTTGCGCGGCGTCAGCCAGGAGAAGCTCGCCGACGCCCTGGGGCTGACATTCCAGCAAATCCAGAAGTACGAGCGCGGCGCCAATCGGGTAAGCGCCTCGAAACTCTACGAAATCGCCTCGACCCTGCAGACCCCGGTGGCTTACTTCTTCGAGGGCCTGGCCGACCCCACGGACACCGACCGGGCGAACGGAGACCGCGGTCCGACCGCCCAGCAGCTTGTGCACACCTTCCTGATGACCGGCGAGGGCCGGGAACTCGCCAGCCTGTTCCCGCGCCTGCGGCGCGGCCGCCTTCGCCGGCGCCTGCTCGACCTAGTGCGCGCGCTGATCGACGAGGGCGACGAGACGGACGAGGAAGACGAGGCGGCCTGAACGCCGCCGCCCACCGCCGCCGATTTGTGAACCCCGCCGTCCGCGCTACACCCGCGCGGATGCCCGACCCGCGCCACCCCCTCCCCAGTTTCGGCCGCATCAAGTCGCGCACGCTGAAGCCGCGCGCCGCCGGCCTGATCGAAACCCTGCTGCCGCGTCTGTCCACGCCGGACGGAGCGTTCGACCCCCGAAGCCTTGCGCCCACGGCGCGCGAGGTCTGGCTGGAGATCGGCTTCGGCTCCGGCGAGCACATGCTGGGCCAGGCCGCCCGACGGCCGGATGTGCTGGTCATCGGGGCGGAGCCCTTCCTGAACGGGGTCGGCGCCGCGCTGCGCGGCGTCGAGGACCTTGGCCTGGGCAATGTGCGGCTGCACGCCGGCGACGGGCGGGACGTCATGGCCCGGCTGCCCGACGCCAGTCTGGCGCGCATCTTCGTCCTGTTCCCCGATCCCTGGCCCAAGGCGCGGCACCATAAGCGCCGGCTGATCTCCGACGGTTTCGTCGCCGAAGCCGCGCGACTGCTGGCGCCGGGCGGGCGCATCCGCTTCGCCACCGACTGGTCGGACTATGCGCACTGGACCCTGGAACGCTTCAACCGCTCGCCGGCTTTCCGCTGGAGCGCCGAGCGGGCGGACGACTGGCGCCGGCCGCCGCCCGACCACCTGACCACGCGCTACGAACTCAAGCGCCTGGGCGACTGCGACCCCATATGGCTGGAGTTCGAGCGCCGGCTCGATTCCTGACGCCGTTTCCGCCACAAGGGCCGCATGAAGTTCCTCGACCAGTGCAAGATCTACGTCCGCTCCGGGGACGGCGGCGGCGGCGCGGTCTCGTTCCGGCGGGAGAAGTTCATCGAATACGGCGGGCCGGACGGCGGCGACGGCGGCCGCGGCGGCGACGTGTGGATCGAGGCCGTGGAAGGCCTCAACACCCTGATCGACTATCGCTACCAGCAGCACTTCAAGGCCAAGACCGGCGGCCACGGCATGGGCCGCAACCGCCATGGCGCGAACGGCGAGGACGTGGTGCTGCGCGTGCCGGTGGGCACCGAGGTGCTGGAGGAGGACAGGCAAGCCCTGATCGCCGACCTCGACCATGAGGGCATGCGCGTGCTGCTGGCGCCGGGCGGCAACGGGGGCTTCGGCAACACCCATTTCAAGGGTCCGGTGAACCAGGCGCCGCGCCGCGCGAATCCCGGCCTGCCGGGCGAGGAAAGGACCCTGTGGCTGCGCCTCAAGCTGATCGCCGACGTCGGCCTAGTGGGCCTGCCCAACGCCGGCAAGTCCACCTTCCTCGCGGCCGTGTCGGCGGCGACGCCAAAGATCGCCGACTATCCTTTCACCACCCTGACCCCCAACCTCGGCGTCGTGGACCTTTCCGGCAATGAGCGGTTCGTCATGGCCGACATTCCCGGCCTCATCGAGGGGGCGTCGGAGGGCGCCGGCCTGGGCGTGCGGTTCCTCGGCCACCTGGAGCGGACCAGCGTGCTGATCCATCTGGTGGACGCGACCCAGGACGACGTCGCCGGCGCCTGGCGCACGGTGCGCGGCGAACTGGCCGCCTATGGCGCCGGCCTGGAAGCGAAGGCCGAGATCCTGGCGCTGAACAAGGTCGACGCCCTGGACGCGGCGGCGCGCAAGGCCAAGGCCGCCGAGCTGAAGAAGGCGTCCGGCCGCTCGCCGCTGCTGGTCTCCGGCGTCTCCGGCGAGGGCGTCCGGCCGCTGCTGAGGGCGGCCTTCCAGAAGGTGCGCGCCGGCAAGACGGCGCCGGCGCGAGGCGGCGCACTAGATCAGGCGTGGCGGCCTTGAATCCCCTCGCCGACGCCCGGCTGATCGTGGTGAAGGTCGGCTCCGCCCTGCTGGTCGACGAGCAGAGCGGGGCGGCGGACCGGGCGTGGCTGGCGGCCTTCGCCGGCGACGCGGCGCGGATGCGCGCGCGGGGCCAGAAGCTGCTGGTGGTGTCGTCCGGCGCAGTAGCGCTGGGGCGGCGACGGCTGGGCCTCAAGCGCGGCGCCCTGACGCTGCCGGAGAAACAGGCCGCCGCCGCCGCGGGCCAGTCCCTGCTGATGCGCGCTTGGGAGGAAGCCCTGGAGCCCCATGCGCTGGTCGCCGCCCAGGTGCTGATGACCCCCGACGACACCGAGGTCCGCCGCCGGTTCCTCAACGCCCGCGCCACCCTGGAAACCCTGCTTGGCCTCGGCGTCGTCCCTGTGGTCAACGAGAACGACACGGTGGTCACCGAGGAGATCCGCTACGGCGACAATGACCGGCTGGCCGCGCGCGTCGCCCAGATGGTCAACGCCGACCTGCTGGTCCTGCTCTCGGACATCGACGGCCTCTACACGGCCGATCCGCGCCGCGACCCCTCGGCGACCCACGTGCCGCGCGTGGCCGCCCTGACTCCGCAGATCGAGGCCATGGCCGGCGGCGCGAACACGGCCGTGGGCGTCGGCACAGGCGGCATGGCCACCAAGCTGGCCGCCGCGCGGATCGCCGCCGGCGCCGGCTGTGCGACCCTGATCACCCTGGGCCGGCGAGCCGCGCCGCTGCATGCCGCCGAGACGGGCGAGCGGGCCACCCTGTTCGAGCCGCACACCACGCCGGCCGCGGCCTACAAGGCCTGGATCGCCGGAGCGCTGGCCCCGCAGGGCGCCCTGGTGGTGGACGACGGCGCGGCCAAGGCGCTGCGAGCCGGCAAGAGCCTGCTGCCGGCCGGCGTGCGCGCGGTGGAGGGCAGGTTCGGCAAGGGCGACGCGGTGGTGGTGCGCGGTCTCGACGGCCGCGAGGTCGGGCGCGGCCTGGCCCGCTACGACGCCGCGGACGCCGAGCGCATCGTCGGACGCCGCCTGGACGCCATCGAGGCGGTGCTCGGGTTCAGCGAAGGCCCGATGATCCATGCCGACGACCTGGCGCTGGGCCGCTGACGCGCGCCGGGTTTCCATGCCGGCGATTACTGCCTAGGTAAGGCTCAATCTGAGCATATGGGCGCCGACCGTGCACGGAGGCATCGCCCGGCAAAGTCGAGGAAACGCCTGCCGCATGTGGTTCGCCGGACCCGCCAAGCGCGTCCCCATCGCCGGTCGGCCCCGCGTCCTGCGCCTGGGGTTCGATCTGCGGCCCGGCATGAGCGTGGGCCTCTACGGCGGCTCGTTCAATCCGGCGCATGAGGGGCACGCGCACGTGGCCGAGACCGCCCTGCGGCGCATCGGCCTCGACCGCGTGATCTGGCTGGTCTCGCCGCAGAACCCGCTGAAGCCCACGCACGAAACCGCTGGCCTGACACGGCGGCTAGGGGGCGCCCAGCGGTACGCTCAAGGCCCGGCGATGATCGTCTCCGACGCCGAGACGAAGATCGGCTCCCAGTTCACCGTCGACACCCTGCGCGTTCTGAAGGCGCGCTATCCCGGCGTGCGGTTCGTCTGGATCATGGGCGCCGACAGTCTTGCGACATTTCACAGCTGGCGCGGCTGGACGCAGATAATGCGCGAGGCGCCGGTGGCGGTGGTCTCGCGCCCCTGGATCGCCTTGAAGAGCCGCGCCGCGCCGGCGGCCAGGCGCTTTTCCAGCGCGCGGATCCCCGCGGCGGCAGCGCGCACCCTGCCGTTCCGCAAGCCGCCTGCATGGGTCTATCTCACCGGTCCGCTGAACTTCACCTCATCCTCCGCCCTGCGCCGCCGGCTGGCGGCTGGCGAGACGCCGCTACAGATTCACGCCTGACCCGGGGGCCGGTTCGTGCTACTCACAGGATTGCGAGAGCCGCCAAAGGAGCATCCCGCTGAACCGTGAACCCGCGCCGCGTGCGCACCAGGCGACCGCTTCCGACGTCGCCCCCGAGGATGACCTGGCCGGCGTGGCCGCGCTGGAGAACCTGATCCTCAAGCGTCTTGACGATGAAAAAGCCCAGGACGTCGTACTCATCGACCTGCAGAACAAGAGTTCCGTGGCCGACGGCATGATCGTCGCCTCCGGCCGCTCGCAGCGGCATGTGGGCGCCATGGCCGACCACCTGCTGCGCGCGTTGAAGGACGCCGGCTACGGCAAGGCTCGCGTGGAAGGCATGCCGCACTGCGACTGGGTGCTGATCGACGCCGGCGACGTCATCGTCCACCTGTTCCGGCCCGAAGTGCGCAGCTTCTACAACATCGAAAAGATCTGGTCCGTGGAGCCGCCGACCCGGGCCAGCGCCAACTGACGCGCGCCAGGTTCGCTTCGGGCGACCGGCCTGAACCGCCGCCATGCGCATCTCACTGATCTGCGTCGGCAGATTGGGCCGCTCGCCCGAGGCGATCCTGGCGCGCGACTACGCCGAGCGCGCGACCGCGGCGGGCCGCGCCCTGGGTCTCGGTCCCGTCGACATCGTGGAGGTCGAAGCGCGCAAGCCCGGCAAGGCGGCGGAAGCCGAGGCGATACTCGGCAAGTCTGGCCAGGCCAGGCTGATCGCCTGCGACGAGCACGGGCGGGCCATGACCTCGCGCGAATTCGCCGCGCGGTTGGCGGCGCTGCGAGACGAAGGGGTGCGCGCCCTGGCGCTGGTGATCGGCGGGGCGGATGGGCTTGGCGAGGCGCTGCTGGACGCCGCCCGCGATCGCCTCGCCTTTGGGCCGCAGACCTGGCCCCACGCGCTGGCGCGGGTGATGCTGGCCGAGCAGGTCTATCGCGCCGCGACCATTCTGGCCGGCGCGCCTTATCATCGCGATTGAGCCCACGCGATTCACCGAGATATGCAGAGCGCATGCCCAGTCCCGCCCGCCTGATAGCGCTGCTGGCCGGCGTCGTCGCCCTGGCGGCGGGCGCTTCGGCGGGGAGTCAGACGCTGGAGGATCGCCGGCGCACGCTCGAGGCGCTGAACGCACAGGAGAGCGCGCTTGCGGCGGAATTGGGCGAGGATCGCAATCGTCTCGCCCGCGTGCTGGGGGCCTTGCAGCGCTTCACCCGCGACCCGCCGCCGGCGCTATTGGTCAGCCCGAGGCAAGCCAAGGACGCGGTGCGGGCCATGATCCTGGCCCGGGCCATCGCCCCGGAGCTGGAGGCGCGCGAGCGGACGCTGGAAGGCGAAGCCGAGGCCCTGGCCGTCGTGCGGCGGCGCGCCGCCCAAGCCAGCGGCGAGCTGTTCACTCAGGAGAGCGCTCTGGCGGATCGGCGCGACCGGCTGGAAGCCCTGGCCCAGGACGCGGCGGACCTCGCTCCGCCCTCCGTGCGGGCGGCCGCGCAGGCCCACGACGCCCAACCGCCGCCGGCCTGGTTGATGCGCCCCGCCGCCGGGACGATCGCTGCGCGCTTCGGCGGCCGCCTGGCCAGCGGTCCGAGGTCGCACGGCCTGGCTTGGCGCACGGCGCCCGGCGCGGCGGTGGTGGCGCCCACCGTCTCGGTGGTGGAATACGCCGGCCCACTGGCTGGCTGGGGCCAGGTGGTGATTCTGCGTGCCGGCGGCGGTTGCCACATGGTATTGTCGGGCCTCGAAAAAGTCCTGGTTTCCAGTGGACAATCCGTCGGGGCCGGTCAGCCGATCGGGGTGATGCCCGGCGGCGAACATGCGTCGCCGGAGCTCTACCTCGAGGTGCGGCTGGGCGCCGGCCCGATCGATCCGACGGCGTTGATCCGGGCCGGAGGGATCGCCCGGCGCTCGCCTTGAGGCGGAATTCGGTTCACTCGAAGTGAAATACGTTCGATAGACTTGCGGTCGATACCGGTGTCCGCGACTACATTCCGAGGACCTCGGCGCTGAACGGTCTGGAAGACCGAGGGGCCAAAAATTTAACGCGCCGTCGGCTAAGCCCGCTCGGCGATGGAGCTTGAAAGGCGCATGCGCAAGTACCTCTTGATCGCCGTCTCCGCCTTCGCCCTCGGGGCGGGGACGATGGCCTACGTCAGCCAGACGGCCCGCGCCACGACGGAGCCCCACGCCGAAACCTATCACATGCTCGAGCTCTTCGGCGACGTGCTCGACACGGTGGACCGCCAGTACGTCACCCCGGTCGACAACAAGAAGCTGATCGAGTCGGCGCTGGACGGCATGCTGACCTCGCTCGACCCGCACTCCAACTATCTGAACGCCGACGCGTTCCAGGACATGCAGGACCAAACCCGCGGCGAATACGGCGGGCTCGGATTGGAAATCACCAGCGAGGACGGGGTGATCAAGGTGATCTCCCCCATGGACGGCACGCCCGCCGGCCGCGCGGGCATCAAGCCAGGAGACTACATCACCGCCGTGGATGGCCAGAGCGTGCTGGGCTCGACCGTCAACGACGCGGTCAAGCAGATGCGCGGCAAGCCCGGCGAGGCGGTCACCCTGACCATCGCCCGCGAGAAGACCGACCCCTTCGACGTCAAGCTGGTGCGCGAGATCATCCAGCCGAAGTCGGTCTCATCGCGCCTGGAAGGCGACTACGGCTTCGTGCGGCTGTCATCCTTCAACGAGAAAGCGACCGACGAGACCCTGACCGCGATCAACGACCTGCGCGCCAAGGACCCCAACATGAAGGGTCTGGTGCTCGATCTGCGCAACAACCCCGGAGGCCTGCTCGACCAGGCGGTCGGCGTCGCCGGCCTGTTCCTGGACGGCGGCGAGGTCGTCTCGCAGCGCGGCCGCGATCCGCACGACATCGAGCGCTACAACGCCCGCGGCCACGACGTGCTGGGCGGCCTGCCGGTCGTGGTGCTGATCAACTCCGGCACCGCCTCGGCCTCCGAGATCGTCGCCGGCGCCCTGCAGGACCGGCATCGCGCCGCCATCGTGGGGGTGACCAGCTTCGGCAAGGGGTCCGTGCAGACGGTCATCCCCCTGCGCGGCGGCCTCGACGGCGCGGTAAAGCTGACCACCGCGCGCTACTACACGCCTTCCGGCCGTTCGATCCAGAAGACCGGCATCGCGCCCGACCTGGAGGTGGCCTCCACCAAGACCGAGGCCCAGGAACTCGCCAACGAGGCTTTCCAGTTCAGCGAGGCCAGCTTCCGCAACGCGCTCGACGCCGAGGACGGCAAGACCCGCCGCGGCGCGCATGAGCCCGCCGAAGCGCCGCCGACCGGCTTCGACGAAAAGAAAGGCGACTTCCAGCTGACCCGGGCGCTCGACGTGCTTCGGTACGGCTCGGTGCAGGCCACGCCCAAACTGGCCAAGCCCGCGGCGACGCTCGCCGAGGCCGCGGCGGCGCGCGCCTCGCGTCTGGCCGCGCCCACCGCCTCGGCGGCGCCGAAGCCGCAGTAGGCTTCCGCGGGCGCCGCAGCCCGGATCAGCCGCATCGCGACGGCCTTCGGGCGATCAGGATTCCACGCCGTGAACAGCTTCGACGCCAGGGCGGAAAAAGGGGCCGCCGGATCGCCCTCGTGGCCAGCCGATTCTAGCCGCGGCGGCGGCTCCGCGGCTTTTCGCTTAATTAACCATCTGCGGCCACTCTGGCGCTCACCTTCAGCAAGCGCGTGCGATGTTCGCCAAGAGGCCACCCCCCGTCCCCGTCCCTCCACGCCGCGCCGTCACCCCGGCGGGCCTCGTCGCGCGGCTCGGGCCGTTCGGGGGACCATCCGCCGCCGCGGCCGCCGCCGCCGGCTTCTTCGTGCTCTGCGCCTCGATGTTGATCGCGCTCACCGGCGATCCGAAAGCCGGCGCGCCGACCGTGCGGCTGTCGCTGGCCCACATCGCCGACACCAGCGCCCCGCCCGGCTGGCGCGAGGCCCTGCCTTCCGAGACCGCCGGCGATGCGCCGTTCGGCGTCGCGACGGTGGAGCTCTCCACCACGCCGCTCGACGCCGGGCCGATGCACGGCCAGGCGATCATCACCATCCCTGCAGACGCGCGGGTGGACGGCCCGATGGCTGTCGGCGCCCCCCTGCCTCAGGCGCCCATCGCCGGTCTCTTCGCGCCCGGCCCCGGCGGACCTCTGCCGACCATCGCCGCCGACGGGCGCACCCCCGCGCAGGCCTATGCGCGGCCCTATTCGCCCACCGGCAAGCCGAAGATCGCCTTGATCATCGGCGGCCTCGGGCTCAACGCCAAGGCGACACGCCAGGCGATCGAGACCCTGCCGGCCGACGTCACCCTGTCCTTCGTTCCCTATGCCGACGGCCTGCAGGGCTGGATCGACATGGCCCGCGCGGCCGGCCACGAGGTGCTGCTCGAAACGCCCATGGAGCCCAAGGACTACCCAGAGAACGATCCGGGCCCATATACGCTGATGGCCGACGGGCGCGCCGACGACACCACACACAGGCTTGAGTGGCTGTTGTCCCGCGCCACGGGCTACTTTGGCGTAACCAACTATCTGGGTTCGAAATTCGTGCAGTCTCCGACGGCCATGGGCGTTTTCTCCACCGATCTGCGTCAGCGTGGCCTCGCCTTCGTCGACGACGGCTCGGCGGCCAGCCAGGGCGGCGGACTGCCGCGAGCCTCGGCCAGCCGAATCATCGACGACCAGTTGTCCGGGGACGCGATCCAGGCGCAGCTGGGCGCGCTGGAAGCCGAGGCCGCCCGCTCGGGCAGGTCGCTGGGCTCAGGCTTCGCCTATCCGGTCACACTTGAGATGGCGGCGCATTGGGCGAGCACGCTTTCCGATCGCGGCTATCAGTTGGTGCCGGCGTCCGCGCTCACCGTCCGGCGCTAGGCATGGACCTCTCCACCCTGCGCCCCAACGTCGGGATCGTCCTGTTCAACCGGGACGGCAAGGTGTGGCTTGGCCGGCGCGCGGGCACGGCAGGACCGACCAACTGGCAATTCCCGCAGGGCGGCGTGGACGAGGGCGAGGACCTGCTGCAAGCGGCCCAGCGCGAACTCGCCGAGGAGACGGGCGCCACGGCGTTGCGCCTCCTGGGCCGCACGCGCGACTGGATTGGCTATGAATTCCCCACGGACCACAGCGGCTCGAAACTGGCCAAGGGCTGGCGCGGCCAGAAGCAGGTGTGGTTCGCCTTCGCCTTCGAGGGTGACGATTCCCAGTTCGTGCTGGACTCGCCCGGCTGCGGCCATCCCGAGTTCGACGACTGGCGGTGGGCGGATATCGACGAGGCGATGGACCAGGTCGTGGACTTCAAGCGCGAGGTCTATCGGCATGTCATCGAGGCCTTCAGGCCGCTGGTGAACCGGTTCGAGGGCGCCGGCGCGGCGTGACGCCGCGGCCCATCAGCCCAAGGGCCTTGCGGGGCCTTCAACCGTTCGGCAAAGCTTGAGTTTCAGTGCGCCCGCAGGGCGGCGACCGTTCGGCGGGCGCCGGTCGCCGTAGGAGAATCATGCCAGCCCCGATCGTCATGGTTCACGGCGCGTTCTGTGGGGGGTGGGCCTTCGAGCGTTTCGCCGATCCCTTCATCCGGGCCGGACACGCCGTCGCCACGCCTGATTTGCCTGGGCACGGCGACGACGCGGGACCGGTCAGCGGCCTTTCCATGAGCGACTACGCCCGCGCCATCGCCCGCGTGGTCCGCGCGCAGCCGCGGCCGCCCATTCTGATCGGCCATTCCCTGGGCGGGCTCGTGAGCGCGCTGGCGGCGGCCCAGGCCCCCACCGCCGGGCTGGTGCTGCTGGCGCCCTCGACCCCCTGGGGGCTCACCGGCGCGTCCATGGAGGAGGCGGTCTCCGCCGTGAGCCTCTACAGCCTCGGCGCCTATTGGTTCCAGGCCATCGCGCCCGACTACGCGACACTGCGCCGGTTCAGCGTCGAGCGCATGCCGCGCGCCGAGCGCCGGGC
This sequence comes from Caulobacterales bacterium, assembly GCA_044445825.1. GTDB lineage: Bacteria > Pseudomonadota > Alphaproteobacteria > Caulobacterales > Caulobacteraceae > Acaudatibacter. The sequence goes on from JBIOEG010000014.1 coordinate 75,111, forward strand.
CGTCTTCGAGCGGATGGGCAGCGAGAGCGGCCGGGCGCTGTGGGAGACCCTCAACTGGTGGCTGGATCCGTTCATGACCACCATGATCCACCCCACGCGCATCGCCGCCCCGGTCCTGGCCGTCGCCGGCGGTCGGGACGTCGTGCACCCGGCGGCCACGGTGCGCGAGACCGCCAGGCGGCTCGGCGCGACATTCCATGTGTTCGAGGACATGAGCCACTGGCTGCTGGCCGAGCCCGGCTATGAGCGGGTGGCGGCGCTGGTGCTCGAGTGGATCGCCGAGAGCTCCGCGCTCAGCGCCGCCTGAAGGCGACCCGCAGCAGGCCCAGCAGAGAGATCAGGGCCCAGGCCGCCTCGATCAGGAAGGCGGCGAGGTTGAAGCGGTAGATCAGCGACAACAGGATCAGGCTGGCGCCCAGGAAGTTCAGCGCCAGCGCCCAGGCGCCCGTCGCCTCCAGCCGGCGCAGCTGCACGGCCGCGTAGGCCGCCAGGACCATCACGACCCCCGTCAACCCAGCGGCGTCGTGAGGGGTCAACGGGGCGGCGCTCAGGACGGCTTGACGCTGTAGATCAGCTGGGAGGTGTCCACATCGCGCGCGCTCGGCGTGCCGTCGGCCTTGCGGATGGTCACGAACACCAGGGCCTCGCCGTGGTTGCCGTCCTGGGTGTTCTCCCACGAGCGGGTGGTGAATTCCTGGCCGGCGACGACGTTCTTGTCGTTTCGGTAGAGCGACCAGCCGCGGGCGATCACGGCCCAGTCGTGCAGGGCGACGACGATGGGCCGCCCCGGCGCCTCCAGATCGATCGGATGGGTGACGTCCACATGGCACTGATTGGGGCTGGTGGGCGTGGGCTCGACCGTGAGGGTGTAGTCCTTGGTCTTGACCACCCAGTTGTCCCCTGACTTGCGGAAGCCGGCGGCCTTCGCCGCCTGGGCGAGATTGGCCTGAGCGGCGCCCGGGATGCAGACGTGTTCCAGGACGCTGAGCACCGCGATGGCCGTGGGGTCGGTAGGCGGCGGTGGCGGCGGAGGTGGC
>JBIOEG010000015.1:0-75370 GCA_044445825.1 Caulobacterales bacterium
ATGCGGGGCGGCGGCGCGGTGGCGGAGCTGGACCTGGCGGGGGCCAACGCCACCTTCACCGTGCGCTTCTGGGGCGCGCTGGCGGCGATCAAGCACGCCCAGGGACGCATCTCGGCGAACGGGTCGATCGTGCTCACCGACGGGGTGGTCGCCCACCGGCCGCGCAAGGGCGGAGCGCTGAGCACCGCCATGGCCGGGGCGGTCGAGCACCTGACCCGGGCGCTGGCGGTGGACCTGGCGCCGGTGCGGGTGAACGCCGTGTGCCCCGGGCTGATCCTCACCGACGTGTGGAACTCGATCCCCGCGGACCGGCGCGAGGAACAGTTGCGCCGGATGACCGAGCTGCAGCCCCTGGCCCGCGTGGGCGCCCCGGCGGAGGTCGCCGAGGCCTATCTCCACCTGATGCGCGCCAGCTACACGACCGGCCAGGTGCTGGTGGTGGACGGGGGCCGGACACTGGTTTGAGGCGCGAGGCGGCGGTGGGGCCTCAATTCACCACGAAGGACACGAAGGACACGAAGGCGCCCGCGGCGCGGGCGCGATCATCGTCAGGGCGCGGCGCATGCATGCTTCGCCGGATCGCTTCGCGATCCCTTGGTGTCCTTCGTGTCCTTCGTGTTGAAACAGGTCGATCGCCGCCCGCGCCCGCCAGACTCGTGACGCACGGCCCCGTCAGACGATCGAGGGCGTACGTTCGGGCGCCGCGGAGGCGGCGTCGCGGATGATTTCCAGGCCTCGGCGCAGGGTCTCCCGGCTGGGCGGCGCGCCGATGCACAGGCGCAGGCCGGTGAGCTTGCCGCCCGGGACCAGGGGCGCGGCGGGCGGGGTGGGGTCGACGCCCAGCCGCAAGGCGCGGCTGGTCAGGCGCTCGGCCTCCAGCTCGCCCATCGGCAGCCACAGGTGCAGGCTCTCGCCGGAGGCCGGTGGCTCGAGCAGGTCGCCGAGGATCTCGCCGGCCAGGGCCGTGCGCTCGCGCACCTCGGCCTTCACGGCGGCGACAATGGCCTGGGCGGACCCGTCCTCGATCCACTGGCTGGCGATCGCCGGGCCGAAGCCGGGCGGGGCGTAGCTGAGCGCGCGCACCGCGGCGATCACGCGCTCGAAGTGCTCCGCCGTGGGCGCGGCGAGGTAGCCGGCGCGCAGGCCGGGCGCCAGGCTCTTGGAGACCCCGGAGACATAGAAGGTGCGCTCCGGCGCCAGGGCCGCAATGGGCGGGGCGCCGTCGTCAGGGCGGAACGCAGCGTAGAGGTCGTCCTCGATCAGGGTGAGGTCCAGGCGGCGCGCGACCTGGGCGATCGCCGCGCGGCGCGCCGGGCCCATCAGCCGCGCCGTGGGGTTCTGGAACGGCAGGACATAGGCGACGCGGGCGCCGCTCTGGCGGGCGGCGCGCTCCAGGGCGTCCGGACGCAGGCCCTCGGCGTCCATGGCCGCGGGGATCAGCGGGCGGCCGGCGGCGGCGGCGGCGGCCTTGACGCCCCAGAACGTCGCTTCCTCGACAATCACCGGCGCGCGCGCGGGGGCGGCGACCTCCAGCGCCAGGAAGATCGCCTGCTGGGCGCCGGCGCAGCAGGCCAGGAGGCTGGGGTTCGGCCCATCCCAGCCGGTGACGGCGGCGATCCAGGCCTGGCCAGCCCGGCGGTCGCGTGTGCGGCCCTCCGGCGGGGCGTAGTCCAGCTCGTCGGCGATGTCAGGTCGGCGGCGCAGGGCGGCCAGGGCGCCGGCCAGATGCGCCCGGGCGGGGGCCAGGGGCGGCAGGTTTCGGCTGAAGTCGATGCGCGCCCCCGCCTGGCCGGACGCGGCGCCGGCGGCTGTCTCGGCCACGAAGCTGCCCCGGCCGACCTGGGCCGTCAGCAGGCCTCGGCGCTCGGCCTCCGCGTAGGCGCGGGTCACCGTGCCGAGCCCAAGGCCGAGACGGTAGGCCGTCTCGCGCTGGGGCGGCAGGCGATCGCCTGGCGCCAGGCGGCCGGCGGCGATATCCTCGGCGATCGCCTCGACCAGGCCCTCGAAGCGCAGGCCGTCGCCCTCCGCCATCCGCGGGGTCCACATGCGCCCTGGCCTCCTCGTCGGGCAGTGTCACTATAGCAATATTCAGATTGACTCTAGAGATATCTCACCCAATGTCACGCCTCGCAATTGAACAGGTGACACCGATGAATCCCTACACCCAGGTGCTGGGCGCGGCGCACGTGATGGCGCTGGACTATCTGGACGGCGTCTGCGCCCGCCAAGTGACCCCCACCGCCGAGGCGCTGAGAGGCCTTTGCCGCTTCGACGAGGCTCTGCCGGGCGCGGCCAGCGATCCGGTGGACACGCTGCGCCTGCTGCACGCAGCCGGTTCGCCGGCGACCATGGCGTCACAGGGCGGGCGGTACTTCGGCCTGGTGGTGGGCGGCGCCCTGCCGGCCGCGGTGGGAGCCGAGTGGCTGGCCACGGCGTGGGACCAGCTGGCCTTCACCGACGTGACCTCGCCGGTGGCGATCAAGCTGGAGGCGGTGGCGGCCGGATGGGTGCTGGAACTGCTCGGCCTGCCGCCCGAGGCCACGGTCAGCTTCGTCACCGGAACCACCATGGGCCACCTCACGGGCCTCGCGGCGGCGCGGGCGGAGCTGCTGCGCCGCGAGGGCTACGACCTGCCGCGCCGGGGCTTGCGGGACGCGCCGCCGGTGCGCATCGTGGCGTCCGCCGAGATCCATGTTTCGGCGCTGAAGGTGCTGTCGCTGCTGGGCTATGGCGACCACGAGATCGAGCGGGTTCCCGTGGACCGCCAGGGGCGGATGATCGCGGACGCCCTGCCGAAGCTGGACGCGCGGACCATCGTGCTGGCCCAGGCGGGCAATGTGAACTCTGGGTCCTTCGATCCGGTGGGCGCGATCTGCGACGCAGCCCATGCGGCAGGCGCCTGGGTGCATGTGGACGGCGCCTTCGGCGTGTGGGCCAAGGCGAGCCCGGACTTCGACGACCTGACGCGGGGCCTGGAGCGCGCCGACTCCTGGACCACCGACACCCACAAGTGGCTGAACACCCCCTATGAATGCGGCCTCGCCATCTGCCGGCATCCGGGCGCGGTGCGCGCGGTGATGGGCGCCCAGGCGGCCTATACCAGCATCGGCGGGGCCGCCTCGCCCCACGACATCGTCCCGGAGTTCTCGCGGCGTGCCCGGGGCGTGGAGGTGTGGGCGGCGCTGCGCTCGCTGGGCGGCGACGGCGTGCGCGAGCTGGTGGAGCGCTGCTGCCGCCACGCCCGGCGCTTCGCCGTCGGACTGCAGGACCTGGGGCTCGAGGTGCTGAACGAGGTGGCGATCAACCAGGTGGTGGCCGCGGCCGAGACGCCGCAGGCGACGAGCGCGCTGATCGAGGCCGTGCAGCGCTCCGGCGAGTGCTGGTTCGGACCGACGCACTGGCAGGGCCGCGCCGCCCTTCGCATCTCCGTCTCGTCCTGGCGGACCACCGACGAGGACGTGGAGCGGTCCCTGCGGGCCATCGCCGACGCCCGGCGCGGGCTGGGACACTATCGCAGGACAGCGCGGTCCGCGTGATAGCCAGCGTCGCCGAGGCTGGGTGACGCGGCGCTGACGGGCTAGAACGGCGGCGCAAGGTTCAGGAGCCCCGCCGATGTCCGCCGTCACCTACGCCCTGGAGGGCCCTGTCGCCGTGGTCACCCTGTCGCGCCCGCAGCGGCGCAATGCGGTGGACCGCGGGACGGCGCAGCTGCTCTACGACGCCTTCAAGCGCTTCGACGCCGACGAGGCCGCGCTGGTGGCGGTGTTCACCGGCGGGGACGACGTGTTCTGCGCCGGGGCGGATCTGAAGGCCATCGCCGAACCCCGGGGTGGCAACCGCACCCTGGAGGGCGGCGACCTGGGGCCTATGGGGCCGACGCGGCTGGCGCTGTCCAAGCCGGTGATCGCCGCCGTGGAAGGCTACGCCGTGGCCGGCGGGCTGGAGATGGCCCTGTGGGCGGACCTGCGCGTGGCGGGCGAGGGCGCGGTGTTCGGCGTGTTCTGCCGCCGCTTCGGCGTGCCGCTGATCGATCTGGGCACCGTGCGCCTGCCGCGCTTGATCGGCGCGTCGCGGGCCATGGACCTGATCCTCACCGGCCGGCCGGTGGACGCGCGAGAGGCGCTGGCCATCGGCCTCGCCAACCGGGTGGTGAAGGCCGGCCAGGCGCGGACGGCGGCCATCGACCTGGCCAGGCAGATCGCGGCGTTTCCGCAAGTGTGCATGCGCAACGACCGCCGCTCGGCGCTGGAGCAGTGGAGCCTCTCCTGGGAGGACGCCACGCTCAACGAGTACCGCCTCGGCCGCGTCACCCTGGCCGCCGGGGAAGCCGCCGCCGGCGCCGCCCGCTTCGCCGCCGGCGAGGGACGCGGCGGGAGGTTCGGGTAGAGGCCGGCGCCTCAGCGCCCCACGGCGAACAGCCCCACCATCGGGACCACGCCCTTGTCGGTTTCGGCGGCGTGGCCGAGGTGTTCGGAGACTCCGAAGGCGTCCTCCATGGTGCGCAGCAGGGAGTAGTGGTTGTAGGGGGTCTCGTCCTTCACGCCGCGCGGACCGTGGTTGGTGATGACGATGGTGGGGATGTGGCCGCCGCCGTAGTTCGACGGCGCCTGGGGCGTCACCGCGCAACATCCCTCGCGGGTGTGGCCGGAACCCTCGTCGAAGGTGATGACGATGGCGAAGTTCTCAGCGCCGGCCCACTGCGGCGTCGCCTGGAGCTTTCGCACCAGGTCGCCGACCTCGGCGTCTCCGCGCCGGATGAGCGCGGCCACCTCCAGCTGGCTGCACCCGGGCGGGAGCGTGGGCGCGGTCAGACCGTGCATCTCGTTGCACTGATTGGGCACAATCAGCGCCAGGTTCGGCAGGCGTCCCGACGCCAGATCGGCGTCGAGCCGGTCGAAACCCACCAGGTGGTCCGAGCGGTTCGGATCGTGCTGAACCGCCGCGAAGTTGACGAAGCCCGAGTGCTTCGAGGCGTAGAACGCGACCCGGTGGCCGCCGTTGTCGTAGGCCGGATCCCCGGCGATGACCGCAAGCGAGCCGGGCTCCGGCAGGTCCTCATAGTAGCCCCTCCAGGTCAGGCCTTTCGCCTCGAGCTGCTGGCCGAGGTGGGGCGCGGCGACCGTATGGTCCACGTATCCGGGCGCGCCCGCCCCGCCGCAGGCCGGATCGGTCATGCCGGCGTGGCAATAGTAGGCGTCGTCGTCATGGATGCCGAAGGTGTCGCCCCCCAGCAGGGCGACATAGTTGGCCTCGCTGGGATGCACCTCGCCGAAGAACTGCGCGGCGTCCCCGTACTTCGCCGCCAGCCCCGCGATGTTCGGGGCCATGGCCGGATCGAGGATCTGCTCGTAGTTCTTGTTCTCCTCGACGATGACCACGATGTGGGCGTAGCGGGGCACCGCCGCATCCGCCGCCGCGTCGGGCGCCGCGCGTGCGCAGCCCGCGAGCGCGCTCAAGACCAACGCGGCGAGCGCCAGAACGGTATTTCGCGGCATATGCAACTCTCTCATGCGGTGCGGGTGCGAGGCGGAGCCTAGAAGTGCGCCCTTATGCCGCCTTCGAAGGTGGCGTCATAGAACTCCCGCTGGACCGGACGGTTCGGCACGCCCTCATAGTAGCGCAGGGGCGTGTTGAGCAGGTTCTTGGCGCTGAAATACACCGTCCAGGTGGGGTTGATCCTGTAGCTGGAGGTGAAATCCATGGTCAGTCGATCGTCCTGGATGGTGTCTAGCGCCTTGTCTCCGCCGAGCCCGAACAGGCTGTGACTGACGTATTGCGACGCCAGGCGCAGCTGCAGGCCGTGGGCCTCGTAGAAACCTGCGAGGTTCCAGGTGACCTGAGAGGTGCCCGGAAGCAGTCCGAACTCGTTCCGACCAGTCGCTGACGTCGCGGCGTCATATTCGAGGATGCGAGAGTCCACCAGGGTGACATTGGCCTCGATGCCGAAACCATCGAAGGGCCGAGGCAGCCAAGTGAACGCCTGATGGTAAGCCCCTTCGACACCGCGGGCGTAGGCGCGCGGAATGTTGAGGAAGGTTGTGACGGTCCCCGTCTCGCCGACCGGGAACAGAGGATCGGCGGCATTGTGAAGGACACGCGGTGCTATGTAGTCCGTGAATTCCTTGTCGAAAACACCCAATTGAATGATGCCCCCGTTCGGCAGGTAGTCTTCGAAGACCAAATCGAAGTTGTTGCCGAAGGTAGGTTTCAGTTTTGGGTTGCCTCTGCTGACAGTGAGTTGTGTAAGATCCACAGAGGCGGCCGCTGTATTCTGGGTGAAGCCCGCCCGACCGATGCCCGTGGAATAGGTCGCGCGAAGGACCATCTGCGGCGTAAAGCTGTAGCGCACCTGAAGGGTTGGAAACGCATCGACATAGCTCGCCGCGTGGCTCGTCGGCGTCGGAACCAGCGCTCCATAGACGGCGTCCGTGGCCTCCACGCGCACCCCGACCAGATAGCCCCACTTGCCCCGCTCACCCGCGTATTGGGCATAGCCGGCGTAGATATCTTCGCGAGCGTCAAAAAAGGACCCGGGACTGAACGTCAACCCGGCGCTGGTCGCGCCGCCGTCGACCAGCGCTCGGATTGGATTGAAGATAGATTGAGGTCCGTTGGAATAGTGATTGTTATAATACCTGATCGCCGGGTTCGAAACCGTCGAAAGATTGATCGGTGAAAACGTAAAGTGTTGCGTGAAGTGCTTAGCGACCTTATCGCGTAGACGTGCTTCTCCGCCGATCTTTACTTGATCCTCGTCGCCTAGCCAGTGGACAGGAATCGAAGCGTTCGCGGCAAATGCGAATTCCTCGTCGTAGTCCCTATCTTGGCTATTGCTGAGGCCGGAACTCTTCAAGGTGTATTGTGTTGCGTCGTCCACATTGAATCCATTGGGGAATCCTGGCCCACTCGCAAAGGTGAAGGCCGGATAGATCGCACTCGATTTGTTGTCATAGGTGATCGGAACATCTGTCGGCCCATTGAATGAGGCGCCGATGTTCCGGTCGACAAGGAACGACGCGCGACTGTAGGACGCGCGGTAGTCTAGGACGATGCCGCCGAAATTGTCCCTGCCTCCCAGGACATAGACCTCGTTGCGGTGCGTCTCGCGCTCGTCGGTGAGGGAGATGCGAGGCTGCGTCGTCACCAGAAACCCGTTCGGATTGTTCGGGTCGATGGGGATTGGATTGGCCGCGTTCGGATCTTCGATGCCGTCCAGGTTCCTGAATAGGAGGAAGTTCTTGTGGACTTCCTCCGTGTAGCCGGCCAGGTCCACGCGAAGGTAGTAGGCGTGGTTGTCGTTCGGTTGGTAGTCGAGTTCCCCACCGTAGCCGAACCGGGTGCGATGGTAGTTGTATCGGCGCAGGTCGTACTGGTGGATGGCGTTGTTCGGCGCGATTCCGTCGTCGATGTAGCTTTCCTCGAGGTCGTCGATGGCGCGGCGGTCTTCCTTCACAGAAGCGGTGAGCACGAAGGAGAACGGCCCATCGCTGAGCATTCCGGCGCCATGACCGCCGCCGCCGAACCGTCCGCCCAAGGCGACTTCGGCCTCGTTCGGCCCTGTGTGATCGTGCAGGGGCTCGTACCCTGTGCCGAGCGTGATGTCAGCGAATGGCCTGGTGACGTTGGCGGCGACCCGCGGCGACAGTTCGACCGAGCCGCCGAGGCCTTCAGCCTCATGGTCGGGCAAGCCGGTGAAGGTGACGACTATGCCGTCGATGGCGCCGGTGGGGACGGTGTCGAACTCAACCGCCCGACCGCCCCCGCCTGCCGCCGTGCCGCCCGGGAAGGTGTTGAGCAGGGGCACGCCGCCATAGGTGGCGCCATTCAGGTTTGCGTCGATGCCGCGGATGTTGACGAAACGCCCTTCAGCGGTGTCGCTGGACAGGGAGACGCCCGGAATGCGGCCGAGAGACTCCGCGGCGTTGAAGTCGGGGTACTTGAGGATGGTCTCCGCCGACTGCACCTGCACCAGGTTGATGGCGCTTTGCTGGACCTCGCGCGCCTTCACTTCCTCGCGCGGCGCCGCGACCACCACGTCGCTGACCGTGTTGCCCGGCGTGGGATCGGCCTGGGCCGTAGTCTGGTCCGCGCTCGCCGCGCCGCCCAACGCCAAGGCGCTGACGGCGCCGAACAGCGCGGCGAGAACCACCGGCCTCCCGGTGCGCGCCGCGTACGAGGCTGCGGCGCGCACCGGCCTGCGCCTGTGAAGTGTCGGCATGACGATCCCCTGACCCCGTCCCCGATCGCCTCGCCGTGCGCTGACTTGACCGCCCACGGTCCGATGGGGCGGCGACCAGGCGCCGACCGCTCGGGTTTGGGGGGCGTCACGCGCTTCCAGATGGCGACCCAATGGGTGCGTTTGATCGCCAACCTTCGGGGGGGTTCAAGAGAAGCTTTCTTGAACGAAATGCAACTTTTTGATGTCACTCGCCCCCCGAATTCCTGTGTGGAGGAGTCACTGCTCGCGACCTCTCGAGCCGGGACTCGGGTGACACTTTCGAATTATCAATTAGTTACTTAGCTCGTTCTCGCCGCTGCGTGCGAGGACCAGCCGCGCGGCGCCGTGACGCAAATGTCGTTACACGGAAGAAATGATCCATCTACAATGTGAGGTTTTATCGTGGAGGTGGCGATCCGCGCACGGTCCGGACCGAGCTGCACGCATCGCAGGCCATTTCCAGACTGCGACCGGAGAGGTTGCAACTCTACCTTTACCTTCCCCTGCGACGTTTCTCACAAAGGGGAGGATCCGGATGGGCCGTGGCACGACCGCGCGTGCGCCGAAGAAGCGCCAGAACGCGGCGGGGTGGTTCTTCGCGCACAGTTTCGACGCCTTCCTGGTCAGCGACGGGGGTGTGATCGCGGCTGTCAATCCGGCGTGGGTCAAGCTCACGGGCTATTCGGCCGCCGAGAGCGCGGGCAGGCGGCTGCAGAGCTTCGCCCATCCTGATGACGACGAAGCCCTCGACACGCTGCGCGAGGCCATGAGGCGTGGCGGGGTGGGCGTGGCGGAACTGCGCCTGCAGACCAGATCCGGCGCATGGAAATGGGTGCGCGCCCAGGCCAAGGGCGACGGCCTGAGCAGCACTCTGGTCGTTCTGCGCGACATCACCGACGAGCGCGAGCGCAATGCCGAGTTGGAGACCCTCAGCCGATCCACGGCGCTGCTGCGCGAGGCCTCGGGGACATTCGTCTGGCGGTACAATCCCGAAACGCGCCGCTACATCTTCGACCACGACGTGCAGAACGCCACGCAGCCCGTCAGCGACCTCGCCATACGTTCGAACGTGGAGGTGGCCGACGAGATCCATCCGGACGACGTGCCGGCGATGGACGCGGCGTTCAAGCACACCCTGCATACCGGCGAGTTCCGCGTCGTCGAATACCGCAACAGGCGCCCAGACGGCGCCTGGGGCCACCTGCGGGCCGCGTGGCGCGGTCTGCGCGAACTGCCGTCTCGCCGCTGGGAAGTGATCGGCATCAGCCAGGACGTCTCCGAGCTGGCCGAAGCTCGCGACGGCGCGATTCGCGGCGAGCAGGCCGCACACGTCGCGGCGGAGACCAAGAGCCAGTTCCTCGCCAACATGAGCCATGAGATCCGTACACCGATGAACGGCGTGCTGGGCGTGCTGCACCTGCTCAAGGGCGAAGCCCTGTCCATCGAGGGACGCAGGCTGCTGGAGGAGGCGCTGGCCTGCGGCTCGATGCTCAACGAACTGCTCAACGACGTCATCGACTTCTCGAAGATCGAGGCTGGCCGCCTGGAACTGTCGCCCACGCCCACCGATCCGGGCTCGGCCCTCGAAGGCGTCGTCGGCCTGCTGCGGCCGCAGGCCGAGGCTCGGGGGCTCTACCTGCAGACGGAGATCCAGCCGGACCTGGGTTGGGTCAGCGTCGATCCGGTGCGCCTGCGCCAGATGCTCTTCAATCTGATCGGCAATGCGGTGAAGTTCACCCTGGCCGGGGGCGTCATCGTGCGCATGAACGCCGGCGGCGACGGCGAGGATCGGCGGCTCAGGGTCGAGATCGAGGACACTGGCGTCGGCATCCCGGCCGATGCCCAGAAGGCGCTTTTCGAACGCTTCCACCAGGCGGACGGTTCGGCGACGCGCAAGTTCGGAGGGTCGGGGCTTGGCCTGTCGATCAGCCGCAAGCTCGCCCAGATCATGGGCGGCGACGTGGGATTCGTCTCTGAAGAGGGCAGCGGATCGACGTTCTGGTTCGAACTGGCGGCCCCGCGGGCGGAGGGCGTGTCCGAAGTGATCGTCGAGGACCCACAGTGGCTGGCGGGCCTGCGCGTGCTGGTAGTCGAGGACAACGCCACCAATCGCCTCATCGCCACCAAGATGCTGGAGAACCTGGGCGCCGCGGTGGAGACCGCCGACGACGGGGCGCAGGGGGTCGAGGCCGCCCGGCGCAGCGCGTTCGACATCGTGTTCATGGATATCCAGATGCCGGTGATGGACGGCGTCACGGCCACGCGGGCGATCCGCGCCTTGCCGGGCCAGGCCGGCGAGGCGCCAATCCTGGCCATGACCGCCAACGCCCTGGCGCACCAGCGCGAAGCCTACCTCGCCGCCGGCATGAACGGCGTGATCCCCAAGCCGCTGTCGCCCACGGCCCTGGTCACCGAGCTCGCCCGCGTGATGAGCGAACCGGACATGGTCGCTCCGTTCACGGCGGTACACTGACGAAGCGCCTTGGCCATTGCGCGCCGCACGGCGCGTGCTAGGTTCCGCGAGTCATCGGAAGGGTTCGCCCTATGTGTTTGATCGAGAAGTTGAGGGCCTAGAGGCCGCCCGGCCATCACCGGCCGACGCCTGACGCTTGCCGCGCCCGCGCGCGCTCAACTTCATTCCGATTGGACCTCCCATGCCGACCCCCCAAGACCCCCGCGCGCCTCTGCGCGAGCCCACGCCCTATCCGGCCCTCAACGGCCTGCTGTCCGTCTTCACCGAGCGGGTTCGCGCCGTGCTCGGCCAGAACTTCGTCGGCGCCTACCTGGTAGGCTCCTTGGCCCTCGGCGACTTCGACGAAAACAGCGACTGCGACTTCGTGGTGGTGACGCGCAGGGACATCACCGAAGTTGAGCGGCCGGCCCTACAGGCGATGCACGATACGCTGCACGACTTGGCGCCCCCGTGGGGCCTTCGGCTGGAAGGCTCCTACTTTCCCGCCGGCATCCTGCGCCGCTGGTCGCTGGAGCCGAGCGATCCGCCGGATACGCCGCCACGCCCGGCGGGCTGGGCGGATCCCGGAACCGGCGGCAGCCCGCGGCACGTCTATCCCCTGTTGTTCCTCGGCAACGGGGAGCGGGTGCTGGTGCGTTCGGAACACGACAACCTGCGCCTAGTGCGATGGATCGCGCGGGAAAAGGGCGTGGTCCTGGCCGGCCCGCACCCGAAGACCCTGATCGATCCGGTGACGCCGGACGCCCTGCGCGGCGAGGTGCGCGAAGCCATGCGGACCTATGCCGAGCGCCACGGAACCGCGGAGAAGATCGACGCCGCCTGGTTGCAGGCGTTCTGGGTGGTGGTCTACTGCCGCATGCTGCACAGCCTGGAGACCGGGCGGGTGACGTCCAAGAAGGCGGCGACGGCCTGGACGATGTCGCACGTGGAGGCGCGCTGGCGTCCGCTGATCGAACGGGCGTTCGCAACGCGGTTCTCGAGTCCGCAGGTGGTGCTGGGGCCGCCGGACCCTGGCGAAGTGACCGAGACCGTGGCGTTCGTCCAACACGTGCTGGGTCTGGAGGCGCAGAAGACGGCCCAGGCCCAGCGGGCGGCGGCGATCACCGCCAGGCATATGGAGCGCGCCATGAACCGGCCGAACCCCAGGGACCGCGGTCTCGGCCTTTCCGGGCGCGGCCCGTCGCGCGGGGGATGGACGCCCACGCCCACGAGACCGGGCGGGCGTGGCCGGCGGGGCTAGCCTACCATCGCAGCAGTCTGGGCCCCACCAGCGCGCCGACCCCTGCCCAGCCGAGCATGCCCAGGCTGTACCAGATGGCGGTGAACGCCGCCGCCGTCTCGTCGCAGCGCAGGCCATAGACCGTGGCGCCGATGCCGCCGGCCAGCAGGCCCGCGGCGCCGGCGGCCAATCGCGGCCGGGTCGGGGCCATGCGCCGCAACGCCCAGATCGCCGCCGCGAAAGCCGGCGCGGAGATCGCCATGATACGCAGCGGGCACTGGCTGGCGCTGTGCCCCATCATGTCCGCCATGCGCGCCGCGGGAGTAAGGCCGCTCAGCTCCCAGACCGCGAGGCCGCCTATGGCCAGCACCGCGAGGGCCGGCGCGAACCAGCCCCGTCCCGCGGTGACGCCGGGACGCCCGAGCCGCTCCACCAGAATGAGGCCGCCAAGCGCGAAGGCGGCCGTGTAGCCGGCTTTCATCCAATAGGCCGACGTCGCCACGGCCTGGGCGAGGTCTGGCCGAAGTCCCCAGCCGAGAAGCAGCACCGCCAGCGATCCCCCGGCGGCGACAACGAGGGCGACGGCCAGGGCGCGCGTGACGCCTGGGAGGGCAGCGGCATCCTGCCGGGCGAGGGCGGCGATCAGGTCATCGGTCTTCATCGCGGACCTTCTTCGCCATGGCCTTCATGCCGCGGTGGATGCTCACCTTCACCGCCGACACGGACATGCCCGAGCGCTGCGAGGCCTCCTCGATCGACAGGCCCGTGAGCTTCACGTCGCGCAGCAGGGCCCGCTGTCGCTCCGGCAGCAGGGCCAGCAGTCGAGCCACGTCGCCCGATGCGGCGCGCTCTGCCGGATCTTCCGCGGCGATCAGAACGTCGGCGTCTTCCAGCGGCGTCTCCCGCCGTGCGCCGCGGCGGCGGAACTGATCGATGAGCTTGTAGCGGGCCACGCCATAGGCCCATGCGGTGAACGGGTAGGCGGCGTCGTAGGTGTGACCCTTCAGGTGCACCGCCAGCAGCGTCTCCTGCACCAGATCCTCGAGGTCCGGAGCGTCGGCGCCGAGCCGTCGCCCGAAGTAGCCCCGCAAATATCCCGCCAGCGCGTGAAGCAGTTCGGCATGGGCCTTCGCATCGCCGGCGCGGCCGCGCAGCATCAGCCCCCTCAGCCGGTCTTCGACGCTCTGCACGCCCCTGGCTCCGTCCCGCGTGGTGCGGAGCGCCACCTTAGCTGAGCCGGACCGATGAAATCGACAGTCCCGTCGCGCGCGGACGGGCGGGAACAGCCGCGGCGTTGGGGGCGCAACCGCCGCGGCTGCGGACACGACGCTAGTGACCCGCCATCGCGCCCTGACCCATGGAGTCATTGCTCATGGCGCCTGTGCTCATCGCGGCCATCGGCTTGGACCCCTTGTGCGCGTGGTGCTTCCTCTTGGGGTGCTTCGCGGGCGGCTGGGTGGCCATGTGGGCGGGGGCCATGGCGCTGGATCCCATGGCGCCGGACGCCATCGGGTCAGCGGCGAAGGCTGCGCCGGCCAGGGCGACGGCGACGGCGGCCGGCGCGCAAAGCGCCACGCGAAGTGTAGCGGTGCGGTTCATGCGTCTACTTTCTGGTTGGGATTTGAGGTGGTTCGGCCCGGACGGACTGTGAAGGGTTCAGCCCTTCGCTGCCGCCAGGATGGGCCCGCCCCTGGACAGCTGGACGAGGATCGCCGTGCGCAGAACGGGGTCGGAGGTGCGCGGCAGCCGCAAGGTTTCCGCGCCGCCGGACCAGGCGCCGATGCGGACCAGTTCATGCACGACATTCTTGTGCGGCAGGGTCTTGCCGCCGTTTTCGCCGCGCCGGATGGGGACCATGACGACGCGCGGATCGTAGCGCACCAGCCAAACGTCCGCCGGGCGGGCGGGGATCGGACCGGCGCCGACCGACACCGCGTCGGCACGGACCGCGAGTGTCGGCGCGGCGGCGCGCTCCCCGGCCCGGACCAGCCGGGCGAAGTCGCCGGCGTCGGCGCCAATGCCGTCGCGACGGCCATTGACCACCACCTGCGGCGTGAAGACCTCGGGGTGGCCGAAGCCGCGGGCGTAGTCCCATTGGCGGGCGGTGTATTGCGGCTGCGCGAAGGTGTCCTTCCAGCCCAGATCGTCCCAATAGGTGACGCCGAAACTCAGCGCCAGAACCTCGGGCCGATCGGCGATGCCGAGCAGATTGGCGTTGGCCGGTGGGCAGGACGAACAGCCCTGGCTCTGGAACAGTTCCACCACCACGGGGTGCGCCGCGTCGGCAGCCCGGGTGCTTGAGGCGGCGAAGGCCACGGCGCCCAGAATGGCGAACGCGCAGGCGACGATGGATATGCGTGTCATGACGCATAGTTCGTCCTCAACGCGCACCGGGTTACATGCAGTGCGCAGCATTCCTCGACAGCCGGCGTGGGGCCGCGGGGCCGACTTTCAAACCGAGCCGCCGTGTGGTGATGTGAACCGGGACCTGGGGCCGCGTCGTCGGCAGGGTCACGGTTGCCGAGGGAGAGGTTCTTGAGTGAAGCTGACGCGCACCGGCCGTTCATTGTCGGCGTCGGCGGCACGGTGCGGCCCAACTCGTCCAGCGAACGGGCGCTGACGAAGGCGCTGGCCGCGGCCGAGGCGGCCGGCGCGCGCACCCAGCTGTTCGGCGGCGAGTTCCTCTCCCGCCTGCCGGTCTACAACCCCTCCGACCCCGGGGAGGACGACGATCGGCGGCTGTTCCTCAGGTGCGTGCGCGAAGCCGACGGAGTCATCGTCGCCACCCCCGGCTACCATGGGTCGATCTCCGGGCTGGTGAAGAACGCCCTCGACACCCTGGAGGGTCTGCGCGACGATCGGCGGCCCTATTTCGACGGCCGGGCGGTCGGTTGCATCGTCGCCGCCGACGGTTGGCAGGCCTGCGGTTCGACCTTGGCGGCCTTGCGCGGCATCGTCCACGCCATGCGCGGCTGGCCGACGCCGCTCGGCGCCACGCTCAACAGCAGCGGCGGCCTGCTCTACGACGAGGCCGGCGATTTCCGGGAGGCGCGCGATGCCTGGCAGGTGGAAACCGTCGCCCGCCAGGTGGTGGCGTTCGCCAGGGCGTGGGAGGATGAATAGCGCGCTCCCTCCCCTTCATGGGGAGGGAGAACCGCGAAGCGGTCAGGGTGGGAAAGTCTGACAGGTCAACGAACCCTTTCGAAGCCGGCGCACCTTGCGCACCCCCGCCCGATCGCCGCACGGCGATCTTCCCTCCCCATGAAGGGGAGGGAGATTGCTACGCCTTCTCCTCAGCCTTCTTGCGGGCGTCCGCCGCTTCCAGGGCTTCGCGCCAGGCGGCGCGTTGCGGCGGCACGGGGATCGGCTCGCCCCTCGCGGCGGCTTCCTCGGCGATCTTGCGGCCGAGCGCCACCACCGGCGGGATTTCGTTGTCGGCCAGGGGCTTCATCCACTGCTTGCGCTTGAACGCGGCCTCCACATAGGGCGCGAGCTCCTCGTTCTTGCGCTTCACACGCTCGGCCTCGCGTTCCTTGAACTCGCCCATGACCTCGCCCGCGAACAGCTCGAGCGCCTCGCAGATGTGCTCGTGCTTGTTGCGGCCGCCCTGCTGGATGAAGGACACCTGGTCGACGCCGCAGGCGTCGAATTTGCGCAGGTGCTCGCGCAGGCCTTCCGGCGTGGCGATGCCGCCCTCGGCCGGCGCCGTCTCCGGCATGGTGGCGAGCGCGGCCTGGAACTTCTCCCAGATGTTGGTGCGGCCGGGAATCTGTTCGCCGAAGCCGTAGTGCCAGCCCAGCGCGAACTGGAAGAAGCGGAAGCCGTCCTGAAAGCGCTTGCGCGCCTCTTCCACGTCATGGTGCAGGCCGAACGAAGAGACCATGGCGATGTTGGGGTTCACCGCGTGGCCGATGGGCACGCACTCCTCCTTGAAGATCCGATAGTAGTCGTCGACCCACTGTTTCGCCTCGGCCGGATCGACGAAGGCGAAGGTGAGTGCGCCGATGCCCAGGCGCGCGGCCAGCTTGATGGTCTCGCGGTTGGAGCAGGCCACCCACAGCGGCGGGTGGGGTTTTTGCACCGGCTTGGGCACCAGATTGCGCGCCGGCATGGAGAAGAACTCGCCCTGGAAGCCCGGATAGGGGTCCATGGCCATGATGTTGGCGCACTGCTCGACGGCCTCGCGCCAGGCGTTGCGCTTCTGGGCCACATCCACTCCGTAGCCGCCGAGCTCGAGCAGCGCCGAGCTTTCGCCGGTGCCGAACTCAACGCGGCCGTTGGAAACCAAGTCGAGGGTGGCGATGCGCTCGGCGACGCGGGCCGGGTGGTTGTAGCCGGGGGGCATCAGCACGATGCCGTGGCCGAGGCGGATCTGCTTGGTGCGCTGCGAGCAGGCGGCCAGGAAGACTTCGGGCGCGGAGGAGTGCGAATATTCCTCGAGGAAGTGGTGCTCCACCTCCCAGACGTTGTCGAAGCCGAGCTTGTCGGCCAGTTCGACCTGGTCCAGGGCGTCCTGGAACAGCTTCAGCTCCAGGCCCTCGGTCCAGGGACGCGGCAGCTGGTGCTCGTAGAAGATGCCAAATCTCATCGCTCAAATTCCTTCGTGTTCAAATATCTAGGACGCCGTCTCATCGAGTTTCAGGCCGGCTTCCCAGGCGGCGCGGCGCTCATCGGCAATCCGCTGGCGTTCGGCCCGGGCTTCCGGATCCCAGGCCTGGCGTGGCCCGGTGTGCATGCCGCCGTCCACTAGCAGGTGCGTGCCGGTGACGAACAGGCTGTCGTCGCTGGCGAAGAACAGGCAGGCCTTGGCGATGTCCTCCGGCAGGCCGGGCTTGGCGATGGGCTGGGCGTTGTAGGCGTTCTGGCGCATGGACGCCTTGATGATCTCGGCCAGGCCCGGCGGCACGCGGTCGGCCGGGGTGAATATCTCGGTCAGGATCAGACCGGGACAGATGGCGTTCACCCGGATGCCGTCGCGGCCCAGTTCCGCCGCCGCGCAGCGGGTCAGGTGGACCACGCCGGCCTTCGCCACGGAATAGGCGATGGGTCCCGCGCCCGCCTGGGTCCCGGCGATGGAGGCGGTATTGATGATCGAGCCGCCTCCGACTTTTTTCATGTGCGCAATGGCGTATCGGATGCCGAGCGCCACGGAGCGCAGCAGCAGGTCCTGGCTGAAGTCCCAGGCATCGCCGGTCATCTCCGCGATGGTGTTAGGCGAGCCGCCGGCGCCGGCGTTGTTGAACAGGATGTCCAGCCGGCCGAAGGCGTCCACCGCGCCCTGCATGGCGCCGGCGATGTCGCTCTCGTCCATCACATTGCAATGACGGTAGGCCACCTGACCGTCGAACCGGGCGGCCAGCGCCCTGCCCTTGTCGTCCTGTATGTCCGCAGCGAGCACCTTGGCGCCTTCCGACACGAACAGTTCCGTCGCGCCCAGGCCGATGCCGGAACAGGCGCCGGTGATCACCGCGACACGGCCCTTCAGGCGATTCACCAACCCACCTCCCTGGTTTCGCTCTGACGGCGAGACTTATCGGCGATCATACACACCCGTCCCCTCCGCGAAAGCCTAGACCGGCTGAACGCGCGGCGTGGCGTCAGGACGCGGCGGCGCCGGAGGCGGCGAGGGCGTCGGCGGCTTCCTCATCCACTTCCTGCGGATCCATGGTGGGCGGCGCCTGGCCCGCGTCGGCGACCTGGCCGCCGGCCTCCGGCTCGAGCATGCGGCTCTTGCGCCAGCCGCCGAACACGAAATAGAGCGCGGTAAGGGTGCTCGACGTCACCGTGCCCAGCGGGAAGCTCCACCAGATCGCCTCCGCGCCCCAGTGCGGCGTCAGCAGCGCCGCGAAGGGCACCCGGATCACCCACATGGAGATGATCAGGATGATCAGCGGCGGGATCACCGCCCCGGTGGCCCTGACCACGCCGGACAGGGCGAAGGTGGCGTTGAACAACACGAAGGCCCACAGGGTGATGCGGTCGATGTGCAGGGCGATGGGCATCGCCGGCGAGCCGGCCGGCAGGAAGATGTAGAGCGGTATCTCGCCGAGCAGGTAGATCACCACCGCCAGCGCCCCGGTCACCACCAGGCTGGAGCCCAGGCCTGACAAGGCGATCTGATTGACCCGGTCCCAGCGCCCCGCGCCGATGTTCTGCGCGGCCATGGACGAGATCGAGGCGCCGATGGCCATGCCCGGCATCTGCAGATAGGTCCACACCGGCAGGGCGGCGACATAGGCGGCGGCGGTCACCGCCCCATAGCCGTTGACGAAGCCGATCATGATCACCGACGCGCCGGACATCACCAGCATCTGGAAGCCCATGGGCAGGCCCCGCGTCACCAGCGAATTGAGGATCTTGAAGTCCGGCCGCAGCATGTGCAGCTCGCTCGGCCGAAGCATCAGCACACTGTGGCGGCGATAGAGCACCACCAACAGCAGAGTCAGCGATACGCCCTGGCCGATCAGCGTGGACACGGCGGATCCGGCTATCCCCATCCTCGGAAAAGGCCCGAGCCCGCGGATCAGGCAGGGGTTCAAGATCATGTCCAGCACCACCGCCAGGATCATGAAGTAGAACGGCGTACGGGAATCTCCCGCGCCCCGCTGCGCCATCTGCATGAACATGAAGAAGTAGGTGAACGGCATGGCGGCGAACATGACGCGCAGATAGATGATCGCCTCGGCGCTGGCCGCCTTGGGCGTGTGCATGGCGCCCAGCACCATCGGCGATAGGTGCCAGCCGAGCAGCGCCAGCGCCGTCGACAGCACCGCGAAGAAGGTGATCGACGTGCCCATGACGCGCTTGGCCATGGGCAGCTGGTCCGCCCCTACCTGCTGGGCGATGAGGATGTTGGCGGCCATGCTGACGCCGAACACCGCGCCGACCATCAGCATCATCAGGGTGTTGGAATTGCCGATGGCGGTGATCGCCGTGACGCCCAGCATGTGGGCGACCCAAAACTGATTGACGCTGGTGTTCAGCGTCTGCAGCACATTGCCGCCGAGCACCGGCAGGGAGAACATCAGCAGGGTGCGGGTGATCGGTCCCTCGGTGAGGTTGCGATGCATGTGGCCGCCGCCCATGCCCGGACGCATGCCGGGACCGCCCATCCCTGGCCCGCCCATGCCGGGGCGATATCCGCCGGGCGGGCGGCCGGAGACCTTGGCGTCCATCAGTCCGGCCGCGTGACCGCGCGCGCCGATCCGATAGCCAAGCCCGCGGACGGGTTCGAGGAAATCAGCGAGACGATCAAATCAAGGGCGCCTGAACGGCGAAAAAGCATCATCGACTCCCCAGGGCGCACCGAATCCCGACCGCCCCATTGGCTATCAATCTAGTGTCACATCTCGCGAACGCCACGTCGACCCCGCGGCGGGCGTGCCGTCGCGTCACACCGGCGGCGAGGCGGCGGTGTTCATCCGAATGGCTGCACCGGCTTGACCGCGGGGCCGCCGAGGGTAATTCCCGCCTCGGGGTCGTGCTCGAGACCTGCGTCCGCGAAGGCGGCCGCCTGCGCGAGGGTTTCGAGGTTTCTCTCGTGGCTGGATCGGTCGATGCGATAGAAGATGAGCACGCTCACGGCGATCGAGTTCAGAACCACGCTGGTTGGCATCGACAGCAGCACCAGATGCCGCATGATCGAAGGATCGACGAAGTCCACCGGTCCGCCTTTGTGCACGCCCGTGGGAAAGTGCGCCGCGACCAGCATCAGGTTGCCGACCATGCCGCCGATGCCGGTGGTGAACTTCGGCAGAAGGCCGTTGGCGGCGAACAGCAAACCTTCTGAACGCACTCCAGTCTTCACCGCGCTGTCTTCCACGACGTCGGCGATCATCGAACTGATGATCACGAAACCGATCAGCGCCAAACTCCCCGCGACAAATCCATCGACGATCAGGATAGCCGGGATCCAGGGCGAACCATTGGGCGGCATCAGGCCCACCAGGCGCAGGGTTATCGGAATGACGCCGGTGAAGATGGACAGGAAGAAGACGGTGATCATGGTCCGCTTCTTGTCCAGTGCGCGCGACAGGGCGGGGGCCAGCACCACCCCGAGGATGTAGGCCGGCGCGGTGAAGACGACGAGCAGCGAGACCACCTGGGGCGTTAGTCCCCAGAAGTACACGTTGATGAAGTTGCCCAGGCTGCCGGCCAGGCCGCCGGCGATGCCGGAGAACAGACCGGAGAGCATCACCACGATCAGCGACGGATTGCCCAGGGTTGCGACGATCTCGCGCGTCGACTGGACCACCGATTGGCGGCGCTGCGGCGCTCGGCTGAGATAGGGAATGTAGCGGTGGGTCGACATCGACGAGACGACGATCGAGACGAACACCACGATGGCCGCGAGCAGGCCGAACTGGGCGTAGCCCTCGCGGTTGAGAAATCCGAGCGGGTGAGCGTGGTCCTTGGGTATGAACACGTCCAGCAAGATCACCGTCATCACCACGCCGCCGGCGATGCCGAAGAAGTAGCGATAGCTGATCAGGCCGGTTCGCTCATGGTAGTCGGGCGCGAGTTCCGGCGTGAGCGCATCGCTCGGGATCTGGTACAGGCTGACGCACAGACGCAGCACCACCAGCATAACGAACATGAAGGCGGCCAAGGCCGTGTCCGGAAGCCCGCGGGGTGGGTGCCACAGGAAGTAGATCGCCAGCCCGACGGGCACGGCCGAGGCGTACATGAACGGGTGCCTGCGTCCCCATCGGGAGCGGAAGTTGTCCGACCAGCGGCCGATCACCGGATCGAGGACCGCATCGATCGCCAGAGAGAGAAACAACACGACCCCGACCAACTCCGGGCGCAGGCCGATGACGCGGACCAAGTAGAAGTTGATGATCGCCGCCGAGAGCGCCACGCCGGCGACCGACTGGGCCACGGATCCCAGCCCATAGCTCACCTTGGTGTGCAGCCTCAGCGGCGGGCGGGCGGCGGCGTCGGTCATCGCAGCAGATCTCCTGGACGGCTATACCGGCCGCGTGACTATGGCCGGACCCTCGGACATCTCCATGTCCGGATCGGCCGCCTCCAGCAGCAGGGCCGCGTCCGCCAGCCGATCGAGGTTGTGCTCATGGCGGGCTTTGTCGATCCGGTAGAACAACAGCACGCTGGTCGAGCACAGGGTCAGGAAGGTGGTGATCGGCAGGTAGATCAGCGCCAGGTGGGTCAGGATCGCCGGATCGACGTGCCCGGGGCGCGCGTGTTTCGGAAAGCGGATGAAGGCGATCACCAAGCCGGGCAGCAGGGTGCTGAAGCTGGTGGAGAGCTTGCGCAGCAGGGATTCCACGGCGAACAGCAGGCCTTCCGAGCGCTGCCCGGTCTTCACCTGAGTCTCCTCCACCACGTCCGCGATCATCGACGTGACGATGACGAAGCCCATGATGCCCAGCGCCGTCGTGACCATGGTGTCGGCGATCAGGATCCTCAGCACCCAGGGCGAGCTGTTGGGCGGCATGATGCCGAGCAGCCGCGCGCCGATGGGCAAGGTGGTGGCGAAGATGGTGATGAAGAAGACGCTCAGGCACGCCCGCTTCTTGCCGAAGGCCCGCGCGCCGATCGGCGCGATGAAGACGCCGATCAGGCCGGCGGGGATGGCCCACAGCCGAAGCTGCAGCAGCGCCTTGGACGGCAGCTCCCAAAAGTAGGTGTAGAAGTAGGACAGCAGCCCGCCCGAGATCCCCACCGAGATGCCGAAGATCAACGCCGAGGCGGCCAGGGCGACGAAGTTGCGGTTGCCGAGCGCCAGGCCGATTTCGCGCGCCACCTCGCCAAGGCTGGGACGGCGACGCTGGGGGCGATGCA
This sequence comes from Caulobacterales bacterium, assembly GCA_044445825.1. Taxonomy (GTDB): domain Bacteria; phylum Pseudomonadota; class Alphaproteobacteria; order Caulobacterales; family Caulobacteraceae; genus Acaudatibacter. The sequence goes on from JBIOEG010000015.1 coordinate 21,715, forward strand.
GATGGGGGATGAACCGCTGGGTCGCCAGGGCGGAGGCCAGGACCGTGACCAGGCTGATGGCGGCCACCGTGATGGCATAGGGCGCGTAGCCTGCCAGGTTCAGCTGGCCGAACGGCTCGGCCTTCGTGCCCCTCAGGAACAGGCCGAAACCAAGCAGAGCCGCCAGCGCCCCGCCGCCGACCGCGCCGAACAGGTAGCGGTAGCTCTGCAGCCCGGTCCGCTCGTTGTAGTCTTTCGTCAGTTCCGGCATCAGCGCCGAGCCGGGAATCTCGTGCAGGCTCTCGAGCAGCCGGACCCCGATCACCATCACCAGGAGGAACAGGAACAGCGACTGCGTGGGCAAGCCCCGCGGCGGCATGAATAGCAGGGCGAAACAGACGGCCGCGGGAATCGCGGCGGCGTAGATGTAGGGGTGCCGGCGACCCCAGCGGGTGTGGGTATTGTCCGAGATCTGGCCGACGATGGGATCCCAGAACGCGTCGATGAGGATCGAGATCGACAGGGCGAGGCTGACCAGCCGCGCATCCAGCCCCATGAGCTGATTGTAGAAGAGCAACAGCAGGCCATAGAGCTGGCCTTTGGACGCCGCGCTCATGGCGCCCAGCCCGTAGAGCAGCTTAGTGGCGACGTCGAGCGGCGGACGAGTCGCGGCCTGCGTAGCGCTCACGACCGGCCCTCTTCGAAAGTCCGGTCTGTCGGCGGCGCCGGGAGGCTGCCTCCCAGGGCCGCCCGCCCAGGCGACAAGCTCACGCGCCTTCGCATCAACACCCGCTCCCTACACTTGATCTTGTTTTTCGAAAGTGTGGAACGAAAGGCGGCGACCGCGCCAGATAAATCTTCGTAAGGCGCGGGGGCGCGCCCCGGGTCGCAAAGCGAAGGCCGGCCCATGCGGGGGCCGGCCTTGATTGAAGTTGTTCAGGACGTGCGACCGGCCGAAGCGCGGAGCACAGGGCCGGACTACGCCTAGAAGAACTTGTAGTGGAACTCGATGCCGAACGTGCGCGGCGGCGTCGGGTAGAGCAGCTGGACGACGCCGAGGCTGTTCGCGTTGGCCACGTGCGAGTTGAAACCTGCCGGGCCGTTGACGCCCTGCACGTAGGAGATCGCCTTGTAGGTGCCGTCCGGCTGCAGCACGTTCGTGACCGAGCTCAGGCGCTGAGGGTTGGCGCCTTGGTCGTAGCCGATCGTATTGGCGATGTTCTTGCCGAAGGCGATGATCTCATACTTGCCGTTGGCGGACTTCCAGGTCACGCGCGCATCCCACTGATCCCAGGATGGAGCGGCGGTGTAGGACCGCGTGAACAGATTGCCATAGGCCTTGTCGCGCCACACCCAGCTGATCGAAGGCGTCAACGTGCCGGCGTCCATCTTGAAGTTGTAGAGGACGTTGATGGCGATCTTGTTGCGCGGCGCGTTCGGCAGGCGGTTGCCGGCGAGGTTCTGCGGAATGTTGAAGCCCTGGTTGGGATCTCCGGCGATCACCGGCGACGTCCCCCCGAAACCCTGGGCTGGAGTCGACGTGTAGATGTCCACGGTGCACTGGGTCGAAGTCGGGGTCGCCGCCAGGATCGCGGCGCATTGCGCGCCGGTCAGCAGCGGCTTGGCGCCGGGGGCGATGGCGTTGGGGTCTTCAGCGTCAGGCGCCACGCCCCGGACCGTATGGGCGTCGTCGTAGGAGTAGTTGAACAGCACCACCAGATTGTCGATGGGCGTCCAGGTGGTCTCCAGTTCGATGCCCTGCGACAGCGCCTTGGGCACATTCAGGAACGCCGTTTCGGACTGGGCGAGGCCGCCCGCCGTCTGAGCGATGGAGATCGGGATCTGCAGGTTCTGGTAGCTGTAGTAGAACGCCGCGGCGTTCAGTTGCAGCCAGTGGCCGAAGGTCTTCTTCAAGCCGATTTCGAAGGAGTCCACGTGCTCGGAGTCGGTCCACGGCTCGAAGCTGAGCACCGTGAAGATGCCGATGTTGAAACCGCCAGACTTATAGCCGCGGCCGTACTTGGCGTAGACCAGGGTGTCGGTGTCGGGCTGCCATTCAATTCCGGCCGTGCCGCTGGGCGCGCTCCAGCTGGCGTCATAGTGGCGCGTGGCGAGACCCGTCGCCGGGTCGAAGGTGGTCTTCGAGGTAATGCCTTTGCCCGGCGCCTGGTCCACTACCGTCCCAAGCTGGGTCAGGTCGAAGGCGGGCTGCAATACGCCCAGATCCTCCGGCTGGGTGACGTTGCCGAAGTCCAGCAGCCGGACGCTTTCGGTGCCGTACTTGCGGTCCGTCGAATAGCGCAGTCCTAGCGTCAGTTTGACTGTGTCGGTGGCCTTCCAGTCGACCTGGCCGAAGGCGGCGAGCGACGTGTCGCTCACGCTCGGGCGGTTGTCGAAGTAGTTGGTGGTGTGCGCAGTCACGGGAACGGCGCCTAGCACCACGGGCGTCAGGAATTGCGGGGTGTTAACATTCCCCGCCGACACAGGCTGAGTGTAGTGCTGTTGGAACTCGTAGAGGCCGGCCACCCACTGCAGCGGGCCATTGCCCGTGGAGATGAAGTTGATCTCGTTGCTCCAGAAGCCGTTCAGTTCCTGATACCTGAACGAGTCCTGTCCATTGAAATTCAGACCGGAGCAACCGGCGCCGAGCGCCGCCACGCAGGTCGAGAGGCCCGTATCTATGTGCGATCCCACTGGCGCCGGTGGAATAGGAACGATGAAGTGGCCGTTGTGCGCCACCGGAAGCGTCTCGGAAACGACGGGCGACAGCGCATTCGCGCCGGTCAGGATGTAGTGATAGTAGGTGCCGCCACCGATATACTTGATGTCGAAGCCGTCGGCGTGCCAGGTCCACTGGCTGTTCAAGGACACATAGAGCGGCAGCGAAACACGGTGCGTCACCTGCTCTGACTCCGCCCGCGGGTTGTTCAGCGCGGCGTTGTTGCACCCGGTCCTCGAATTGTTGACCACGTTGCTGGTGCCGCTGGACGGGCCGTTGCAGGCGAAAGCGCTGTTCGGAAACAGGAACGCATTGCCGTTGGCGAATTCGGCGGTGGGGAATCCGAAGTCGGCCCAGCCCGCCGAGTCCGCGCCGGGACCGCCGCTGCCATTGCTCCATCCGGCGCTCTGGAACTTGGTCCACATGTCCAGCTTGTCGCTGATCTTGCCCTGGATCTGGGCGTCCAGGTACCACTCGTTGATTATGTTGCCCGAGTCGGGCTGGCCTACGACGCTGTTCTTGATCCAGCCCTGGCTCTGCTTTTCCCAGGTGCCGTAGACCCGGAAGCCCCACTTGTCATTCAGTGGGCCTGAGACGGCGCCTTCCAGGGTGATGTGGTCGTAGTTGCCGTAGGTGATGCGCGCCTCGGCATAGGGCTGGGCGGTCGGGCGGTTGGTGATCTCGTTCAGCGCGCCGCCGAGGGCGTTGCGTCCGGCCAGGGTGCCTTGCGGACCGCGCAGGATCTCCACCCGGTCGAGGTCGAGGGAGGATCGGCCGGCGGCGACGGCGAAGGTCTCGTAGAGGCCGTCGTCATAGTTGGCCACCGGCGCGTCGGCGGAGAGCACGTTGGTGGTGCGGCCGACGCCGCGCAGGGTGATGCGGTCGGTTGAGGTCGAGTAGCCCAGTCCGGGGGTGAAGTTGGTCATGTCCTGGATGGACTGGATCCCCACCACGTCGCGCTTCTCGCTGGTGAAGGCGGAGATGGCGACCGGCACGTCCTGCAGGTTCTGCTCGCGCTTCTCGGCGGTGACCACCACCTCCAGAACGCTGGTCGCCCCGCCGTTCTCGTTGGCCGCGGCCGCCGCCGTGTCCGTGGCCGTCGCCGCATGGGCCTCGACCGCGCCCAGGCTGAGAGCCCCAGCCGCACAAGACAGCAGAAGAATATGCTTGGTCATTTCGCCTCCCCTTCGGCGCACAGGCGCCCGAACTTCCTGAGATCAGGGAGCGCTGCCCGCAGACGCGGGCGCGCCCTCTCGTTAGAGGGCCTGCGCCTAGCGTGACGCAGCCATCAGGGGCGGAACCTGTGTGATCCCGGGCGTTTGGTAAACCAAGAATTGAAATGTAAGAAATACTGACAATAGTTGTTCGACGGATGAACGTGACGGTTCGGACCAGGGTTGACTGAATCGTCCACACAGACCGAAGCCGACTTGCGCCAGGACGCGCAAACAAAAGGGCCGGCGCCGAGGCGCCGACCCAATTCAGGAGGCGTGACGAAATGTCAGGGTCTTGGGCCGCGACCAGCGCGGCCCTTCGATCCCTAGAAGAACTTGTAGTGGAACTCGATGCCGAAGGTGCGCGGCGGCGTCGGGTAGTAGGTGCTGACGACGCCGAGGCTGTTCGCATTGGCGACATGCGAGTTGAAGCCGGCGGGACCGTTGACGCCTTGAATGTAGGGTATCGTATGAGCGACCCCTGTGACTGGGTCGATCACGTTCGTCACCGACTCCAGACGTCCGCCGATAGCGCCCTGGTCGTAGCCGATGGTGTTGAAGATGTTCTTGCCGAAGGCGATAATCTCATACTTGCCGTTGGCAGCCTTCCAGGTCATCCGTGCATCCCACTGATCCCACGACGGGGACGCGGTGTACTTGCGCGTGAACAGATCGCCGTAGGCCTTGTCGCGCCACACCCAGCTGATCGACGGTGTCAAGGTGCCGGCGTCCATCTTGAAGTTGTAGAGGACGTTGATGGCGATCTTGTTGCGCGGCGCATTGGGCAGGCGGTTGCCAGCAAGGTTTTGCGGCAAATTGTAACCCTGATTGGTATCGCCGGCTATAACGGGCGAGGTGCCGGCCACCCCCCCGATGTTTTGCGACGGGAGCAAAGTATAAAGGTCTTTTGTGCACGCGAGCGAGGCCGGATTTGCGAGCAGGATCGCGCCGCACTGCGCGCCGGTGAGTAGGGGCTTAGCGCCGGGACTGATCGCATTGGGGTCGTTGGGGTCCGCAGCCTGGCCCGCGGTGACGTGGGCGTCGTCGTAGGAATAGTTGAACAGGATCACCAGGTTGTCGATGGGGGTCCAGGTCGTCTCCAGTTCGATGCCCTGTGAAACCGCCTTGGGCACGTTGTAGAACGCCGTCTCGGATTGGGCGAGGCCGCCGGCGGTCTGGGCGATGGAGATCGGGATCTGCAGGTTCTGGTAGCTGTAGTAGTAGGCCGCGGCGTTGGCCTGCAGCCAGTGGCCGAAGGTCTTCTTCATGCCGATTTCGAAGGAGTCCACGTGCTCGGAGTCGGTCCAGGGCTCGAAGCTGAGCACCGTGAAGATGCCGATGTTGAAGCCGCCCGACTTATATCCCCGGCCGTATTTGGCGTAGAGCATGGTGTCGGTGTCGGGCTGCCACTCGATGCCGGCGGTGCCGCTGGGCGCGGCCCAGCTGGCGTTGTAGTTGCGGGAGGCCAGGCCCGTCGCGGGGTCGTAGGTGGTCGATGAACTGATGCCCTTGCCGGGCGCGCAGTCGACGACACTGCAGAGCTGAGTCAGGTCGAACGCCGGCCCCGCGCCGGCGCCCGGGCTGGTGGTGCCGAAGGTGCCAAAGTTCTCGGGTGGGACGATGTTGCCGAAGTCCAGCAGGCGGACTTTCTCCGTGCCATACTTGCGGTCGGACGAATAGCGCACGCCGAGGGTCAGCTTGACTGTGTCGGTGACCTTCCAGTCGATCTGGCCGAAGGCCGCGAGCGAGGTGTCGCTCACGCTCGGCCGGTTATCGAAGAAGAGGAAGGTCTGCTGCGTCACCGGAACCGCCCCGAGTATGGTGGGCGTCAGGAACTGGGGCGTGGCCTGGTTCCCCGACGTGACTGGCTGGGTGTAGTGCTGGTGGAACTGATAGAGGCCGGCGACCCATTGCAGCGGGCCGTTGCCGGTGGAGATGAAGTTGATCTCGTTGCTGAAGAAGCCGTTCAGTTCCTGATAGTCGAAGTGCTCCTGCCCGTTGAAGCTCAGGTTCGTGCACGGACCCAGGAAACCCAGGGCGCACAGGCCATGCGGCGCCAGCGGCAGCGTCTCGGAGACGACCGGCGACAGCGCGTTCGCGCCGGTCAAGTGGTAATGGTAGAAGGTGCCGCCGCCGATGTACTTGATGTCGAAGCCGTCGGCGTGCCAAGTCCACTGGCTGTTCAAGGACACATAGAGCGGCAGCGAAACGCGGTGGGTCACCTGCTGGGACTCCGCCCGCGGGTTGTTGATGGCCGCGTTGGTGCACCCGGTCCTCGAATTGTTCACGACATTGGTCGGATTGAACCCGTTGCCGACGTTGCAGGCGAAGGCAGTGTTCGGGTAGAGGAACGCGTTGCCGGCGGCGAATTCGCCGGTCGGGAAGCCGAAGTCGTCCCATCCCGCGGAGTCCGCTCCGGGACCGCCGCTGCCGTTGCTCCATCCGGCGCTCTGGAACTTGGTCCACATGTCCAGCTTGTCGCTGATCTTGCCCTGGATCTGGGCGTCCATGTACCATTCGTTGATGACGTTGCCGGAGTCCGGCTGGCCGACGACGCTGTTTTTGATCCAGCCCTGGCTCTGCTTCTCCCAGGTGCCGTAGACCCGGAAGCCCCACTTGTCGTTCAGCGGGCCAGAGACGGCGCCTTCCAGGGTGATGTGGTCGTAGTTGCCGTAGGTAATGCGGGCCTCGGCGTAGGGCTGCGCCGTGGGCCGCTGGGTGATCTCGTTCAGGGCCCCGCCGAGGGCGTTCCGTCCAGCCAGGGTGCCCTGAGGTCCGCGCAGGATCTCCACCCGGTCGAGGTCGAGGGAGGAGCGTCCCGCCGCCACCGCGAAGGTCTCGTAGAGGCCGTCGTCGTAGTTGGCCACCGGCGCGTCGGCCGACAGCACGTTGGTGGTACGGCCGATCCCCCGAAGGGTGATGCGGTCGGTGGAGGTCGAGTATCCCAGGCCAGGGGTGAAGTTGGTCATGTCCTGGATGGTCTGGATGCCGACCACGTCGCGCTTCTCGCTGGTGAAGGCGGAGATCGCGACCGGCACGTCCTGCAGGTTCTGCTCGCGCTTCTCGGCGGTGACCACCACCTCCAGAACGCTGGTCGCCCCGCCGTTCTCGCTGGCCGAGGCGCTCGCCGCGGCGGTCGCCGTCGCGGCCTGCGCGCCCCCGGCGCCCAAGCTCAACGCGCCAGCCGCACAAGACAGCAGAAGGATATGCTTCGTCATTTCGCCTCCCCGTTCGGCGCGCCCGCGCCTGAACTGCCTAAGAACCGGGGCGCTTTCCCGCCGGAGCGGGATGCGCCCACTTAAGATCATTAAATCGGCTTAACCAGCCGAACACCTCGGAAGCTGTTCTAACATGGGCATTGCGTCAACTAACATTCGCATGCGGAGCGGCGATGAGGGGCCAGTTCCAGCCGCGAGTGTTGCGAATCCGCAATGCGACGGGCGGGGCGAAGATGCCGTGGGGCCGGGGCGCGCCGGCCGCTCAGACCGGGGCGAACGGATAGGGCGAGATCGACTTGGTGAAGTCGTCCACCATCAGCGTCCGGGTGACCGGCTCGGCGGCGCGCTGGGGGCAGGCCGGACGCTCACAGATGCGGCAGGCGGGACCGATTTCGGTGACGCTGGGGTTGGCCAGGTCGAGTCCCCGGGAATAGATCAGCCGCGCGGCGTACTTCAGCTCGCAGCCGAGGCCGATGGCCAGTTCGGCGTCCTCCTCGGCATAGGGTCCCGCCACCCGCAGCACCGTGCGCGCCAGGGTGAAGTAGCGCGCGCCGTCGGGGGTTTCGACGATCTGGGTGAGGATCTTGCCGGGCGTGCGGAACGCCGAGTGGATCTTCCAGCGCGGACAGGCGCCACCGAAGCGGGAGAACGGGAACGACGCCCCGGCGAAGCGCTTGGAAATGTTGCCGGCGGAGTCCACGCGCAGCATGAAAAACGGCACGCCGCGCGAGGTGGGGCGCGAGAGGGTGGTCATGCGGTGGCAGACCTGCTCGAAGCTGGCGCCGAATCGCGTGCGGATCAGCTCGATGTCATGCAGCGACCGCTCGCAGGCCTCGCGGAAGGCCTCGTAGGGCATCATGGTCGCCGCGGCGAGGTAGTTGGCCAGAGACACCTTGAGCAGCCGCTGGGTGGGCCCGTCCGGCGGCGCGGCGCGCTCCACCAGTGCGGTCAACCGCGGCTCCTGCTCGGCCAAGGCCAGCTGATAGGCGATGGCGAAAGAGCGACCCGGCCCGGCCAGCAGCTCGGACAGCATCAGGCGGCGGCGGTGATGGTCGTAGCGGCGCACGGAGTCCGGCAGCACGTCGCGCGGGGCCACGCGCACCTGGATCGAGTGCCGCGAGGCCAGGCGCTCGCGCGCCGCGGCCGCGAAGCCGTGCGGCTCGGGCTTCAGTTCCGCCGCCAGGGTCTCGCCGGCCTCGTCCAGTTCCGGGAAGAAGTTGCGTTGGCTCTGGATGTAGTCGCGCACCCAGTCCGAGGGGGTCAGCAACAGGGCGCTCTCTTCGCCCTCCTCGGCGCGGGGAAGGGCGCCCAGATCCGCCAGCCGGCGGCGGTCGGCATAGGCGCGGTAGAGGCGGACGATGGCGTCGGCGACTCCCGGCGCATTCTCCGCCACCTCGGCGATCTCGTGCCGCGCCACGCCCAGGTCGCGGAACATCTGGTCGGCGAACACCTCCGACAGGTCCTGGGCGCCGGCCGCCTCGTGGTCGGCCGACAGGCTGCGGATGTCGATGTCATAGGCCTCGGCCAGGCGCAGCAGCACCTGCGCCGTGAGCGGCCGCTGGTTGCGCTCCAGGTGGTTCAGATAGCTCGGCGAGACGCCCAGGTCCTCGGCCATGCGCGTCTGGGTGAGGCCGAGTTCGCGGCGCAGCCGCCGCAGCCGCGGACCGAGAAACAGCTTGCGTTCGGGGGTCAGAGCCATGTGACTCCATGTCACAAAGTGACAACTATGACAAGGTCACACTATGACTTAAATGCCTTTCACAGGCTCACCGCCTGCTGTCGCAAGGAAACGCGAAGGTTTAGTGTCAACTTCACACAAACCAGATCCCACGCGGAGACCAGACCCCATGAGCGCCTTCGACAGCCTCATACCCAACGCGCCCGCGGGCCGCTTCGACGGCGTCAAGCGCCCCTATGCGGCGGCCGACGTGGAAAAGCTGCGCGGCTCGTTCCCTATCGCCTACACCCTGGCCGAGCGCGGCGCCAACCGCCTGTGGAAGAGCCTGCACTCCGAGCCCTATGTGAACGCCCTGGGCGCGATCACCGGCAACCAGGCCATGCAGATGGCCCGCGCTGGCCTCAAAGCGATCTACCTCTCCGGCTGGCAGGTGGCGGCGGACAACAACACCGCCGGCGCCATGTATCCCGACCAGAGCCTCTATCCGGCCAATGCCGCCCCGGAGCTCTGCCGCCGCATCAACCGCACCTTGCAGCGCGCCGACCAGATCGAGGTCTCCGAGGGCGGTGCGACGCGGGACTGGTTCCTGCCCATTGTGGCGGACGCGGAGGCCGGCTTCGGCGGTCCGCTGAACAGCTTCGAGATCATGAAGGCCTTCATCGAGGCGGGCGCCGCGGGCGTCCACTTCGAGGACCAGCTGGCCTCGGAGAAGAAGTGCGGCCACATGGGCGGCAAGGTGCTGATCCCCACCGCCGCGCATGAGCGCAACCTGATCGCCGCGCGCCTGGCCGCCGACGTCTGCGGCACGCCCACCCTGGTGGTCGCCCGCACCGACGCCGAGAGCGCCAAGCTGATCACCTCCGACGTGGACGAGCGCGACCGCCCCTTCATCATCGAGGACAGCCGCACCGCCGAGGGCTTCTACCGGCTGAAGGACGGCACGGGCCTGCAGCACTGCATCGCCCGGGGCCTGGCCTACGCCGACTACGCCGACCTGCTGTGGTGGGAGACCTCGCACCCCAACCTGGAAGAGGCCCGCGAGTTCGCCGAGGCGGTGCAGAAGAAGCATCCGGGCAAGCTGATGGCCTACAACTGCTCGCCGTCGTTCAACTGGCGCGCCAACATCGACGAGGCGACAATCGGCAAGTTCCAGCGCGAGCTGGGGGCCATGGGCTACAAATTCCAGTTCGTAACCTTGGCCGGCTTCCACAGCTTGAACCACGGCATGTTCGAGCTGGCCCGCGGCTACAAGGACCGCGGCATGGCGGCCTATTCCGAGCTGCAGGAGCTGGAGTTCGCCTCGGAGGCGCACGGCTACTCCGCGACGCGCCACCAGCGCGAGGTCGGCACCGGCTACTTCGACCAGGTGGCCATGACCATCTCGAGCGGCCAGTCGTCCACGACCGCCCTGTCCGACTCCACCGAGGCGGCGCAGTTCAAGAAGGAAACGGTCCCGGCCTGACCGCCGGGCGAACTACTCAGTTTCGGAGCGATGGAGATGACCACGGAACGGTTCTGGGTGATCGGCGGAGAGTACGCCAACACCCGCTTCAACCAGCTGCGCGACGGAACGCAGCAGGTGCTGGGACCGTTCGAGGATCGCACGGCCGCCCAGGCGGCCTGGAAGCGGCTGTCGGCGGAGCATTCCAGCCAGGCCACGGCCCGCTTCTCCATCGCCTCCGAGCGTTTCAGTCTTCCGAGTTGACTGGTGGCGGCCCGTGCCGCCGCCTTTTTTATCGGAGCGCGCCTGCCCCGCCTCGCGCGGAGGCAGGCGCTCTTGTATTTGAGGTCCTCACAGGAGAGTTCCCATGGCCGCTGACACCGCCACCCTGACCGGGCCCGCGAAGGTCCTGGCGCCCGTGACCGGACGCGCCGGCGAGATCCTCACGCCGCAGGCCCTGGCCTTCCTCGCCGAGCTGCATCGCCGCTTCGACGCTCGGCGGCGCGAACTGCTGGCCGCGCGCCAGGCGCGCCAGGCGCGCTTCGACGCCGGCGAGTCCCCGGACTTCCTGGCCGAAACCAAGGCCATCCGCGATGGCGACTGGCGCGTGGCGCCGATCCCCGCGGACCTGCAGGACCGGCGGGTGGAGATCACCGGGCCGGTGGATCGCAAGATGATCATCAACGCCCTCAATTCCGGGGCCAAGGTGTTCATGGCCGACTTCGAGGACGCTTCCTCGCCCACCTGGTCCAACATGGTCGAGGGCCAGGTGAACCTGAAGGACCGCTGGACCGGCGCGATCGGCTTCACCGACGAGACAACCGGCAAGGCCTATGCGCTCGGCGAGAAGCTGGCGGTGCTGCTGGTCCGCCCGCGCGGCTGGCACCTGCCGGAGAAGCACGTCAGCGTCGACGGCGAGACCATGTCCGGCTCGCTGTTCGATTTCGGCCTGTATTTCTTCCACAACGCCAAAGCCACCCTGGCGGCCGGGACCGGACCCTACTTCTACCTGCCGAAGCTCGAGTCACACCTGGAGGCGCGGCTGTGGAACGACGTCTTCGTCTACGCCCAGGAGGCGCTCGGCGTGCCTCAGGGGACCATCAAGGTCACGGTGCTCATCGAGACCCTGCCGGCGGCCTTCGAGATGGACGAGATCCTCCACGAGCTGCGCCAGCACATAGCCGGGCTCAACTGCGGGCGCTGGGACTACATCTTCTCCTACATCAAGCGCCTGCGCCGCCATCCGGAGGCCCTGACCCCGGACCGGGCGGTGATGGGCATGGGCTCGGCGTTCCTCGCCGCCTATTCCCTGAAGCTGATCCAGACCTGCCACCGGCGCGGGGCCTTCGCCATGGGCGGCATGGCCGCGCAGATCCCGGTGAAGGGCGACCCCGCCGCCAACGAGGTGGCCTTCGCCAAGGTCCGCGCCGACAAGGAGCGCGAGGCCAACAACGGCCACGACGGCACGTGGGTGGCGCACCCGGACCTGGCGCCCATCGCCATGGAGGTGTTCGACCGGGTGATGCCGGCGCCCAACCAGCTGGGCCGGCTGCGGGAGGACGTCAACATCACGCGCGCCGACCTGCTGAAGGTGCACGACGGCGAGCGCACGGAGCACGGCCTGCGCGAGAACATCCGCGTCGGCGTCCAGTACATCGAGGCCTGGCTGCGCGGCCGCGGCGCGGTGCCGCTCTACAACCTGATGGAGGACGCCGCGACGGCGGAGATCAGCCGCGCCCAGATCTGGCAATGGATCCGGCAGGGCGCGGCCCTGAACGACGGGCGCAAGGTGACGGCGGATCTGTTCAAGGCCGTACTCAGTGAGGAGATGGCCGCCCTGAAACAAGCGCTCGGCGCCCCCTTCGAGACCGGTCGCTTCGCCGAGGCGATCCGCATCTTCTCCGACATGAGCCTGTCGGACGAGTTCGCCGAGTTCCTCACCCTGCCGGCCTATGAGGTGCTGGACTAGAGGGCGGACTTTCGGAGCTGCCAGTGTCCTATCTCGACAAGATCCTGCAGCCCGGCGAGAAGCTGCTGGCGCGGGGGAAGGTGCACTGGGTGATCTTCACGCCCTCGGTGCTGGGGCTTGTCGCGGCGATCATGCTGGCGATCTGGGCCTTGCTGGCGTTGACGCAGTCCCAGCAGCTGGCCCTGGCGGTCTATGTGATCGCCGGCCTGCTGGCGCTGGTGTCGATCTTCGCCTTCCTCGGACGGCTGCTGTTGCGGATGACCACCGAATTCGCCGTCACCGACCGCCGGGTGATCGTCAAGCGCGGCTTCATCTCCCTGCACACCGTCGAGATGCACATGGACAAGGTGGAGAGCGTCGACGTCGACCAGACCATCTGGGGCCGGATGCTCGGCTACGGCACGGTGACCATCCACGGCACGGGCGCCCGCTGGGACCCGATCCCCCGCATCGAAGACCCGCTGGCCTTCCGCAACGCGATCACGTCCCACTGAAGGCTGGGGACATCACACCGTGGCGGCGGCGACGCGAGTTGCTGTAGAGTCGGGCCTTGCGGGCGGCTGGGGCGGAACGGTCAATGAATCGGCTGACGGAAGACCAGAAGCGAGCCTTTCGGCGTGACGGGTGCCTGCTGATCGAAGGCGCGCTGGATCGAGGCTTGGTGGAGCAACTCGCCGAGGTCATGGACGCATTCGTCGAACGCAGCCGGTCCATGACCGAGTCCAGCGCCGACATTCTGCTGGCGCCTGACCACACGGCCGCGGCGCCGAAGCTGCGGCGGATTCCTCAGACGGTGGCGTTCCACCCTGTCTTCGAGGCGTTCGGCCTGCGTGGCCCGATCGTGGATCTGGCGGAGGACCTGCTTGGTCCGGACGTCCGCTTCCACCACTCGAAGCTGAACTTCAAATCTCCGCTGGGTGGTGAGGAGATCAAGTGGCACCAGGACATCCAGTTCTGGCCGCACAGCAACTACGCGCCGCTGACGATCGGCGTCTATCTGACGGACGTGGATGCGGACATGGCGCCGATGGGCGTCGTCGCGGGCAGCCACGAGGGACCGATCTTCGAACTGCGGGACGCCAAGGGCGATTGGACCGGGGCGATCTCGGACGAAGATCTGCGTCGCGTCGACTTCGGCAGGCTCAAGTGGCTGACCGGGCCGCGCGGATCGATCACGGTGCACAGCTGTCGCAGCGTGCACGGGTCGGCCGCGAACAATTCGTCGCGGATGCGGCCGTTGCTGCTCCACACCTATGCCCCCTGCGACGCGCTTCCCTTGACCAACATCATGGACGGGGTGCGGCTCTCCAACGTGATCGTGCGGGGCCAAGCCGCGTCCTTCGCGCGCTTCGGCGAGCAGCCGTGCCCCATGCCGCCCGACTGGAGCGCCGGTCGGTACTCGTCAATATTTTCGTCCCAGCGGGAACTGTCGCAGTAGGCGGTGACCGGAGCTACCGCCGCACGCGAGTGACCCTGGCGCAGCCGGCGACGCCCGAGGTCGGGAGGAGGTCGAATGCAGTTCAGCTTCACCAGCGAGCAGGAAGAGTTCCGGTCCGTGCTGCGGCGCTTCCTGCAGGAGAAGTCGCCGCCGAGCGTGGTGCGGCGGCTGATGGACACCGAGGCGGGTTGGGACCGCGACGGCTGGCGTGACCTGAACCAGCAGCTCGGCCTGACCGGAGTCCACATACCAGAGGAGTTCGGCGGCCAGGGTTTCGGCTTCGTCGAACTCGGCATCGTGCTGGAGGAGATGGGTCGGGCCTTGCTGTGCGCGCCCTATTTCTCGTCCACCGTGCTGGCCGCGACGGCGATCATGAACGCCGCCAGCGAGGCGCAAAAGCAGGCCCTGCTGCCGCCCATCGCCCTTGGAGACACCATTGCGACGCTCGCCTTCACCGAGCCCAACGGGTGTTGGGACGCCTCTGGGATCGAGACGACCGCGAGCCCAGCCGGGGGCAAGTTCCGGCTCGACGGCGTCAAGAGCTTCGTGCTCGACGGCCACACCGCCGATCTCATCGTCGTCGTGGCACGTAGTCCTGGCTCGGCCGGTGAAGACGGGCTGTCGTTCTTTACGACGCCAGGCGATGCGCGCGGCCTGACGCGCCGTTCGCTCAAGGTGCTCGACCTGACGCGCAAACAGGCGCGGCTGGAATTCAGCGCGGTCGAGGCCGACTTGCTGGGCGAGGTCGGCGGCGGCGCGAAGACCCTAGCCAGGACGCTGACCCAGGCGGCGGCCTGCCTTGCCAGCGAGATGGTCGGCGGGGCCGAACGGTTGCGCATCTCTGCGCTGGACTACGCCAACCTGCGCGTGCAGTTCGGCCGCCCGATCGCCTCGTTCCAGTCGATGAAGCACAAGCAGGCGGACATGCTGGTCGACGTCGAGCTCGCCAAGTCGGCCGCCTACGCGGCCGCCGCGGCGGCGGCCGAGGACGATGCCGAACTGCCGGCGATCGCCGCGCTGGCCAAGGCCTGTGCCTCGGACGCCTACATGCAGACGGCCATCCACACCATCCAGATCCATGGCGGGATCGGTTTCACCTGGGACAACGACACCCACCTCTGGTTCAAGCGCGCGAAAAGCTCGGAGGTGTTCCTCGGGGATCCCGCCTGGCATCGCGAGCGGATGCTGCGCGCGTGGGGCGTGTGAGCGGGATGGGAGAGACCATGAGCGAACCGACCGAGGCGTCCGTCCGCGCGGAGGCGCGCGCCTGGCTCGAGGCCAACTGGAGTCCCGACCTGGGCCTGGTCGAGTGGCGGAGCAGGCTGATCGACTCCGGCTGGGGCGTGCCGAGCTGGCCCAAGGCTTGGTACGGACGGGGCCTGCCGGCGGGGTTCGAGACAGTGGTCGCGGAGGAGATGAGGCGCGTCGGCGCGGTCAGCGTGGCCCGAAGTGGCGTGCGCAACCTCGCGGCGGCGACGCTGCTCGCCCACGGCGGCGACTTTCACAAGCAGAAGTTCCTGCGCCGGATCCTGACCGGCGAGGACAACTGGTGCCAGCTGTTCAGCGAGCCGGGCAGCGGCTCCGACCTCGCCGGCGCGCTGACCCGCGCCGAACTCAAGGACGGTCGCTGGGTCATCAATGGCCAGAAAGTCTGGACGACGAGCGCGCACCACGCCGATTGGGGACTGTTGCTCGCGCGCACCGACTTCAACGTCGCCAAGCACCAGGGGCTGTCGTACTTCGTGCTCGACATCCACCAGCCGGGGGTGGAGGTGCGTCCCCTGCGTCAGATGAACGGCCACGCCTCGTTCAACCAGGTGTTCTTCACCGACGCCGAGGCGCCGCCGGAGCATCTCGTCTCGGAGGTCGGGGCCGGCTGGGCGGTGGCGACGACGACGCTGATGCATGAGCGCAGAGGCGCCGACGGCATGGCCGCCCTGGCCAGGGCCTCTGACCGGAAGGGCCGCATCTACGACGAAGAGCGCGCCGAGATCGCCACCGTCATGGAGCCCTACAAATGGTATCCGCAGCGCGCCGGACGCGTGGACCTCGTCCTGGAACGGGCCAAGGCGACCGGCAAGATCGGCGATCCGGTGGTGCGCCAGGAGATCGCCAAGCTGCTGACGCTGTCGAAGAGCGCCGAATGGACCGCCAGGCGCGCGCGGGCCGCGCAGGCTCAGGGCCGGCCGCCGGGTCCGGAAGGCTCGCTGGGCAAGCTGGCGGCAAGCCACGTCGCGCGCGCCGCGGCGCATGTCCACACCCTCATCGCCGGGGCGGACGCCATGCTGACCGGCGAAGATGGGCCGATGGACGGATTGATCGCGGAGATTCTGGTGTCGGTGCCCGCGGGATCGATCGCCGGCGGCACGGACGAGATCCAGCGCAACATCATCTCCGAGCGGGTACTGCGGATGCCGAAAGAGCCGCGAAACGACGATGACCGGCCGTTCCGCGACGTGCCGAAGAACACGGCGGGTTGATCCACGGTCGAACGGTAGGCCGGAGTTCTGTCGATCTATCGGCGGCCAAGGTGTCCGGTGAGGAATGACGACATGCGTCTGAATGCGTGGTCACTCTCCGGCGCCAGCATGACGCTCCAGAAGGCGTGCGGCAGGGCGTCATAGACCACCAGCTCGGCGACAACGCCGGCGTCGGTGAGGGCGCGGCAGAGATTGGTCGTGCCGCTCAGCAGGATGTCGCGTCCGCTCGACAGGCAGAGCGTCGGCGGAAAGCCGGACAAGTCACCGTAGATCGGAGAAACCAGAGGATCGTGCGGATCGGCGCCGCCGACGTAGGCCCACTTGGCGTCCGTGAGGATCTGATTTTCGGCCGCCGACGCGAAGATCCGCAACGAGTCGGCGGTCCCCGCCAAATCCGGCTCGCCGGAGAACACGCCGAGGACACCTGGAAGCGGCAAGGACTCCGCCTGCAGCCGCATCATCAGTTGAGGCCCGATCACGGCGCCGGCAGACGTGCCGTAGACGCCGATGTCTCGCGGGTCATGCTCGGCAAGTAGCGCCCGATAGACCGCGAGCGCGTCGTCGACCGCGGCGGGGAAGGGATGCTCGGGGGCGAAGCGGTAGAGCACCGCGACGACTTCGAGCCCGCTGAGGGCGGCGACGGGGATGTTCTCCGTCAACGAGCCTGAATCCGTCGCGAAGCCGCCGCCATGCAGATTGAGCAAAACCCGGCTGCGATCGACCTCGCCCGAGGCGCGTGCGATGCGCCGGACGGGAACGCCGGCGATGACGTCTTCGGTAACCGACACTGCGTGGACCTTGCGTTGCTCGGCGCCCACCAGCGCCTGGATCTGGTCGGTGAACGGCCGCATCTTCTGCAGGTCTATCGGCTCGCCCGCCTCCGCAGCCATGACGGCGCCGAGGTGGGCGCGGGCTTCGGCGCTCAAGGTTTCCGGCGGCGGCGGCATGTGGGCGGCGGGCTCTTGCTCGGGCATGCGTATCCTGGCCTTTCCTGCCTTGGCGGCGGGCGCGACTGTCTGGGTCTCGCCCTCATGGCTCGGGAGCACATCGGTTTGCATGCGCCCCCACGCCCGCACCGCTTATAGCAGCAATGGCGGGCCTCGACCCCTCGCGCGCTTGGCGGTCCGCCGACGCTAGCTAGCACCGCGGCTTCGCTGGGCTGGGCCGTCATGCTACCCATCGGCCGGTCGGAGGCGCGGGCGGCCGGAGGCGACCCAGTGGCGGCGAGATTACACGTGGTCACCGTTCTGGCTGGCGCGATCCTGGCCGCCTGCCACCCGGCCGGGGCGCCGACGCGGACCGTGGACGCTTTCGCGCCCATTCGCGCGCCCGGCGGCTCGCCCGACGACCTCGCCCTGGCCGTGAGCGACCCCGACGAATACGCTTGGCGGCTGTTCTTCTTCATCAATCGGCAGGCCGGGCCAGGCGCGGCGGGGCTGGCCGACCCCGGCAGAACGATTCGCCAATACGACCCGGACGCGCCCGTGGTTTGGGAGACCTGGGCCTTGGTCTCGGGCATTGCACGCAGCCAGGTGGGTAGCGAGGTCTTCCGCCCCGACGGCGCCAGCCCGGGCCTGTGGACGGCGCTGCCCCGCTCGCCCTCGCCAGCCAAGCTCCTGGGCTCCAGCCTGACCGAGCCCGACGACCCGCCCTCCAAGGAGAACCGTATCAACCGGGCGGGCTATGAGTTCATCGTCCGCCAGGGGCTCTACAGCCGCCAGGGTCTGCAGCGGCTGTACGCGCAGGCGGTCGCGCTCAAGCGGCCGGACCTGATCCAGTTTCCGGCCGCGGCCCAGGAGGTCAAGGCCGAGTGGGAAGATCTCGGACCGGCTCCCGCGCCGGCCAAGCTGTCGCGGTATCACTGGCGACGCATCGGCGACCACTATTGGGGGCTGATTGCCCTGCACCTGGCCACCAAGGACCTCACCGACTGGGTGTGGGCCGACTTCGAGCATATGGACGAGCCCGCTCCGCCAGGCGATCCGCCGCAGGACACCACCACTCGCACCGACCACGGCTCGGCGGCGCCGGCCAAGGGCGCCGTCGAGGGTGAACGCCGGGAGCTGACCGGCACCAAATGGGCCTACTACCGTCTGCGCGGCGTCCAGGTCAGCTTCACCGACGCGCGCGGCGATCCCACGCGGCTCTCGAGCGGCGTCATCGAGGCGGGCTTCGAGCGCAGCTCCTGCATGACCTGTCACGCCCGAGCGACCATGCGCTTCGAGGGCGGGCGGCTCACCCATCTTCGCCCCGACCCGATCCACGTGGCCGGCGGGACGCCGTCGACGTCGATTGCGGACGGGCTGAACGCCGACCTGGGCGCGCCGTCGCCGGCCCTGTTCGGCGCGGACGGCCTGCGCTTCGTGCAGACGGATTTCGTCTGGTCCATTTCCGAGCGGGCGCAGCCCACCAGGCGTTGAGGCCGCCCGCGCCGCAAGTCTCAAAGCCGGCCGATCACGTCACTCAGGATCTCGGGGCCTGTGCGGTCCCGACGGGGCGGCGGGGCCTCGGCGACGAACCGGAGGGCGAGCACCAGGGGCAGCCAGCCGTTCTGCGTGTCAGCTCGCCCGGCCTTCAGAAGCGCCACCGAGGGATCGCCCGCGAGTCTCACCTTTTCGATGCTGGCGCTGTCGGGCGCCTGGCAGTTTCGGGCGGGCGAGGTGACCAGGTACTCCCGACAGGCAAGGGGACGGTCAGGATGGATCGAGCAGGCTTCGTCCTCGAGGAACGGGCAGGCCACACCTTGCGCGAAATAGGTCATGCCGAGCTGGTGCGCCTCACCCTGCGCTGGATCAAGCGCCCGCTCGAGGAGTCCGGTGGGCGCCAGCGCGGACAGCGCCGCCTCGAAGCGAGCCCGCACCTGTGAGCGCCGGGGCTCGGGCATGGCCTCGACCAGACGCGCCAGGCCGCGGGCTTCGGGCTCGGAGATCGGCACCAGCTGACGGCAACATGCGCCGCACCCCGCGCGGCAGGAGACGGTCCGCCCCTCCGCCTCGGCCTTCGCCACGCCCCGCGCCACGAACAGGTCGCTGAGGCCCTGGAAGATCGGCAGGACCTCGTCCATGGACACAGGTTCGGCTTGGACGATCAGCTCCAGCTCGACCGGCTCATCGTCGATGACCACGACCACCCGCCCCGCGATCAGGGCCTCGCGGTCGGGTGAGCCAGCTGCCAGACGCACCTTTGCGTCGGCCTCGGACGGGCTCTCATCCGTCAAGGCAGGCAGCTCGGCCACGGCTGGAATGGGGATGCCGAATTGGCGTCCGGCGCGCGATCAGTAGCCGGTGCGCCTCGGATGACTTGCTGGGACCTTGCAGTACTCCACCTGGTGGTACTTGAGCAGGGACCCGCCATGCGCCCTGCAGACCGCGGCGTCATTGACCTTGTCCAGCTTGATCTTCAGCGCTTCATGGCTTTGGGCGTTGTCGAGCTTCAGGAACGCGTCATAGGCGGCGTGGCCGGAAGGCACCACAACGCCCAGGTCGAACATGACCGCTCCGGCGAGGATGAGCCCGACTTTGTTCATCTGATTCCTCCCTGTCTTCGATCAGGCCAGCTGGCGTGTGGACCGGGCGTAGCGACCCGGACCTGAGCGCTTTTTTTGAGCTTGGGCGCGAACCCGCGAACTGGCAAGTGGCAATGACGGCAACCTCCACAGGCTCCGCCAGCCCGGCACGGCACTTCGCGGGGTCAGCTTTGGGGCCGGGTTGGCGTCGCTGCCGCTCAAGACAAGCTCGCTTGACATAGCTCGCCCCCGCGTGTAAAGCGTACTTGTCATAGAGACAAGGAAGCCGGACATGGTCTCCAGCAGGAAATTGGCGATCTGGGGGTATGCCGGCGCGGGGGCGGCCGGGGCTCTGGCGATCGTGATCGGCGGGATCGTGTTCATCGCGAGTCGCGTCGATCCGCACGCGCCGCAAAGAGCATGGACAATGACGGCTGCTTACGTCGCGGCCGTGGCGTGGGCCGCGGTGTTCACCACCCTCTATTGGCGCAGGCTCGACGAGGCGGCGAAGGAAGCCCAGAAGTTCGCCTGGTTCTTCGGCTCGATCGGCGCCATGGCGCTGAGCGCGCCGGTGATCGTGTTCTGGCGCCTGAGTGGCGCGGCGTTCCTGGCGCAAGTCTTTGGGCGCGCGGCGACGCCGGGGGCTTTCTTTGCCATGGGCTGGGTCTCGTTGGCGCTGCTCCAGACCGTGGGATTCCTGTTCGTCTGGATCGGCTGGTGGCGGGTCAGGCGCTAGGGCGAGCCGATGAGGAACCGCCTGAAGGTGCTGCGGGCCGAGCGCGACTGGAGCCAGGCCGACCTCGCGGTACGGCTCGATGTCTCGCGCCAGAGCGTCAACGCCATAGAGACCGGCAAGTACGATCCGAGCCTGCCGCTCGCCTTCAAGATCGCTCGCCTCTTCGATCAACCGATCGAGGCGATCTTCCTGGAGAGCGAATAGGTCCGCCAGCTTTCTCCGCGCCGTCAGCCGGGCATTCTTAACCTGGAGAGCTCACGTCTGGCCCGTTCGAGCAGCGCGATTGCGTCGCCACGCGTCGCGGCTCATTTCCCAATAGACCGAGCGACGCGTCGATCCGTCCGCGCGGATACAATCGCGCTCGCCCATGCGCGTAAAGCCAGTGGCGTCGATCATCCGGATGGACCGGATGTTGTTGACGTCAGCCGTGAGCCCCATCAGCCGCACGCCGAGGGTCTCGAAGATCCAGTTGAACAGCTGGCCCGCGCCGGCGGCGCTGCGGCCCGAGTTCTGCCTGTCCGCCCTGACCGCGCCGCCTACCTCCGCGGAAGACCTGTCCGGCCAGACAGTGAACTTCAGATAGGATGCCGCCCGGCCGGCCTCATCGAGGGTGAGAGTCAACAGCCCTTCGCCGGCCTGGCGCTCGGCTTCGCTGGCCTCGATCCACCGGCCGATGCGCTCCACGGTCAGCGGCCGCGGCAGGTCGTACACCGGCCCCGAGACCGCCGGATCGGCCAGCAGCGTCGCGAGGGTTTCTGCATGGGCGGGCGCGGCTATGACGCGGCCAGGTCCCAGGCCGGCGATATCCGCGCGCCGCACCGCCTGGCGTATGCGCTCGGCTTCTGCGGCGTCCGCCACCAGGACCGTCTTCGGCGGCGCGCTCACGGCCTGCGTTCCGTGTTGCGTTGGCGAAGCTCGGTCACGTCTCGATCCTCGACCAGACCAGGTCACAAATGTTCAAGGAACCAGTCGCGCGCCAGTTCGGCGCTGCGCAGGTAGTTCTTGTCGTAGACGTCATAGTGCGTGCCCGGCAGCACGTGGTAGGCGACGTGCGTATCGCTCGGAATGGCGGCCTTGGCCGCCAATCCCGAATTCTCGCGGCCTCCGTACTCTTCCTCTTCCTGATCGATGACCAACGTCGGCGCGCGGATGCGCGTCGCCGCGGCGCGGGGGCGATAGAGCCACATGGTTCGCGAGTCGGCCGCGCCCTTGAGGGAGGCTGGCTGTCCTTCGGGCCTCGGGACTATTTCGAGTTCGCCGCGCGCCATGGCGCTCGCCAGGCTCTGCGCTTCCGGGGGGATCTGCGCGAAGCCGCGATCATCGACTGGCGGTCCCATGCCCGGCACCTGGCTGACCACGGCCTTGATCCGCGGATCGTCGCCCGCGACATGGATCACATGGCCGCCGCCAAAGCTCGAACCCCAAAGTCCGAGCCGGCCGGTGTCCACCGCTGGTTCGGCGAGAATGAAGTCGATGGCGTTGCGGATGTCCCGGTTCTGGTCGAGCGGATCGACAACCTCGCGCACGGGCCTAGCCCGCACGGTCATGCAGCCGTCGGACTCGACATCGGGCTGCTTGTCCATGGTCACCAGCCGAGCGTCGCTCTCGTACCAGCCGCGATAGTCGAAGGTGAGGCAGACAAATCCAGCCTCGCAGAAGAACGGCGCATAGGTCCGCGACAGGTGGGCTTTCGGTCCCCCCCAGCCATGGCACAGGACGATCGCCGGGCGGCGCTCGCCCAACTTCAGATCCTCTGGCGCGAAGAGGTCGCCAGCCATCCGCGTGCCTTCGCTCCAGATCGTCACCGCTCTCATCTGCTGGCGACCTTTCGATCGCGACGCGTCGCGCGGGCGCCGATCGCGAGGCCTCTGAATGGGCTCGTCGGCATCGTCAGGCCGCCGAAATGTAGGCTTTCAGGCCTGCCGCTTCCGCCTCCGTCTCGGCAATCTTGCTCTTCACCAGATCACCGATGGAGACGATTCCCACCAGGCGGCCGTCCTTGACCACGGGCAGGTGGCGCGTGCGCCGGTCGGTCATGCGCTCCAGCAGCACGTGAACCGTCTCGGCCGGCGATGCGAACACCACGTCGCGATCCATCCACTCGACGACCGGCCGCGACAGCCCGGCGGCGTCCAGCTTGGCCAGGGCCCGGACAACATCCCGCTCGCACAGTATTCCAACGACCGCGCCCACTTCGTCGATCACCACCATCGAGCCGACCCGCCTGGAATGCATCAGCGCCGCCGCGGCGGCGATGGTCTCGTTGGGTGACGCGGTGAAGACAACGTCGCCCTTGTCCTTGAGAATCTGGGACACCAACATCAGCGTTCCTCCGCTCGCCTCTTTCTAACGGCGAGGACCGCAGCCCAGCACGTCGGCTGAGGTTTGCATTGATCTGCGTCACACGAAATTTGAGTTCGCGGCCGAGGCTCTGGGACCCTCGGCAGGTCCGCCGGCGGGACAGCGCGAACCGCGGAAGCACTGCGCGCTAAGGCGTGTGGCTCACGGTAGGCAGGCCAGCGGCGGCCCAGGCGTTCACCCCGCCGCGGTACCACAGGACGTTGGTGTATCCGGCGGCGATGGCCGCTTGAGCCGACTTGTAGGATTCCGGGCAGGAGCCATCGAGGCAGAAGAAGATCAGCTGCATCGTCTTTGACGGAATCTCCGACTTCAGTTGGTCGAGAGTGTTGGGCGCCATGCAGTCGGCCGTCGGGAGGGTGGGCTCCGTCGAGCAGCCCCGTGCATCGATCAGCCAAAGGTGGATCTGGCCCGCGTCGTGCGCCTTGATCTTGTCCGCCAGCTGCGCGGTGTTGATCACCGTCGCGCCCGCCAGCGACAGCGGTGGGCCGTTGGGCATGACGACACTCTCGAACTCCGCCACCTGCTGGGGGTTGGCCGGGCGGATCGGCGTCGTGTCGGCCCCAGGCGCCGAGAGTGCGCTGGCCGATGCGGTCTGTTGCGGAGGCGCGCGGAGCAACAGACCCACCACCGCAACCACCAGGACCAGCAGAACGAGCCCCCCTGTCACAGCGCCGCCAATGACCAGCGTCCGGGCGCCGGACTTTTTCACCGGCGGCGGCGCGGCGGGGGGCGGTGGAGCGGCGTCGCTCGGCGCCAGATTGCGTCTGACCGTATCAGCCAGCGTCGCTATGTAGGCGTGCACGGGGTGCGGGAAGGCGTCCAGCCAGTGCGTCCGGCCGAGGTAGTAGTTGAGCTCGGGGTTGAACTCCACCGCCGCGATCCGGAAGGGTACGATGGTGACGTTGGCGTTCGCGGCAATGTTGATCTCGTTGAGCACGGCCTGGGATTTGTTCACATTGTCGGAAAACACCAGCACCATCGCCTTTGCCGCGTGGATCGCGTCGGTGATCTGCTCACCGTAGGGCTGGCCTGCGACCTGGTCGCGCGGTGCGATCCAGCAGCGAATACCGTGGGCTTCGAGCCCATGACAGACCGCGTCCGCGGCGGCCTTGTCCAGCGAGCTGTGGCTGATGAAGACGTCGTGGCTCATCGCCCCCTCCACCGCAACGGCTAGCACACTTCCGCTTTCGCCCCGAAGCACGCGTTCCGATAGTCGGCTTCGCCCGCCCTCAGTCCAGGCCATTCAACCGGTTGAGGTTGCCGAAGCGCGCCGGGTCGAGATCGCGGTTCGCCAGGGCCGGATGGTCGACGTCGTAACGGTGGGCGCGGTAGATGCTCACCGTCGGCTCCCCACGCGCGTTGTTGTTCACGAACGGATTGATCCACTCCCACACCACCTCATGGCCGCGCGTCACCTCGAACAGGCGCCCGCTGGTGCCTTCGCACACCAGCACATTGCCCGACTCCAGGCGCGAGGCGCCCGAGATGTGGCCGCTGAAGAACTGCTGCGAAGGCGCGCCGCGGTAGTGCCACACGATCTCTCCGCTCTTGGGATCCACCTCGATCACCCTCGAGCCGTCGTGTCCGTTGTCAAAGATCTGCACGTTGCCGTTCGGCAGCCAGGTGGGATGGTGCTGACCGTGGACCTTGTCGAACTTGAAGCCCAGCTTGCCGGTTTGGCCGTCGATGACGGCCACGCGATTGCAGCCGCGCGCTGAGAACACGATGTCGCCCGCGGCGTTCACGTCGATGCCGTTGACGTGCGTCCACTCCCAGCGCCGCCTCGTCGGGTGAATGGCGTCTTTCACCGGGTCCAGCAGCCGCCAGGTCTGGATTCGCCGCACCTCCTTGAGGTCTGGAGTGATCTCGACGAGGTCGTCGCCGATCAGTCGGGGCAGCTTCTCGCGCGGCATGCGATAGCCGCCGCGCACCTTGCGATGCAGATCCTCGGGCAACTCCACCCACTCGGGAACCATAGTGTTGCCGTTGGCGAAGCGGTGGAAGTCGTGATGCTGGAAGCGGTTCTCGTACTCCCACACCACATTGCCGTCCCAGTCCACCTCGACCAGCGTGGTGTGGTAGCCGCCCAGGCGTGTGACGTGCTCGGCGAAAGGCGGGGGCGGCTTCGTGGGCTCGTCGGGCGGCGGCTTGGGCAGGTTAACGTCCGAGCCCGTCATCAGCAGGTTGCCGTTGTCGAGCAGGCGGCCATATCCCGGCTTGATGTGGGTGAACTTCCATCGATGCACCACCCTGCCCTGCAGGTCGATGAGGTAGGTGCAGGTGTCGCCATGCGGCGTCAGCAGCGTGTAGCCCCTGGTCGACAGACCAGGGCGGTGGAATGTCAGTCCCGTGGCGCGATTGACGGACCAGCCCATGCGGCGCTCCGGTGATTGGCCTGATTGCCTGGCCCGATTGCTTAGCAAAAGGAGACAGGGCGCCGTCCGCCACGCTCGACTTCAGGCGAGGGCGTTGTCGGACGGCGCTCGTCCTAGGCTGACACCGAAGGGCGCAGTCGCGCAAGGCGGCTTTGTCGGAGCCGCCAATTTGGCGCGCGTCCCGCCTCGAAAGTCCGCTCCGCGGCGGCCCGCCGCGGAAGGACGCCTGGCTACACCCGCGCTGGCGCCCGCTGCGGAGCGGCCGACATGCGGTCCAGGCGCGCGTGAATGATGTCCTCGGCCTGACCCATGATCCGCCGCACAAGCTCGGCGCACGACGGAATGTCGTGGATCAGGCCCTGGCTCTGGCCGACGCTCCAGATGCCGCCGTCCATGTCGCCGCCCTGCATGACGTTCGCCCGCCCGCGCACGCCGGAGACGAGCTCACGCACGTCTTCGATGGTCTTGGTGGGATCCTGCTGGATTCGGACGACTTCCTCGGAGACGGCGTTGCGCGCCACGCGCGATGTGTTGCGCAGCGTGCGATTGGTCAGGATGGTGTCGCGCTCGGTGTTCTCGACGATCTTCTTCTTTACGTTCTCGTGGATGGCTGCTTCCTTCGTGGCCATGAAGCGGGTGCCCATGTTGACCCCGTCGGCGCCCAGCGCCAGAGCCGCCACGAGCGAGCGACCGTCGGCCATGCCGCCCGACGCGATCACCGGAATGTCCACCTGGTCCACGGTGGCCGGCAGCAGCACCATCAGGGTCACGTCGTCCTCGCCGGGGTGACCGGCGCACTCGAACCCATCGATGCTGATCACGTCGACACCCAGCCTGGCGGCGGTGACGCTATGGCGGACCGAGGTGCACTTGTGGATCACCTTGACGCCGGCGGCCTTGAAGTCGGGCAGGTGCTCGATCGGGCTGCGGCCGGCGGTCTCGACGATCTTGATCCCGCTCTCGATGATCGCCCGGCGGTATTCGTCATAGGGGATCGGGTTCAGCGACGGCAGCAAGGTGAGGTTGACGCCGAACGGCTTGTCAGTGAGCCGGCGGGTCTTGGCGATCTCCGCGTGGAGCGCCTCGGCCGTGGGAAACAGGTGCGCCACGATGAAGCCGAGCGCGCCGGCGTTGGCCACCGCGGCGACCAGTTCCCCGTAACCGACACCCGTCATGCCGCCCATGACAATCGGCGTCTCGACGCCGAACATCTCGGTAATGCGTGTTTGAATCACAGTTTCCTCGCGAGATTTCGATGGTGGAGTGACCGCAGGAACCTTCGCATGCAAAGCCGCGGAATTGTCCAGCAGATTCAGGGCGCCGGTACGTCAGTCAACCGTTCGGCGGGTCGCACGGGCCGGACACTTTCCAGGTCGGCTCGGCGGCGCGTTGCCGAGCGCGGCCAAACTTGATCCGGATCAAAGCGGACTGAGCGCCCTGGGCTATTCGCCCGTTCGCGGGGCGCCACAGACTGAAACGCGGTATGAGATGTTCGAAAAATTCATGAAGTCGCTGCGTGACTCCTTCGCGGCGTTGTTTGGCCGTCGGCGGAGGAAGAGGCCCGCCCCCCTGGTCTTTGGCCGGGAACCCGACACAGGGCAGATTCAGGGCCAACACTAGACCGCCAATTGGACCAGCGCGGGGGCTAGCTCACGAGCTCGCGCAGGCGCGCCACGACCTGCTTGTTGTCCTGGTCGACGAGGGTGTCGCCAACGTAGATCTCAGTCACGCACCAGCCGGGGATCTCGGCGGGGCGGGCGCCGCCGATTAGCCACAGGCCATCGCGCACGGCGATTTCATCGCGCCGCTCCAGGACCTGTTCGGCCGGCGCCGCGAGGTAGATGTGCATCATGTTGGTGTGCGGCGTGGCCGGATTGACCCTGAGACCTGGGACGCCCGCCAGAGCCTCTGCGAGGGACAGGGCGCGCGCATAGCAGGCGTCCATCTGGGCCAGGCGCGCCTCGAGCCGCATCGCGGCCGAGGCGATCATCGGGCTCTGGTGGAACAAGGTCCCGCCCATGCGCCGCCGCCACAGCCGCGCCTCGGCGACGAAGTCCTCGTCGCCGGCGAGGACCGCGCCCGCGATCCCGCCCAGACCCTTGTACATGGAGACATAGACCGACGCGAAACCGTCGGCGATCTCGGCATAGGACCGGCCATAGAACGCCCGGCATTCCCAGAGCCGCGCGCCATCCATGTGAAGCGCGATATTCCTCTGCCGCGCCAGTGACTTCAGAGCCTCGAGCTGGTCCCAATCCGGCAACTGGCCGCCGGCCTCGCGGATCGGCAGCTCCGCGATCAGGCAGGCCAGCGGTTGACGTTCGGCCTCCAGATCGGCCGCCGTCATCGGACGCAAGCGATCGCCCACCACCGCGCCGTGAAGATGGAACACGGCCTGATAGGCCTCTCGCTCATGCAGGATCAGGTGGGAGGTCGGGTGCAGGCCAAAGCGCGCAAGGCCGGTGCGCCCGGCCCAGATCCGCACGGCGATCAGCTGGGCCATCACCCCGCTGGGCATGAAGGCGGCGGCGGACTTGCCGGTCAGGCCGGCGATCTTGCGCTCGAAATCCTCGATCAGCCGGCCCTCGCCGTAGACGTCATGGGCCACTTCGTTGGCCAGGCACCAGTCGGCCAGCAGGCGGAATTCCTCCGCCGGCGGCGGTGTGCGGAATCCCGGCAGAACCACCGAACAGCGCTCGCGAAGCGCCTGACGATCTTCGTCGGACAAGGGCATGCGCGGCTCTCCACCCATCTCGGTCACTCAGTGCGTCCGGTTTCGGCTCACGCTGTCAACGTGCGCTTGTCGGCCAATGACCGGAAGCGGGTCCGCTCAGCAGTCCGCGGTCAGGCGCGGTGCGCCTCCCCCGCCGGCGAGATCACCGCGGGAAAGTCGGCGCGCACCTCCTCTCCGTCCAGCGCCCCGAAGACAAGCTCGATCGCCTGGAACCCGCGTCCGCGCGAACGGTGCGGCGCCTCGATGCGCGCGGCCAGGTCGGGCGAGAAGCCGAAGCGTCCGTAGTAGGCCGGATCACCCAAGAGGCTCGCCGCTTCGTATCCGGTCTCCACCAGGCGCTTTAGCCCGCTGCGCACCAGGCGCGATCCGATGCCGCGCTTCTGCAGGGCAGGTTCCGCACAGAGGCAGGTCAGGTAGGCCCCCTTCACCCCCCGCCCGTCGACGGTCAGCGGGGCGGCGCACCATTGGGCGTGCCCGACGATCGAACCGCCCGCCACCGCCACCTCAGCGAGGCACACCTCGGCATCTTCCCGCACCGCTTCCACGAACCCGGCCGTATCGTCACCTGGTCCAAAGGCCGCCGTCACCAGGGCCCGCACCGCGGCCGCGTCGTCGGCCCGCTCGGGCCGGATTTCAACTTCGAACATCCGATCAAGCTAGGGCGGCGCATGGCCCCTTTCTACCCAACTCGAATGTATCCCAAGTTGGCTCGTCGGCGACCGCTCAGAACCCTTCCCGCTCCAGCGCTCGCCGAAGCTCGCTCGCCGTGGTCTGGGTCATCACCAGGGGGTGATATGCGACTTCTGGCGTAGCGAAGACGACGACGAACCTCGGCGGCGCTCCGGGGCGCTTCTCGCCGCGCATGCTGACAAGAACCCAGCCATCGTCTTCGGCGTCGGCTACGAACTCGTCCACCACAGGGTCGTCGAGCTTGGGCAGGTGTTTGTTGAAAAGCTCTTCCTCGGACATGCGATCTCCTCGGACTGCTGCCTGGCGACAATCACAGTAGATCGCCGACGATGATGAGTCAGCGTCGCTCTAGTTCGCGGTCACTCTGGACAGTTCCATTCTCAATGCGACGCCATCCATTCTGAGGCGTCTCCAAGGATCGCGGCGAGGACCTCCGAGTCCTTGCGGCCGGTCTTGGCCGGTACGTGGAAGGCGTGGTCGGCTTCATCGAAGAGCCGCAGTGTGGCTCGGCCAGCGAGCCTGTCGACGACCGGACGCAGCAGGGAGAGGTCGGCCAGCTCGTCCCTGGTTCCCTGCAGGAACAGCATCGGGATGGCGACGTCCGAGAGGTGGACGGCGCGTTCGTCCGACGGCTTGCCGGCCGCGTGCAGCGGGAAGGCGAAGAACACGAGGCCGCGCACGCCTTCGAGCGGCGAGCGGGCCTGGGCCTGCGAGGTCATGCGGCCACCGAACGACTTTCCGCCGGCGAAGAGCCGCAGCGCGCCCGCGCGCCGCCGGGCTTCGCGCACCGCGCTTCTGACGGCCGCATGAGCGACCGGCGGCGGATCGACCCGCTTGCCGCCACGCTCCATGTACGGGAACTGGTAGCGAAGCGTCGCTACCCCCCGCGCTTCCAGCCCCTCCGCGATCGCCGCCATGGACCTGTGCGTCATGCCGGCGCCGGCGCCATGCGCCAGCACGAGGCAGGCGGTGGGCCGCGGCGGCGCCTGCCAGAGTCCCGAGACGGGCTCGCCGCCGTCGATGGGGATTGAGATCGCCTCGCTCGCCATGCGCCAACAATACCGCCTGTCAGCGCCGGCGCCACGTCCCGCACGGTGAGCGTTATGGACGACCCGGCCCCGCATGGGCATGCTACCCGCCGCCTTGCCGCCAGACAGGTCGCCGACGTCCATGCCCACCGGGATCGACACCTACCGAGCCAAGCGGCGGTTCAGCCGGACGCCGGAGCCGAAGGGCGGCGTGGTTGCTTCCGACGACGCGATCTTCGTCATCCAGAAGCACCACGCCAGGCGCATGCACTACGACCTGCGCCTGCAGATCGGCGATGCGCTGAAGAGCTGGGCGGTGCCCGAAGGCCCCTGCCTCGACCCCAAGGTCCGCCGGTTCGCCAAGCTCGTGGAAGACCACCCGCTCGAGTACGCCAGCTTCGAGGGGCGCATTCCGGCGGGCAACTACGGCGCGGGGACGGTCATCGTCTGGGACCGCGGCACCTGGGTCACCCTGGCCGATCCCGAACAGGCGGTGGCCGCCGGCGAGCTGAAGTTCCGTCTCTCCGGCGAGAAGCTCGCGGGCGGCTGGATGCTGAAGCGCCTGCCCGACGATCCCACCAACTGGCTGCTGATCAAGGAACGCGACCCGGCGGCGCGGCCGTTGGACGAGTACGATGTGCTGGAGGAGCAGCCCAACAGCGTGGTGACCGGCCGGCCGGTGGACGAGCCGCCCCCGCCGCCGAGAAAGCCGGCGCCCCGCCGCAAGGCCGCGAACATCCCGGGCGCGGTCGCCGGCCCCATGCCCGCGCGCTGGCGCCCGCAGCTCGCCACGCCGGCCGAAGCGGCCCCCAAGGGCAAGGGCTGGGTCCACGAGATCAAGTATGACGGCTATCGCACGCTCGCTTTCGTGGACGGCGGCAAGGTGCGGCTGATCACCCGAAACGGGCACGACTGGACGGCTCGATACGGCGCCTTGGCGAAAGCGTTCGCGAAGCTGTCCTGCGCCAACGCCATCCTCGACGGCGAGGTCGTGGTGCAGGACCCTCGCGGCGTCACCTCGCTGGACCTGCTCGAAGGGGCATTGGCGCAGGGTGACACCCACGCCCTCACCTTCTTCGCCTTCGATCTCTGCTATCTCGACGGCTACGATCTTACCGCCGCCCGCCTGATCGACCGCAAGCAGGCCTTGCGGGGTCTCATCGATCCAGTGGTGGATGCGCGCTCGCCGCTGCAGTTCAGCGAACACATCGAGGGAGACGGCGATGCGCTGTTCGCCCAGGCGAGCCGGATAGGCCTCGAAGGCATCGTCTCGAAGCGGGCCGATGCGCGATATGTCCAGGCGCGGTCGGCGAACTGGGTCAAGGTGAAGCGCGTGGACGTCGGGACCTTCGTCATCATCGGCTACCTGTCCAACGGGCCGAAGATGGCGTCGTCATTGATCGTCGCGGAAGAGAGCGATGGCGAACTGGTCTACGCGGGCCGGGTGGGTTCGGGGATCGGCGACGCGAAAGCCCGCGAACTCTATGCGGCGCTGTCGAAGAGCGAGCGCGAAACCCCCGTCGTGGCCGCACCGCGCACGCCAGGGGCGCATTGGGTCGAGCCCCTATGGACCGCGGAGATAGGCTACCGCAGCCGCTCGGCGCAGGGCGCGCCGCGCGCGCCGGTGCTGTTCGGCCATGCCGCGCGCAAACCCTCGCGAGCGACACGATCGCTGAAGCCCAGGCTCGTCGGGGACCGTGATCTGGCGGCGATCCAGCTGACCAACCCCGAACGCGAGATCTTCGCCGGCAGCGGCGTCACCAAGCTGGACCTGGCGATCTACTATGCGCGCGTCGGCGACTGGCTCCTGCCGGAACTCATGCGCCGTCCGCTGACCATGCTGCGCTGTCCGAGCGGCGACCTGAAGGACTGCTTCTATCAGCGGCACGCGTTCGCCGGCCTGCCGGCGGGCATCGAGACCGTCGACCTCGCCGACGAGGAGGGGCGCGCGGCGTTCATCACGGTCACCGAGCCAAAGGGGTACCTGGCGCTGGCCCAGTACGGCGCGATCGAGTTTCACCTCTGGGGCTGTCACGTCGACGATCCGGAGCATCCCGACCGGCTGGTCATCGACCTCGATCCCGACGAGAGCCTGCCGTGGGCGCGCCTCTGCGACGGTGCGGAGGTGTTGCGCGATCGGCTAATGGCGATGGGAATCCGGCCCTTCCTGCGGACCACGGGCGGCAAGGGCGTGCATCTCGTGGTGGCGCTGGGCGGCGGCCACGACTGGCGAACGGTCAAAGGATTCTCCGAGGCCTTCGCGCGCGCGATGGCCTCGGACGCGCCTGGCCTGTTCACCGCCGTATCGTCGAAGGAACGGCGCAAGGGCCGGATTTATATCGACTATTTGCGCAATGCGCGCGGCGCCAGCGCTGTCGCGTCCTATTCGCTGCGCGCGCGGTCGGGCTTCCCTGTAGCGACGCCGATCGCCTGGGACGAACTGCGAAAGCTGTCGGGCGGCAATGCGTTCAATCGTCTTAACCTGCACAGGCGTCTCGAAGGACTCGCCGTCGACCCCTGGGATGAGCTAGGATCGAGTGCAGTCAAGATTACGCCGAAGATGCGACTTGATGTGGGGATGAAGACATAAGGGGTGTCGCCATGGCAGGGCGTGCGTACTGGAAGGGGTATCTGAAGCTGTCGCTGGTCTCGTGTCCAGTGAAGCTGTATTCGGCGACGTCCTCGACGGCCGGCAAGATTTCGTTCAACCTTCTGCACAAGGACACGCTCAACCGCGTGCAGCAGAAGTACTACGATCCCGAGCTGGGCGAGATCGACCGCGCCGACCTCGTGAAGGGCTACCAGTTCGAGAAGGACCGGTACGTCGTCGTGACGCCGGAGGAACTCGACGAGCTGGAGATCCCGTCCAGCAAGACAATCGATATCGACGGCTTCGTCGACGCCGGCGAAATCGACGCGATCTACCTGGACTCCGCCTACTATCTGGCGCCGGACGGCCCGATCGCCGAAGAGACCTTCGGCGTCATCCTTGAGGCGATGAAGCGCGTGAACAAGGTCGCGATCGCACGGGTCGTGCTGTCCGGCCGCGAGCGCCTGGTGACCATTCAGCCCATCGTCGATGGGTTCAGGCTCACCACCCTGCGCCCGGCAAAGGAAGTTCGCGAGCCCTCCAGCGCCCTCGACAAGCTGCACCTGAAACTGGCGGACGACATGCTCAGCATGGCCGCGCAGATCATCAAACAGAAGGAGATGACGTTCGCGCCCGAAACGTTCGAGGACCGCTATGAGGAAGCCCTCATGGAGCTGGTGAAGTCGAAGATCTCCGGTGGGCAGCCGGTGATCGCCAAGGCGCCCGAGCGTGGCAATGTGGTGAACCTGATGGACGCGCTGAAACGCAGCATCGAGGAGGAACGCCGCCCGCCCGCGCCCAGTCTGGGCAAGGCCGCCGCCGGCAAGGGCGCGGCCAGGAAGCCCGCGGCGAACGCCGAGCCGGCGAGGGCCACGGCCAAGAAGAAGTCCAGCGCCGCCTGACGCCATGGACCTCAGTGGTCGCGCGGTAGCGCTCTACGGCAGGTTCTCGCCGGGTGTTCGCGATCACCTGCAACGCGAGATCGTCCGCGTCGGCGGCCATGTCGCCCGCGATCTGACCCGCCGGAGCGACCTTTTCGTCGTTGGGGCCATGGCCACCACCTTGATCGACAACGGCGCCCTGACGGCCCGCCTGCGAACGGCGCGGCAGCGCGGCGTACCGGTCCGGGGTGAGCGCGCTTTCAGCGCCGAGCTGTCGGGCGCGGCGGCGCCGGCCGCCGCCACCTTGCCGCTGGCGACGGCGCTTTCGCAGACGGAGATCACGCGAGACGACGCCGACATCCTGGAAGCCTTCGACCTGATCGTCATCTCGGGCGACAATTGCCGCTTCGGCGACGCCGCCGCTATCAGGACGGCGGCGGAGCTGCGCGAGCTGGGCAGATCGCCGGCCGAGGTGGTGCGCATTCTGGTGCGGGCGCGGGATCTGTCGCCGCGGGGCCGCCACAAGATCGTCCTGACGACCTCTGGCGAAGCGGCCCTGCAGTGGGAAGACGGCCTGACAACCCTGGAGGGCCAGGGCTTCCTGCCGCTCGACGAGGACCACGCGAGCGTCGACGACCTCTTCGAGGCCGCCGCCCTCGCCGAGGCGAACGGCGACATCGACGAGGCCGCCCGCCTCTACGACATGTGTGCGCGCGCGGACCGCGGCGACGCCATCGCGCCGTACAATCTCGGCAACATCCGCCTGGCGCAGGGCGCCACCGATGAGGCCGTGCTCGCCTACCAGCGGGCGCTGGCGCGTGACGCGGGGTTTGTCGAGGCGAGGTACAACCTCGCTCAGGCGTTGGAGGCCACGGGCAAACTGGATGCCGCATCCATCGAACTCAGCCGCGTGCTCGACGCCGACCCAGAGCACTCCGATGCGGTGTTCAATCTGGCGCAGCTGCGCATGAAAGCCGGCGAGATGGGTCCAGCGAAAGCGCTGTATGAACGCTACCTCGCGCTCGGCCCGCCCGAGGATTGGGCCGCCACAGCGCGCAAGGCGATCATGTATTGCGCGGCGAGCCTGCCGGCCTAGTTCGACGCCGGAACGACCCGCATTGGCGAACGTCCCGTCTCAGAAATAGGTGACTTCCAGCGTGACGTTGGTGAGGGAGGTCACGCAGTTGTCGCCGATGTTCTCGAGTTGGTAGACGACGTTAGGCCAAGTGTCGCCGATGAGCACGAGACCGTTGTTCGGCTGGCCCGCCGCCCAGTTGCTTACGATCGGCGTGACGTCGATGTCGAAAGTCCGGCCGGCGTAGCTGTCGGTCGACATCAGCCGCGCCGCCCGCGGCAGATAGTTGTTAGGCGCCGTCCACCACGCGCTCGGCCCTGTATCTATCTCGGTGATACAGCTCGAGCCGCCGGCTTCCTCGCGCGTGAAGCGAAGCACCGCCTTGTAGATCTTCGAACCTCGCAGCGCGCCAACATCGTAGAGCAGCCCACCCCGGTGGACGCCCGCATTGATGGTCGGCCCGGTCGTGATCTTGTTTCGGTAGTGGCCGACGAAGAGCACGGCGCCGTAGCGGAACGGGTCGGGATCGGCGTTGTGATTGTCGCAGCAGGGCGCCGGACCACCCTTGCTGGGGTCGAAGAAGAGCTCGTCGGTGGAGGTCAGCGAATGAACCGGCGCCAAAGAGACGGTCTTGGCCGTGGCGTTGGAGCCGACACAGAACGGCCGGCTCATCGGCGACTCGGTTTCGCCGGCGTAGGCAGTGACGGTGAAGCAGACGTTTTCGTAGCCGCCGGCGCGCGGATCCAGCACGATCAGCGTGGCGACCGATCCGTCGGCCATGCGTGCGGTCTGGGTCGCGATCGGCGCGTTCGGCCCCAGATGCGTGATGGTGGCGGCCGCCCAGCGGTTCTGGGGCGCAGGGGAGGCTGCGCGGGGATTGGGCACTGTGTAGGCGCGGAAGCCATCGATGTGATTGGCCCCGTATTGCCAGACAAGCGCCAACCCGCCCTTGGGCAGCAGCGCCTGACAGGCGAGACCGCCGGCAAAGCCGCCGTGCGCCGGGCAGGCCTTGGGGTCGTTCATGATCAGGAAGTTGGTTGGGGCGGGCACCGGCAAGGGCGGCGCCGTTATGGGGGGACCACGCGTCACCATCGACGGATACGGCGCGGCCAGCGCGGCGCTCAGGGCGGCGAGACCCAGCAACAGCGACGCGGCCACGACAGCGAGGGTTCCAGACCGCATTGACCGGTCCTCCCAGCGAGCGCCCCGCGCAAGATGAGGCGCCGCATGGCATCGGCGTCAAGTCGAGCTGACTCCCGGGTCGAGCATCGAAGGCGCCGCGCCGAACGGCCTGACGTCCGCCGACCGGAACAGATGTCCGCAATCCGCGGAACCCGCATTCTTGACCTTCCGGTTTCTGGCAGGTCCAGAACGGGGTAAGACGACTGACCCGAGGGGGGCCTCACGTGACGAGAGAGCAGGGAGTCGTGGCTGTCGGCGCGGCCAGCGGCGTCCTAGCCATGGTCGCCTCCGTCGCAACCCTCTATTTTCTCCTGCCTGTCGACCCCAGCTTGGTCGATATCGGCGCCCGCCTCGGCTATGCCCTGAAGCTCAACGCCTTTGCGATCCTCCCGCTGCTCGTGAGCCTGATTGTCGTGGGCAACAATCGCTTTCTCAGCGAAGCCATCGATCCGACGCGACACAAGGAGAGCCTGGCCACAGAGATAAACGGCCGCGTGGCGGACAACACCTTGCAGCAATTCATGCTGTTTCTGGTCGGCACGCTGGCGCTGAGCGTCAGTCTCACAGGCCCGCAGATGAGGGCGATCCCGGCGGCGACCGTGGTGTTTGTCGTTGCGCGCATCGCGTTCTGGATCGGTTACAGAATCCACCCGCTGTACCGAGCGTTCGGCATGGCGGCGACCGCCTACCTCAATGTCGGCCTCATCGGTTTCGCGCTCTGGAGAGCTGTAGGTTGACCATCGGCAACCCCATGAGGTGCAGATCCTAGGCCCGGTGCGCGCCTCGCGCCCTGTTCGTCAGATCTGCCGGGCGCGGCCGGCCCAATAGGGTTCGCGGACGCGGTTTCGCAGGATCTTTCCGGCGGCGCTGCGCGGGAGCTCTTCCACGAAGTCTAGCCCGCGTGGGATCTTGAACCTGGCAAGGCTGGCGACAGCGAAGGCCAGGATCTCCGCGCGCATCGCCTCGCTGGGCTCGAAGCCCGCTTTCAGCTGGATCACCGCGCGGACTTCCTCGCCGTACTCCGCGTGCGGCACGCCAATGGTGCAGCTGTCCTCGACGGCGGGATGCTTGATCAGCTCGTTGTCGACTTCCTGCGGGTAGATGTTGACGCCGCCGGCGATGATCGTCTCGGCGCTGCGGCCGGTGAGGAACAGATAGTCGTCCTCGTCGAGATATCCGACGTCGCCCAGGGTGAAGTAGTCGCCCAGCCGCGAGGCCTGGGTCTTCTTCTCGTCCTTGTAGTACTGGAAGCCCGCCGCCGGCACGCGCATGTAGATCGTCCCGGCGACGCCCGGCGGGCATTCCTCGCCGGCGTCATCGATGATCTTCGCCGCATCCGGATGCGGGCGCCTGCCCACCGTGCCGGGCTTCGTCAGCCACTCGTGCGAGGTGATGGTGAAGCCGGCGCCGCCCTCGGAGCCGGCGTAGTATTCGCTGAGCACGGGTCCCAGCCACTCGATCATCGCTCGCTTCACCTCCGGCGGGCAGGGCGCGGCGCCGTGGTTGATCCGCTTGAGGGACGAGAGGTCGTAGCGGGCGCGCACCGCCTCGGGCAACGCCAACAGGCGCTGGAACATGATCGGCACGAAGTGGGAGTGGGTTATCCGGCGTTCCTCGATGATCCGCAGCACGCCCTCGCTGTCCCATCTGTCGAGGAACACGATCGGCAGTCCGTTCATCAGCGGGCCGCGCACGTTCCCGGCCAGCGGCGCGGCGTGGTAGGCCGGCCCCGTGCAGAGGTAGATGTCGTTCTCGCGGTCCGCCTCGGGCTGGAAAGCGCCGTAGATCACGCCGGGCTTGTAGACGCCCTTCGGCCGACCCGTGGTGCCCGAGGTGTAGAGCATGGTGTAGCCGCGCTCGGGATCGGCGATGTCCGAGCCATCGAACGGCGCCAGGCTGCCCTCGTAGGGCTCGAAGCCCGCAATCGACCCGCCGATCGCGACCTTGAGCACAAGGTCCAGGCACTGCGCCGCCGACGCCTCGGCCGCCTTGCCGATCCGCGCATCGGCGAAGAAGGCCTTCGCCTCGCAGTCCTGCACCACATAGGCGATCTCGTCCGCGGTGAGATGCCAGTTCACCGGCGTGCAGCGCATGCCCACCCGAAGCACGCCCAGCAGCACGTCGCAGAACTCGGCTCGGTTGCCGCAGGCGAGCGCGACGGAGTCGCCGGCTACGAGGCCCGCCGCGCGCAGCAGGCGGGCGACGCGGTTGGCATTGGCGTTGAGCTCGCCGAACGTGCGGTCCTGGCCGGTGTGGTCGTAGATCGCCACCCGGTCCGGCTGCAGCCTCGCCCACATCGCCGGCTGCATGCCGACCTGGGCCGCCTCGTTCACCTGGCGGCCAAGCTCCTCGAGGTCCGTCACTTTCAACGCGCCGCTATCCGCCATCTAGCCATTCGCACTCCGACCACTCCCACTCTGGCCATTCCCACTCTGGCCAGTCAGGCCTTCCACAGCGGCGAGGACGCCTTCATCCAGCGGGTCAGGTGTCGCATCTCGGCGATCCGTCGCCCGGCGGAGTCGGTGAGCTCGGAATCGACCCAGACGAACTCGGTCTTGTCGGTGACCCCGACGCAGACCACCCTGCCGGTCTTCACATAGGGCGTGCCCGAGCGGATCGGGCCGTGGCGAAGCTGGACCTCGGTGGCGCCGAAGAAGCCGACCGCCGGCTGGGCGATCTGGCCGCGCAGGAAATTCGACATCAGCGCGCCATACATCGACTGGGGATCGCGCACGATCCCTTCCTCGCCGCTCTCGACCACGAAGCCCTCGACGCGCTTCAGTTCGGTCCCGACCTTCACCGCGGCGGCGATGCGGTTGGCGCCGGCCGGCGCCGACTCCAGGGGCAGGCCGCGGACGTAGTTCGCAGTCGCGGGAGATCCGATCGAGACCGTGCCCTTGCACACGGTCTTGCCGTCAGGCGTCTCGACCCAGGCTGGGAAGATGGCGTCCTCGTCCCAGCAGCGTCCCGGCGGCGCCTTGATCACCGCCCGCACGTCTTCCAGGTGTGCGGTGGCGTAGGTGTAGTACATGCTGACCGCGCCGTTGATCAGCCAGCGGTCGCCGAACAGCTCGTCCATCAGCGGGCGGAAGTGGTTGAGATGCACGGTGCCAGGGATCGTGCCGCCGCGCATGCCAACCTGGCGGGCCACCGCATCGTTGTGGATCGAGTTCTCGGCGCCTTGCCAGCGGTTGATGGGCTGCACCCATGCGCCCTGGCGAAGATCGGTCGCAACGCCTGCTTCCATGTCGGTTCTCCCTCTCTCTGCGTCGCCGCGTGGCGACGTCAAGCCAGCGCCAGAACGCGCTCGCCCATCATCTGCTCGAAGTTCTTGGCGTAGAAGAGCTCTCGGTCGCTGTCGGAGAGTCCGGTGAAGGTGCGCTCGAAGCGACCGATCGGGTCGTTGGTGCCCTCCGGGTGCGGATAGTCGCTGGAGAACATGTAGAGGTCGGCGCCGGAGTCGCGGATCAGGTAGCCGGCGTCCTCGCCCGGGAACGGCGTGAACTTTATGTGCCTACGGATGATCTCGGAGGGCTTGGCCGAAAGGGCCTGCAGGTAAGGGTCCGTGCGCCCGAAACTGCGGGCGCCCATGTCCATTTGCCGCAGGAAGCCCGGCACCCAATAGGCGCCGTACTCGATGACGCCGCCCCGCAGGCCGGGCAGGCGGTCGAAGAGGCCGTCATAGACCAGGGCGGCAAGGAACATCTCCGCCGAATGCGGCAGGACCACATAGTCCTTGAAGCGGAGGTTCTCGCCGCCGCCGTGCAGGTCCGGGGCGCGCGGCTTGCCGTTGTTGACGTACTCCTGCGGCAGCACCCGCGAGCCGGCGCCGATGTGCAGCACGAAGGGCGTCCGCGTCTCCGCGAGCAGCGACCAGAACGGATCCAGCTCGGCATGGCCCGGCGATTTGTCGCCCGCCGGCGTCGACGGCACCTGGATCGCCGAGACCCCGAGACGGATGGCTTCTCGAGCTTCCTCGAGCGCCCGGCCAGGATTGTCGAGCGGCACGTAGCCGACGCCGAGCAGCCGCGGATCGGCGCAGAAATGCGCCATGGCCCGGTTCGCCGCTCGGGCGCCGGCGTAAAGGGTGTTCTCGTCGCTCGAGGTCCGGAACGGCGCCAGGGCGGACGTGGGAAAGACAAGCTGGCTGGAGAAACCCAGTTCCTCGATCGCCCGGATCCGCTCGACCGGGTCGGCCGCGCCATAGGCGAAGCGTCCCTTGGGGCCGGCGATCAGGCCTTCGAGCACCTTCTCCGGCGGCGGCTTGGCGGACGGATTGGCCGGCGGCGCACGGCGCAGCAGCCGCGCCTTCATGCCCTCATCCGCGAAGGGGACGAGCCAGTCGACCGGTTCCATCACATGGCTGTCGGCGTCGTGGATCATCCTTCCCGTCGCGTAGGTCATCGCACCATCTCCCTCATCTCTTCTCGCCAGGACCCGCGGGTCCGGCCCTGTCGCTGCGTCATGCTGGAGCACCCTATAGCGGCCGGCTATACGCTGTATAGCGCCCCATCGGCGGAAGTTGGGCGCAACAGCAGGAGGCGGGGTTGGACGCGCAGCAGGGACCCTCCGGATCGACGGACACGCTCTACGATAAGCCCTTCATCGACCTCGACGAGTGGCGGGACCAGCCGGTGCGCCACCGCTACGTGCACGGCGGCTTCCAGGAGACCGACCTTCGGTTCTCGATCTACTTCCCGCCCCCCGAGCGCTACGAGGGCCGGTTCTTCCAGCCGCTGATGGCGGTCTCCGGAACGGAACACGCCGCGACCATGCCGCCGATGATGGGGGCGATGATCGGCAACATGATCCCGTTCGCCTTCGACAGCGGCGCCTACCTTGTCGAGTCGAACCAGGGCCGCACGGTCATGTACCCTGGCGACGATCCGACCATCCCGGGTTACCGCGCCAGCGCGGCGACGGCGAAGCATTCGCGCGCGCTTGCGGCCGAGATGTACGGCCCGCACCGCGCCTACGGCTACGTTTTCGGCGGCAGCGGCGGCGCCTACAAGACCATCGCCTGCTTTGAGAACACGCTCGGCGTCTGGGACGGCGCGGTTCCGTTCGTCATGGGCTCGCCGGTAAGCCTGCCCAACGTCTTCACCGTCCAGGCTCATGCGATGCGCGTGCTCTGGGACAAGTTCCCGCAGATCGTCGACGCCCTGGAGCCGGGTGGAAGCGGGACATGTACGCGGGTCTCAACCGCGAAGAGCGCGAGGCGCTGGCCGAGGTGACCCGGATGGGGTTCCCGCCCGAGGCCTGGTTCGCCCACCGCCAGATCGCCATGGGCTACACCGGCGTGTTCGCCGCCCTGGTCGACAACATGGTCAAGTGGGATTCCGGCTACTTCGAGGACTTCTGGAAGGTCCCTGGCTACCTCGGGTTCGATGCGCCGGAGTCGCTGGCGCGGGTGCGATTCCAGCACGAGACCAAGATCAGCCGGATCGTCATGTCGAAGGAGGCGATCGCGCTCGGACTGCCGGTCTCGATGTCCGCCAAGTTCGCCGACAGCGAGGCGGAATCGCCGGCGGCGGTGCAGGTGGAGCAGATGCCGAACGGCAGCCTGCAGGGGGCCACCCTGACGGTGAAATCAGGCGCCGCGGCCGGTCACAACGTGCTGGTTTCGGGCGTGGTCAAGGACCTGGTGCTGCTTGGATATGGCGAAGCGCACTTCCAGGCGTTCTCGCGGATCAAGCCGGGTGACGAGGTCCTGTTGGACAATTCGATCTACCTCGCCACCCAGACCTACCATCGCCACCAGATCCCGCCCTCGTCCGACTTCCCGATCTGGGAACAGTTCAAGGCCGCGGGCAGGCCGATCTATCCGCAGCGCCCGTTCCTGATGGGCCCGCGCTACGCCCTGGGCGGCACGGGCACGCTGCAGACCGGCCGCTTCGCCGGCAAGATGATCGTGGTCGAGGCGCTGCTGGACGAGGCGGCCTATCCCTGGCAGGCCGACTGGTATCGCACCCAGGTGCAAAAAGCCCTGGGCGCGCGGCTGGACGATCAGTTCCGCCTCTGGTTCGTCGACAAGGCCATGCACACCGGACCGTTCGCATCGCGCAGCGAGCCGCGGCCGGCGCGGACCACGCGGGTCGTGCCCTACGTCGGCGTGCTGCAGCAGGCGCTGCGCGACGTCAGCGCCTGGGTGGAGAAGGGGTTGGCGCCGCCGGCTAGCACCGAATACCAGGTCGCGGACGGGCAGGTGGTGGTCCCGCCGACCGCCGCGGCCCGCAAGGGCATCCAGCCGGTCGCCAGAGTGACCGCGAACGGCGGCGAGCGCGCCGAAGTCGCGGTCGGCGAGACCGTCGCGTTCGACGCCAGCATCGATGCGCCGCCCGGGACCGGGGTCGTGGTGATGGCCGAATGGGACTTCGAGGGCGCCGGCGACTACCCGCTGCGTGCGCCCTTCGAGTTCGCCAGCCCGGACGGCGCCAGCGTCACGCTCAAGGCGGCTCATGCCTTCTCGGAGCCTGGGACCTATTTTCCCGCGCTCCGGGCCACGTCGCAGCGACACGGGGATTCCGCGACGCGCTTCGCGCGCGTGCAGAATCTCGGCCGCGTGCGGGTGGTGGTGCGATAGGCTAAGCCGGGGGACCGAATGGTGGCGGAGTTGGATCCCGGCCGGATCGCGGCGGCGGCCCTGGCCGTCGCCGATGCGCGGGGCTTCGCCGGCTTCACCATGCGCGCCGTGGCCGAGGCGCTCGGCGTGACCCCCATGGCGCTCTACCACCACGTCGAGGACAAGGCGGCGCTCGCCGCCCTGCTGGTCGACGCGGCGATCGCCGAGCGGCCGCTGCCGCCGCCGACGGGCGCCTGGCGGGAAGACCTTTGGACCATGGCGCTCTGGATGCGCGACAGCCGGCGCGCCCATCCGGTGGTGGCGCAGATTCGCCGGACCTATCACGTGTGGACGGCGGCCAGCCTGCAGATGACCGAGCGCTGGCTCAGCCTGTGGCAAGACAGCGGATTGCCGCCCGACAAGGCGCTGGT
Source organism: Caulobacterales bacterium (assembly GCA_044445825.1). Classification (GTDB taxonomy): domain Bacteria; phylum Pseudomonadota; class Alphaproteobacteria; order Caulobacterales; family Caulobacteraceae; genus Acaudatibacter. The sequence continues at coordinate 64,001 of JBIOEG010000015.1, forward strand.
GGCGGCTACGACGAGCAGCCTGGCGATCGTCGGACTGGTCGAGGAAGAGGCCATCTTCCGCGAAATGCGGCGCCCTTCCGAGGCGGACCTGTCCGGGCTGCCCGGCGCGCGCCCGGTGTTCGAAGCGCCACACGATCGAGAAGCCGAGTTCGAGCTGCTGGTTCGATCGCTGATCGAGGGGTTGCATGCTCGGCTGGTTCGATGATCGCGGCGTCGCATGGGCGTGGGCGCTCGGCATCTAGCGCCTCAAGGGGGGACCACGAAGGACACTGAGGACACGAAGACACGAAGACACGAAGAGAGCGGGGAGACGCAGGTCGTCCGGCGAGGGCGGACTTCGTGTTTCCGCGCGCGACGCGCGCCAGGGGTAAGCTGTCACCGCAATGCCGCTCGTCACCCCGAACCGAAGTTCGCGATGTCCGCTCCCGGGCAAGATCGACCCAGAGCGGACCTCTATCGGCCGGGCGGTGGGTTGCCGGTGAAGACCGCCAGTTGAGCTTCGAAAGCACGCTTGTACGCGGGCCGCGCTTCGCCGCGGGCGACATAGGCTGAGAGGTTTGGGTATGCCTGCAGCATACCCGATCCGTCCAGCCTGCGCAGCACCTTCACCATCAGCAGGTCACCGGCGCTGAACGCGCCGTCGAGCCAGTCGACGTCGCCAAGCCGGCTGGAAAGTTCGCCCAGCCGCTCACGGACGCGATCCTCGAGGATGGGCAGGCGCTCCGCGTACCAAGTCTTGTCGCGCTCCGTAAGCACGGCGAGTCCCAGATCAACGATTGGCGGCTCCACCGTGTTGAGGGCGGCAAACATCCATGTGATCGCGCGCGCCCGGGCATTCGCATCGTCTGGCAGCAGGCCCGCATGGCGCTCGGCGATATGGAACACGATCGCCCCCGACTCGAACAGGACGAGACCGCCTTCTTCGAAGGTCGGAATCTGCCCGAAAGGATGGAGCGCACGATGCGCGGGTTCCTTCATCGCACCGAACGAAACAAGGCTAACCTCATAGGGTTGGCCCACTTCTTCGAGCGCCCAGCGAACGCGCATGTCACGCGCCAGCCCCCTGCCGCGATCGGGGGACCGTTCGAATGCGGTGATGGTGATGGTCAACGTGGAGCCCCGGGTTGCACGGCGCCTTGCAGAGCAGTCGTCTGGCAATACGCAGTCGAACGACCGCTTTCCACCCTGAGCCGAAGTTCACGAGGTCCGCCCTTCGGCAGGCTGCTAAGGACGAAGATCGACCCGTTGCAGCCGTTAGCGACCGGCCCATAAGGCGAATTGGGCTGCAGGCCGATGGCGCCCGAGACCGTCTGGCGGCCTCAAGGTCGACCACGAAGGACACAGAGGACACGAAGGGAGCGGGGAGACGCGGGTCGTCCGGCGAAGGCGGACTTCGTGTTTTCGCGCGCGGAGCGCGCCTTGGTGGCCTTCGTGTCCTTTGTGGTGGAATCGGATCGAACGGCCGGGTGCTCCGTTGGCCGCCCATCACGGTGACAGTGTACTTAGGTCGACGCGGGGCTCCGGCGACCTTGCGCCACACGTCGTCGGCCAGAGCGGTCGTCCGCTAGGAAGCTTGCCCGCGGTGAGAAGGGCGGCCACGTCAGTTGAGTGCACTGTCACCGTGTTCTCTTACTCAGGCCCGCGAGGCGCTCCGCCACCAGCGGTAGGTTCTAAGGCCGCGGGCGAGGAGTCCGGGCGAGCGGGCGGCGCCAAAGTCGCGGAGGATATGGCGCAGCGCGGGCTCGGCCACCAGGATCGCGGCCTCCTGGTAGCGGAACCATTCGGCGTGGCGCTGGCCCTGCTCCTTCCAGTCCTCGGCCCTGCCCAGGACCAGGAGCGGGAATACGATCACCTGCACCGCCGTGGTCCGCTCGCCCTTGAGCTGCTTCAGGTAGTGGTAAGAGCCGATCGGCCTTTCCTCCACCTCGCCTACGATGCCGGCCTCCTCGGTCGCCTCCGTGGCCGCGGCGTCCTGGGGCTTCAGCCCGCGGATCGGCCAGCCCTTGGGAATGACCCAACGGCGGGTGCCGCGCGAGGTGATCAGGAGGATCTGCACCTGCCGCCCCTCCAGGCGGAACGGCAGGGCCGCGTACTGGATTCCGACGACCTTGACCGGTTTCATCGGAACAGCAGGCCCCCGGCGAAGTAGAAGGCCGCGGCGATCATTCCAGCCATCGGCATTGTGAGGATCCAGGCGATGACGATCCGTCGCGCGACGCCCCAGCGCACCGCGGAGGTGCGCCGGGCCGCGCCGACGCCCACCACGGCGCCGGTGATGGTGTGGGTGGTGGAGACCGGCACGCCCACATAGGTCGCGGCGAAAAGCGTGATCGCTCCGCCGGTCTCGGCGCAGAAGCCCTGCATCGGGGTGAGCCGGGTGACCCGGGCGCCCAGGGTGTGCACGATGCGCCATCCGCCTATCAGAGTGCCGAGCGCCATCGCCGCCTGGCAGCTGAGCACGACCCAGAGCGGCACGCCGAAAGCGCCGTGCTTGCCCGCGTGGGTGAACAACAGCACGGCGATGATGCCCATGGTCTTCTGGGCGTCGTTGCCGCCGTGGCCCAGCGAATAGAGCGAGGCCGAGACGAACTGCATCCGGCGGAAGATGCGGTCCACCGCCGCCGGCCGGCTCCTGAGGAAGATCCACGAGACCGCCAGGACGAGCGCCATCGCCAGGACGAAGCCCAGCAGCGGTGAGACGACGATGCCCGCCGCGGTCTTGCCGACCCCGTCCAGCACGATGGCCTTCGGCCCCGCCTTGGCCAGGCCCGCGCCGACCAGGCCGCCCACCAGGGCGTGGGACGACGATGACGGGATACCGAAGAGCCAGGTGATGATGTTCCAGGCGATCGCCCCCATCAGCGCTCCGAAGATCAGCCGGTCGGTGACCAGCGCCACCGAGACGATGCCCGATCCGATGGTCTTGGCCACGTGCAGGCCGAAGAACAGAAAGGCGACGAAGTTGAAGAACGCCGCCCAGGCCACGGCGTCGCGCGGCTTCAGCACCCGTGTGGAGACCACGGTGGCGATGGAGTTGGCGGCGTCGTGCAGCCCGTTCAGGAAGTCGAACGAGAGCGCGACGGCGACCAGCAGCCAGAGCGTCAGGTTGGCGGCGTCCATCGCGCGCTCACAGATGCTCGATCAGGATGCCGCTGATGCCGTTCGCCACGTCCTCGAAGCGATCGATCACCTTCTCCAGGTGGTCCAGGATGTCGGCCCCCACGATGAAGTCCATCGGTCGATCCTGGCTCGTCGCAAAGAGCGACTTCATGCCGGCGTCATAGACCTCGTCGGACCGGTTCTCGATGCGCGTCACCGCCTCGGCGATGGCGTTGAGCCGGGCGGCGTTGCGACGCATCTCGCGCAAAAGCTCGGTAGCCTCCAGCGTAAGGTACGAGGCCTGGATCGCCAGATCGCCCAGCTCGCGCATCTCCGCCTGGAACGTCGTGACCTCGAACAGGGTGATCGATTTGGCGGTCTTCTGCATCTGGTCGATGGCGTCGTCGAGCGCCGTGATCAGTTCACGGATGTCGCTTCGGTCGAACGGGGTGATGAAGGTGCGTCGGATGGCCAGGAACACGCCGCGCGTGACCTCGTCGGCCTCTTCCTCGTGCTGGACGATCGCCGCGGTGGCGGTCGCCATCCCCTCGCCGCCGTTCAGCAGGTCGCGCAGCGCCTCGGCGCCTTTCACCAGCAGGCGCGCGTGGGCCTCGAAACGATCGAAGAAACTGTCCTCGCGCGGCAAGAGAACCTGGAACCAGCGCATGCAATCCTCCGCGGCGGGAATCAGTCTCCTGACCTCAATAACGCAAATCGCTCGGCTGCTCCTGCGGCCCATGCCGGAACGTCGGTCCCGCCGGCGTCGCCGATGTCCGCATTCCACCGTGAGTTTGCTTTCGCGAGGCGCCGGTGAGGTCCTGTTGGTCCAGCATGGACCGGATGTGGTCGGCGTTCGGCGTCTGGCGGCCTCAAGGTCGACCACGAAGGACACGAAGGGCACGAAGGGCACGAAGGGAGCGGGGAGACGCAGGTCGTCCGGCGAAGGCGGACTTCGTGTTTTCGCGCGCGGAGCGCGCCTTGGTGGCCTTCGTGTCCTTTGTGGTGGAATCGGATCGAACGGCCGGGTGCTCCGTTGGCCGCGATGACGGGTTTAGGTCGAGAACCGCAGGATGGCTTCCGCCGCCAAGGCCATCGCGGTGACAGTTCACTTAACCGCCGGACGCAGCAAACCGACTCGGCCGGGCTAAGCGCCCCGAAAAGCGTCCCGCAGTGCCTTGATCCTCGTATTGAGGTCGACAAGGGCGTCGACGGTTATTCCCGACTTGTTGTCCAGGGCTTCGGCCAGGGTCTTGGTTTCCGCGCGAACTGCGCGGCCTTGGTCCGTGAGCAGAACCCTCACTTGCCGCTCGTCCGAAGGGTTGCGCCGTCGAACGACATGCCCCGCCTGTTCAAGGCGCTTGACCAAGGGGGTGATCGTGCTGGGCTCGAGATCGAGGCGCGATGCGATGCCCGTGATGGTCTGATCGTCGCCTTCCCAAAGGACGCTCAGCACGAGGTACTGCGGATAGGTCAGGCCAAGCCGATCCAGCCAGGGCTTGTACGAGCGGCCGACCGCAATGAAGGCGCCATAGAGCGAAAAGCCAAGCTGGCTGTCCAAAGGAAGGGGGTAGTCGCGCTTCACGATCGATCACTCCTCGGCTTGCGACGACGATAACATATATCGCGATAAGAAAGAGCTGGACAACCCTTCCTCGGGTGGTTTAGAAATTAGCTATCGCGATAATGATTGTCGCGACCTACATAACGGAGAACAGTCATGTCGAAGTTTGGAGCATCTCTCGCCTCGGCTGCTGCACTGGGGCTTCTGATTGGAGCAAGCGGCGCCAATGCGGCGCCGGCCGGCGCAATCAAGGATGTCGTCCTCGTCCACGGCGGGTTCGTGGACGGGTCGGGATGGGAAGGCGTCTACGACATCCTCACGAAGGACGGCTACAAGGTCACGGTCGTTCAGAATCCGACGACGTCGCTGGCGGACGACGTAGCCGCCACCCGCCGCGCGATCTCAGCCCAGGATGGCCCGACCATACTCGTGGGCCACTCTTACGGCGGCGTAGTGATCACGGAGGCGGGCAACGACCCGAAGGTCGAGGGCCTCGTGTACATCGCGGCCTTCGCGCCCGACACGGGAGAGTCGGTCTCGTCGCTGATCGCCAATCCGCCACCCGGCGCAGCGACGCCGCCAATCCTGCCGCCGCAGGATGGCTACCTGTTCCTCGACCGGGCCAAGTTCGCGGCTTCATTCGCGGCTGATGTGAGACCGGCTCAGGCGGCGTTCATGGCGGACTCGCAGGTCCCCTGGGGTGTCGCCGCGCTGAACGGTCAGGTGACGACGCCGGCGTGGAAATCCAGGCCGAGCTGGTACCTCGTCACCGCCGACGACCGGATGATCCCTGCTGCAGCTCAGCGCCAGATGGCGGCCCGCGCAGGCGCGAGCGTCGTCGAAACAGCGGCAAGCCATGCGGTCTATGTGTCGAAGCCGCAGGTCGTGGCAGACCTCATCGAACAGGCGGCCCAGGGCGCGGCCGGAGTAGCCCCTTCGCCTTAGCGGGTTGCGCACTGGGCGCTGTTTGAAAGCGAGGCGCGGTCTACATACCGATAGAGCAGCGTCGACGCTGCAAGAGGCGCGCCGAGCTCACAACACAGGAGGCGTTGAATGCGGGTGCTGGTGACTGGGGGAAATCGCTACATCGGGCTCGATCTTGTGTTCGAACTGGTCCGGCGGGGGCACGAGGTCACGGTCGTCAACAGTCACGAGGCGCCGCTGCCCGAGGCCGCGCGCCGCATTCACTGCGATCGCACCCAGCCGGGGGCTCTCGCCGCCGCCCTGGCGCCCTACCGCGACGACTTTGACGCGATCTTCGACCACACGGCCTACCGGCCGAGCGACATGCGGCCGCTCATCGAGCTTTTCGCCGGCCGGATTCAGCACTACGTCTTCACCAGTTCGCAGGCTGTCTACCGCCGTAGCTACGTCCAGCCGCTGCGTGAGCACTTCCGCCGCCACGCGCCCGACAATGCCGACCCGCGCGCCGCCTACGGCGTGGGCAAGGTGCAGTGCGAGGACCACCTCTTCAGCCTCTGGGAGTCAGAACGGCTTCCGGTGACCATCCTGCGCGTCGGCCACACGCTCGGGCCGCGCAGCCCCGTGGCGACGCGCGACCCGGCCCTCTTCGCGCGGATCGAGGCCGGAAGGCCGATCCTGATCCCCGCCGAGGGCTTCGCGGCGCTGTCGCTGGTCCACGTGAAGGACGTAGCGCGGCTCATGGCCTCGCTGATTGGGAACGAGAAGGTGAAGGGCGAGGCCTACAACGTCTCGGGCCCCGAGGTGACGACGATCGTCGGCGTCGTCCACCTGATCGCCCGCGCCCTGGGCATGACGGCCAAGATCGTCGAGGTCCCTATGGAGATCGCCCGCCGGCAGAACCCACCGCTGCTGCACTGGGGCGAGGGGCTCAACGGCGCCGCCATCCTCTCGATCGACAAGGCCCGGCGCGACATCGACTGGACGCCTGATTTCGGGATCGAGGACGGCTATCGGGACTCGTATGCGTGGTACGTGCGCGAGGGCCGCGGCCGCTACCAGTTCGACTTCTCCCGCGACGAGGCCCTGCTCGCCCAGCTCGGGCTGTGAGCGACCCGTACAAGTCTCAGACCGGCTCAGGTGGGTGTGGCAGGCGCTCGAACGCCGCGGGCCAGAGCCGCATCGACGCCCTGATCGCCGGACTCGAGTCCCGTATCAGGTCCGGCCGCGTCCAGCCTCGCCTCATGCGGAAGTCAGTCTATGCCTTGAGCAGCCGGCGTTGCAGGAGGGCCGGAATCTCCCGCCGGTGATGGTCCGGAGAAAGGTCCCGGACAAGCCGCTCGCGCGGCTTTCCGGGATGACACCGGTTATGCGATTGACAACACTAATGAACTTCGACAGCCGGATTGAGTATCGACCCTAGAGCGGCGTCAGATTTGACTGAATCGCCAGGGACCGCGCCTCGGCGGACCGTCGTCTGCTGACAGCCCGCCGCGTAGGGCTGGTCTATAGCACTTCCGCGCCCCACCGGGTGGGCGCCAACCGGGGCGACGACCCATGAGAAAGTTCGATCTGGCCGCGATTCCCGTCGAGAGCGGCAGCAACTATCCGCCGCCGTTCAACGCGCCCTGCCTCGGCTCGACCTGGCGGCGGCTCGGCCGAGCCGCCGGGCTCACCGCCTTCGGGGTGAACCTCTCGCGCATCCCGCCGGGGGTGTGGTCCAGCCAGCGCCACTGGCACAGCCACGAGGACGAGTTCGTGATGGTGGTGGAGGGCGAACTGGCCCTGGTCACCGACGCCGGGGAGGAGATCCTGCGGGCCGGGGACTGTGCGGCGTTCAAGGCCGGCGATACGGACGGCCACCACCTGATCAACCGCTCGGGCGCCGACGCGCTGCTGCTGGAGGTCGGCAATTCCGCGCCGGGCGTGGATCGCTGCGTCTATTCGGACATCGACATGGTGGGTGAGCCCGGCGTCGAGGCCTATCTGCACCGGGACGGCGCGCCCTATCCGATCAACCGAGGCTGAGCGCGCCGCGGCGGGGCTGGACTTTTCTGGTTACCTGTGGTAACAGAATCACTGGCGCGGTTCGGCCGGCCAGGGTCTTTGACATCGTGAAATGAACGCGCGCCGAGCGAGCCCTCTGGGCGTCGCTGGCCGCCGGAGCGCCTGTTCGGCGCCTGTTATGCCGCGATAACAGGCCTGTTTGGCGCCTGTTATCACCTGTTATCGCCTGTTCCTGGCGATATCAGGTGAGTCTCAACCCATTGAAAAATTTGGAATTCCAGACCGTAACAGGCGCAAAAAACACCGAAATAACAGGTGGAACAGGTGAATAACAGGTGGAACAGGTGACGGCCGGCGAGGCCGGTCCGGTCGGCGGGGCTAGTCGGTCAGCGCCTTGGCCAGGAAAGGCAGGCTTACGTCCATCCGGTAGTCCACCGCGGTGTGGTTGTCGGCGAACTCCTCGTAGCGGTGCGCAATGGCCAGTTCCCCCAGCCGCCGCGTGAAGCGCCGGGCGCCGTAGACGAGGTTGAACTGGTCGGCGGCGCCGCAGTCGATGTAGAGGGCCTTGAGGCCGCGCAGACCCTCGGCCTGGCGCTCCAGCTTGACCACCGGATCGTGCGCCAGCCAGTTGGCCCAGCGCTCGGGGATGATCTCGCAGGTGTCGGCGGTCACCGGCAGGCGCAGGCCGAGGAACTGGGTCGGATCCGGGTCGTAGCTGGCCGCCATGGCCAGGATGTTGACGCTCTTCATGGCGCCTTCGGGCGGCTTGGGGGCGGCCTCCAGCCTGGTCCACCAGGCCTCGATGCTGCCGTCGGCCCGGGCCAGGGCGCGCAGCACGTCGGGCATGTCGGGCAGGTAGCAGAGCTCGAAGCCCATGTCGCCGGAGTGGCAGGCGGCGGCGGCCCAGACGTCCGGGCGGTCCAGGGCATGGACGATGGCGCCGTAGCCGCCGGAGCTCTTGCCGAACACCCCGCGGCGCCCGTCGCCGCCGCAGGAGAACCGGTCCTCCACCGCCGGCAGCATCTCGCCGGTCAGGAAGTCGGCCCAGGGTCCCATGGCGGCGGAGTTGACGTACTGGTTGCCGCCGAGGCGGGTGAAGCAGTCCGGGAAGGCGACCACCGCCGGCGGCATCGCGCCCTCGCCGATCAGCCGGTCCAGGCGCTCCGGCAGGTTCTCGCGGAACGCCGACCAGTTGGTGTGGGCCGGCCCGCCGGCGGTGAAGCCCACGAGGTCGCAGAGCAGCGGCAGGCCGGAACCGTCGGCGCCCGCCGGGACATAGACGTCCACCCTGCGGTCGGCCGGATCGCCCAGCAGATTGCCGCGCAGCACCTGGCTTTGCACCACGAGCTGGTGCACGGCGCCCGCGGGGTGGTCGGACTTTCTCATGGACGGACGGCCTCCTGTGACCCGCCGATCAGCGCGGCGGATGGCCCGGCCGTCAAGCCCGCCGCTCACGCGGGCCGGCAGCGGGCGGGTCCGACGCGGGGGGGCGCCTAGTCCAGCACCCGGGCGGCCGCGTCGAACTGGTCGGCCAGCCAGACGTTGGCGTCGCGGCAACCGTCCACCACGCGGTGGGCCCAGGCCACATATTCGTCCCGCCGCTCCCGCGACCAGCCGGCGGGCGGGCTGGCGGCCATGGACCTGAGGTTGGCGGTCTTGTCGGCCAGCTTGATGATCTGGGCGCCCCAGGAGGCGTGCGGCGCGTGCCGCACCTGCAGGTCCTTGCGCGTCTTGCTGGGCAGGCTCTTGTCGTCGGTGACCTCGGCCACCAGGCCGGCGATGCGCGGGCCGAACAGGGCGCGCAGCTCCTCGAGGGTGGCGTCGGTGTCCTCGACGCTGTCGTGCAGGATCGCCGCGACGACGATGTCCAGGTCGCCGTCGGTGGCCTGGGCCACCAGCTCGGCCACCTCGGTGAGGTGGTTCATGTAGGGCTCGCCGGCCTCGCCCTTGCGCCGCTGGTCCACGTGCTTCTGGGCGGCGAAGTGGTAGGCGCGGGTGAGCGGGATGATCGGGTTCAAGCGTCGGTCTCCTGTGGGCCGGACCATACGCCGGCCGGGCCGCGACGGCATACACCGCTGCGCCTACTGGGCGTGCTCCGGGGTCTGGTTCCACACGACGATGAGCGTCTTCAGGAACTCCACGGAGCCCACCAGCTCCACGCTGCCGGGCGGGACGCCGAGGATGCGGTCGATGGTGGCTTCCTCGGCGCGCAGGCGCCGCAGGATCAGTTCGGCCGCGGCGTCCACCTCGCCGGCCTCGCCCATGGCCATGGCTCGGACCACCAGCATGCGCCGGCCCTCGGTGAGCCCCAGCAGCGCCTCGGCCGCTATGCCCGGGTCGGCGACGTCGAAGGCGCCCTCGGCCTGGCCCTGGGCGATGACCTCCGTGACGGTGGGGGCCATGGCGGCGAACACGGCCCCCACGATGCGGTGGTAGAGCACGACGTTGTCTGGCCGCAGCAGGGTGGTGAACATGGCGCGAAGCTGGGGCAGGTTCTCGCCCTTCCAATCGCGGGTCGCCGCCAGCAGCAGGTTGAGGCGCTGCAGCGCGTCCAGCGAGGCGTCGTCCCGCACGCTCCTGACATAGTCGAGGGCCTGCCCGGCGAAGCGCGCGGCGATGGCCTCGAGCAGATCCTCCTTGGCGCGGAAGTGGTGGTAGAAGGCGCCCTTGGACAGCGCCGTGGCGGCGATCACGTCGTTGATCGTGGTCTTCTCATAGCCCTTGATCAGGAACAGCCGCTGGGCGCAGTCGATCAGCTCGGCCCGGCGAACGGCCGCCGCCTTGATAACCCGCGGCTTGGCGCGCGGGGCCAGTTCGATTTCTGCCAGGTCGGGCATTTCGCGTCGCGGCGGGCCTCCTTCCGACCGGTTCCGCTTGTGGACCGACCGTCGGTCTGTTACCAATGCCGCCAATCGGGTCGAAAAGCAAGGGCTTCGCTGTGCGCGGGAGACTTCTCATCGCGATCGCCGCGGTTTTCGTCTCGGCGCCGGCCGCCGCAACGCCCAGCGCCGACGCGATCCTGAAGCAGGCGTTCGACAACTATCGGGCGGCCAGTTCGCTGACCACGGTGGCCATGACCATCCATCGGCCGGACTGGGAGCGTCACCTCGAGATGAAGGCCTGGACGCGCGGCCAGGACGACGCCCTGGTGCGCTTCACGGCCCCGGCCAAGGACGCCGGCAACGCCACCCTGAAGCTCGGGCGCGACACCTGGGTGTTCAACCCCAAGCTCAACCAGGTGATCAAGCTGCCGGCCAGCATGATGAGCCAGTCCTGGATGGGCTCCGACTTCTCCTACAACGACCTGTCGAAGTCCGAGGACATCATCACCCAGTACACCCATCGCTTGCTGGCGACGCAGACCGCGGCCGGCCACACGGTCTGGACCATCGAGGCTGATCCCAAGCCCGGCGCGCCGGTGGTGTGGGGCAAGGTCGTGATGAAGATCCGCGACGACTATGTGCTGACCGAGGAGACCTACTTCGACCAGGACATGAAGCCGGCGCGGCAGATGCAGACCGACCGGATCGGCGCCCTGGGCGATCGCCAGTACCCGCTGACCATGACCATGCATCCGCTGGACCAGCCCGGCCAGTGGACGCGCATCGACACCTCGGATGGGCGCTTCAACGTCGGCGTGCCGGCCTACCTGTTCACGCTCTCCAACCTGCAGAACCCGAGGTCGTGAGATGCTGGCGGCGCTCGCCTGGCGCAACCTCTGGAGACGGCCGCAGCGCACGGTGCTGAGCCTGATCAGCATCGCCCTGGTCACCGGCCTGCTG
>JBIOEG010000016.1:0-72842 GCA_044445825.1 Caulobacterales bacterium
CCTGTTATCGATGCATAACAGGTGCGGAGCAGGTGGCCGGCGGACGCCAGCGCACCACACCCCCCATCCGAAATTCCCCGCGAAAGCCGGGACCCAGGCGTTTTTGTTTGTTCCTTCCGTCCACAACGCGCCGCCCCCACCGATTGCAAAAAACCCTGGGTCCCCGCTTTCGCGGGGAATTTCGGGTGTGGGGGTTGGGAGCCTGGCTGTGCGGGCGGGCGTCGCGCGCCTCCGACGCGCCGCACATAGTCTTCATTCACGATGTCAAAGACCGCCACCCTTACCGGGCGCGGTGTCATTACCACACGTAACGTACTATTTCAATCCCGCCAGGCGCTGCGCCACGCACAGCGCGATCTGCGCCGGCGCCTCGTCGGGGATCGGCAGGACGGCGCTGATGTTGATCTCGCAGAGCACGTAGCTGTCCTCCCCGGCCGGGGTCTTGGGGCCATAGAGGAAGTCCGCGTCCCAGATCGCCGGCATCTCGGCCGCCTCGATGCCCAGCATCCGGGTCATGGCCGGAACCCAATCGTCCTCGACACGGGCGCGCAAGGCCTGGAACGGCGGATAATCGGCCCCGGACATGATGCGCGGGCCAGGTTCGGCGGCCTCCGGCGGCGCGCCCGCCGGCGGCGGCGGCATCAGCGCGCGGATCAGCTGGCGTCCGAAGCCGACGACCCGGTCCTGGACGAGGTAGCAGCGGATCATGCCCTCCGGCAGTCGCGCCTGGAACGGCTGGTCGACGATACGGCCCTCGCCGGCGAAGTAGGCTTCGCAGCGGTCCATGAACTGGCCGAGCCGCAGGTCCTCCGGTTCGCTGCCGCGCCGGGCATGCAGCACCCGCACCGCGCTGTCCTCTCCCGGCGCGGCTTCGCCCGGGCCGGCCAGTTCGACCTTCCAGACACCCTGGCCGCCATTGCCACGGTTCTGCTTGAGCACCCTCGGACCCGCCGCAGCCAGGCGCGGCGGGAACTCGCGGCGGAAGTCGTCCGCCGTCTCATAGAGGTGCGTGTCGGCTCCCCACCCGAGTTCGCGCGTGCGGAACAGCACCTCCTTCACGCCCATCTTGAGGATGACGTCGGGATGGGCGCTGACCCAGACGCCGTGCGACGCCGCCTCGCGCAGCAGCGGGTCGAGCACGGAGCGATCACGTCCGTCGGAAAGCGGATCGACCCACACCAGAACGCCGGCCAGCCCGAGCAGCTGCGCGCGGACGTCCGCGATGGTCTCCTCGGCGAACACCACCGGCTCGGCCGCGACGCCGACCGCGGCGAGAGCCTCGAAGACCGGGGTGAGACGATTGTTCTGGGTCGTCGCCCTGGCGCGCGCGCCGGCGTCGCCCCGCCACATCAATCCGATGCGACCGGCTGTGGATTCGTTCTGAGATGGTCCGTTCATGCCGCACACTCCTTTCCCCCGTCGAGCGGGGACAGGAGCGGGTCTTGGACGCCGAAGCGTCTTGCGGCCGGGCGCCCGCCTCTGGCCCGACAGACTAAGCCTAGCCTTGCGCGGCGACGTTGAACAGCACGCAGGGGGTCGCATCCACCGACCTCGCCTTGCGTTTGATCCGCCTCAAGGCCAAAGACGCGAACCGGTCGCAACCTTGTCGGTCACTTCGGGATGGCGTCCGCGCCCGCGCGGGCCCACTCTCCCGACCTGTCGTCGGAGGACGCCCGTGCAGCACGCCGTCATTCTCGCCCACCCTAACCCGCAGAGCTTCAACGCAGCCGTGGCCCGCGCCTACTGCGCCGAGATCGAGCGCCTGGGCCACCAGACGGAAGTGCGCGACCTCTACGCCCTGGGATTCGATCCCCGGCTGCAGGCCCATGAATTCCCCTGGGCCAAGGGCTTTCACCCAGGCGCCGACGTGGTCGCGGAACGCGAGGTGCTGACCCGCGCCAATGTGATCGTGTTCGTCTATCCGTTCTGGTTCAACTCGCCGCCGGCGATGCTGAAGGGCTTTGTCGACCGGGTGTTCGGCATGGGCTTCGGCTATGAGCCGGACCTGCCCGGCACCCGCCCGCTGCTGGGCGGCAAGGTGCTGGTGAGCATCTCCACCTCCGGCGCGCCGCAGCACTGGGTGGACCAGACGGGCGCCCTGCGCGATGTGCGCGCCCGCTTCGACGGCCTGCTCAGCGCGGTCTGCGGCCTGACGGTTTTCGAACATCTGCACCTGGGCGGCGTCACGCCGGGGCTGCCGGCCGACGACGTAGAGGAGATGCTGGAACGGGTCGCGGCCATGGCCAGACACTACTTCGGCCCGCCCGCCCAGGATCAGTAGCTTCTCTTAGGTAGTCAGCCCGAGTTGGCGCTCACGCGGGGCTGGCATAGCCATTCCGCACGACACCACGGATACCCAGATGACCTACACCGCCATCCTGACCCACGTTCAGCCCGAGGCCGAAGCCGCACCCCGGCTGGTCTGCGCCCACGCCATGGCCAAACGCTTCGGCGCGAGGCTGATCGGCCTCGGCGCGGAGATGATCCCGCCGCTGGCCTTCGACAACGGCTTCTATACCCTGGAGGCGGAGTGGGCGACGGCGATGCGGGACGCCATCTCCGATCGCCTGAAAATCGCCGAGAAGGCCTTCGCGGCCCACACGGGGGGCCTGCCGAAGCAAGACGTGGTCTGGGAATGCGGCATCCAGCTTCCCGGCCCGGCGCTGGGCGCGGCGTCGCGCGCGGCAGACCTGATCGTCGCGGGCGGGGTCCCTCATCATTCCATCGACGCCTACCGTGAAGTCGCGCCGGCCGAGCTGGCGATCAGCGCCGGACGTCCGGTGCTCGTTGCGCCGCCTTCCGCGCCGCCCCTCGAAGCCAAGACCGTCATGGTCGCCTGGAAGGACACACGCGAGGCGCGCCGCGCGCTGTCTGACGCCATGCCGTTCCTGAAGGCGGCCGAGGCGGTGCATGTGGTGGAAGTGTGCGAGGGCGGTGACGCCGACCAGGCCAAGATCCGCACCGACGACGTCGCCCGGGCGTTGCGCCGCCACGGGGCGAAGGCCACTGCGACCGTGGTGACCCACCATCCCGCCGACGGCTATCAGATCCTGCGTCAGGCCAGCCATCTGGGCGCCGACCTGATCGTGCTGGGCTGCTATGGTCACAGCCGGATCGGTGAATGGGTGTTCGGCGGCGTCACGCGCGATCTCATGTCACAAACCGAGCGCTATCTGCTGCTCAGCCACTGACCGGCCCAGGGCGAGCGGCCGTCGAAAGGGCGACCCGGCGTGACCACGCGAAACCTCGACGCCCTGTTCAGCCCGCAGGCCATCGCCCTGATCGGCGCCAGCAACCGACCCGGCTCGGTGGGCGCGGTGCTGGCCCGCAACCTGCTGGAGAACGGCTTCGACGGGCCGGTGATGGCAGTCAATCCGCACGCCCCGTCGATCCGCTCCACCTTCGCCTATGACGGCGTGTCCGACCTGCCGCTGCCGCCGGACCTGGCGGTGATCGCCACGCCCCCCGACACCGTGCCCGGCCTGATCGGCGAACTGGGCGACAAGGGCTGCCGCGCGGCGGTGGTGATCACCGCGGGGTTCGGCGAGGCCGGGGGCGGCGGCGCGCAGCTGCGCCAGGCGATGCTGGACGCCGCCCGGCCGCACCTGCTGCGCATCGTCGGCCCCAACTGCCTGGGGGTCATCTCCCCGGCCCACGGCATCAACGCCAGCTTCGCCCAGATCACGCCGCGGCCGGGCGGCCTGGCGCTGGTGGCCCAGTCCGGCGCCGTGACCGCCGCGGCGCTCGATTGGGCCCACAGCCGGGGGTTCGGCTTCTCCCAGGTGGTCACCCTCGGCGACATGGCCGATGTGGACTTCGGCGACATGCTGGACTTCCTCGCCCTGGACGAGCCCACCACGGGCATCCTGCTCTACGTCGAGTCCATCACCCAGGCGCGCAAGTTCATGTCCGCCGCCCGCGCGGCGGCCCGGACCAAGCCGGTGGTGGTGATCAAGGCCGGGCGCAGCGCGGCGGGCGCCAAGGCGGCGCTGTCGCACACCGGCGCCCTGGCCGGGGCGGACATCGTCTATGACGCGGCGTTCCGACGCGCGGGGCTGCTGCGCGTGTTCGAACTGCGCGAGCTGTTCGACGCCATCACCACCCTGGCGTCCGGCATGAAAGTGAGCGGCGAGCGGCTGGCGATCATCACCAACGGCGGTGGGGCCGGGGTGATGGCGGTGGACGCCCTGGAGGCGCACGGCGGGCGCGTGGCCGAGCTTTCCGCCGCCACGCTCGCCGCTCTGAACGCGGCCCTGCCGACCACCTGGTCGAAGGGCGATCCGGTGGACATCATCGGGGACGCGCCGCCCGAGCGCTATGCGACGGCCCTGAAGGCCGTGCTGGCCGACCCCGGCGTGGACGCCACCCTGGTGCTGAACTGCCCGACGGCGGTCGCGGACTCCACAGCGGCGGCCGAGGCGGTGGTGGAGACCCTGGCCGGGCGCGATCCCCGGCCAGCGGTGCTGGCCGCCTGGCTGGGCGAGGCCGCGGCGGCCGG
Organism: Caulobacterales bacterium; assembly: GCA_044445825.1. Lineage (GTDB taxonomy): Bacteria > Pseudomonadota > Alphaproteobacteria > Caulobacterales > Caulobacteraceae > Acaudatibacter. The sequence goes on from JBIOEG010000016.1 coordinate 4,499, forward strand.
CGGGCGCGAGGCCTTCGTCGCCGCCCACGTGCCAAGCCTGGAGACGCCCGACGAGGCGGTGCGCGCCTTCACCCACCTGGCCGACCACGCGCGCAACCAGCAGCTGCTGGTGCAGGTTCCCGTGCGCGAGGACGCCGCCCCGCCGGACCGCGAAGCCGCGCGGCGCATCGTCGCCGCCGCCCGGGCCGAGGGTCGGGCCGATCTCACCGAAGGCGAGGCGAAAGCGCTGCTGAGCGCCTACGGCATACCCATCGTCGCCACCCAGACGGCGGCGACCCCCGAGGAAGCCGGCGCCGTCGCCGCGCGCATCGGCGGGCCTGTGGCACTGAAGATCCTGTCGCCGGACATCAGCCACAAGTCGGATGTGGGCGGGGTGGTGCTGGGGCTGAGCGGGCCCGCCGAGGTGGCGCGGGCCGGGCGCGAGATGCTGGCGCGCGTGGCCATCGCGGCCCCGAAGGCGCGGCTCGAGGGTTTCATGATCCAGGCTATGGTGGACCGGCCGCACGCCCAGGAGCTGATCGCCGGGCTCGCCGTGGACGCCACCTTCGGCCCGATCGTGCTGTTCGGCGCCGGCGGCGTCGCCGTGGAGGTGCTGGCCGACCGCACGGTGGGGCTGACGCCGCTGAACCAACACCTGGCCGGCGACATGGTCCGGCGCACGCGCATCGCCAGGCTGCTGGCCGGCTACCGCGACCGGCCGCCCGCGGACATGGCGGCCATCACCGGCGCCCTGGTGCGGCTGGCGGAACTGTCCGTCGACACGCCCGAGCTGGCCGAACTCGACATCAACCCCCTGTTGGCCGACGAAGACGGCGTCCTGGCGCTGGACGCCCGGGCGCGGCTGACCGACGGCGTGCGCATCGAGGCCGCGATCAAGCCGTATCCGAAGGACCTGGAACACACCGTCGAATTGGCCGGCGAGACCCTGATCTTCCGCCCGATCCGGCCCGAGGACGCGCCGGGCCTGCAGGACCTGACCGTGCGCTCGGACGCCGAGGACGTGCGGCTGCGCTTTCGCGGTGGACTGCGCCGCCTGCCGGACGTCTGGGCCGCGCGGCTGTCGCAGATCGACTACGACCGGGAAATGGCCATCGCGGCGATCGACGCCGGCGGCGACGTCCTGGGCGTGGCGAGGCTCGCCGCCGATCCCGAGCGCGAGAGCGCCGAGTTCGCCCTCTTCGTGCGTTCCGATCACCAGCACCGCGGCCTGGGCCGGGCCCTGATGACCGCCCTCCTGGACTACGCCCGCGCGATTGGCCTGCGTCAGGTCTGGGGATCGGTGGAGCGCGGCAACCAGCGCATGCTGGCGCTCGCGCGCGAACTCGGCTTCGTGAACGGCCACCACGACGACCCGTCCCTGGTGCGCGCCACCCTGACCCTGCAGCCAGCCCCCCAGCCCGCTTAGCCCTAGTCTAGGGGATGCACACACTGGGGTAGCTGGGCGCGGGCGGCGGCTAGGTTCCTTCTCCACTGCGGAGAAGGTGGCGCGCAGCGGGTCGGATGAGGGGCCGCGCCGGCGGTGCGAGGAAGTTCAACCACCGAGGTCACGGAGGAGCACGGAGATCACGGAGACTATGGCCTTTACGCGCGGTCGGCGCCGGACATGGACAAGCCGGTGGCGCGGTTCTTCCCGGGCGACGCCCTAAGTGTCGGAAGGCCGCTCCGTGGACTCCGTGACCTCCGTGGTGGGTCTTTGAATTACGCACCGGAAAGTCGGACTCTGCCGGTGACGGCCGGCGATTCACCTCCGTTTTGATCCAGGTCACGGATCGCCTGGCCCCGGCGGGGGACATTCCGCGCCGTCCACCCCCCGGGAGAGCGCCATGACCCTCGGCTGCACGACCGCGCTGCACCTGCGCCGCCTGGCGCTGCTGCACAAGTACGGCGTGCGGGCGCCGCGCTACACCAGCTACCCCACCGCCGTCCAGTTCACCCCAAAGGTCGACACGGCGACCTATGAAGCCTGGCTTGGCGCCTTGCCCGAGCACGATCCGGTCTCGCTCTATGTGCACGTGCCGTTCTGCAAGCGCCTGTGCTGGTTCTGCGGCTGCAACACGCGGGTGGTGAACCGCGGCGAGTCCATCGGCGACTATGTGGCCCTGCTCTGCGAGGAGATCGCCCTGGTGGAGTCCAGGCTCCCCGGCAAGCTTCGCGCCGACGAGGTCCACCTGGGCGGCGGCACGCCGAACCTGCTGTCCATCGACGACCTGCGCGTGCTGTTCGGCGCCCTGCGCCAGGTGTTCAGGGTGTCGCCCGGCGCGGAGATCTCCGCCGAGATGGACCCGGTGTCGCTCACCGAACCCTGGGTCCGCGCGGCGGTCTATCATGGCCTCACGCGCGCCAGCCTGGGCGTGCAGGACCTTTCGCCGGACGTGCAGGCGGCGGTGAACCGCAACGAGCCGTTCGAAGTGGTGGCGGACGCCGCCCGGCTGCTGCGCGGCCTGGGCGTGGCGTCCCTGAACCTCGACCTGATGTACGGCCTGCCGCGGCAGCGCACCGCCGACGTGCTGCATACCCTGGACCGGGTGCTCACCCTGCGGCCCGAGCGCCTGGCGCTGTTCGGCTACGCCCATGTGCCGTGGATGAAGCCGCACCAGAAGCTGATCGATGAGGCGGAGCTGCCCGACCTGGCCGCACGTCTCGAACAAAGCGAGGCCGCCGCGGAGCGGCTGGCCCGGGAAGGCTATATGGCCATCGGCCTGGACCACTTCGCCCTGCCCACCGACAGCCTGGCCGTCGCCGCCTCGCAAGGACGGCTGCGCCGCAACTTCCAGGGCTATGTGGCCGAGACCGGCGTCCAGACCCTGCTGGGCTTCGGCGTCTCGGCCATCGGCCAGCTGCCGCAGGGCATCGTGCAGAACCAGCCCACCGAGATCGCCTGGCGCAAGGCCGTCGTCGAGGGGCGCCTTGCCACCGCGCGCGGCGTGGCCATGACGGCGGACGATCGCCTGCGCGGCGAGGTGATCGAGCGGCTGATGTGCGAGTTCGGCGTGGACCTGGCCGCCGTGGCCGCGCGGCACGACCGCGACGTGGATGTGTTCGCCGCCGCCGGGCCGGTGCTCGACGAGCTGCAGGAAGACGGTCTGATCAGCCGCTGGGGCTCGCTGGTCACCGTCAGCGAAGTCGGCCGGCCCTTCGTGCGCGCGGTCTGCGCCGCCTTCGACGCCTACCTTGACCGCGAGACCGTGCGCCACGCCGTGACGGTGTAGGGGTCGGTCGGCGCAGCTGTGCGGTGTTTCGATGCGTCACCCCGGCCGCAGCGTCCTTCAGGACGCGGAGAGCCGGGGCCGGACGGGCCGCCACCGAGCTGGAGATCGTCTATGGACCCGCGCGTCCGGCCCCGGATCGGCCTTGCCGTCCGGGGTGACGCGGTTGAGGGACGGCCGCCCGCTACCGCTTCATCCCCGTGTAGATCGACATCGCGGCCAGGGTCAGGCCGAAGATGACGAACGCGGCTATGGCGCCGCCGAGGTAGATCATCTGCTCGGGTGCGATGGGCGGCATGAGGTCTCTCCGGCAGGGGCCCCGCGGCTATTCGCAGAGTTCCGCCAGGGCGCGCGGCCTGCAAAGCTGAACTGAGCGGCAGCCGCGCAGCCTGATCAGGCCGGAAACCTGCAGCTGGGTGAGGGTGCGCGAGACGGTTTCGATGGTCAGGCCGAGGAAGTCGGCGATGTCCTGGCGCGACATCGGCAGCTCGAGGCCGTCCTCGTCGCTGAGCCGAGCCGCGAGATCGACGAGGAAGCTGGCCACCCGTTCGCTGGCGGCTCGGCGCCCGAGGGTGAGCACATGGTCCTGGCTGCGCTGCAGTTCGGCGACCGCCAGGCGCCACATGCGCCGCGCCATCGCGCCGTCGTCGCCGTCGTCCACCAGGGCCGAGCGGCGCGCCACGATCAGCACCGTGTCCGTCAGGGCTTCGGCGGTGGCCCGGCGATCGACGCCGGCTTCGACCCCGAACAGGTCGCCAGGCAGGTAGAAGTCGGAGATCTGGCGGCGGCCGTCGGCCAGCACGCGGAAGCAGCGCACCGCGCCCTTGACCACCTTGTAGACATGCTCGGCGGGTTCGCCTTGGCCGAAGATCTCCTGATCCCGGGCGAAGGTCATCGGCACGCCGATGAGCCGGATTTCCGAGGCTTCGGTGTCGCGCTGAGGCGTGGCCGGGACCGCGTAACGGGGCTGGGCGGCGGCGGCGAGGGTGGAGGTCTGCATGGCGGGCTTCCGGTGCGGGTTGACGCACCATGGCTACCCGACCGCAGCCCGGTCGGAAATTCGTGTCCATACCCTAAGGAGTCTTACTTAGGCCGGCTCGGCCCCGAAGGTTTTGATGGAAATCAAGGTCGCAGCGGGTTTCCAGGGGCAGGTTGCCGGACAGCAACCCGAGCTTCGCGTTGGACCAGCAGCCCATTCGTCCTCACCGACCCTCCATCGTTATCGTCGAGGACGACGCATCGCTCCTCGCGGCTCTGGTGTTCGCCCTGGAGGAAGAGGGGTTCGCGGTGCACGCCTACCGGTCGGGCAAGCCGCTGCTGGCGGCGCCGGTCCACGCCGAATGCCTGGTCGTGGACATGCGCCTGCCGGAGCTCGACGGCCTGACGGTGATCCGGCAGCTTCGCGAGCGCGGGGTCTGGTCGCCGGCGATCCTGATCACCACCAATCCCGACGCCCAGACCCGCCGCAACGCCGAGACTTCCGGCGTGCTGATCGTGGAGAAGCCGCTGATGACCGGCGAGCTGAGCCGCCGCATCGATGAACTGATCGCCGCCAACGACGGATAGGCGGCGGCGGGGATTCGAGCCGGCGCCCTAGACCGCGCCCACCAGCATCGCCATGCGCACCAGTTCGGACAGGCTGCCGGCCTGCATCTTGGTCATCAGGTTGGCGCGGTAGATCTCGATGGTGCGCGGGCTGATGTCGAGGTCGTTGGCTATCGCCTTGTTGGGCTTGCCGGCCACGAGGCCGTTCAGCACGTCGCGCTCGCGTCCGGACAGGCTGGCCAGCCTGGCAGTGATCTCCGCCTTCTCCGCCTCGCGCTGGTCGTCTTCGCCGCCCCGCGCCAGGGCGTGGCGGATGGCGCGCAGCATCAGCTCATCGTCGAAGGGCTTTTCGATGAAGTCCACCACGCCGGCCTTCATCGCCTCGACCGCGAGCGGCACGTCGCCGTGGCCGGTCATGACGATCACCGGCAGGGCGACGCCCATCTCCTTGAGCCGGCGCACCAGCTCCAGCCCGTCCATTTCCGGCATGCGCACGTCGGTGACCACGCAGCCGCGCGCCTCCCTGGCCACCGCGAGGAAGGCCCTGGCGCTGTCGTAGCTGGCGATCGGGACGTCGGCGGTGGACAGCAGGAATCCCAGCGCATCGCGCGCCGCATCATCGTCGTCGATGATGTGCGCCTTAGGCTCAGCCATATGCGGGCGCTTCGCCGGCGTTGGGCAGGGTGAAGCTGAAGGTCGCGCCGCCGTCCGGGTTGTTCTCGGCCCAGATCGTTCCTCCATGGGCCTCGACGATGGTGCGGCAGATCGAGAGTCCGACGCCCATGCCGTCCTTCTTGGTGGTCATGAATGGTTCGAACAGCCGACTCATCGTCTCCTCGGTTATGCCCGAACCGGTATCCGAAACGGCAACCTTGGTGAAGCCTTCGCCGTCCGCGCCGACACTGACGTTGAGGTCCCGGCGCGGCGCGCCGCGCATGGCGTCGAGCGCGTTGCGCAGCAGGTTGATGATCACCTGCTGGATCTGCACGCGGTCGACGATCACCAGCTCGGCCGCCGGGTCGAACTGCCGGGTGACCCGCACGCCCAGCTCCCGGGCGCCCACCAGGGCGAGCGCGCTCGCTTCCTCGATCAGCCTGGAGAGATTCTCCAGGCGTCGCTCGGTCTCGCCGCGGCCGACGAACTCGCGCAGCCGCTGGATCACGTCGCCGGCGCGAAGCGCCTGGTCGGAGGCCTTGCCGATCGCTTCGGTGAGCCGCGGCAGATCCGCTGGATCGGCCTTCTCCAGCAGGCGCTTGGAGCCGCGCAGATAGTTGGCGATGGCCGATAGCGGCTGGTTGAGCTCATGCGCCAGGGCCGAGGCCATCTCGCCCATGGCGGTGAGGCGCGACACATGCACCAGCTCCGACTGCAGTTCCTGCAGGCGCGCCTCGGTCTGCTGGCGTTCGGTGAGGTCGCGAACGAAGCCGGTGAAGAAGCGGCTGGCGCCGACCCGCATCTCGCCGACCGAGAGTTCCATGGGGAAGGTGGACCCGTCGCGCCGCTGGCCGACAACCACCCGGCCGATGCCGATGATCCGGCGCTCCCCGGTGGTCAGATACCGCGCGACGTATCCGTCGTGCGCCTCGCGATAGGGCGAAGGCATCAGGATCGACACATTGCCGCCGACCATCTCCTGCGAGCTCCAGACGAACAGGCGCTCGGCCGCGGCGCTGAACGACTGCATGATCCCCTTCTCGTCGATGACGATCATGGCGTCCGGCACGGTGTCGAGGATCGACTGCAGGTGGGCCTCGCGCTCGCGCAGGCGTCGGCCGTCCTCCTCGGTCTTGTAGCGCGCCAGGCGCATGCGCTCGCCGCCGTAGCAGACCGCCAGGGCGATGAAGCCGAACAGGCCGAAGCTGGCCGCGTCCAGGCTTCGCCCGCCGGCATGCTGGACCCAGAAGGCGAGGGCGGTGGAAAGCGCGGCGGCGAGCACGCCTGGCCCCGCGCCGCCGATCGCGGCGGCGACCAGAACGGTCGGGACCAGCAGCAGGAAGATCGCGCCGCCCGCGCCCAATCGCGGCAGGACGAGTTGGGCGGCGTAGGCCGCGGCCACGCCGAGCACCGCCGCGGCATAGGCGATGAGGCTGCTCGAGCCGCGCCGCGCCGGCGGCTCCAGCACGCCACCCAGAACGCCTCGTAGCTTCGCGGTCGTTTGGCCGGCTGAGATCATGGGCGTGAACCTATGCACGCACAGGTCGGCGCGGCGGAACGCTTTTTTTCCGCTGCGGCCGACGAACCCAACCGTCCTATGCCCGATCGACCGGCGTCGGCGGCGGCGGCGCGGCCTCCAGGGCGTCCAGTTGGCGGCGCACCTGACCGATCAGCGCGGCCCTGGCCTCGTCATCCTGCGCCGCGTCCAGGCGCGCATCGAGCTCGCCGAGCAGGGAGGCGCGGGCATTGTGCCAGTCGAGCGCCGTGGGCGCCGCGGGCGCCGCGCGCAGCTTCTTGCGGGCGACAGTCTCGGCGGTGGCCGGGCCGAGCGAGAAGGACTGGTCGATCTGCGGCCTCACCAGGCTGTCCCTGGCAAGGCCCGCCGCCTCGAGACGCGACGCGAGCCCCTCGGACGCCTGCGGCTCGCCGTGGCCGATGAACAGCTTGCCGCGGATCGGCGCCCGGGCGAGAGCCCAACGGGTCAGGGCCTGGGCGTCCGCATGGCCGGAATAGACGTCGAGGCTGCGGATGCGCGCACGCACGAGTATGTCGTCGCCCTGGATGCGCACCCGCTTGGCGCCATCCTGCAGCAGGCGTCCGAGGCTGCCCTGCACCTGGAAGCCGGTGAGCAGCACGCTGGCGTCCTGGCGCCACAGCAGCCGCTTCAGGTGCTTGCGCACGCGCCCGGCGTCGCACATGCCGCTGGCAGCCATGATCACGTGCCAGCCGTGCAGGCGCTCGAGTTCGTCGCTCTCCCAGGGCTCCTTCAGGAAACGAAGCCGGTCGCCGGCGTGCAGGGTCTGGAACGGGTTGCGCCCCGCCGCGGCGTTGTAGCCGTGCTTGAGGAACACTTCGGTGGCCTCGATCGCCAGCGGCGAATCCAGGAACACGTCCGCCGCCGGAACCGCCCCGTCGGCCATGGTCTGCAGGAGGTCGACCAGCAGTTCCTGCGTCCGCTCCACGGCGAAGGCCGGGATCAGCAGCGGCCCGCCCGCCTCGTGCGCCTGCCTCAGTTCGGCGGCGAGCAGGCCGCGGCGCTCGGCCGGGGTGAGCCCGGGGCGCTCGCGATCGCCATAGGTCGATTCCAGCACGACGTGATCCACCCCCCCGGGCGACTCGGCGTCTCCCATGAAGTCGCGGCCGCCGGGCCCGAGGTCGCCGGAGAACAGCAGGCGCAGCGGTTCCCCCTGGCCCTGGCCCACCATCACTTCGATGGAGGCCGAACCCAGAATGTGGCCGGCGTTCCACCAGCGCGCCTGGATGCCCGGCGCAACGTCCACCGCGTCGCCGAGCCGCGCCCGCCGGAACAGCTCCATGGTGCGGTGCGCGTCCTGCACAGTGTAGATCGGTCGCACGAGGGGGCGGCCCCGGCGCTGATTGCGGCGGTTGAGCTGGTCGACTTCGCTCTCCTGGATGTGACCGGCGTCCGGCAGCATGACCGAACACAGGTCGCGCGTTCCGGCCGTGGCGTAGATCGGCCCCCGATATCCGGCGCGCGCCAGTTTGGGCAGCAGGCCGCAGTGGTCGATGTGGGCGTGGGTCAGCAGCACCGCGTCGATCTCCCCGACATCGAACGGGAAGCGGTCATAGTTCAGCGCCTTCAGCGACTTGGGGCCCTGGAACATGCCGCAGTCGACGAGGATCCTGGTCTTCTCGGTCTGCAGCTGCATGCACGAGCCGGTGACGCAGCCGGCGGCGCCGTGGAAGGTGAGGACCGGGTTCATGCCTTGGATGTCCTGACGGCGATGGCCCGGCGCACGGCGGCGGCCAGCCACGGGGCCAGCTCCACGGCGTTCGTCGGATGGCGCACCGAGTCCGTGGACATGATCCTCCGCGCCCCCGCGGCCTGCAGGCGCTCGGCGGCGCGCGGGGTGAACAGGGCGTGCACCACGGCCACGTCGATCGACGACGCGCCGGCGCCGCGCAGGAAACGGATCGCCGCGACCAGGGTCTGGCCGGTGGAGGCCACGTCGTCGATCAGCAGCACCTCCTTGCCCTCGACGCGTCCGGGCACAGGGTAGGTCACCTCCACGCGCCGGTCGCCCAGCCGCCGTTTCTCCAGCGTGAGCGCCTGACCGCCGAGCTTCAGCGCCCAGGCCCTGGCCCAACCGGCCGACTCCGAGTCCGGCCCCACCACCAGCGGCGCCTCGACATACTCCGGCAGGCCCGGCCCCAGCGCGTCCGCCGCCGCCACATTGAAGGCCGGCGCGCCCAGCGCCGCGGAGAGATCGGCGGTTCTGTGCAGGTGGGGCGCGACCGTGACCACCGCATCGAACCGCGCGCCCAGCAGGGGGGCGATGACGTCTCGGCTGAGCGGCTCGCCGGGCTCGAACACCGCGTCCTGGCGCAGGTAGCAGAGGTAAGGCGCCACCAGGATCAGCCGCTTCGCCCCGGCCCGCCGCCACGCGTCCGCGGCGAGCAGCAGGTCGACGAGCTTCAGGTTGGGCCGATCGAGGGAGCGATAGACGATCGTGGTCTCGGCGGCCGGCGCCGAGACCTTGGGCATGGTCTCGCCGTCCGGGAAGCGGTGCACGACCACCGGCGAGAAGCGTGCGTCCAGCGCGCGCGCCAGCCGCCTGCCCGCATCGGTCTCGTCGTCGAAAGCGCAGACGCCCGCGTTCATGCCGCGCCCTCCACCGCAAATCCGCTGTCCGCCTCCGCCGCGCCGACGGCGAACTCGAAGTCCGAGGCGCCCGCGGCATGGATCCGGTAGAGCGGATCGCCGCGCCGCACCTCGTCGCCGATGTCCTTGAGCAGCAGCAGGCCGGCGCCGGTGTCGGTGGGCGCGCCGGCGAGCCGCGCCACCGTCGCGATGCGCAGGCAGTCGATGCCGGCGACCCGCCCGGCGGTGGGCGCGGTGACTTCATGGGTCAGCCCGCCCAGCTGCGACGAGACTGGGGACGGGCCTTGCGCCGCGACGATTTCGTCCAGCTTTCTGCGGGCCGCGCCGCTGTCCAGCAGCTCGCGGGCGCGATCTTCTCCGCATCCGCCGCGCACCTGCGGGTCGATCTCCAGCAGCCGGCCGGCGAGCTGCACCGACTTGTCGCGCAAGTCGCGAGGGGCGTCGGCGCGCGCCTCCAGCACCGCCAGCACGTCGAGGGTTTCCAGCACCGGCCCGACGCCGCGCCCCACCGGCCGAGAACCGTCGGTGGCGACCACCTCCACCGATATTCCCAGACGGGCGGCCACGTACTCGAACAGCTTGCGCAGGCGCAGCGCGCCCTGCGAATCGCGGATCTTCGCCGCAGGTCCCACCGGCATGTCGATCACCAGGTGGCTGGAGCCGGCAGAGGCCTTCTTCGACAGGATCGAGGCGACCATCTGCTCGGGCGTGTCGATGCTCAGCGGTCGCTCCACCGAGATCAGCACGTCGTCGGCCGGCGACAGGTTCACGCGCCCGCCCCAGACGATGCAGCCGCCGCATTTCTCGACGACCTCGCGCATCGCCTCCTCGCCGAGGTCGACCCTGGCCAGGACTTCCATGGTGTCCGCCGTGCCTGCCGGCGAGGTGATCGCCCGCGACGAGGTCTTCGGAATCATCAGCCCGTGGGCCGCGACGATGGGGGCGACGATCAGGGATGTGCGGTTGCCGGGGATGCCGCCGATGGAATGCTTGTCCACGACGGTGTGGCTGCCCCACGACAGGCGCGCGCCCACCGCCACCATGGCCTCGGTGAGCCCCAGGGTCTCCTCGGCGGTCATGAAGCTGGCGCAGGCGATCAGGAAGGCGGCGATCTCCATGTCCGAACAGCGGTGGCTCACCAGGTCGGCGACCACGTCGGCGAGCTGGGCGGCGTTGAGGGTCTCACCGCGGATCTTGGCGCGCACCGCATCGAGGCTCTTCGGCGGCGGCGCCGGGGCGATCCGTACATAGTCGCCGGGCGACAGGCGCAGGCGGCGGAAGGCCGGCTGGGGCAGCCCCACCTCATCGTCGGCCAGCAGGGCCGAATCGTCGGCGATCATCGGCGAGGCGATGATGGTGAGGCCGCGGGCGCTGACCTCCAGACGCCGGGCGCCCGCCAACCGTTCCGGACGCAGCACGGCATTGTCACGGGCGAGGACGGCGACATTCTCGCGGAACGTGTCCAGCGCGAGCGGCCGCGCTTTCAGCAGCAGGCGCGGCGTGTCGGCCTGCATCACCGGTCGCCGAGGCGCCGGTGGCTGGCGGCCGTGAACAGCAGGCCCGCGGCGATCAGCATCGACGCCCCCGCCAGGGTGGAGAGCAGCACCAGGGGCAGGCCCAGGCGGAACACCAGCGTCTCCGCCTGATGGCCGGCCGCGTAGACCGCCTTCCACACCAGTGCGATCAGGCTTGTGCCAAGCAGCGCCAGCAGAAAGGCGATGATTCGGTAGATCCAGGGCCACATCGCAGAGTCCTCGAACGTGAGGCTTCACAATGGCCGCGCCCCGCCTTCGCGCCTTGATTCAGATCAGACCCCACCGCCCAGAGTTGCAGCTCAAGGCCTGGCACCGAGAACCTGGATCAGCCGGGCGTCCCAGCCGTAGGCGTCCGGCCGGAAGTCCACCTTTCCGTCAGGCTCGGCGATCGCGGTGCGATAGACCACATAGACCGGCGTCGGCGCGGCGAGACCGACCCGTCGCGTTGCGCCGGCGGCTATAGCCGCATCAATGTCCTCACGTCGCCAGCCCTGCGGGGCCAGCAGCGCCGTCGCCAGTTCGCGGGGCATCTGCAGGCGCATGCAGCCGTGGCTCAGCCACCGGCGATCGCGGTTGAACAAAGACCTGGCGGGCGTGTCGTGCAGATAGACGCCGAAGGGATCGGGCATGTCGAACTTGATGTAGCCGAGCGAGGCCTTAGGCCCGGCGCGCTGGATCAGCTGGCCGTTCGCCACGTAGAAATCATGGGCCGCGAAATACCGCGGATCGCGGCGCTGCCTCGGATAGAGCTCCGCCGCCGCGATCGACGCGGGAACGATCCACGGCGGATCGAACACCACGGCGTCCACCTGCGAGACGAAGCTCGGCGTGTGGTGGCGCAGGTCGCCGACGATCGCCCGCATCGGCAGAACCGGCGCGCCGCCCTGGAACAGGGTCGCCTCGGTCGCGGCGATGTCCACCTCGATGCGCTGGGGCGGCAACCGGTCGGGCAGCCAGCGGGCGCGTTCGATGTTCGCGTCGAGCGTCGCGATGCGGTCCTGCACGGGGATGTTCAGCGCGGCCAGTGTGTCGGGGTTCAGCACGCCGTCGGCCTTCAGGGCGTGGTGGCCTTGAAAGTCCGCAACGGCCGCCGCCAACCCGGCGTCGTAGATCTCCAGCGGATTCGGCGGCGTTTTCGGTGGTGCAGCGCCCGCGGCGGCGGATGCCGTGGCTGGCGGAACCGGCTCCGGCGGCTTGGGCGCCGGCGCCACGTAGCCCTCCAGCGCCAGGCGCGCGCGCAAGTCCGGCGCCCTCGAATCGACGGCCCCCAGCTTCGGGGCAGGTCCGGCGTCCAGCGATTTCCAGCCGCCCGCCGCCAGGATCGCGGCATAGCGGGCGCGCTCGTCCAACAGCGCGCGATAGGCGCCGTCCCTGCGGGGCAGAGCCGCCGCCCAGTCGGCGATGCGCCCCTGGACGCGGGCGGCCTCGAAATCGGCCACGGCGTCGTAGGGCGCGCGCAGGGCCCAGTCCTTGTCGACGGCCCTCGGATTCTGAACCGTCCCGTGCTCCGCCAGCGCCAGGGACTGCGCCGCGAGGGTGAGGGTGGCGTCGGCCTGCCGCCGCGCCGCCGCATCGGGGCCTGCCAGCAGCTCCAGGGCCGCGGCGAGGCTGGGCGCGCCCGCGATCTCGGAGGCGGCCTGCCAGGCTGCGGCTATGGCCGCGCCGTCCTGCGGTGACAGCGGTGGCGGGGCGGGTGCGGTCTGGGCGCACAGCGGCGCGGGCGCGACGAGGAGGGCGGCGAGAAGCGTCCCGGCGCCGAGCCGGCTGGCGAACTTGAACACTGGCGCGAGAGACCCTGGTGTGACTGGCGTTGAGGTTGCGCGGTGCGTCGCCAACCGTCCTTGACGCGAATCAAGGCCGGTTCAAGGTCGGCGTCGAACTTGCAGATCGCAAGTTCCGGTTCCGGAGGCGCCCGGCGATGCAAGCCATGAGCCTGTTCAAGGTGGGCGAGCCGCTGCGCCAGGTCTCGCGGCCCGATCCGACGCCGGGGCCGGGCGAAGCGCGGCTGAGAGTGCTGGCGTGCGGGGTTTGCCGAACCGACCTGCACGTCGTGGACGGCGAATTGCCCGAAGTGCCGACGCCGATCATTCCCGGTCACGAGATCGTCGGCGTGGTGGAGTCGATGGGCGCCGGCGCCGGGGGGCTCGAGGTCGGCCAGCGCGTAGGCGTCGGCTGGCTCGGCTACACTTGCGGGCTCTGTCCCTACTGCCTTTCCGGCAAGGAAAACCTCTGCGATGCGCCGCTGTTCACCGGCTACACCCGCGACGGGGGCTTTGCGACCCACGCCATCGTCGACGCCCGCTACGCCTATCCGCTCGACGAGGCCGCCGATCCGGCCGCCCTGGCGCCGCTGCTCTGCGCCGGCCTGATCGGCTGGCGCAGCCTGGTGTTCGCCGGCGACGCCCGGCGCCTGGGCATCTACGGCTTCGGCGCCGCCGGTCACATCATCGCCCAGGTGGCGATCTGGCAGGGCCGGCGCCTGTTCGTGTTCACGCGCGCGGGCGACGACGAGGCCCAGGCCTTCGCGCGCAGCCTGGGCGCCGAGTGGGTCGGCGCGTCCGGCGACGCGCCCCCGGAGCCGCTGGACGCGGCGATCATCTACGCTCCGGCCGGTGAACTGGTGCCGGCGGCCCTGCGCGCCGTGGGCAAGGGTGGGCGCGTAGTCTGCGCGGGCATCCACATGAGCGACATCCCGGCTTTTCCCTATGAGATCCTGTGGGGCGAACGGATGGTGGTGTCGGTGGCCAACCTGACGCGCGCCGATGCGGACGCCTTCCTCGCCGTCGCGCCCAAGGCAAAGGTGCAGACGCATGTGACCGTCTATCCCCTGGCCGCTGCCAACCAGGCTCTGGCCGATCTGCGGGCAGGCCGCTTGCGCGGCGCGGCGGTGCTAGTCCCCTGAAGCCGCCGCCGACCGCGGCCGCGAAGTCAGCACCAGCATCAGCAGAGCCCCCAGCGCCAGGGCGCCGCCGATCAGGAATACGGCTCTGGGACCCAGGGCGCCCCAGAGCGCGCCAGCCGCGACGCCGCCGGCCAGCAGGACCAGTCCGGTGACCAGGTAGAAGACGCCAAACGCCCCGCCACGCAGCCGCGGCGGCGCGGCGTCGGCCACCAGGCTGGCCAGCAGGCCCTGGGTCAGGCCCAGGTGCAATCCCCACAGCGCAACGCCCACCCCCAGCACGGCGAGGTTGGGTGCGAAGGCCAGCGCGGCGTCAGCCAGGATCAGCACCGCCATCCCGCCGGCGAGCAGGCTCCTGCGCCCGATGCGGTCCGACAGTCGCCCCGCCGGCGCGGCGGTCAGGGCGTAGACGAGGTTCATCAGCACCATGATCCAGGGGATGTCTCCCAGGGCGACGTGGAGGCTTCGGCCGCGCAGCAGCAGGAACGCCTCGCTGAACCGGGCCAGGGAGAAGGCGGCGCTGAGGGCGATGATCCACCACACCGCCGGGCCGAGGTCGCGCGCCATGCTCCAGCGCAGAACCGGGCGGACGCGATTGTTGGCCGCCGTCTTGTCCGGTTCGCGGACGCCGAAGATCATCAAGACCACCGCCAGGACCGCCGGCGCAACCGCCCAGGCGAACACCCGCCGCACGTCCCCGGAGAACAGCGCCATCAGCGCCACGGCCAGCAGCGGTCCGCCTACGGCGCCGAGTGTGTCCAGCGACTGGCGAAGGCCGAATGCGGCGCCCGACGCCCCGGCGGGCGTCAGCTCGGCCAGCAGAGCGTCGCGCGGCGCCTCGCGCACGCCCTTGCCGAGACGGTCCGTCAGCCGCGCGGCCAGCACGGTCAGAGCCGACGACGCCAGGGGAAAAAACGGTTTGGACGCCGCCGAGATCGCATAGCCCAGCACGGTGAGCGGCTTGCGCCGGCCCATGTGGTCGCTGATCCAGCCGGAGAACAGCTTGGTGATGGAGGCCATCGCCTCCGCGGCGCCTTCGATGAAGCCGACCGTGACGATGCTGGCGCCCAGGCCGGTGACCAGGAACACCGGCAACAGGCTGTGGATCATCTCGGAGGAGACATCCATCAGCAGCGAGACGCCGCCGAGCGCCCAGATGGCCGCGGGCAACCTGGGGACGGCTCTGCGCACTTCGGATCAGCCTACAGCGGCCTGAACACAAGGCGGCCGCACGAAGCGCGACCCGAACGGCGCATCCTCAGCCCGCCACCCGGACGTGGTCCTCCACCGCCCTGACGCCGGGGGCCGACCAGGCCGCGCGCTCCACGGCGTCGCGCTCGCGCCAGGTGTGGACGGCGCCATCGAGCCGGACCCTGTCGCCGGTGACCGACACCTGGATCGCCCGGCTCTCCAGTTCCGCGTCGCGCTCGAGGGCGTCGCGAATGCGCTGGCTGACGTCCGCCGGCGTGAACTTCGGCCGCAAGGTGATCGCGTTGGTGACACCCACCACCCCGCTCAGCTTGCGCACATCCGCCTCCGCCGCGCGGCGCTGGTATTCCCAGTCCAGCTCGCCGGAGAGCGTGACCCAGCCATGCGCCACCTTGAGCTGTATCGCGGCGCTCGGCAGCATGACATCCCAGTCGAGGGCTTCCAGGGCGTGATGGGCGACTTCCTGGTCGCTGTGACGCGGTGCGCAGTCGAGCCGCACCTCGATTTCCTCGGCTATGGCGTGCACGCCCTTCACGCGCTTCGCCGCCGCCTCGGCGCGCAGCTTTTCGGCATAGCTGGCGACGTGGCCGGAGAGGGTCACGATCCCCGCGGCGGCGGTCACGCCGATGCTCGCGGCGTCGACGCTCGGGTCCCAGTCCAGCTCGTCGATCACCTGCTGCCGCAACGTCTTGTCGTCCATGGCGACGCCTCCATGCTTCGGCGCACGACACCGAGGATCGTCAGGCTGCGCCCACACCGTGGTCGCCGCCCTGATCTGCATCAAGGCCGAAGGCGCGTCGGCGCGGACGATCGCCGCGACCGCGAACCGCTGAGACGCGTCGCGAATTGATCCAGATCAGAAACCAGCCGCTCGAGTTCGGACATAGTTTGCGGGCGTCGAAGGTCACCATCCTGCCCTTCACGCCGCAGTGGCCGTCATCCCCCGGTTTCCCCCGATGGCCGAGCGACCTGACGCGCTCCAAACCCACCTGTTTGGAGCGCGTCTCTCTATGCGCACCCCTGCCGCCGACGAGCGCCGCCGAAGCTTGACCTCAATCAAGGCCGGCCGCCTCCGCGCGCCTAGATTGAACCAACTCAGGAGACTCGCATGACCACCCTTTCCATTCTCGCGGCGGTGAATGGCGCGCCGGACGACGAAGCGGCCGTGGCCATCGCGGCCGACCTGGCCAAGCGCCATGCGTCCAGTGTCGTGGTGGTCAACACCTTCACCCCCATGCCCATCGCCGCAGCCTCGCCGATCCTGGCCGGCGGGGTGATGTCGCCCATGGTGTGGAAGGCGCTCGAGGAACACCAGCACGACGTGCGGCTGAAGATCCACGCCCTGGTGCAACATCAGGCCCAACGCTTCGGCCTGAAGTCCTGCGCCGAAGAGGGCGCCGCCATCGTCATCGCGCCGACGCAGGACACCGGGTGGGCGACGCTGATGTGCGAACTGCCGCTGGTCGACCTGGCCGTGGTCGCCCAGTCCAGCGTCAGCGGCGAAGGCCCCTGGACCGGCCCGCTGGGCCAGGCGCTGATGGACGCCCGCGCCCCGGTCTTCGTGGCGCGTGACGGCGTCTCGGCGGCGGGTCGTTCGGCCGCGGTCGCCTGGGACGGCAGTCTCGAGGCCGGACGCGCGGTGCGCGCGGCGATTCCCCTGCTGAAGGACGCCTCGGAGGTCGCCATCCTGCAGGATCCCGACGGTCTGGACACCACGCCGGGCGCCGCCGCCGACCCGCAGCGCCTGATGGACTATCTGCGCGGTCACGGCGTCGCCACGGAGACGGTGATCAAGGTGCGCGGCCGCAAGATCGGGCCCACGGTGCTGCACGCCGCCAAGACCTTCGGCGCCGCCCTGCTGGTCGCCGGCGCCTACCGGCACTCGCGTCTGGAGGAAGCCATCCTGGGCGGCGCCACCCGAGCGTTCCTGGCGGAGACCGACGGGCCCCACCTGCTGATCTCCCACTGAGCGACGACGATTGCTCGGCGCCGACGTCGCGCCGCGCATCGACCTAGGCCTTTTGCGGCAGCAGCATCATCGCCGCCGCGACGCCCATGACGGCCGTGGCGATCCAGCCCAGCACCACCAGGGTGCGGCTGGCGGTGAAACGCCCCATCACCGACTTCTTGGACACCAGCAGAATGATCACGACGAGCAGGGGCACGGCCACGACGCCGTTGATCACCGCGCTCCAGAACAGGGCTTTCATCGGCTGGATCGGCGTGTACTCGAGCGCCATCCCGACGATCACCGCCACGGCGATCACCCCGTAGAATCCGCGCGCGTCCTGGACCTTGCGTTCCAGCCCCTCGTGCCAGCCCATCGCTTCGGCGAGGGCGTAGGCGCCTGATCCGGCCAACACCGGCACACCGATCAGCCCGACGCCCAGGATGCCCAGGGCGAACAGCAGGAAGGCGAAGTTCCCAGCCAGGGGCCGCAGCGCGCTGGCCGCCTCGGCCGCCGTCTGGATGTCCTTGATCCCCGCCACATGCAGCGTGACCGCCGTAGCCAGGATGATGAAGTAGGCGGTGATGTCCGAGTAGAACATGCCGCTCCACGTGTCCCACTTGATACGGCGAAGCTCCTTCACTGCCTCCGTCGCGTCCTTCACCAGGGCCGGATGCCGGCCCTTGGCTTTCATGTCTTCGACCTCTTCGGAGGCCTGCCAGAAGAACAGGTAAGGGCTGATCGTGGTGCCGAAGACCCCGACCACCACCGTCGCGGTGGCGGCGTCGAGCGAAACCTTCGGCCAGACGGTGCGCAGAGCGACCTCGCCCCACGGCACGTGCACGGTGAACAGCACCGCGGCGTAGGCCAGCAGCGAGAGCGTCAGCCACTTCAGGAATGCGACGTAGCGGTGGTAAGGCACGAAGACCTGGAGAAAGAGCGTGCTGAAGCCGAGGACGATCGTCATCACGTGGCGGTCCAACCCGGTGATGAGCTCGCTGACCTCACCCATCGCGGCGACGTCCGCGGCGATGTTCAGCGTATTGGCCACGAGCAGCAGCAGCACGACGGAGCGCACCACCACGGGCGGGAAGGCGAGCTTTATGTTCGCGGCCAGGCCCTTTCCCGTTACGCGGCCGATGCGCGCGCACATGGACTGGACCGCCGCCATGAGCGGAAAACACAGCGGCATGGTCCACAGCAGGTTCAAGCCGAATTGCGCGCCCGCCTGCGAATAGGTGGCGATGCCGCTGGGGTCGTCGTCGGCGACGCCGGTGATCAGTCCGGGTCCGACCCGCGCGAGCGGATGCCGGCGCATCCGCTCCCACGCGTCGCGAAGCATGGCGCGCGGCGGGCTCGGCTGAGGGGCCTCTGAGGTCATGCATCGGACCTTGCGCGGACGGCGGCGTCGCGGCCGCCGAAAGGCCACCGCACGCCGCCTCTATAGCGCGATCCGAACTCGGTTTTGCAACGCTTCACAGGCGGGCGCGAACGTCGAGAGGCGGTCCACGCCCGTCGCGGAATGTCAGGCCGCGGTCTCCACGGCGATCTTCTTCGGCTCGGCCTTCTCCGGCACCGGGATGGTGACCTTCAGGACGCCCTTGTTGAGGGCGGCCTTGATCTGGTCGGCCTTGACGCCCGCGGGCAGGCTGATCGAGCGCGAGAACGAGCCGTAGCCGCGCTCGACGAAGTGATAGTTCTTGTCCTTCTCCTCAGACTCGAACTTCTTCTCGCCGCTGACCGTGAGCACGCCGTCGGCCAGCGTGACGGCGACGTCCTTCTCCTCGAGTCCGGGCAATTCGACGGTGAGTTCCAGGCCGTCCTTGATCTCGGCCAGGTCCATCTTGCACTTCACCTCGGCCGCGCCGCGGACGCCCGGAAACGCCGGTGCGAAGTCCTCGAACAGGCGATCGATCTCGCGCTGCAGGGACCCGAAGACATTGAACACAGGCCGCGTCGGAAAGCCGGCGCCCTGCCTGACGGGAATTTGTGCTGGGGCGTTCATGGTGGTCTCTCCAAAGTCTGTCCCAACGGGACGCGCGCAGAGAGACCCGGATCCGTCTCGCCCGCATTGACCCAGAGCAAAGCGCGTCGCTTTTAGTGCAGCTCGCGACCGACCATCAGTTCCGTGTGGCGCGGCACGCCGTAGGCGCGCAGGGCTGCCGGCAGGCGGGCCGCGGCGCGGAAGGCTTCGCGCATGGAGTCGAAGGCGGTGGCCGCTTCGGGATCGTTGATCCATCGAGCCGCGCCCTTGCCGTCCAGCTGCAGATAGCGTCCAGGCGCGCTGGCGCTGACAGCGCTGTGCGAGACGATCGCGGCGTGGGGAACTTGTCCGGGCATCGCGCTGGCTCCTTCGGGCTGTGCTTGAAGCGACCCTATGCGGGCTGCGGATGATCGGAAATTCGGGTCGATTGCTTACGGGAAAGCCCTGATGGGCGCCCCGCCGCGGCCGACTCCCTAGGCCCGCGTCGATGGGCGGTGGGCGTGATCCTTGGCCAGCCGGTGCGCCGGTCCCCAGATCCCCGCCGTCAGCAGGGCGACGCAGACAGCGGCCTGAAAGGCGATCAGCGCGAAGATCGAATACATCAGCGCATTGGCGACGACGGGATTGCCGATGGCGATGTCGGCGAGCACCGCCCCTTGCCCGAGGCCGGTCAGGCCGAGCAGGATGATGAGAGGCCGTGAAACGACGATCCACATGGCGGACTCCTTCAACTCGGTCAGACTACCGCGTCGGCGCGCGCCGAGCCTTGACCAGGATCAACCGCGCCGCCCCGCCGATCCTAGCCCTTGGGCGCGAAAGCCTTGACGAGGGTCCGGCCCTCCGGGTCCGGCGCCACGTTCACCCGCCCGCCCAGGGGATCCTTGGCGATCATGCGGCCCACGATCTCGGCGTCCTCCGCGGGGGCCATGGCGACAAGTCGCGCCGCGGCGGGCGTGCGGGCGATCACCACCGCGCGGGGTTGGGGGCCGGAATAGTCGATGGTGTAGGTTTCGATGACGGCGTCCCCGGCATAGGTCGGGTCCAGCGCCGGCGCGGGCCAGCCGTCGACCTCGGCCTGCAGCGGCCGGCTGTCGAAAGGCCGCCAATCCCGGGGCGCGGTGGAATAGACGCCCACCGAGTACTTCGACAGGAATCCGCCGTTGGCGCCCACCAGTCCGACGTCGCCTGGACGCGCCCGCAGGGCCCGCGCCATGCTGGCGATGGCGTGCATGGAGTAGTTGTTGCCCGCCCCGCCGAAGAACGGCAGGCCGCCGGTCAGGGTGAGGCCGCGCGGGTCGTCCGGCGCCAGGCCGAGGCCGTCGCAGATGTTGAACACCGCGATGGGAAAGCAGCTGTAGAGATCGAAGAAGCGCACCGCGTCCAGACCGACGCCCGCCCCGTCCAGCGCCTGGCGGCAGGCGGCGATGGCGGCCGGACTGGTGGACAGATCCCGTCGCTCCATCACCGTTCGCTCGCGCACGTCCGCCCCGCCGTGCAGGAACACCCAGCGATCCTCCGGCACGCCCAACGCCCGCGCGGCGCCGACCGAGGCCATCAGCAACGCGGCGCCCTGGTTCGCGTGGTCCCGCGAGACCATCCGGCGCGGGAACGGGTCGGAGGTGAGGCGATTGGGGCCGGTCACCGTGGCCAATTCCTCGGCGGAATATGTGGTTTGCGACATGGCGTGAGGGTTGGTCGCCGCCACCTTGGTGAACGGCGCGAAGAGCCGGCCCATCTCCAGGGCGTAGGCGGCGCGATCCTTGCCGCGACGGGCGCGGCGCGCGTTTTCCAGCAGGGCGTAGAGCTGGATCGCCGTGCGGGCGCCATGCGTCGGCAGTTCCCGGGTGAGCAGGCCCTCGCCGCCGAAGCCGCGGTCCTCCAGCTGGCCGCCGAGGCTCTCGGTCCAGTCGCGGGTCTCCCCGCGGCCCTGCAGATGCCGCACCGTCGAGATCGCCTCGGAACCGGCCAGAAGAACTACCTTCGCGTCGCCGGCGGCGATGGTGTGGGCGAACTCGTTCACCAGGTGCTGTGGCCCCTGCCCGCCCACTACCTCCAGGATCGCCCGGGCGGGATCGGCGCCGATCCGTCGGCCCACCGAGCGCGAGAAGTTGTCCGAAGCGCCGAACGGCGGGCGGGCGTTGGGGCCGGAAACCTCGAACTGCCGGATCGAGGCGATGACGTCGATGTGGCCGGCGAGCCCCTCGGCGCCGGCGTCGGCCAGGGCCGCCGTCGCGGCCGCCGCCGCCAGGTCCACCGGCGACATAGCCGCATAGTCCGGCGCATCGATCCGCTCGGACGCCTCGCCGACGCCGATCAGAACCGGGGTGTCATCGCTCGCGCTCATGAACGTCTTGCCTCCTGCGGGGCGCCAACGCGCTTGCCTGCCGCGCGGTCATGGACCTATCTCGTGACGCAAAGCGCCCGACATTCAAAGGGCGCCGCTACGTCAGGAGCGCACCGGTGGCGACGATTTCGGGCGAGGAACGTCAGGCGCTGCAGGACTCGGTGCATCGTCTGCTGGCCGACCACAGCGCCGAGGCCGATGTGCGCCGGACCATGGAGACCGACGCCGGCTACGATCCGGCGCTGTGGAAACAGCTCGCCGACATGGGCATCGCCGGCCTGGTCATCGAGGAGGACTTCGGCGGCTCCGGCGCGGGACCGGTCGAGCTGGAGCTGATCATGGAGGAGGCGGGCGCCGCCCTGCTGTGCTCGCCGCTGCTGTCCACCGGCGTGCTCGCCGCCGAGCTGCTGCGCGCCCTGGGCGACCCCGCCGCCAAGACCCGGCTGCTGCCGCCGATCGCCGCCGGAACCAGCATCGCCAGCGTGGCGCTCACCGGCGATCGGGGCGCCTGGACGCCGGAAGGGGTCGAGGTGACCGCGGCGCCGGCTGACGGCGGCTGGAAGCTCGACGGCGTCGCGGCCTATGTCACCCACGGCCAGAACGCCGATGTGCTGCTTGTGCTGGCCAACGCCCCGGACGGCCTGGGCGTCTTCGAGGTCGACCCGCGCGCGCCGGGCGTCGCCGTGTCTGCAATGCCCACCTTCGATCACACCCTGCGCCTGGCCCGGGTCGTCCTGGCGGCGACCCCGGCGCGACGGCTCGAAGCCCAGCGCCCGGTCTGGGGCGCGGTGCGGCAGGCCCTCGACCTCGCCCTGGTCGCCCTGGCCGGCGAGCAGGCCGGCGGCGCGCGCCGGTGCCTCGAGTTCACCGTGGACTACGCCAAGGCGCGCATCCAGTTCGGCCGCGCCATCGGCAGCTTCCAGGCCATCAAGCACATGGCCGCCGACCTGCTGCTGGAGTCGGAATCGGCGATCTCCGCCGCCCGCAACGCCGCCGCGCGCCTGGCCGAGGGCGCCCCGGACGCGGAGCAGGCGATCGCCCTGGCCGCCTTCGCCTGCGCGGACGCCTTCACCACCACGACCGCCACAAGCATCCAGATGCACGGCGGAATCGCCTTCACCTGGACCCACCCGGCGCACCTCTACCTGCGCCGGGCGCGCGCCGACGCTCAGCTGTTCGGCGCGCCTGCCGTCCACCGCGAACGCTACCTCCAGCTGCTGGGAGCCTGACCATGTCCGCCGCCGCGACCGCCACCGACGACCAGCTGCAGGCCGAGGTCGCCGCCTGGCTGAAGGCCAACTGGGACCCGTCGCTGCGCGGCCGCATGGGCGGACCCGGCGGACAGCAAGGCGATGCCGGCGCCTACAGGTCCTGGCTCGCCAAGGTGGTGGACTCGCGCTGGGCCGTGCCGCGCTGGCCGCAGGCCTGGTTCGGCCGCGGCCTGAAGGACGCCCAGGCCCGGATCATCGAGCGGGAGTTCGCCAGGGTCGGCGCGCCGGGCAGCGGCCAGGACCGCACCAACCTGTGGGCCAACACCCTGCTGGCCTGCGGCACGGAGGGCCTGAAGGCCAAGCTCGTCGGGCCGCTGCTGCGCAACGAAGTGGGCATGTGCCTGCTCTACAGCGAGCCGGGCGCCGGTTCCGACCTCGCCGGCATCCGCACCCGCGCCGAGCGCCAGGGCGACCACTTCGTGGTCAACGGCCAGAAGGTGTGGACGTCCTCGGCCGCCACCGCCGACTACGGCATGCTGATAGCCCGAACCGACTGGGACGCGCCTAAGCACCGGGGCATCAGCTTCTTCTTCTGCCCGATGAAGCAGCCGGGCGTGGAAGTCCGGCCGCTGCGCCAGATCACCAACGAGAGCCACTTCAACGAGGTGTTCCTCACCGACGTCATCGTGCCGGCGGAGAACCTTTTGGGCGAGCTGAACACCGGCTGGGGCGTCTTGCAGACCGCCCTGGCCTATGAGCGCTCGGTGATGGGCGAGGGCGCGCGCGGCCCGCGCAGCGGCGTCGCCGAGGCGAAGAACGAGGAGCCGCTCATCGCCCTGGCCCGCGAGGCCGGCGTGCTCGGCGATCCCCTGATCCGTCAGGACATCGCCCGGGTCATCGCCTTCAAACGGCTGAACGCCCTCAACACCGCCCGAGCCAAGGCCGACCTCTCCCAGGGCACCTCTTCGCCGGTGATGAGCCTGGGCAAGCTGGCCATGTCGCGGATCCTCCATGAAGAAGCCCGCGTGCGCACCGCGATCCTGGGCGCCGGCAGCCTGCTGGAGGGCCCCGACCACCCCCGCGCCGAGGACGCCAACTTCCTCACGCTGAACGCCTACTTCACCTCCATCGGCGGCGGCACCGACCAGATCCAGCGCAACATCATCGGCGAGCGGGTTCTGGGCCTGCCCAAGGAGCCGGAAGTGGATCGGGACATCCCCTTCCGGCAGGTGCGAACGAGCTAAGCCGCCCTACTCCACCGCCTCCGCCAGCGCCTCCTGCGCGATCGACTTCGCGGTCGGGTAGTCGGCCTTGCCGTTGCTGGCGCGGATGTTGTCGGCCGTGGCGACGATGCGCTTGGGCGTCTTGTAGCCGGCCAGGGAGCGACGGACGTGGGCGCGCAGGGCGGTCTCGTCCAGGTCGTAGCCCTCGGACAGCTTGATCACGCCCGTCACCGCCTGGCCCCACTTCTCGTCGGGCAGGCCCACCACCAGGGCGTCCTCCACCGAGGGATGGGTCTTCAGCGCCTCTTCCACCTCCTCCGGGAACACCTTCTCCCCGGCGGTGTTGATGCAGGCGTTGCCGCGGCCCAGGAGGGTGAGCGTGCCGTCGGCCTCGACGATGCACCAGTCGCCCGGGATGGAGTAGCGGACGCCGTCGATCAGCCGGAAGGTGCGCGCCGTCTTCTCCTCGTCCTTGTAGTAGCCCACGGGATTGGGCGGACCTATGGCGACCAGGCCGGGCACGCCCGAGCCGGCGGCGACGGGCTGGTCGTTCTCGTCGAACACGCGGCACCGCTCGCCGAGCGTGAACTTCGCGGTCTGCACTTCAACGCCTTTGGCCATCACCGACTGGCCCATGCCGAGCGCCTCGGAGGAGGAGAAGCCATCGCTGAGCATGGCCTGGGGCATGTGCTCCAGCAGGCCGCGCTTGACCTCCAGGCTCCACATCACCCCCGAGGAGACGATCATGGCGATGGACGAGACGTCGTACTTGCCGGGGCTGGCGTTGAGAGCGTTCAGGATTGGGCGGGCGAAGGAGTCGCCGACGATGGCCATGGATTGCGGCCTGTGCCGGTCGATCGCCCGCAACAGCTCCTCCGGATCGAAGGTCTCGCCTTCCAGGGTCACCACAGAGCCGCCGCCCAGCATGGCGCCCATGGCGGTCAGCAGCCCGGTGCCGTGCATCAGCGGCGGCGCGGGGAGGGTGCGCATGCCCGGGCCGACCTTGCGGGTGTGCTCGGTAAGCTCGGCGAGGGTTTCAGGCACCGGACCCATGCGCCGGGCCGCCGCCAGGGTGATCTCGCGCAGGTCGTCGTGCGCCCACATCACGCCCTTGGGCATGCCAGTGGTGCCGCCGGTGTAGATGAAGAACTGGTCCTCGCCGGAGCGCTGGATGTCCAGCGGGCCGCCGTTGCCTTCCGCGGCCAGGTCCTCGAAGCGTTCGGCGAAGCTGGCGACCTGCCCGTCGGGACTGACCTCCACCCAGGTCTTCACCTTCGGCAGCCGAGGCCGGATCTGCGCCACCGCATCGCGGAACTCCGAGGCGTAGACCACCGTCTGGGCGTCCGAGTTGTCGAAAATGTACCAGACCTCGTCCGGCGTGTAGCGGTAGTTGACGTTCACGTGGGTGAGCCGCGCCTTGAACCCGGCGGCCAGCGCCAGCAGGTATTCCGGCCGGTTGCGCATGTAGATGGCGATCTTGTCCAGGGGACGGGCGCCCCGCGCGACCAGGGCGCGGGCCATGTTGTTGGTGGCCCGATCCGCCTCGCCCCAGCTGATCACCCGCTCGCCATGAATGAACGCGGGCGCGTCCGGCGGTATGGCCGGGGCCACGGCGTCGAGAATGTCTCCGAAATTCCAACCCATAGGTTCTGGTTCCTCCTGGCGCCGCGCACATCGCGGTCGCCTCCCGGTTCATCGGCTCGAAGCAATGTTCGGCGCGAGTTTTGTTGGCCGCAAGGTCCGACAGGACGATGTCCGGCGCAAGACCATGACAGCCTTGACCCTACGGCGCCCAAACTCGCGTTGCGGGCTTGGCGCGCGGCGATCGCCGAGGCAATGTCTGCGGACGCGGGCGAGTGCGCCGTTGTTCCCGGAGAGTTGCGCCCACGATGACCGCCGAAGCCCTGGAAGCGACGACTAACGTCGTCATCGTAGAGCCCGTTCCGCTCTCGGACTCGGTCCGGATGCGGATCCTCCTCTACCTGGGCATGCTGATCGTGCTGCTCGGCTTCGGCGCGCCGGGAGGCGGACTGATCGGGCTGCCGATCAGCTTCATCCTGAAGAACAAGCTGCACCTGAAAGCGCATGAGGTGGCGCAGTTCGGTTTTGTGGCCGGCGCGCCAGTCTACCTGTCGTTCCTGTTCGGCTTCGCCCGCGACGTCTGGAACCCGTTCGGCATGCGCGACCGAGGCTTCATGGTGCTGTTCGGCGCGATCTGTGCGGGCCTCTACGTCTATTTCGCCTTCACGCCGGTCAACTACGCGTCGCTGCTCCTGGCCGTGTTGCTGGTGCGCACGTCGTTCCTGTTCGTGTCGAGCGCCCAGAATGGGCTGACCTCCGCCATCGGCCAGCAGCACGTGATGTCCGGGCAGGTCAGCGCGGCGTGGAACATCTTCGGCTCGCTTCCCGGCATCGCCGCCCTGCTGGTCGGCGGCTCGCTCAGCGATCTGCTGGAGGGCCGCAGCGCGGATCGCGCGGCCCACAGCCTGTTCCTGGTCGGCGCGGCGATCATGGGCGTGGTGGCGCTTTATGGATTTTGGAAGCCGCCCAGCGTGTTCGACAATGTGCGGGTCGAGCGCGGTCCCCGCGCCCATGCGCTCGACGACTTCAAGCGCCTGATCAAGCACTGGCCTGTCTATCCGGCGCTGCTGATCTGGCTGCTGTGGAACTTCGCGCCGGGCTCGGTCACCCCGCTGCAGTTCTACCTGCAGAACACCCTGCATGCGAAGGACGCCCAGTGGGGCCAGTGGAACGCGATCTTCTCCGCGTCGTTCATTCCCACCTTCATGCTGTACGGCGTGCTGTGCCGCAAATTCCCGCTGCGGAGCTTGCTGTTCTGGGGGACGGTGGTGGCGGTCCCGCAGATGGTTCCGCTGCTGTTCATCCACTCGGTGACCGGCGCACTGATCGCGGCGGCGCCCATCGGCCTCATGGGCGGCGTCGCCACCGCCGCCTATATGGACCTGCTCATCCGCGCCTGCCCCCCGGGGCTGCAGGGATCGATCCTGATGATGTCCGTAGGCCTCTACGAGGTCGTCACGCGGCTCGGCGACCTGCTGGGCACGAACCTCTACGACCACTTCGGCGGCTTCAAGGTCTGCGTCATCGCCATCACCACCGTCTATGCCCTGATCCTGCCCACCTTGCTTCTGATCCCGAAACGTCTGATCGCCACGGCGGACGGAGAGACGCCTACGGACGGTCTCGCCGCGACATAGCGCTGCGATCGGCCCCCAAAACCGCTATACTGCCCCCTGCCGGATCACCCGGTCACGAGGGCGACGTGGGGTGAACATGCATATTCGACAAGCACTTCTGACTTCCATCACCGTGGCCATGCTCGCCGTGGCCGCGCCGACCATGGCGGCCGTGGACGCCTTCCTGACCTTCGACGGGATGTCCGGACCCTCCACCGATCCGAAGCACAAGGGGTCGATCGAGCTGAGCAGCTGGTCGTTCGGGACCACCAACGCCGGCCGGGTGGCGGCTACAGGTGCGGCCGCCACGCGCCAGAACGGCCCTGGCACGATCACCGTCACCCGGCAGATCGACAAGGCCACGCCGCTGTTGTTCAGGGCCGCGGGGACGGGTCGGCGTTTCCAGCGGGTTCAGCTCGACGTGGTCAAGGCCGGCGGTGGCCAGGCAGCAACGACCTATCTGCTCACCGACGTGATGATCACCGGCTACCACACGGGCGGCGGCGGCGATAATCCGACGGAGTCGCTGACCCTCAACTTCACCAAGATCGAGATGCGGCGGCAGGGCGGCGAGGCCGCGGGGAGCGCGCAGGCCGCGCATCCAGCCTCGAGCACGACCTCGGCCTGGGGCCACTGAGGGCTTGCGCGCCGTGCGGTGCGCGCCGGCGTCGTCGTCCCCGAGATCGGCCGCGTTGATCTGGCCCCCCAGACGGCCGCTGTTTGAGGGCGGCGGCAAGCTGGTCTAGTCTGACCACTGATGGTCAAGGACGGGGCGCATCGGCCGGTGGCCTGGCCGATTTTCAGGCCGTTGCGTGGCGCGACGCCCGCCAACCTGAGCCACGACCTCGTCGCCGGCCTGACCCTCGCGGCCATCGCCATTCCCGAACAGATGGCCACCGCCCGGCTCGGCGGATTCCCACCCCAGGTGGGCTTCATCGCCTTCATCGCCGCCACGGTCGGCTTCGCGGTGTTCGGCGCCAATCGCCAACTGTCCGCGGGGGCCGACTCCACCATCACCCCGATCTTCGCCGGCAGCCTGGCCCTTATGGCCGCGGCCGGATCGACGCAGTACGCCCAGTACGCCGCCGTGCTGGCCCTGATGGTCGGCCTGCTGCTGGTGGTGGCCGGGCTGCTGAAGCTGGGCTGGATCGCCGACCTGCTCTCGCGGCCGGTGATCACCGGGTTCCTGGCCGGGATCGCCGCGCACATCGTCCTGTCCCAGGCCCCGTCGGTGCTGGGCCTGCCGGAGGCTTCCGGCGACGTCTACCGCCGGCTGGCGTCGCTCTGGGCCCACGCGGGCCAGGTCAACGCCATCTCCCTCGCCATCGGCGCCGGCGTGTTCGCCGTCACCTTCGCGGCGGAGAAGCTCAACCCGCGCATCCCGGGCGCGCTGATCGCCCTGGTCGGGGCGGCCGCCGCCACCGCCATGCTGCACCTGGACCGCCAGGGCGTCGCGGTGCTGGGCCAGGTGGCCAGCGGCTTCCCGGCGCCCGGCGTTCCCCGGCTCGACCTTGAGCACGGCTTGCCGCTGGTGGGCCTGGCGCTGTTGGTGGCGCTGGTGGTGATGTTCCAGACCGCCGCAACCACCCGCTCGTTCAGCGGCGAGGACGGCGACCCCGACGTGGCCCGCGACTATGTGGGCCTGGGCGTCGGCGGCGTCCTTGCGGGCGTCTTCGGCGCCTTTCCGGTGAACGCCAGTCCGCCGCGCACCGCGGCCGTGGCCGAATCGGGCGGCCGCTCGCAGTTCGCCGGCCTGACCGCGGCCGTCGCCGTGGCGCTGCTCGCGGCGTTCGGCACGCGGCTGCTGGCGGACGTCCCCGCAGCGGCCCTCGGCGGGATCCTGCTGTTCGTGGCGGCGCGCATCTTCCATGTACGCACCCTGGCCGAGATCGCGCGGCGCACGCCGGCGGAGTTCGCCCTGGCGATCACCACCGCGGCTCTGATCGTCGCCTTGCCGATCCAGACCGGCGTCGCCATCGGCGTGTTCCTGTCTCTGGCCCACGGCGTGTTCACCATCACCCGCGCCCGGCCGATCCCCTTCGAGAGGGTGCCGGAGACCACCGTCTGGTGGCCCGCGTCCATCGTGCAGACCGGCGAGACCGAGCCCGGCGTCCTGGTTATCGGCTTCCAGGCGCCGCTCTCCTTCCTCAACGCCTATGACTTCCGCCGCGGGGCGCTGGAGGCGATCGCCGACGGCGCCGGCCAGCTGCGCCTGATCGTGCTCGAGGCCAGCAGCATCGTCGAGGTCGACTTCACCGCCGCGGAAATCCTCTCCGAGGTGATCGCCAAGGCCAGGGCCGCCGGCATGGACTTCGCCGTGGCGCGCCTGGAGTCGATCCGCGCCCAGGCGGCGTTCGAGCGGTTCGGCGTCACCGAGCGCCTGGGCCGCGACCACCTGTTTCACAGCGTCGAGCAGGCGATCCGGACGCTGGGCGGGAGCGCGGCGAGCGCCTGACGACGCCGCGGCCGACTGCTTGTGACGCCGGCTCAGGCCAGGCTGTCTTCCAGGGTCGCCAGGCGCTCGGCCTGGTCCTCGGCGATCAGGGGGTCGATCACGTCGTCCAGCGCCTCGCCCTCCATCACCTTGGGCAGGTTGTAGAGGGTCAGGTTGATGCGGTGGTCGGTGACCCTGCCTTGCGGGAAGTTGTAGGTGCGGATGCGCTCGGAGCGGTCGCCGGACCCCACCTGGCTCTTGCGCGCCTCGGACCGCTGGGCGTCCAGGGTGTTGCGCTTCAGTTCGTAGAGCCTGGCGCGCAGCACCTTCATCGCCTTGGCGCGGTTGGCATGCTGCGACTTCTCCGACGAGGTCACCACGATGTTGGTGGGCAGGTGGGTGATGCGCACCGCCGAGTCGGTCTTGTTCACGTGCTGGCCGCCGGCGCCCGAGGAGCGGTAGGTGTCAATCCTCAGGTCGGCGTCGTTGATCTCGATCTCCACGTCCTCCGGCTCGGGCAGCACGGCGACGGTAGCGGCGGAGGTGTGGATGCGGCCCTGCGCCTCGGTCTGCGGCACACGCTGGACCCGGTGCACGCCGCTCTCGAACTTCAGCCGGCCGAACACCCCGTCGCCGGTGATCGAGGCGACGATCTCCTTGTAGCCGCCCATCTCGCCCTCGGAGGCGCTCTCCACCTCCACCTTCCAGCCGTGGGTCTGGGCGTAGCGCTGGTACATGCGGAACAGTTCGCCGGCGAACAGCGCCGCCTCGTCGCCGCCGGTGCCGGCGCGCACCTCGAGGATGGCCGAGGCGTTCTCGTCGGCGTCGCGCGGCGCCAGCAGCAGGGCCAGGGCGCGCTCCAGCTCGGGGATCTGCTCGTCGAGCCTGGCGATGTCGGCGCGGGCCATCTCAGCCAGTTCGGCGTCGTCGCCCTCCGCCATCTCTTCCAGGCCGGCGCGCTCGTCCCGGGCCCTGGACAAGGCCTGGGCGGCTTCGGCGACCGGGCGCAGCTCGGCGTGCTCCTTCGAGAGCCGCACGATCTCCGCCCCGTCCGCGGCCGCGCCCATGCGCGCCTCCACCTCGCGGAAGCGCTCGAGCACCTGATCGAGCCGGGCCTGGGGAAGACGCACTTCGAACTCCGGGGGTGGGCGGGAGAGGCGTGTAGCGCCTTGCGCGCCGCCCGTCACCTCGGCGGCCGCCGGGCCAGGGTCGGCACACGGCTTGCTCGCCCGGAACGTGTGATCGCCGACGCGCGGCAAAAGCGTGCGGCTTTGGGACGGCGGGCCTGGAACTCATGCTGGACTCCCACACGCTGGATCGCTCGCAGGCCCGCCACCAAGAGGTCGAAGACTGGCTAGCGGACAGTGCGGGAGCTGATCTGGGACGCGTGACGCCGCGGCCGGTGGTGAGTTTCGTGATCCCGACCCAGCGGCGGCCAGAGGGTCTGGCGAGGGCCGCCCGCTCGCTGTTCCGGCAGGCCGCTGTCGACCTGGACTGGCTGGAGCTGGTGGTCGTCGACAACGACCAGTATCCGTCGGCGCGCGGCGTCGCGCTCAGCCTCACCCTCGAAGCGCCGTTTCCGGTGATCTATTTGCATGAGCCGCGTTCGGGAGTCGCCCACGCGCGCAACGCCGCTGTGGCCAATGTCAGTGGCGATTTCATCGCCTTCCTGGACGACGACGAGGTGGCCTCCGAGGGCTGGCTCGCCGCCCTGCTGGCGACGCAGGGCCGCTACGACGCCGACGTGGTGTTCGGGCCGGTGCGCGCCCGCGCCCCGGCCAGCGCCGGCGCCCACCGCGCTTATTTCAGGCGGTTCTTCTCACGCGAAGGGCCCGCGTCGGAGGGCCTGATCGCCAATCACTACGGCTGCGGCGACAGCCTGATCAGGACCAGCGCCCTGCCGCATCCGCGCCGGCCGTTCTGCCCCAGCCGCAACCACATCGGCGGCGAGGACGATAAGCTGTTCGCCCGCATGCGCGAGGCGGGCGCGCGGATGGCCTGGTCGCCGGAGGCCTGGGTCTGGGAAGACCCGGCGCCCTCGCGCCTGAGCCTCGACTACGCGATCCGCCGCGCCTTCGCCTACGGCCAGGGTCCCACCACCGCCTGCGCGGCCTCGTCGGATCCCGACCATGCGGCCATCGCCCGCTGGATGGCGATCGGCCTGGCCCAGGCGCTGGTGTTCGGCGCGCTGGCGGCGGCCAAGTGGCTGGTGCGGGCCCCGGACCGCGCCTTCGCCCTGGACCGCGCCGCCCGCGGCCTCGGCAAATGCTTCTGGTGGGGTCCGTTCAAGATCCGCTTCTACGGCCTGCCTGCGCCCAGCCGGCCGATGACCCTGAGTCCGGCCTAGGCAGGGCCGACGCTCACGCCTCGAGCCTGGCGGGTGTTCTGGCGCGGAACAGGCCCAGGGCCCGCTCGCGGATGTCGCGCCAGGGCCATTCCAGGGCCGCCAGGGCCAGCAGCAGCGCCAGGACGGCGGCGGGCGTCTCCACCAGGCCGGCCAGGAACACCGCACCGGCGACGCAATAGCCCCAGCCGAAGGTCCTGGGCTTCACCAGCCAGGCGACGCACAGGGGCGCCAGAGGCACGAGGTCATAGGCGTGGGCGTAGGGCGTGGCGCACAGGGCGCCGCCCACGCACCAGAGGAAGCTGCGCCTGGTCCAGGCCTTGTAGACGCCGAAGGCGGCGAGGGTCAGCGCCCAGACGGGGCCTAGCACACCGCCCTGGATCAGCGCCGAGGGATTGGCCCGCTCGGTCCTGGGGATGACGCCCTGGAACGAGGTGAGGGCGTGGGGCCACTCGATCCAGCGCTCGACGCCGAACGCCAGGCTGGCGGCCATCATGGCCAGGCCCGCCGCCACCGCCCAGCCGAGGGTGCGCCAGCGGCCCCACAGCACGATGGGCGCGAGCAGCATGGCCTGCGGCTTGATGCAGGCGGCGACGGCGAAGAGGATCCCGGCAAGCGCGGGACGGCGCTCGAGCAGCAGCCAGCCGCCGATCATCGCCGCGCCCACCGGCAGGGCGGTCTGGCCGAAGGCGGTGCACACCACCACCGGCGGGGCGATGAACAGCAGGCCCGCGGCGATGGGCGGGCGGATCATGAACGACGCCGCGTAGACGAACAGCGCCGCGGTCAGGCCCGCCCACAGGGGAAAGCTCAAACCCAGGGGAATCAGGCCGAAGGGATAGGTGAATAGCAGGAAGGTGGGCGGATAGGCGTAGGGCCAGGTCACATGCACATGGTAGGCGGCCTGGATCGGCGCGGTGAGCGCCGGATCGTACTGCGCGCGCCAGTGCCGCGCCGCCTCCCAGAACACGCAGAAGTCCGGCGGGCCGAAGCGCAGCCTCAGCACGCCGAGGCCCGCGGCCAGGACGAAGGCGGCGATCGCCAGCGCCAGGCGCTGCGTGCGCTCGTCGAGGGAGCCGAACCGGCGCATGGCCGCCGCCATCGTCACGTGCGCAATTCTCCCCGCGGCGAGCCAGCCCCGGCGGCGACTATTCACCGGCGCGGCCTAAGATTTCCTTTGCGTGCGACCGATCGCGCGGCCGCGGCGGGGCCACTGTTCAAGCTTTGTTGACTATTCGGCCGCACCCTCGGCGATCGTCGGACAACCGGATCCAAAGCCATGCGCCGCCTCTCGCTCGCACTCCTCCTGGCGCTCGCGCCGGGCGTCGCGCTCGCCGCCGGCCTGCAGCTGGGTGTCGACCAGGCCGCGCGGGTGACCTTGCCGCGCCCGGCGCAGGACGTGATCATCGGCAATCCGGCGATCGCCGACGTCACCGTGGCCGATTCCAGGCATCTGATCGTGGTCGGCAAGACCTACGGCATCACCAATCTCGTGGTGGCCGACGCGACCGGCCACACCATGTACAACAGCCAGATCGTGGTCGGCGGCACGGACGACGGCCGGGTCACGGTGTTCCAGGGCCAGACCTCCAGCGACTATGCCTGCTCGCCGCGGTGCGAGCGGGCCGGCGGCACGGCCGCCGCGCCAGCCGCGGGCGGCGGCGGCGCGCCGACCACCGGGCCCATTCCCCCCGCCTCTTAAGCGGGCGTTAGGCACGTTCTCCTAAGCTCTGCCGGCGTCCCCGCCCGCATCGCCGCGGGGGCTGGGGACGCGTTCGGGGACCGCTGACGCTCATGAGGCGCATCCGCCTTGCCTGCCGCGCGTTCGTGGCCGCCTTCGCCGGATCCCGGCGCGGCGCCACCGCGGTGGAGTTCGCCATCGTCGCCGCCCCGTTCTTCCTGCTGATGTTCGGTGTGATGGAACTGAGCCTGATGTTCATGGCCTCGACGACGATCGAGGCCGCCACCATCACCGCCGCCCGCCAGATCCGCACCGGCCAGCTGCAGACGGCCGGGACCAACACCGCCGCCGGCTTCAAGACCCTGGTGTGCAACGGCATGTCCTGGATCAGCGCCAGCGACTGCACCGCGAACCTTCAGGTGGACGTGCGGACCTTCAACACCTTTACGAGCATCTCGACGCCGTCGCCGATCACCAACAACGCCATCGACCCCACGAAGCTCTCCTTCGACTCCGGCGGGTCCTGCAGCATCGTGCTCGTGCGCGTGTTCTACCCCTGGACCCTGCTCACCCCGACGTTCGATCCAGGCCTGCCGAGCCTGGGGCCTACCCAGCGCCTGCTCACCCAGTCCGTCGCTTTCCGCAACGAGGACTGGGACCCCAATACGCCGCCGTGCTCGTGATGAGCGGCCCGCGCGAGACCCTGGCCAAGGCCCTGCGGCGGCTGCGCGCCGATCGCGGCGGCGTCGCGGCGGTGGAGTTCGCGCTGATCGCGCCGGTGCTGATGCTGATGTACTTCGGCGTGGCGGAACTCACGCTGGCGATGATGGCCCAGCGGCAGGCCGCGCACGCGGCCTCGTCGATCGGCGACTTGGTGGCGCAGAGCGCATCGACCACCCAGGCCGAGGTCACCGAGATCTTCGCCATCGGCGACGCCATCGTCGAGCCGTTTCCGACGACGCCCCTGCAGATGCGCGTCACCAGCATCAGCGCGGACGCCAATGGCGACACCACGGTGGCGTGGAGCCAGGCGAGCGGCATGGCCGCCTTCACCAAGAACCAGACGATCAGCGTGCCGGCCAACATCGTGTCGGCCAATCAGAGCGTGATCAGGTCGGACACCTCGTACACCTTCACCTCGCCGGTGAGCTATGTGCTGCCCTATCCGATCGCCTTCAACACCACCTACTATCTGCACCCGCGCCTCTCGACCTCGGTGAGCTGCGCCGACTGCTGAGGCCGGCCGCCGTCAGCTGGCGAAGTCGCGGTTGCCCTTGCGCACGAACAGCAGGCCGATGAAGCCGACGGTGAGCAGGATGGCGATCATCGCGAAGCCGCCCTGCTGGGTGTGGAAGATGCGCGTGCCGACATTGACCATGAACGGCGCCAGCCACACCGTCGCGGTGCCCGACACGGCATAGGCCCCGAAGAAGGCGCCGGTCTGCTCCGGCGGCGTCAGGCGGGTCAGCAAGGTGCGGCTCGACGCATAGTGGGCGGTGATGAACACCGCGTTGGAGAAGCCGATCAGGATGAAGATCCAGTCCGGCAGGGTGCGGAAGAACGGCCCGTTCCACAGGGGCGCGTGCGCCGCCACGTCGTAGTGCCAGAAGAAGAAAATGCGGTCCGGCGCCATGCCCAGCAGGGCGACGATGCCGAACAGCGACATCAGGATTTCCATCTGCACGGCGCGGCGCGGTCCCAGGACTCCGTCGAACCAGCGCGCCAGGAAGCCGCCGAGCACGGCCAGCACCGTCAGGATGATGCCGATCATCAGCATCTCCAGCGCGTGCCACTTCATCACCCCGGTGGCGTAGATGCCGAAGAAGGTCAGCACGGCGGTCATGCCGTCCACGTAGAAGCTGCGCGACACCAGGAAAATGAAGGCGTCGCGGTAGTTCTTCACGGTCATGACCATGCGCCACAGCGCCCGGGCGCCATTGGCGAAGGCCGTGGGAATCGACACGGTCGTGCGCCTGACGTCCGGCGTGAACAGCAGGATCGGGATGGTTCCCACCAGCAGCAGCACGGCCGACATGGGCCCGACGATCCGCTCGGGCTCGTGCATCAGGGAATTGAGTCCGAACAGCGGGGTCTTGGGCACGAATCCCCAATCGACCTTGCCCGGCAGCACGAAGGCCCAGGCGGAGAATCCCAGCAGCACCAGGGCGAAGGCGTTGCCGAGCGCCAGGGCCAGGCTGGACGCCTTGTGCGCGCCGCCGACCCCCGCGGCCCGGATCAGCAGGGAGTTGTGCAGCACCTCGGTATAGGCGAACAGGATGCCGATGATCGTGGTCATCAGCATGACCAGCACCACCGGCAGCACCGAGCCGTCGGGCTTGGCCCACCACAGGGCGAACATCAGCGGCGCCATGATCGCCACGGCCAGGGCCAGCCAGCCCTTGCGCCGTCCGAGCTGGTCGATGGAGGCGCCCAGGAACGGGGCCGTCGCCATGGTCAGCCAGCCGGAATACTGGCTCCACTGGGAGATCACCTCCTGGCCCTTGGTGGGGTTGGCGTGGGGATAGCCCACCATCACCGACCCGACGTAGGGCATGAAGATGTAGATGATCACCAGGATGACGTAGGGGTCGCGCGCGCCCTCGAAGACCGACCAGCTGAGCGCGCCGACGGAGAGCTTGGCGCCCGGCACGTCGGCCTCGGGCCGCACGGCCACGAGGTCGGCTTCTGGAATCAGGTGGGCCAAGTGCAACTCCCCGGAAAGCCGCGTTGTGGTCCGCGCTTGGGCCACAACCTAGCGGCCTTCCGAGGCTTGTCAGCCGAAACTTCAAACTATTGTTCGAGTCGCGGGGCCGGGGACGGCTCGCTTCTAGGCCTTTTCGACCAGGCGGGCGGCTTCGTCGATGGCGGCGACCAGGGCGTCGAGCTGGGCCTCGTTGACCGGGCCGGACGACATGCGCAGGCGGATGGAGGCGCCCAGGTTCTGCATGGCCCTGGCGATGCGCGGGGCGGGGCCTTCGAAGCGCTCGTTGATCGCGGCCATGCGCCGGAAGATGGCGTCGACCACGGCCTTCTTCTCCAGCAGGGCGGCGTCCCCCGCCTCGGTGATCCGGTACAGCCTCTTGGAGCCCTCGGAGGCCTCGACGGTGACGTAGGCGAGTTCCTCGAGCAGGGTCAGGGTCGGATAGATGACCCCGGGGCTCGGCGAATAGGCGCCGCCGACCTTCTCCTCGATGGCCTTGATGATCTCATAGCCGTGGCGCGGCGCCTCGCTGATCAGCTTGAGGATGACGAAGCGCAGATCGCCCTGCTCGAAGACGCGCTCGACGCGCCGTCCTCTGCGATGGCCGAATCCGCGTCCGTGGAAGCCGAACTCGCGGGCCGCGAAGGCCTCGCGGTGGCGTTGATGATGACGAAACATGATGTAACTCCGATTGGGTACGATATATCTAAGAAACAGATATATCTAAGATGCGGCAAAGGTCAAGGGGCTCGCGTGGATTTTCTCGCAGGCGGGCGAGGCGCTCCGTGCGACACGCCGAGATGGTGAGATCTCGTTCTGCAACCCCTGGCGGCGATGTGGATCGCCCGCTAGGACTGCGGCCGATGGCTGAGACCACCGACAGCGTGATGGTGCAGACCCGCTACGGGCGGATGCTGGCGCTGCGCGGCGACCGCTACATCACCCGCTGCCTGCAGGCCTACGGCGAGTACTGCGAGGCCGAGGCCGACCTGTTCCGCCAGATCGTCGGGCCGGGCATGACCGTGGTGGAGGCCGGCGCCAACATCGGCGTGCACACATTGATGCTGGCCCGGGCCTGCGCCCCCGGGCGGCTGATCGCCTTCGAGCCGCAGCAGCGGGTTTTCCAGCTGCTGTGCGCCAACCTGGCCCTGGCGGAGATCGGCACGGTGACCGCCCTGCCGGAGGCGCTGGGCGCGCAGGCCGGCGTCGCGGAGATGCCGCCGGTGGACTACGCTGCCGACGGCAACTTCGGCTCGATCTCGCCGCTCGCGGCCGGCGCCGGCGCGTGGGCGGAGGGGCGGACGGTGCGGGTGACGCCCCTGGACGACCTGGCCCTCACCGCCTGCGATGTGCTGAAGGTCGACGTGGAAGGCTGGGAGGCGCAGGCGCTGCGCGGGGCGCGCGAGACCATCGCCCGCTGCCGGCCGATCCTCTATGTGGAGAACGACCGGGCCAGCCATCAGGCGGAGCTGATCGCCCTGATCGACGAACTGGGCTACGTCCAGTACTGGCACGTGGCCCCGCTGTTCAGCCCGGCCAATTTCAACGGCGCGACCCAGGACTTCACCGGCGCCGTGGCCAGCCTGAACATGCTGTGCGTGCCGCGCGAGCGCGACTGGACCGTCACCGGCTTCGAGCGGATCGACCCACTGGACTGGCGCTCGCCGCTGACGCCGATCGGGGCGGGCTGAGGCGAGGTGAGGTGAGGGGTCTATCGGCGGGCAGGCGATGCCGGCCTACCCCAGCTTCGCCTCGGCCGCCTCCATCGCCGTACGCGAGACGTCCGGATAGTTCTGCGCGGCCAGGGCCTCGGTGAGGGCGGTCAGGCACAGGCGCACGTGCCAGGGCGTCGCCGAGGCGCCCATCAGGCCGACGCGCCAGATCTTGCCGCGCAGCGGTCCGAGGCCCGCGCCGATCTCCAGGCTGTACTTGGCCAGCATCCGCGCGCGCACCGCCGCCTCGTCGACGCCGTCCGGCACCCGCACGGCGTTGAGCTGCGGCAGGCGATGGGCGGGGTCCACCAGGAAGCTCAGGCCGGCGGCTTCGATCCCCGCCGCCAGGGCCTCGTGGGTGCGCCGGTGCCGGGCGTGGGCCGCGTCCAGGCCCTCCTCGAACAGCACCACCAGGGCCTCATGCAGGCCGTAGAGGGCGTTGATCGGCGCGGTGTGGTGATAGGTGCGGCCGCCCTCGCCGCCCCAGTAGCTCATGATCAGGCCCATATCGAGCAGCCAGTTGCGCACCTTGGTCTTGCGCGCCGCGATCGCTTCGCGGGCGCGCGGACTCATGGCGAAAGGCGACAGGCCCGGCGGCGCGGACAGGCACTTCTGGGTCCCGGAATAGACGATGTCCGCGCCCCAGCCTTCGGCGTCCACGGCGACGCCGCCCAGGGACGTTACGCAGTCGACGATGCTCAGGGCGCCGGCGTCGCGGGCCAGGGCGCAAAGCGGTCCGGGGTCGGTCATGGTCCCGGTGGAGGTCTCGGCGTGCACGAAGGCCAGGACCTTCGACCCGCCCTTCAACGCCTCGGCGACCGCCGCCGGATCCACCGGCCGGCCCCAGTCCTGGTCGACCCGCACCACCTCGGCGCCGGCCCGGCCGGCCATGTCGACCATGCGCTCGCCGAACTGGCCGTTCACGGCGACGACGGCCCGCTCGCCCGGCTCGAGCAGGTTCATCACCGCCGCCTCCATCCCGGCGGTGCCCGGCGCGGGCAGCGGGATGCAGGCGTGCCGCGGCGCCTTCATCGCCTCGGCGAGGGCCGCCTTGATCTCCTCCATCAGCCCTTGGAAGGCCGGATCCAGGTGTCCGATCGTGGGCCGCGCGAGGGCGGCCAGCACCCGCGGCGATACGTCGGAGGGCCCCGGCCCCATCAGGATCCGCCGGGGCGGTTCGAAGCTGCGCAAGTCCAATTTTCCCTCACACCATGGTGATTCGAACGTGTGTCGTGCCTGGCGCACAGTCGGCCGGATTTGAGGTCCCAAGTCCCACTTGCGCCCGCCGCGCCGGCAAACGCCCGCGGCGGGCGTTCTTCGTCGCGGCGAAGGCTCTCAGGCCAGCAGGCGGGCTTCTAGCGCCTCGCGCAGGGCCGCGTCGACCCCGAGGGCCGCCTGCAGATAGTCGTCCACCGAGCCGTGGTTCTCGCGGATCACCTTGAACGCCTCGTGCAGATACTCCGCCTCGACGCCGATGGCGGCGCGGACGGCGGCCTCGGTGGCCTTGCGGCCGGTGGTCTCCTCGATCAACGCCATGACCATCGGCGTACGAACCGCCATGCGTTCGGGATGGTTGGTGAGCAGGTAGTCCTGCACGATGTCGTCCTCGTGGACGCCCGCCAGATGATGCGTCAGGGCGGCCAGGATGCCGGTGCGGTCCTTGCCGGCGGCGCAGTGGATCAGCACGGGACCGTCGGCCCGGGCCAGGGCCTGGAAGTAGCGGGAGAACAGGTCCACGTGGCGCTCGGCGTGCGGCGCCTCGCGGTAGTAGTTCAGCAGATAGCCCCTGAAGGCTTCCTCGCTGAGGTCGCTGCTCCTGATGAAGGTCCACCAGGGATCGTCCCCCGGCGCCTCGGTGTCGTTCTGGATCACCTGGCCCTTGAAGCCCGGCGGACGGCGCGACGGGTCGCGCTCGCGCTCGCCCGGACGGCGCAGGTCGACGATCACCGCCAGGTCCAGGCTGTCCATGAACGCCAGGTCGGCGTCGGTGGCCCGGGCGTGCGACGCCGACCGGTAGAGCACGCCCCGCCGCATCCGCCTGCCGGCGGCGGTGGGGTAGTCGCCATAGTCCCGAAAGTTCTCGACGCCCTCGAGGGGCAAAAGTCTGGTCATGTGACGGGTGATAATCTGGGGAGGTGACAAAAACGAGACGGTGAGCGGTGGGAGAGGGCGCCGAAGACTCACCACGGAGGTCACGGAGAACCACGGAGTTCACGGAGCAGGATCCACCTACCGCCGCGCGGAGCGCGGCCTCCGTGCTTCCTCCGTGACCTCCGTGGTTAACCTTCTCGCGAGGCTCCGTCCTACCGGAACGGCGGTTCGTCGAAGCTGCGGAGCTTGCGCGAGTGCAGGCGAGGGCCTTCCTCGCGCAAGAGGTCCACGGTGACGATGCCGATGCGCAGGTGCTGGGAGATGGCCCGCTCGTAGAAGGTGTTGGCCTGGCCCGGCAGCTTGATCTCGCCGTGCAACGGCTTGTCGGAGACGCACAGCAAGGTGCCGTACGGCGTGCGGAAGCGGTAACCCTGGGTGGCGATGGTCGCCGCCTCCATGTCTATGGCCACCGCGCGGGACTGGTTGAACCGCAGGGCGCTCAGGGTGAAGCGCAGTTCCCAGTTGCGGTCGTCGGTGGTGACCACGGTGCCGGTGCGCAGTCGCGCCTTCAGCGCATCGCCGCTCTCGCCGGTGACGATCTCCGCCGCGCGGTTCAGCGCCACCTGCACCTCGGCGATGGGCGGGATAGGGATCTCCAGCGGCAGGATGTCGTCCAGCACGTGGTCGTCGCGCAGATAGGCGTGGGCCAGCACATAGTCGCCGATGGTCTGGCTGGCGCGCAGGCCGCCGCAGTGGCCGATCATCAGCCAGGCTTCCGGCCGCAGCGCCGCCAGGTGGTCGGTGATGGTCTTGGCGTTGGACGGGCCGACGCCGATGTTGATCAGCGTCACGCCCCGTCGGCCGGGGGCCATCAGGTGATATCCCGGCATCTGGTGGCGCCGCCATGCGCCGCCCGCCACGGCCTGTTCGGGCTCGGGCGTCCCGGCGTCGACCACCACCCCGCCGGCGCAGGACAGCCGCTCGTAGGGGGTGCCCGGGCGCCTCAGCTCCTCGCAGCTCCAGCTGACGAACTCGTCCACGTAGCGGTGATAGTTGGTGAACAGCACATAGTGCTGGATGTGCTCGGCCGGAGCGCCGGTGTAGTGGGCCAGGCGCGCCAGGGAGAAGTCCGTACGCGGCGCATCGAA
Source organism: Caulobacterales bacterium (assembly GCA_044445825.1). Classification (GTDB taxonomy): domain Bacteria; phylum Pseudomonadota; class Alphaproteobacteria; order Caulobacterales; family Caulobacteraceae; genus Acaudatibacter. The sequence goes on from JBIOEG010000016.1 coordinate 45,688, forward strand.
CAGCGCCAGCGGACGTTCGGCCTCCGGCGTCGGGGTGAAGAAGCCGTCGGCCACCTCGTCGCCGATGAAGGCCAGGTCCGTGGTCGGAAAATGCCGGGCGATCTCATGCGAGGTGACGTCCGCCAGGGCCACCTCCACCGAGCCGTCCAGCACATAGGGGAACGGGATCTCCTGGCTTGAGCGGATCACCTCGGCTTCCACCTCGAAGTCGCTCATCAGCAGTGTGAGCTGTTCGGTGAGGTAGCCCGCGAACAGGTCCGGCCGGGTGATGGTGGAGGCGTAGACCCCGGGCTGGCTGAACCGGGCGTAAGCGCGGGCCAGGCGCGGGCGCGGCCCGCGCGCGCCGCGCCAGGTCAGGCGAAGCTCCGGATAGACGAAGGCCCGGCCGGCGCGCAGGGCGGGGTCGGGCGCCGTGCCGTTTTCGAGGAACGCCTTCAGCGCCGTGCGCAAGGCCCCGATGGAGGCGTCATATTCGGCGGCGAGGCGCGCCACCACCCGGGCGGCGTCGGTTTCAGCGGTCATGCGGCGTTATAGCCGCGCCGCGCGACGGATTCGAGCGGGCCTGGGCATGGACCGTGGAGACTGGGCCGAGGGCGTAACCCCTCAGGGGTTGAGGTAGGCGTCAATGAATGTGTCGCAGACCTCGCCCACTCGCCCGGCAATCGCGAGTAGCGTGGCGATCAGGACCCGCCAGAGCGCGCCGTCACGCGGACATTTTGGGCAATGTCGAGGGCGAGAGCTGGTGCGGACCAAACACGTCCATCGCGCGTGACAGGTGCATGAGCGACTGCTTGACCGCCTGCATAAAGTAGCTGCGAGCGGCGTGCGGCCCGGTGATGACGCCCTCGCCTGTAAATGTCCCGTACCAGTGCTGCTGCGCCGGGTACCCCAAATGTGCCTCCAGCTTCGTGTAGTGGTCCATCGCGTCCAAGAAGGTCGACACGAGCACGGGCAACAGGTTGTGGCACCGGTCGGAAACGCTCGGCGTCTGGAAACTCATTGGCATGACCTCGTGCGCGAAATCATTTCGGATATCCCTGATCTTGTTCAGCATGACGTGAACCGAGGGTGGGTAGAGCGAAAGCATCAGGCCAACATCGATCTTGGCTGAGAACGTTGCCAATGCGCCGCTGCCTCTGAGGACGCGCCCGCGCACAGTCGGGTCCACATTCGGATCGAAGCGAAGCGATATCGCCTCCGTCAGCCTGGCATCGACAAAGGAAGCGGCGACCAGTGCAGCGCCGCGGTCGGATTGAGATTCGATCTCTGCTACAATCCGTAGCTGGTCGGCTTCATGCGTCACCCAGGTCATCGGTCAGCCCTCCTATGAGTCAGAATGAGCAAGATGGATCGGAAGCCGACCAGCGCCGCGACGCGCTATTGCTCCAACTACTGAGAACGCCGCCACGGCCGCGTCCGAAACGGATTCGAAAAAGGGTGGTGAATCCGCAAACAAATCAGGCGACTATGGAAGGAAGTCGGGCGCCCCGGTCAGGGGGCGCCCTTCCCGCTAGTCCCTTACGGGACTAGCACTTCCGGGGTTTGCGGCGGATCGTCTGGCGGACCAGAACCACCTTCGGCCCACGTGGTGGCGTGGGACACCCGCATTGTTTGCGTGCCATGGTTTTCTCCTTTCCCGGGCGCTTTGCCCGGGGCAGGAGGCGCGGCATCCGAGAACGAGAATCACGTTACGCAGGGAGTAGGATGGCGCCTACTCAACCCGGTGCCGAGTCCTTTTGTACCGCCGGCGCCTAAGTTGAGTTCTCTCCATGCCTACCCTCTGCCTAGTGCGCCTCGGCCCCGTCTGCGCCGCGCTTGGCCATCATCCTGTCGAAGGCGTCCCACACGCCCTCGCCGCCCTGCCAGACGCCCCGCGTGGCCGCCTTGGAGTATTCCGTCGAGCGGGCCTCGAAGAAGTTCGCGTGCTCCACGCCCGACAGCAGGCTCTGCAGCCAGGGCAGGGGGTTTTCCTTCACGCCGTAGACCGCGGGCAGGTGCAGCTGGGCCAGGCGCCAGTCGGCGATGAAGCGGATATAGGCCTTGATGTCGGTGGGGGTCATGCCCTGCACCTCGCCGGCCTCGAAGGCCAGGTCGATGAAGCGGTCCTCCAGGCCCACCACGGTCTTGCAGCAGTCGACGATGTCGGCGGCCACGGCCTTGGTGACCACCCCGGTCTCGGCGTTGAACGCGTGGTAGAGCTTGACCATGCCCTCGCAGTGCAGGCTCTCGTCGCGCACCGACCAGGAGACGATCTGGCCCATGCCCTTCATCTTGTTGAAGCGCGGGAAGTTCATCAGCATGGCGAAGCTGGCGAACAGCTGCAGCCCCTCGGTGAAGCCGCCGAACATGGCCAGGGTGCGGGCGATGTCGGCGTTCGAATCGACGCCGAACTGCTGCATGTAGTCGTGCTTGGCCTTCAGCGCCTCGTAGTCGAGGAAGGCGGAGAACTCGGTCTCCGGCATGCCGATGGTCTCGAGCAGCAGGGCGTAGGCGGCGATATGGATCGTCTCCATATTGGAGAAGGCCGCCAGCATCATCTTCACCTCGATGGGTTTGAAGACGCGGCCGTAGCGTTCCATGTAGTTGTCGTTCACCTCGACGTCCGACTGGGTGAAGAAGCGGAAGATCTGGGTGAGCAGGTTGCGCTCGCGGTCGTTCAGCTTGGCCGCCCAGTCCTTGCAGTCCTCGCCCAGCGGCACCTCCTCGGGCATCCAGTGGACCTGCTGCTGGCGCTTCCAGAAGTCGTAGGCCCAGGGGTATCTGAAGGGCTTGTAGCCGTACGACGGAGTGAGCAGGCCGGGCAGGGCGCGGAGGTTGGCGTGGGGCATGGACGTTTGGACCTTCAGACCTTCAGACCCGAATCAACGAGATGGCGATCCACCAAGGGGACGCCAACAACGCCCCCTCGGCAATGGCCCGCTCGCCGCAACATGTGGGGTATCTGACTAACATGACGTCAATATGTTGTGGACGGCGCAGTGATAAGAGAGTCGGCGGGCATGGCGCGCGCGGCACGCGCTCTGTTTAACCACGGAGTTCACGGAGAAGGCACGGAGTTCACAGAGGAGTCCGAGACTCCGTGTCCTCCGCGCCTTCTCCGTGAACTCCGTGGTTAAACTTGGCCCGCCTGCGGCGCGCACGGTATCGGGAGGCAATGGATGAGCGACAGGTACATCGTCCACGGCGCCAGGGGCACGGGCTCGGTGATGGTCGAGGCGGCGCTGACCTTGCTGGCGCTGCGCTACGAGGTGGTGGAGCGGGGGATTCTCCGCGAAGCCGAACGCGATGCGGACCTGGTGAAGGTCAACCCCATGCGCCAGGTGCCGGCCCTGGTGCTGCCGTCCGGCGAGCTGATGACCGAGAGCGCGGCGATCCTCATCTGGCTGGCCGATTCGCATCCGCAGGCGCGGTTGTCGCCGAGTATGGCCGCGGCCGCGCGGCCGGCGTTCCTGCGCTGGATGGCGTTCGTCTCCTCGGCCATCTATGCCCTCTGTTGGGTCCTCGACGACCCCTCGCGATTGATCGATGGCAAGGACGAGCAGGCCGCGATACGGGCGCGCACGACGGCGCGGATCTGCGAATGCTGGGAGATCATGGACGCGCAGGTCCGGCCCGGCCGCTATATCCTCGGCGACGACCTCTCGGTGCTCGACCTCTATGTGACGGTGGTTTCGCGCTGGTCGCAGCGCCGCCGGCGCTTCTACCAGGTTGCGCCGAAGATGGCCGAGGTGGTCCGCCGCGTGGACGCCGATCCGCGCTTGCAGGGTCTTTGGGCCGAACGGTTCCCGTTCACGGAGGGCTGGGAGGGGTAGGGTCCGGGGTCCGGCGGAGGGGGTTGCGGGTTGCGCCTTTGGGTTACATATGGTAACGAGGCGTCACGCCCGAATGGGGCGGCGGTCTTTGACATCGTGAAGAAACACACGGCCGGCTCAGGCGCGTGGGCGGCGCGCGCGCGCGCACACGCATGGCTTCTCAGTCCCCCACACCCCCCACACCCGAAATTCCCCGCGAAAGCGGGGACCCAGGCTTTTTTAGTTTGTTCCTTCCTTCCAAACACACCCGCGCGCCCCCACCGATTGTAAAAAAACCTGGGTCCCCGCTTGCGCGGGGAATTTCGGATTGGGGGTAATTGGGGTGAGTGGTGCGCAAGCGTCCGCCGCCACCTGATCCGCACCTGTTATGCATCGATAACAGGCCTGTTTGGCGCCTGTTATCACCTGTTATCACCTGTTCCTGGCGGATATCAGGTGGCCGCAAGCCATTGAACAATCACGGCTTCCAGACCGTAACAGGTGGAAAAAACCGTGAAATAACAGGTGGAACAGGTGAATAACAGGTCGGAACAGGTGGAACAGGCGCCCTAGGTCTGGTCCCAGATCGAGCGGAACTCGCCGCCGCCGTTCAGGCGCTGGGCCGGGCTGGACTTGTCGATGTGGCCGATCAGGCCGCGGTAGACGCCGTAGCCCATCAGCTCCTGCAGCCGTGGCGGATAGCTGCGCGCCAGCTCGGGGGGCACGCCCAGCTGCTGGTTCTCCTGCTGGCGGATGAAGCCGGCGCAGTAGTTCATGGCGATGCCCGTGCGCCGCGTCCCGGTCCGGTTGGCCCCGCCGCCGTGCCACAGGGCGCCATCCCAGATGAGCACGCTGCCCTTGGGCATCTGCGCCGGGATGCTCTCCACCGAAGCGCCGTATTCCGGGCTCGGCTTCAGGTGGCTGCCGGGGACCAGGCGGGTCGCGCCGTTGGCCTCGGTGAAGTCGGTGAGCGCCCACATGGAGTTGCAGACGATGGAGGCGTGGGGCTTCTCCAGCGGGATGACCATGTCGTCGGCATGGATCGGCTGGGCGATCTCGCCGGGGTCGATGGCGATGGAGGAGAGCGAGGAGACCAGGCAGCCGCTGTCCAGCACCCCTTCCACGACCGGCAGCACGTTCTCGTGCACCGGCACGGCGTCGAACGGCGCGCCGTGAGCCAGCAGGTTGTAGATGCGCACGGTGTGATGGCCCTCGAAGCCGTTCATCGCCGGCTTGGCGCCGAGCTCGCGCTCGAGCCGCGCGAGCGCCTGGTCCAGCGCGTCCACCAGCGACGGCGCGATGGCGTCCTCCACGATGGTGTAGCCGTCGCGGCGCACGCGCTCGATGTGCCGCTCAGCCGCCGCCTGATCCATGACGTCGCCTCCTGGAACAGACGGCTATCCCCGAGCGAGGTCTCTACGCAAGACCTTCCCTCCCCTTCATGGGGAGCGACGGCCCGCAGGGCCTGGGTGGGGGAGTGTTGTGGTGCGCGGGTGCGGGCCAGACATCCCCGCCCGATCGGCGCTGCGCGCCGCTCTTCCCTCCCCGTGAAGGGGAGGGAGTTACGGCTACTGGCAGGCGAGGCACTCCTCGTAGTCGGTGCGGGCCTCGTCCGCCCGGGCGGCGCTTTCGGCGGGCATGCCGCCGCCGGCGAAGGCGGCGCGCTGCACCGACTTGGAGCGCAGGTAGTAGAGGCTCTTCACGCCGCGCTCCCAGGCCTGCCAATGCAGCATGTGCAGGTCCCATTTGTCGACGTCGCCAGGCAGGAAGATGTTCACCGACTGCGACTGGCAGATCTCCGGCGTGCGGTCGGCGGCCAGTTCCACCACCCAGCGCTGGTCGATTTCGAAGGCGGTCTTGAACACGTCCTTCTCGTCCTGGCCGAGGAAGTCGAGGTGCTGGACCGAGCCCTCGTTCTCAAGGATGGCGCCCCAGACCGCCGGGGTGTTCTGGCCCTTCTCGTCCAGCACGCGCTCCAGGTAGGGGTTCTTCACGGCGAAGGATCCGGACAGCGTCTTGTGCGTGTAGATGTTCGCCGGGATCGGCTCGATGCCCGCGCTGGCGCCGCCGCAGATGATGGAGATCGACGCGGTGGGGGCGATCGCCAGCTTGTGGGAAAACCGCTCCATGACCCCGCGCTCGGCGGCGTCCGGGCAGGGGCCGCGCTCCTCGGCCAAGGTGCGGCTGGCCGCGTCGCACTGGCGGCGCAGGTGCTTGAACAGCCGCATGTTCCAGCTCTTCGCCAGGGCGCTCTCGAAGGGCACGTTCTGGCTCTGCAGGAATGAGTGGAAGCCCATCAGTCCCAGGCCGACGGAGCGCTCGCGATAGGCGGCGTAGGTGGCGTTGGCCATCTCTGGCGGCGCGCGGTCGATGAAGTCCTGCAGGACGTTGTCGAGGAACCGCATGACGTCGGTGACGAAGGTCGGATGGTCGCGCCACTCCAGGAACTTCTCGGCGTTGACCGAGGACAGGCAGCAGACCGCCGTGCGGTCGCGCCCCAGGTGGTCCTTGCCGGAGTGCAGCACGATCTCCGAGCACAGGTTGGACTGGCGCACCTTCAGGCCCAGCTCCCGCTGGTGCTGGGGCATGGCGCGGTTCACCGTGTCGGAGAAGATCAGATAGGGCTCGCCGGTCTGCAGGCGCAGCTCGAGCAGCTTCTGCCAGAGCGAGCGGGCTTCCACCTCGCGCACCATCTCGCCGGTCTTGGGCGAGCGCAGGGCGAACCTGGCCCCATCGCGCACCGCCTCCATGAATTCGTCGGTGACGTTGACGCCGTGGTGCAGGTTGAGGGACTTGCGGTTGAAGTCGCCGGAGGGCTTGCGGATCTCCAGGAACTCCTCGATCTCCGGGTGCCAGATGTCCACATAGACCGCCGCCGAGCCGCGGCGCAGGGAGCCCTGGCTGATGGCCAGCGTCAGGCTGTCCATCACCCGGATGAAGGGGATGATGCCGCTGGTCTGGCCGGCGCCCTTCACCTTCTCCCCGATGGAGCGGACCCCGCCCCAGTAGGTGCCGATGCCGCCGCCGTTGGCCGCCAGGAACACGTTCTCGTTCCAGGTGCCGACGATGCTCTCCAGCGAATCGCCGACGGCGTTCAGGAAGCAGGAGATCGGCAGGCCGCGCTCGGCCCCGCCGTTGGAAAGCACCGGCGTCGAGGGCATGAACCATAGCTGGGATATGTAGTCATAGATGCGCTGCGCATGGTCGGCGTCGTCGGCGAAGGCGGTGGCCACCCTGGCGAACATGTCCTGATAGGACTCGCCCGCCAGCAGGTAGCGGTCCTCCAGCGTCGTTCTGCCGAAATCCGTGAGCAGGGCGTCGCGGTCGCGGTCGATCTCGACCTTGCGCACCAGCTGCAGCTGCGGCCGCTCGGGCCGCGCTTGGCGGACGGCTTCCCGTCCGGCCCCAACAATGACCGACTTCTTTGCCTCGCTACCCATCATCACCCCAAAAACCTGTCTACTTTGATCGAACGCGGAAGGTCTGTCGCCTCCCGACGCACATCAACATCTTGTGGGCGAAGCGCCCCCTGAGCCCACGATATGGACACACATGGTTTCCAGATGGTCAACGGGAGACGATGAAGCAGCTTCTGAAATTCCTGTTGACGCAGGGCGTCAGTTCCCTTGCGAAATCAGCCTCGCACAACGCTGTCAGGCCGATCGTGCGGCCTGACGGTCACGAGACTGTGACAATTGGCGCCGCCGGCCTCGGCGGTTGCCTCGCAACAATGCCGCCATTAGGGGTAGCCGGTCACTGGGGAGTAGCCGCCCGCGCGTGAAGCGGGGGGCGCGTCAACAGACTTGAGCCGGTCGCAGGGCCGACTCATGGCGCGTCCGGCCGGAGGGTCTGACGAGACCTTTGGCGCCACGCGCGCCGGCGGTGTTCATCGGGCGCTTCGCGGCGAATCGCTTGCCGATGCGGGCGATCAGGCTGGCGGCGGCGGGCGCGTTCGCGGTCCTGGGCGTATGGATCCTGGTGTCCAAGGGCTGACGACCTCACATCGTGAGCACCACCTTGCCCAGGTGCGCGCCGCCTTCCAGGTGCGCGTGGGCCTTGCCGGCCTCGGCGAGGGGAAAGGTCGCATCGACGATGGGCCTCAGCTTGCCCGCCGCGATCCAGGGCCAGACGAGCTTCTCCACCGCCGCCGCCAGGCGCGCCTTTTCGTCGGCGTCGCGCGGACGAAGCGTCGAGCCGGTAATCACCAGGCGCTTCTGCATGACCTTGATGATCGGCAGCTCGACCACGCCGCCGCCCTGGGAGGCGATGTGGACCAGTCGCCCGCCGGTCTTCAGCACTTCGAGGTTCTTGGCGAAATAGGGGCCGGCCACCATGTCGAGCACCACGTCGACCCCGCCCTCGGCTTTCGCGACCGCTTCGAAGTCCTCGGCGCTCGCGTCCACCGCCACATCGGCGCCCACGCGTTTGGCGGCCTTGGCCTTGTCCGCGCCGCGGGCGGTGGCGATCACCCTGGCCCCGGCGGCCTTGCCCATCTGGATCGCCGTGACCCCGATGCCCGAGGTGGCGCCGTGCACCAGCAGCGTCTCGCCCGGCTTCAGGCCGCCGTGCTCGAAGACGTTGGCGTAGACGGTGAACACCGTCTCCGGCAGGCCGGCGGCTTCGATCGCCGTGAGGTTCGCGGGCGCCGGCAGGGCGTGGCGGGCGTCGGCCACGGCGTATTCCGCATAGCCGCCGCCGCCCAGCAGGGCGACGACCCGATCGCCGGCTTTCCAGCGTCCCGCGCCTTCCACCACCTCGCCGGCGACTTCCAGGCCCATGGTGTCCGGCGCGCCGGGCGGCGGCGGATAGAAACCCAGGCGCTGGATGATGTCCGGCCGGTTCACCCCGGCGGCCTCGACCTTGATCAGGATCTGCCCCGGCCCCGGGGTCGGGCGAGGGCGCGCCTCGATCTTCAGCGCGTCGGGCCCGCCGCGTCCGCCTTCGACGGCGACGGCGCGCATCATCGGCGCGGTCGTGGATTGGCTCATGGGTGTGGCGCTCCCGGTCTTGCGCTTCTGGCGGCCGCAGCGTCAGATAGCTGCTCAACTTCGGGCGGGCAAAGGGAGCTTGCGCCATGGCCGAGGAACCCGAACCGCCGCGCCGCCCGCGCGGCTGGGCGATCGTCGAAGCCTCGCGAGAGGATCTGGAGCTGTTCGGGGTGTCGGAACTGAACGAGCGGGTCGAGGCGCTCAGGGCGGAAATCGCCCGCACCGAGGCGCAGATCGCCCGCAAGCAGGCGGGCCGATCGGCCGCGGAAGCCCTGTTCGGCAAACGCGACTAGACGGTCGTGGCAAACGAAAAGGTGACGAAAACGGCACACTTAGTTCTGGCACGGCGGTTGCACCCGGGTTCGAAATGGCGACCGTAGAAGCCGCAAACCGAGTAAGGGTTGAAGTGCGATGGGCGATCTAGTCCAGGACCCGGCCGGGCCACGGCGCGCTGAAGCGATCTCTGGCTTCACGCGCTCGGAGCTGTTCGACCGGACGTTCCAGGAGGGCATGGATCTCGTCGAGGAAACCGCCGCCTATCTGGACGGCGCCGGACGCCAGGACTCCAAGCTTCTGTCGCGCGCCGCTGCCCTGGCCTTCGCCGCGGAGAGCATGCGGCTGACCACCCGCCTGATGCAGGTGGCGTCATGGCTGCTGGTGCAGCGCGCGGTGCGCGAGGGCGATATGGCCCCCGAGACCGCCCTCGACGACAGCTACCGCCTGAACGCCGAGGCCCATGCGCCCGACACCGCCGGCGAGACATTGCCGGCGCCGCTCATGCAGCTGGTGGACCGCTCGGAGCGCCTTTTCGAGCGCGTGCGACACCTGGACGCCCGCATGTACCTGGAAAGTGACGCCGACGACCTGCCGCACCCCGTGCTGGCGCAAATGGCCCGCCTCAAGGACGCCTTCGGCAGCTGAGCCGGGGGCGCAGCCCTACTTCTTCATGAAGCCGCCGTACTTGGCGGTGAAGCGCGACACGCGGCCGCCGCGGTCTAGGAGGGTCTGGTTGCCGCCTGTCCAGGCGGGGTGGGTCTTCGGATCGATGTCCAGGTGCAAGGTCGCGCCTTCCTTGCCGTAGGTCGAGCGCGTCTGATAGGTCGTGCCGTCGGTCATCACCACGGTGATGAAATGGTAGTCGGGATGGGTGTCTTGCTTCACTGCGTCCTCCTGCCGACTTGTCAGACCTGGCGGATTGGGAAAAAGCCGCCGGCGCAGGCGGGCGAAGGGCGCGCCTATACACGAGGACCGCTTGAAAAGGCAAGGACCGCATGAGCGTTGACACCCCGGGCCGGCCGGGCGAGGGCCAGGTTCTGGCGGCCGAAATGGCGGCGGCCGCCGAGCGGCGCGAGCGCCGGCGCGACCTGCGGCCCCTGGGCAACCTGCTGCCATTCGTGGCGTGTCACCGGGCCGACGCCATCGCCTCCACCTTCTTCCTGTTGTTCTCCACCGCCGCCAGCCTCGCCCTGCCCTACATCCTGCGTCTGATGATCGATCGCGGCGTGGCCGGCCACACCGCTCACAGCCTCGGCCGCTACTTCATCATCGCCGCGACGGACACCGCATTCCTGGCCGTGGCCACCGCCTTCCGCTTCTATTTCATCACCCGCCTGGGCGAGCGCGTGGTGGCCGACATGCGCCAGGCGCTCTACCGGCACGTGATGGGCCTCGACCAGGCCTTCTTCCTCACCACCCGCACCGGCGAGGTGCTGTCGCGCCTCACCACCGACATGACCATCGTCGAGAACATGGTGGGCTCGTCAGTGTCCGTGGCCCTGCGCAATCTGCTGACCTTTGTGGGCGCCTTCGCCTGGCTGGTGGTGCTCAGCCCGGGCTTCACCGGTCTGGTGGTGCTCGTGGGCGCCCTGGTGCTGATCCCACTGTTCACGGTCGGGCGCCTTGTGCGACGGCTCTCCGCCAACGCGCAGGAACGCTTCGCGGAGGCGGTAGCCTACGCCGGCGAGACCCTCGACGGCCTCGACACCGTCCAGGCTTTCGGGCGCGAGGCCAGCGCGGCCGACCGCTTCGCCCGCGCGGTGGAGCGGGCCTTCCGCGCCTCGGTGGCCCGCATTCGCGCCCGGGCGGTGATGACCGCGCTGGTGATGATCCTGCTGTTCGGCGGCGTGGGCTTCGTGCTTTGGCGCGCCGCTGTAGCCAGCTTCGTGCTGCACGACCCCTCGATGACCGGCGGCATCCTGCTGCAGTTCGTCTTCCTGGCGGTGCTGGCCGGCGGCTCCGTCGGCGCCCTCGGCGAGACCTGGGGCGATGTGCAGAAGACCTCGGGCGCCATGGAGCGGATCGCCGAGATCCTGAAGGCCCGGCCGTCCATCGCCGCGCCTGCGACGCCCACACCGCTGCCGGTTCCGCCGCGTGGTGAGGTGGCGTTCGAGGCGGTCACCTTCGCCTACCCGGGTCGGCCGGACCTGCCGGCGCTGCGCGGCTTCGACCTGAGGGTTCGTCCCGGCGAGCGGGTTGCGCTGGTAGGCCCGTCAGGCGCGGGCAAGAGCACGGTGTTCCGCCTGCTGCTGCGCTTCTACGACCCACAGGCGGGAAAGGTGTCGCTGGACGGCGTCGATCTGCGCGACGCCGATCCGGCCGAGGTGCGCTCGCGCATGGCCCTGGTCGCCCAGGACGCGGCGCTGTTCTCCGGCTCGGCGCTGGAGAACCTGAAGTTCGGACGAGAGTCCGCCACGCCCGAGGACCTTCGCGCGGCGGCGCGGGCGGCCGAGGCCGAGGACTTCCTGTCGGCCCTGCCACAGGGCTTCGACACGCCGCTCGGCGAGCGCGGCAAGACCCTGTCGGGCGGCCAACGCCAGCGCCTGGCCATCGCCAGAGCCCTGGTCCGGCACGCCCCGATCCTGCTGCTCGACGAGGCCACCAGCGCGCTGGATGCGGAGAACGAGCGCCTGGTCCAGCGCGCGCTGGACGACGCCATGCGCGGGCGCACGACCCTGGTCATCGCCCATCGGCTGGCGACGGTGCAGGCCGCGGACCGCATCGTGGTGATGGACGAAGGCGCCGTGGTGGAGGAGGGGACCCACCTCGAGCTCGTCCACCGAGGCGGGCTCTACGCTCGCCTAGCCGAACTGCAGTTCGGCCTGCAGGCCGCCTGAGGTCCGCTTGCCGCCGCGATTTTCGCGGAACGCCGCCCCTTCATGGCGCAGCAGCCATCGCTTGCGCGGCAGTCCGCCGCCGAAGCCGGTGAGCGAGCCGTCCGCGCCGATCACACGGTGGCAGGGCACCACGATGGCGATGGGATTCGACCCGTTGGCCAGGCCCACGGCCCGCATCGCCTTGGGCATGCCCAGCTGCGCCGCCAACGCGCCGTAACTGCGCGTCTCGCCGGGTGGAATGGTGGTGAGCGCCCGCCACACGCTCAGTTGGAACGGCGTGCCCACCGCGCGCCAAGGTACGTCCTTCAGGGCCCCGATGTCGCCGGCGAAGTACCGTTCGAACGCCCCATGGATCGAGTTGGGCGCGGGACCCCAGGCGGCCGGCGTGGCCCCGTACTGCCGCGTCAGCAGGCGGCGCGTGCCGGCCTCATCGCCCCACAGGTCCAGCGCGCGCAGCACGCCTGCCTCGTCCACGGCAATAAGCAACTCGCCGATGGGGCTGGCGATGCGGTCGATGGTCAGGCGTTCAGGCCGCGTGTCGGGCATCGGTCTTCTCCTGCTTGGCGACGGCGTGGGCGTCGGACGCCCACAGGTGCAGCGCCGCGTAGGCCCGCCACGGCCGCCAGGCCTCGGCCCTGGCCAGCAGCTCGGCCGGCGTCGGGCGGCGGCCGTCCGGTCCGGCCAGGGCACGCATCAGGCCGATGTCCGCGGCCGGGAAGGCGTCCGGCTCACGAAGCTCGCGCATGGCGATGTACTGCGCCGTCCACTCGCCGATGCCGGAGAGCGACTTCAGCCGCGCCACGGCGTCGTCCAGGCTGCGCCGCGGGCCGAAGATCGTCGGATCGGCCAGCACGGCCCGGGTCAGCGCGGCCAGGGCGGCGGCCCGCGACTTCGGCATGCCCAGGGCGGCGAAGTCGGCGCCCGCCAGCTGCGCGGGGCCGGGGAAGACGTGCGTCAGGCCTTGCGCGGCCAGCGGCCGCGGCAGAGGCCGTCCGTGCGCGGCGACCAGCTTGCCGGCCAGACCGCGCGCGGCGGCGACGGTGATCTGCTGGCCGAGGATCGCGCGGATCGCCAGCTCGAAGCCGTCCCAGGCGCCTGGAACTCGTAGCCCTGGCCGCGCGGCGACCATGCGCGCGAGATCGGCATCGGCGCTCAGCTGCGCGCCGATGATCGCCGGGTCGGCCGCGAGATCGAACACGCGGCGCACGCGGGCGATGATAGCCGCCAGGGCGCTGACCTTCGGGAATCGCACGCTGACGCCCACCTTGTTGGCCGCCAGCGGCCGCACCGCGATCACGCCGCAATCCTCGCCGAAGGCGATGGCGCGGACATAGGTCTCGCCGCGCACGACCTCGACCCCGGGGATGGCCCGCAAGGCGAGGAACGCCAGCATGGCGTCCCAATCGTAAGGCGGCCGGTAGCCGAGGGTGAGCTTGATCGCCTCACCGGACTCGTTGGGCCGGTCCTGCGAGCCCCGACGACGCAGGGATGCCGGCGGCCGGCGGAACAGCTGCTGGAAGGTCTCGTTGAAGCGGCGCACGCTGCCGAAGCCGGCGGCCAGGGCCACCTGGGCCATGGGCAGATGCGTCTCGTGGATCAACTGCTTGGCCAGCAGCACGCGCCGCGTCTGGGCGACCGCCACGGGCGAGGCGCCCAGATGCTGCCGAAACAGCCGTCGTAGCTGCCGGGCGCCGACCCCCAGGCGGTCGGCCAGACCCTCCACGTCACTTGCGTCCAGGGCGCCGGACTCGATCAGCGCCAGGGCGCGCGAGACGGTGTTCGAGGTGCCGCGCCAGGCGGCCAGGTCGGGCGACGTCTCGGGCCGGCATCGCAGGCAGGGGCGAAACCCAGCGCCCTGGGCCGCGGCGGCGGTGGGGAAGAAGAGCACGTTTTCCTGCTTGGGCGTGCGGGCCGGGCAGATCGGTCGACAGTAGATGCCCGTGGTCTTCACGGCCACGAACAGCCGCCCGTCGAAGCGGGCGTCGCGCGTGGCCAGCACGCGGTAGCAGGCGTCGTGGTCCATATCCATGCGCCCATGATCGGACCGCGGGGCCCCGATGTCTCGCGGTTTTCGGACGTGTATGGAGCTAGTGTCCCGATTCCGAAGTTCGCCTGCGTTTTGTGGCAGGCTCCGACGAACTTCGGAGTCGATCAGGACACTAGCAACGCTAAGTTTCTAGTGTGCTTTCTTGGATTTGAAGTTCGCTCCGCAGCCGACCCCATGAGCAGGCGAACTTCAAATCCAGCACACTAGCGCCGCCGGCGCGCGTCCTCGTCACGCCGCTCGATCTGCCGGACCGCCTCGTCGCGGGCTCGCGCCGCGAAGGCGGGGTAGTCCGAGAAGAGGCCGTCGACGCCCGTCATCAAGAGACCGACCATCAGCTTGTCGTAGTCGCCGCGTCGCGCGGCGAAGTCGGCGGCGCGCGGATCGCCGCGCTGCAGGGTCCTCGGCAGGAACTCATTCTCCGCGCGCGCGGTCCAGCAATGCACCTGCAGGCCGGCCGCGTGGGCGTCGAGGGTGAGGGTGGTCGGAGCGGGGAAGACGGCCGCCTGCAGGTCGACCACCAGGCCCTGGTGCGGCGCGACGGCGTCGGCGTAACGGCGGATCGCCGCCAGACCGTCGGGCGAGATCATGTCGGCGTAGCGCAGCGATGCTTCGTCGGCCGGCCCGCCCTCGATGTCGATCAACTGAGCGCGGCGCACGTGCGACAGCCGCCCGAAGTTCTTCAGCGCCGCCGTTTCGAAGCACTGCACCCAGACCGCGCTGGCCCTCGCGGTGTACCCGGCCGTGTGCAGATCGGCGGCGAGTCGCTCGTCCACCGCCAGCCCGATCGACGCGAAATAGCTGGGATGCTTCATCTCCGGATAGACGCCGACGGTGCGCGCAGTGCGCACGCAGCCGGCCCTGGCGATGTCGATCACTTCCTGGAAGGTGAGGATCGGCTCCTTGCCGTCGAACTTCGCGCTCTGCGGACGAAGCTGCGGCAGGCGTTCGCGGCAGGTGAGGGTCTTCAGCTCCGCCAGGGTGAAGTCCTCCGTGAACCAGCCGGCGACGGACTTGCCGTCGATGGTCTTGGTCGTCTTGCGGTCCGCGAACTCCGCGTGGGCCGCGACATCCGTCGTGCTCGAGATTTCGTTCTCGTGCCGGGCGACCAGTATGCCCTCCTTCGTAGGCACGAGGTCCGGCTCGATGAAGTCGGCGCCCTCGTCGATGGCGAGGTCGAAGGCGCCGCGGGTCTCCTCCGGCCGTTCGCCGCTGGCCCCGCGATGGGCGATGATCACCGGCACGGGCGGCTCCGCGTGGGCGAGGGTGGGCGCCAGGCTGGCCGCGGCTGCGGCGAGGGTCGCGAAATCCCGACGCGTCAGACTCATGGCCTCACACTAGCCGCAGCGCCGGACGGCCTCAAATGCCCTTCAGGCGCTCCAGCAGGACCTGATGCAGCGCCGGCGTGGCGGCGCAGATCGAACCGGAGCCGAGCACATCCTCATTGCCGTCAGCATCGCTCACGCTGCCCCCCGCTTCGGTCACCAGCAGGATCCCCGCGGCCAGGTCCCACGCGCCGAGGTCGCGCTCCCAGTAGCCGTCGAAGAGGCCGGCGGCGAGCCAGGCCATGTCGAGGGCGGCGGAGCCGAAGCGGCGCACGCCGGCGACGCGCTGGCTGACCTGGTGCAGCTCCTTGAGGAACCGCGCATGCTGGCCGTGGCCGAGAAACGGTATGCCGGTGGCGAACACCGCCTCGTCCAGCCGTGAGCGAGCCGAGACGCGCATCCGCTTGTCATTGTGAAACGCTCCGCGCCCCCGCTCGCTCCAGAACAGATCGTGCGTCGCCGGATTGTAGGTGACCGCGGCGACGATCGTCCCGTCGCGCTCCAGGGCGATGTTGATGGCGAAGTGGGGGATGGCGTGCAGGAAGTTGGTCGTCCCGTCCAGCGGGTCGACGATCCAGCGGTGGGTCTTGTCGGTGCCCTCGATCCAGCCGCGTTCCTCGCCCAGGAAACCGTATCCGGGCCGCGCCTTGGCGAGCTCCTCGAAGAGGGTCTGCTCGGCCTTCAGATCCGCGGCGCTGACGAAATCGGCGGCGCCCTTCTTGGACACCTGCAGCTCATTGACCTCGCCGAAGTCGCGCGCGAGGCCCCGCGCGGCCTTGCGCGCCGCCTCGATCATCACCTTCAGCAGGGCGGAGGGAGTCGTCACCGGCCTAATCGGCCCGGCGCATGTACTCGCCGGTTTCGGTCGAGACGAGGATCTTCTCGCCAGCCGACATGTAGGGCGGGATCATCACGCGCATGCCGTTGGACACCGTGGCGGGCTTGTAGGACGACGACGCCGTCTGGCCCTTCACGGTGGGCTCGGTCTCCATGACCTCCAGCACGACGCTCTCCGGCAGCTCGATGCCGATGGGGCGCTCCTCATGGAACTCCAGGCTGACGATCATGCCGTCGTGCAGGAACTTGGCGCGCTCCTCGCCGACGAAGTCCTTCTGCAGCTCGATCTGGTCGTAGGTGTTCTGGTCCATGAACACCAGGGTGTCGCCCTGGTCGTAGAGGAACTGGAAGTCCTTCTGCTCCAGGGTGATGCGCTCCACCGTGTCGGAGGATCGGAAGCGTTCGTTCAGCTTGCGCCCGTCCAGCAGGTTTTTCAGTTCGACCTGGGCGAAGGCGCCGCCCTTGCCGGGCTTCACGTGCGCGGTTTTTACGGCAACCCACAGGGAGCCCTGGTGCTGGATAACATTGCCGGGCCGGATGGTGTTGCCGGTGATCTTCATCGCGTCTCTTCTGGTGTGGCGTGAGGCCGGGCGGCGCTCGCCGAACGGGCGCGGAACCTAGCGGCGGCCCTTCCCTGGCGCAAGGCGGCCCCGGGCGCCCCGCGGAGCGACGATCTGTAAGACAGCCTCACAGCCGTCGGCGATGCTCCGCCTGACCTCGCAAGGGGCGAATGGCGAGCCAGGCTTGCAAAGCCGTGCGCCGATCCGCGCGGAGGCCGAGACCAACGGCCAATGCGGTCCGCGCGTGAGCCTCCGCGCCGCGGGGCCGGTCCGGCCGCTCGCCCAGCGCGGCGCATTCGCTCGCCCGACCGACTGGTCAGGCGCGAAGCCTTTACAGGTAAGGCCCCGGCGGTTTCGGCGCGAAAGGCCGCGCGGCAAATGGGGTCGGATTTCGGGCGCCGTAGTCCCGGTGGGTTGCTACCCACATACCGGTATTCGCCGGCGCGAGAGCCTTCATCGCAGGCCGCAAAACCATTGGCCAAATCACATTACAGATATTTAATCTGATCCGACGCGAAGCTCGACTACATTTCAGCTCAAGGTCGCGCGGCCGGGCAACAACAAATAATGAGTGTTGTAAGGAGGGGATACATTTAGCATGTCCAAAACGGCGCCCCCTTTCGCAGCGCTGCGCGTCCTCGAAGCGGCATGCCGCTTGCGCAACTACAGCGCCGCCGGCGACGAGCTCGGCGTCACCCACAGCGCGGTCAGCCAGACGATCCGACGCCTCGAGACGATCTACGGTCAGCGGCTGTTTCGTCGCCAGGGCATGCAGATGGCGCCCGCCACCGCGGCCGTGTGCCTGGCCGAGGCCTATCGCGAAGCCGCCCGCATTGTCGGTCGCGCCGGAGAGGCGCTGACCGGCGTGGTGGAGGACGCCAATCTGGTCATCGCAACGGTGCCCAGCATGGCCAAGCTTTGGTTCAGCCCACGCCTGAACCGGCTGCGCGACGCGCTGCCCGATCTGACCGTGGAGATCCGCACGTCGCGCGACTTCTCCACCCTGGACGGCGACGGGGTCGACGTGGCGGTGCGGTTCGGCAACGGCAACTGGCCGCATCTGCACGTGGAGCCGTTGTTCGACGAATTCTGCTTCCCGGTGTGCAGCCCGGACCTGCAGGCGCGCATGGGGCCGTTCACCAATGAGAGCATCGCCGCCGCGCCCCTGATCCTCGAGGATTCCATGCACTGGCCGCTGTGGTTCGCCGCGGCCCACGTCAGTCCGCCTCAGCCCCTGCGCGGGCTGGTGTTCGACGACGCGGCCGTGGTCATCGAGGCCGCCGCCGCCGGACTGGGCGTAGCGCTGGTGCGCCGCATCCACGCGGAAGCCGCGCTGGAGAGCGGGCGCCTGGTGCGCATCTCCGACGTCTCGGTGAAGTCGCCCCTGTCCTGCTACCTCGTCTGGCGCGAAGAGAGCGCGCGCATCGCCCACATCCGGCGCTTCGCGGACTGGCTGTTCAGCGAATGCCACCGTTCGGGCCTGTTGCAGGCGGCCTGACGTTCAGCCGCCGGCCCGTTCGGCGATCCCCTTGGCGATCTCTTCGTTGAACGCGGCCACCGCCTCCGCCGGTCCGCGCGCGTGGGCCCACACCCCCGCGGATACGGCGATGAAGTCGGCGCCGGCGGCGACGAGAGGCCGGCAATTGTCCACGGTGATCCCGCCGATGGCGACGCAGGGCGTCAGCATGGTCTCCTGCCAGAGTTCCAGCAGTTCGAGGTCGGCGCGAGTCCGGGCGTCCTTGGTGGCGGTCGGGAAGAACGCGCCGAACGCCACATAGTCGGCGCCGGCCTCCGCCGCCTCCATGGCCAGATGCCGGCTGTCGTGGCAGGTCACGCCGACGATGCGATCGGGGCCGACCAGCCGCCGCGCCTCGGCGTAGGGCGCGTCGTCCTGGCCGATGTGGACGCCGTCGCAGCCGAACCGCGCGGCCAGGTCCGGCCGGTCGTTGAGGATCAGGGCGATGTCGCGCGCGGCGGTCATCGGGCGCAGCATGTGCGCCGCCGCCTGGATGATCTCGTCCGGCGCGCCCTTCAGGCGAATCTGCAGCGCGGCGACGTCGCCGGCCTCCAGAGCTTCGCCGAGCACCCGGCCGAACGCCGCCAGGTCGTCGATCGCCGGCGGGGTGATCAGGTAGAGGCGGCAGGCGGGCGTGCTCATCGCGGCCAAGAACACCGCCGCGCCCTTGCCGCGCAAGTGCGTCGTGGAGCTTCAGGCGTCAGACGGCCCCGGCCGCCAACCGGTGTCGCCGGCCCATTGGTCGGCGTCCCTGATGGCCGCCCAGAAGAAGTCGCCCTTGGCGTCCGTGTAGGCCTGCGGGTCGGATCGGTGGCGAGCGGCGAGTTCGCGCTTCAGGCCCTCGTAGGCGGCGCAGACCTCGGGTCGCCCGCGCAGGTAGTCGCGGAACAGCAGCGCCCACTGCTCGTGCCAGCTTCCGAGGCGGCGGATGTGCACATGGCAGCGCTTGGTCCGCGGCAGTTCGCGGAAATAGCGCTTGGTGAGCTCGGGGTTGTCCCGGCGCAATACGTAACCGGCGCCGGTCATCGCGGCCTCGAGCGGCGCGAAGGGCTCGAAGTCGGCGACGGAGACCTGGATGTCAACGATCGGCTTGGCGGCGAGGCCGACGATGGAAGTCGACCCGATGTGGTCGATCCGCGCCGCCCGATCGCCGAGCGCGGATCGCAGCACCGCGGCGCGCGCCCGGAACTCCTCCGCCCACGCGGGCGTCCAGTCGTGGATCTCTACTGCGGACTCGGCGGCCATCCGCTCGCCATAGCGCAGGTCACGCCGCCCGTTCCAGCGAGCCTTCCCATTTTCCGAGGCTGGCCAGGCTGTTCATCCGAGCACGGTGGGTGAACGCGCGCTGGGCGGCGGCGACGTTCTCGGATCGTCCGGACCAGGCCTTTTGCGGCGCGTGCTGCAGGGCGCGGCCGAAGGAGAACGTCAGCCTCCAGGGGAAGCCGCCGATGCGGTTCATGGCGTCGAGGCGCGCCGTGGCGTCGGCGTCGCTCTGGCCGCCGGAGAGAAAGGCGATGCCCGGCACCGAGCTCGGCACGAGATCCTTCATCGTCGCCAGGGTGCGGTGGGCCACTTCGTCCACCGAAGCCTGCTGCGGGCAGGCGGCGCCGGAGACCACCATGTTCGGCTTGAGCACAATGCCCTCCACGGCGACGCGCTGCTCGAACAGCTCCTGGAACACGGTCTTCAGCACCAGGCGGGTCGCTTCCTCGCAGCGGGCGATGTCGTGGGCGCCGTCCATCAGCACCTCGGGCTCGACGATGGGCACGATCTGCTGCGACTGGCAGATGGCCGCGTAGCGCGCCAGGGCGTGGGCGTTGGCCTTGACGGCGCCCCAGGTCGGGACGCCATCGGCGATGTCGATCACCGCCCGCCACTTGGCGAACCGCGCGCCCTGCTGGTAGTCGCGCGCCAGCCGCTCCGACAGGCCGTCCAGGCCCTCGGTGATTGTCTCGCCGGGAAAGCCCGCGAGGGGCTTGGTCCCCTTGTCGACCTTGATCCCCGGGACCGCCCCGGCGCCGGCGATGAGCTTGACCAGCGGCGTGCCGTCCGCGGCGCTCTGATAGAGCGTCTCGTCATAGAGGATCACGCCGGAGACGTAGCTGCGCATCGCCTCGTCGGCGCGGAACAGCAGCTCTCGGTAGTCCCGGCGGTTTTCCTCGGTGTTTTCGACCCCGATGGCGTCGAAGCGTTTCTTGATGGTGCCGGTGGACTCGTCCGCCGCCAGCAGGCCCTTGCCGGGCGTCACCATCTTCTCGGCGATGTCGTTCAGCGCCGCGAGGTTCATCGTCCTGTCCTCATCGATTTCGCCGTCGCCTCCGCCTTCAGCGCCTCGACGCCCGGCAGGGGCTTGCCCTCCATCCATTCAAGAAACGCGCCGCCGGCGGTGGAGACGAAAGTGAAGTCGCCCGCGCATCCGGCCGCGTGCAGGGCCGCCACCGTATCACCGCCGCCGGCCACCGCCACCAGCTTGCCGGCCTTGGCCAGGGCGGCGGCGTGTCGCGCCGCCTTCACCGTCCCGGCGTCGAAGGGCGGGATCTCGAACACGCCGAGGGGTCCGTTCCACACCAGGGTCCTGGCCTCGTCCATCGCCGCGCACAGCCGCTCGACGGTGGCCGGCCCGGCGTCGAGGATGCGCTCGTCGTCGTCGATCTCGCCCAGGGCGCGGGTCCGCGCCGCCGCCCCTGGCGCGGGCCGCTCGCCCACCACGATGTCGATGGGCAGCAGCAGCTCGCAATGGTGCTTCAGGGCGAAAGCCATGATCCCTCGCGCCGTCTGCGCCAGCTCCGGCTCGCAATAGGACGCGCCCACCCGCCAGCCCTGCGCGAACAGGAAGGTGTTGGCCATGCCGCCGCCGATGGCCAGGCGGTCCAGCTTGAGGATCAGGTTGTGCAGCAGGTCGAGCTTGGTGGACACCTTGGAGCCGCCCACGATCCCCAGCACCGGCCGCTTCGGCGAGCCCAGCGCGGCGTCCAGCGCCTCCAGCTCCCGGCGCATGGACTCGCCGGCATAGGCCGGCAGCAGATGGGCGACGCCGGTGGTGGAGGCGTGGGCGCGGTGCGCGGCCGAGAACGCATCGTTGACGTAGATGTCCCCCTCCGCGGCCAGGGCCGCCGCGAAGGCCGGATCGTCGGCCTCCTCGCCCGCGTGGAAGCGCAGGTTCTCCAACAGGGCCACGTCGCCATCGCGCAGGGCGTCGATGACAGCCTTGGCGGACTCGCCGATGCAGTCGTTGGCGAAGGCCACCGGCGCGCCCAGCAGCCGCTCCAGCGGCGCCAGCACCGGCTTCAGGCTCATGGAGGGCACGCGCTTGCCCTTGGGCCGGTCGAAGTGGGACATCAGCACCACCCTGGCGCCGCCCTCGCGCAGCCGGGCGATGGTCGGCAGGGCGCAGCGCAGCCGGGTGTCGTCGCTGACCGCGCCGTCGTGCATGGGCACGTTGAAGTCCACCCGCACCAGCACCCGCTTGCCGGCGACATTCACCCCGTCGAGGGTCCTGAACCGCACCAGCCCGTCCTAGTTGAGCTTCGCCATCGCCAGGGCGACGTCGGCCATCCGGGTCGAGAAGCCCCACTCATTGTCGTACCACGCCAGCACCCGAGCGAGCCTGCCCCCGATCACCTGGGTCTGGGGCAGGGCCGCGGTCGACGAAGCGGCGACGTGGTTCAGGTCGATGGAGACCAGCGGCTCACTGGTCACCGCCAGCACGCCGCGCAGGGGGCCGGAACTGGACGCCTCGGTGAAGGCCGCGTTGATCTCTTCCCTGGTGACGTCCCGGCCGGGCACGATCTTCAGGTCGATCATCGACACATTGGCGGTGGGCACCCGGACGGCCGAACCGTCGAACCTGCCGGTGAGTTCGGGGATGACCAGGCCGATGGCCTTCGCCGCGCCCGTCGAGGTGGGGATCATCGACATGGCCGCCGCGCGCGCCCGGTAGAGGTCGTGGTGCAGCGTGTCCTGGGTGGGCTGGTCGCTGGTGTAGGCGTGCACCGTGGTCATGTAGCCGCGCTCGATGCCGCACAGGTCCAGCAACACCTTGGCCACCGGAGCCAGGCAGTTGGTGGTGCACGAGCCGTTGGAGATCACCAGGTCGGCGTCGGTGAGGCTCTGGTGGTTCACTCCGAAGACGATGGTCTTGTCCGCCCCGTCGCACGGCGCCGAGACCAGCACCCGCTTCGCGCCGGCCGCGAGGTGCGCCTTGGCCTTGTCCTTGGAAGCGAAGAGGCCGGTGCACTCGAGGGCGATGTCGACGCCCAGGTCCCTATGCGGCAGTTGGGCCGGACCGCGGATCGCGGTGACCTTGATCTTGCCCAGGCCCACGTCGATCGTATCGCCGTCCACCCCAACGACGCCCGGGAAGCGCCCGTGCACCGAGTCGTAGCGCAACAGGTGGGCGTTGGTCTCCACCGGCCCCAGGTCGTTGATCGCCACCACCTCGATGTCCCGCCGGCCGAATTCGACGATGGAGCGCAGGACCAGGCGCCCGATCCGGCCAAATCCGTTGATGGCGACTCGGACGGGCATGGGCGGGTTCCGTGGGTGGTTGCAAAGCTGGCGCGGTTTTGCGGCCGGTGCGCGTGAAGTCAAGTCCGGGGGAGTGCGTAGGGCCTGGCGAAGCCGGCGATGGCCGCGCCAAACCCGCCGTCCGCCACCTGTTTGGCGCCTGCTATGGCCCTGTTACACCTGTTATTTCGCGGTTCTTGCGCGCGGTCTAGTTGAGAATAACGAGATATTTCAAAGCACTACGCGATTGCGAGCGGCGGCGGAACAGGTGAATAACAGGTCAAAACAGGCGCCAAACAGGTCATAACAGGTGCGGAACAGGTCGGAACAGGCGCGCGATCGCCGGCCGGCCGGCCGGTCGCCCGCCCGACCGCGCCCCGGCGTCTCGTTCATATTCACGATGAGAAAGAGCGCGGCCATTTCCGACCGAGCCGAACATTACCACATGTAACGATGAATCGCCAGCGACCGCTTACCCGGAGCGTCGGCGGCCGCCGTCCTTGTCGTTGCGCACCACGCTTGCACCAGGGCGTCAACCTTCGTATATACAGGTGATGACGCAGGAGGCGGCGATGGGTACGGTGAAGAGCCGCACGTTCCGAAGCGGCAACAGCGAGGCGGTCCGGCTGCCGAAGGACATCGCCTACGGTCGCGACATCGAGGTCACCATCACCCGCACCGGCGATGTGCTTACCATCGTCCCGGCTTGGGCGCCGATCTCCGAGTTGATGGACCGCCTGGCGGCGCTGCCAAGGCCCGCGACGATCGAGCAGCGGGACGAGGGTCTCCTGCCGGAGCCACGGGGCCTGTAGCGCTTGGCGTTCGTCCTCGACACCAGCGTCGCCATCCATCTGCGCGACGGCGACGTCGCCGTCGCGTCGAAACTTGCCGCCCTGGATGGGGCGATCCTGCTGTCGGTCGTCACCCGCGTCGAACTGGAAGGCGGCGTCTACCGCGACCCCGCTCAGGCCGCCCTGCGCCGCCCGCGTCTCGACGCCATCCTCGCCGCCCTGCCGGTCCTGCCGTTCGACAGCGACGCCGCCGACGCCTACCGGCGCATTGTCGAGGCGGCCGGTTACTCGCGCCGAAAGCTTCTCGACCGCATGATCGCGGCCCAGGCCCTGGTCCACCACGCGACGCTCGTCACGATGAACGCGGACGACTTCAGGGACGTGCCGGGGCTGGTGCTTCTCGAGTGGTAGGTGGGCGATCGCCGATCCGGAACCGGTGGATCACGTCGTGCTGGTTGCTGGTTGTTCGCAACGACATCGCTCCGGCCGCGGCGATCGCCGCGGGCCAGAAGGCCAGCGCCACCGGGGTCAGGTGGCTCACCGCCAGCTCCCACCAGCCGGGCAGGGCGGTGAACAGCTCCACCGCCGCGCGTCGCCCAAGTCCGCCGCGGCGCAGCTCGGGGACCACGTAGAACTCCACGAGCCCGTGATCGGCGGCGACGCCGGACGGGGCGTAGCGGTCGCTGACCAGGGCGAGGCCGGCCCGCTGCGTTCCGTCCATGATCCAGAACGCTCGCCGATCGGGCTCGGTCCAGTATTGGTCGAAGGTAGGGAAATCCAGGGGATCGAAGCGCCCGTCCGGGTCGACCACGGCCGCGTGCTCCATGAGGTAGGCGTCCAGCATCGGCCGGAACGCGGACTTTTCCGTCTCCGCCGCCGGGCGCAGGACGTCCATCATCCCAGCCTGATGTTCACCGCCTCGACGATGGCCTCGGGGGTGATGGCGAACTCGCGGTAGAGCCGGTCGGCCGGGGCCGAGGCGCCGAAGCCGTTCATGCCGACGAAGAGTCCGTCCTCGCCGATGAACCTGTCCCAGCCCTGGCGCACCGCCGCTTCCACGGCGAGCCGCACCGGCGCCGCGCCGATCACCTGGGCGCGGTACCTGGCGTCCTGGCGATCGAACAGCTCCCAGCACGGCGTCGAGACCACCCGTGTCGGCACGCCGGCCGCCTGCAGCAGTTCGCGCGCCGCGACCGCCACCGCCACCTCGGTCCCCGAAGCGAACAGGCTCACCCTGGCCTCGCCGCTGGCCGGCGCCAGCTCATAGGCGCCCTTCAGCGACAAGTCGCCGCCGGAGCCTCGCACCGCCGGCGTCTTCTGGCGCGAGAGCGCCATCACCGACGGTGACCTGGACTCCAGCAACGCCGCCTTCCAGCACTCCGCGGTCTCCACGGCGTCGGCCGGGCGGAACACCAGCAGGCCGGGCATGGCGCGCAGGGAGGCCAGGTGCTCCACCGGCTGGTGGGTGGGGCCATCCTCGCCCACGCCGATGGAATCGTGGGTCATCACATGGATCACCCGCACGCCCATCAGCGCGCCCAGCCGGATCGCCGGGCGGCTGTAGTCGGAGAACACCAGAAACGTGCCGGCATAGGGGATCACTCCGCCGTGCAGGGCCATGCCGTTCATCGCCGCGGCCATTTCGAACTCGCGTACGCCATAGTGGACATAGCGTCCGGCATAGTCCGGCGCATCGAAGACCAGCATGCCCTTGACGTAGGTGTTGTTCGATCCGGTGAGGTCGGCCGAGCCGGAGATCATCTCCGGTACGGCGGGGGTCAGGGCCTCCAGGGTCGCGCCGGAATGGTTGCGCGTGCCGTTCGCCGGCCTGTCGACGGCGACCTTGGCGATGTGCGCGTCCAGCGCCGCGAAGGCGCCCTTCGGCAGCTCGCCCTTGACGGCGCGGGTGAACTCCGCGCGATGGTCCGAGCCCTTCAGCCGGGCCTCCCAGCGGCGGCGCAGGCGGGCGCCGCGGCGGCCGGCCCGGGCCCAGGCGTCGGCCACGTCGCCCGGTATGACGAAAGGCTCGTGCGGCCACCCCATGGCGGCCCGGGCGGCGGCGATCTCCTCGTCGAACAAGGCGTAGCCGTGGCCGTGGGCGTCGCCCTCTTTCGGCCCCGCGCCCTTGCTGATCAGGGTCCTGCAGGCGATCAGGGTCGGCCGGTGCTGCTTCGTCGCCCAGCGCAGGGCCGCGGCGATCTGCCCATAATTGTGGCCGTCGATGCGCCGCACCGCCCAGCCGGCGGCCTTGAACCTGCCGATCTGGTCGCCCGTCTCGGCGATGGTGGCGCGGCCGTCGATGGTGGTGTCGTTGTCGTCGAACAGCACGGTGAGCTTGGCCAGCTTCAGCCGGCCGGCGAGGTGAATCGCCTCATGACTGACCCCCTCCATGAGACAGCCGTCGCCGGCGACCACCCAGGTGCGGTGGTCCACCAGATCGGCGCCGTAGCGGGCGGCGAGACTGCGCTCGGCCATGGCCATGCCCACGGCGGTGGCCAGGCCCTGGCCCAGCGGCCCGGTGGTGGTCTCCACGCCGGGCGTGTGCCCGTACTCCGGGTGCCCTGGAGTGAGCGAGCCCCATTGGCGGAAGTTCCTGATCTCGTCGATGGTCATCGCCTTGGAGCCGCAGAGGTGCAGCAGGGCGTAGAGCAGCATCGAGCCGTGGCCGGCCGAGAGCACGAAGCGGTCGCGGTCGGGCCAGTCGGGGCGGGCGGCGTCGAATTTCAGGACTTTTGTCCAAAGCACAGTCGCCACGTCGGCCATGCCCAGGGGCATGCCCTGGTGGCCGGACTTGGCGCGGTGCACCGCATCCATGGAAAGCGCGCGAATGGCGTTGGCCATCACCAGGGGCTGGACGGACATGGGGGCTTTCGGACTGGACGGGAGTCGTGGATTGGAAGCGCGTGGCCGGACGATCGCGGGCGCAGTCGCACGGACTCGCCGCGAGGGTCAAGCAAGGTGCTTTAAGGATCGTCCCGGTGCGTTCTATAGAGAGGCCGACGGTATGGGGAGCGTCGAAACATGACGGCTGACGCTGGCGGCGACAGCGCTCTGGATCTCGCGGCTCGGCGGCTCGAGCGGGCGATCGCCCTGCTCGAGCAGCGCCTTGCCCAGCGTCTGGCCCAGGCCAGCGCCGGGGCGGACACCGCGGCCGACCAGGACCGCGCCAAGCTCGCCGCCGAACTCGACGCCGCAAGGGCGCGCGAACGTGTGCTGGAGGAGGCCGGCGCCGCCGCCTCGGGCGCCCTGGCCAGGGCGATGGCCGCCATCCGCACCGCCCTGGGCGAGGGCGCGGACGCCTGAGGAGAGGACGACGCCATGGCTCAGGTGAGCATAGAAGTGAACGGTCGGCCCTATGTGGTGGGCTGCGAGGACGGCCAGGAACGCCGCCTGATGGAGCTCGCCGCGGCCCTCGACGCCCAGGTGCGCGCCGTCGCCCGCGATGTGGGCCAGCTCGGCGAGACCCGGCTGATGCTCATGGGCGGCCTGGTGATGGCCGATGAACTGGCCGAGGTGCGCGCCCAGCTGGAGGCGGTGCGTGGTGAGCTGCTGGAATCCCAGTCGAGCGCCAGCCGCGCCGAACTGAAGGCGATCGCCGCCCTGGAGTCGGCCGCTCAGAAGATCGAAGGCCTGGCCGCTTGACCTCCCTCCCCTTCACGGGGAGGGAAGATCGGCGCGCAGCGC
>JBIOEG010000017.1:0-70250 GCA_044445825.1 Caulobacterales bacterium
AAGCGGGGACCCAGGTTTTTTTACAATCGGTTGGGGCCGCGCGGGTGTGGACGGAAGGAACAAACAAAAAAAGCCTGGGTCCCCGCTTGCGCGGGGAATTTCGGATTGGGGGTGTGGGGGGCAGGCGTCCGCCGGCTCACCTGTTCCGCACCTGTTATGCATCGATAACAGGCCTGTTTGGCGCCTGTTATGACCTGTTATCACCTGTTCCTGAGCGATATCAGGTGGCTGTAACTGATTGAACCATCACGGCTTCCAGACCGTAACAGGTGGAAAAAACACCGAAATAACAGGTGGAACAGGTGAATAACAGGTGGAACAGCCCGCCTCGTTCACACCCTGAACGCCAGGCTCACGTTCAGGCCGCCGAAGGCGAAGGCGTTGGCCAGCAGGGCCTTCGCCGCGATCGGCCGGGCCTCGCCCAGCACCAGGTCGAGCGCGCAGTCTGGATCGGGGCCGAGGTAGTTGAGGATCGGCGGGGCCACGCCCTCGCGCAGGGCCTCCAGGCCCAGCACGATCTGCAGCGCCGCCGAGCCGCCGATCAGGTGGCCGTGGGCGCTCTTGGTGGCGATCACCGGGTGGTGGGCGGCGCGCTGGCCGAACACCGCGCGGATCGCCTCGGCCTCGTTCTTGTCGTTGAGCGGCGTGCCGGTGCCGTGCGCCGCGATCAGCACCTGGTCTTCCGCCGCCAGACCCGCGGCGTCCACCGCCTGGCGCATGGCCGAGACGGCCCCGTCCAGGCTGGGCTGGGTCCAATGGAAGGCGTCGGAGGAAAGGCCGCAGCCGCAAAGCTCGGCCAGCGGCGCGGCGCCTCGGGCGTTCGCGTGGACCTCTGATTCCAGCACCAGGGCCGCGCCGCCGTCGCCCAGCGTCATGCCGTCGCGCCCCGCCGAGAAGGGGCGGCACGCGGTGGGGCTCATGGCCTGCAGGCCGTCCCAGACCCGCACTCCGCCGGGGGTGGCCGAAGCCTCGCTGCCGCCCACCACGGCGACGTCGACCAGGCCCGCGGCGATCAGGCCGGCGCCCTGGACGATGGCGTGGCCGGAGGAGGCGCAGGCGCTGGAGACGGCGAACACCGGGCCGGTGACGCCGAACTCCATGGCGATGGCGCTCACCGGCGCGCTGATCATGACCCGCGGCACGGTCAGCGGATGCACCTTGGCGGTCTGCTGGCCGAAGAACCGCTCGTAGGCCTTCTCGAGGGTCGCCACGCCGCCGATGCCGTGGCCCATCACCACTGCGGTGCGACCGCGCAGGGTCGGATGGCCGATCAGTCCGGCCGCGGACAGCGCCTCCTGCGCGGCCTTCAGGGCGTAGACGGCGAAAGGATCCAGCGAGGCGCCGACGCGTCGGCCCAGCGCCGCCTCCAAGGCCGCGACGGCGTCGCCGCGAACCGGCGCGAGGGGCACGGTATAGGCCGGCGGGCCGTGGGGGCCGGGGTCCATGGGTGTCGGCTCGATGCCGCAGCGACCTTCGCGCGCCGCCGCCCAGTTCTGCGCAAGGTCCAGCCCGAGCGCGGAGACCGCGCCCAGCCCGGTGACGAAGATGCGCCCGGCGCCGCCCACGGCTAGCCGCCGCGCGCCGCGATCATGGTCTGCAGCTTGTCCAGCACCTGGCCGAGGGTGTCGGTGCGGGCGAAGGCGTCCTCGGTGATCTCCACGCCGTAACGCTCCTCGACGGCGAAGACGATGGAAACCAGGTCGATGCTATCGAGACCGATGTCCTCCAAGGTGGCGGTCTTGACCAGCTTGTCTGTGTCGACCAGGGCCTCCTCCGCCACCAGGGCCAGAAGCTCCTCCTCATACGCGGCCAAGGGACCCCTCCACAGAATGGGCGCGCAGACGACGCGGTCACCGCTGATCCGGAACCTGCCCGCGGCGCGCGCGATACGGTTTGCTACATCGCAATTAGCCCGGCTCAGCGGGGAAGATAAGTCCGCAGGACGTCCTCGACGATCCGCTCGAGCTGATTGAGCGTGTTGCACACCTTGGCCACGTGGCAGAAGCGCTTGTAGTCGTCCATCTTGGAGTCGCCCTGGCCCCAGTAGGTTTCCGGCTCCGGGTTCAGCCAGATCACCGCGCGGGAACGCTGGGCCATCTGCTTCATCAGGTCGAGGCGCGGATTGACGTAGTTCGAGCGCCCGTCGCCCAGGATGATGATCGTGGTGTGGCGGTCGAGATCGTCCAGGTGGTTATCGCAGAAGTCGGCCAGGGCGCGGCCGTAGTCGGTCGGACGGAATCCGATCTTCTTGAGGATCTGCACGATGGCCTCATCGAGCTTTTCCTCGTCGAGGATCTGGCCGACTTCCACCATCCGGTCGGAGAAGGCGAAGGCCTGCAGGCGCTCGACCACCTCGTTCAGGCTGAACAGGAACAGCAGCAGGAACTGCGCGGCGGAAGCCACCGATCGGGAGACGTCGCAGATGGCGATGATTTTCGGCTTCTCGATCGTCTCGGTCTTCCAGACGATGTCGAAGGGAACGCCGCCGTAGCCCATGCTCCGGCGGATGGTCTTGCGCACATCGAGCTTGCCCTTGTGGGCCCGGTGGCGCTTGCGCGCGTAGCGGCTGGCCAGGCGTTTGGCCATGCGCTTGACGAGGCCCTCCATGGCCTTGATGTCCTCGGGCTCCAGGCCGGTGAGCTTCTGTTCGCCCATGAGCTTTTCGCGCATGCGCCGGCCCGTTTCGCTGGCGTAGAGGCGCGACTGGCGCTCGACGAACTGGTTGGCTTCCTCGAACAGCGCCTCACGGCGCTCGGCCAGACGGTCGGCGAGGGCGGCGTCGCGCGGCAGGCCCTGGTCGCGCAGGGCGTTGATCAACGCCTCCAGCTCGCGCAGGCCCATCTCGTCCAGCATCCGCCGCGCCAGCAGGCTGCGCTGGGTGTTGAGTCGGATGTCGGAGGCGCGGGCGCGGGCGGCGGCCTCCTCCATGGCCTGGGCCAGGGCCACGGCGTCGTTCTCGAGCAGCATCTGGGCGAGGGGTAGGTCGCCGGGCGCGGCAGGCTCGCCTTCGCCCTCGCCCGGCTTTTCGGGCGGCGGCGGCGGGCGACCCGAGAACTCCTCGCGGGTGAAGAAGGTGTCGAAGCACTCGTCGAACCGCTCCACCTCGTCCTCGCTCTTGGCGAGGGTGACGCACAGGGCGTCCTTCAGCAGCGCCCGATCGCCGTAGCCCACCTCGATCAGCGCCCGGTGCGCATCGATGGCCTCGGCCGGCGAGACGCGAACCTCCGAGGCGCGCAGGGCGCGCAGGAAGTCCTCCAGCGTCTCCTGCATGGCGGGCACGGCCTTACGACCCTCCGGCCGCCTCGTGCGCGCGGGCGACGAACTCGTTCAGCTTCGGCTCCACGGCCAGGATGTCCTGCTCGAATTTCAACAGCACGCTCAGGCTCTCGCGAGCCATGTCCGGCTCCAGCGCCTTGGCGTGCAGCAGCACCAGGGCGCGGGCCCAGTCCACCGTTTCGGAAATCGACGGGACCTTGCGCAGGTCGAGGCCGCGCAGCGTCTGGACGAAGTCCACCAGCTGCCGACGCAGGCGGGCTTCCACCTCGGGCACCCGCGAGGCGACGATGCGCTCTTCGAGCCTGGCGTCGGGCAGGGGGATGTGCAGATGCAGGCAGCGACGCTTCAGCGCGTCGCCCAGGTCGCGGACATTGTTGGAGGTGAGGAACACCATGGGCGGCGTCACGGCCTTGATCACGCCGATCTCCGGGATCGACACCTGGTAGGCGGACAGCACCTCCAGCAGGAAGGCTTCGAAGGCCTCGTCGCTCTTGTCGATCTCGTCGATCAGCAGCACGGCCCCGCCGTCCTGGCGCATGGCCTTCAGCAGGGGGCGCGGCTCGAGGAACGGTTCGGAGAAGAACAGGTCGCCCATGCCGTGCAGGCGGTCCATGGCCGCCTCCATGGTCGGCGCATCGCCGATGGACTCACCGACCCGGTCCTTGAGGATCTGGGTGTACAGCAGCTGCTTGCCGTACTTCCACTCGTAGAGCGCCTTGGACTCGTCGAGGCCCTCGTAGCACTGCATGCGGATCAGCGGCAGGTCGAGCAGGGCCGCGGCGGACAGCGCCAGCTCGGTCTTGCCCACACCGGCCATGCCCTCCACCAGGATCGGTTTTTGCAGGTGGGCGGCCATGAACACGGAGGTGGCGATGCGGCGCGAGGCGATGTAGCCGACGGCGGCCAGGCCTTCGATGATGTTCTCGACGGAGCCCAGGGGATCGGTCAGGCGCACGGGCGCGTCTTTCTTGGCGGCGACTGTCAAAGCTCTCGAACTTTCAAGTGGTGCGGCGGTAAGCGTCCGCCTGGATATGAATGCCACCGTGTTTGCCGACGATGGCCGGCAAAGGCAACCTTGAAGCGGGCCTTACCGTGCGACCGGCGGTCACGGCCACGGTCTTGAAATTGTACCAAGTCCTGTACATATCGAAGGTCGGCGTGAGATTCGCCGCAACAGGACGCCGCGCATGGATGTGCTTAGCTATTCGGAGACACGCGCCAGGCTGAAGCAGGTCATGGATCGCGTGGTCGCGGACCGCGCGCCCGTGGTGGTGACGCGCCGCAAAGCCGAATCGGTCGTCATGGTGTCGCTTGCCGATTGGAACGCGATGGAGGAGACGCTGCACCTTCTGTCGAGCCCGGCCAACGCCGAGCGGCTGCGCGGGGCCATCGCCCAACTGGCGGCGGGCGGCGGCGTGGAACGAAACTTCCCGCAGCCGTGAAGCTGGTTTTCGCCGACCAGGCCTGGGAGGACTACCTCCACTGGCAGGCGACGGACCAGAACGTACTGGAGCGTATCAACGGCCTCATCGAGGAATGCCGCCGGACGCCCTTCAGAGGAACAGGCAAGCCTGAGCCGCTCAAGGGTGACCTGAAGGGCTGGTGGTCGCGCCGCATCACCTTGCAAGACCGGCTGGTGTACCGCCTCGCCGGAACCGGCGCCGGCCAGCGCCTGGAAATCGCACAGTGCCGGTTCCACTATTGAGCAGCTGTGCGCGTCACGCCTCGGCGAGCGCCGTCGTGACCTTCCGCGACCAGTCCGGCCACTGCCAGACACCGTCGAAGCTCGCCTCGTGCATCACGGCCCCATGGTTCGGCGGCTGGCCGAAGTCGTAGGCCGGGGCGATGCGGAACAGTTCGCGGCGGGGGACATAGCCGTGCAACAGCGAGGCCTGGGTGGCATGGCAGGCGAGCATGGCCAGCTTCAGCTCTGCTTCTTCCGGGGTGAGCAGGGTCACCAGGGGCTCGGGCCCACCCAGGGGTACGAAGGACTGCACGGCGTAGCGGCCGTCGCGCAGCCGGGAGATGGGCGCCTCGATGACGGTGACGCCAAGCCCTCGCGCCGCATGGGCCACGGCTGCCGCGACCGCATCGTGGTCGGGGTGGCCGCCCTCGTAGGCGTGGGTCAGCACCGTTCGGGTCCCGTGTTCGGCGAACACCTCGCCCAGGCGGCGGGCCAGGACCGCGACATTGTCGGCGGCCTCCTGGTCGGCGAAGTCCAGGCGGACGATGTCGGCCTCGGTCTTGCCGGCCAACGCCAGGGCCTTGGAGAGCTCGGCGCGGCGGGCCGCGGCGTACGCCTCGTGGCCGGCGAAGCCCAGCTCGCGCGCAGTCGGCAGGTTCCTCGGCGCGCCGTCGGTGGCCATGACGATCTTCGCGCCCTCGAGGCGGCGCATGACCACGCCGAACGCCAGGGTCTCGTCGTCCGGATGGGCGGCGACGATGGCGACGTCGGCGGCTTCGATGGGTGCCCGCGCGGGATCGGCGATGGCGGCCAGCAGGGGGTGGCTGTCGGTATCGGTCATGGGCCGCGAGGTTAGCCGGCGCGCGCCGCAAGTCCAGGCGGGCCGAAAAAACTCGGCGGCTGTGATAACGAACTGTCGCAAAAGCCGGCCACAGTCCGGCGCAGATGAATCAAGAGGGGATGCTATGCAGGGTTGTTCGAGGATGTCGCTTCTGCGCTGGATGGTGGTCGGGGCGCTCGGGGCGGTCCTGGCCGTCGGGACGAGCATTGCCGCGGCCGATCCCGCGGCCGGGGAGTTCACCCCCACGGGCCAGCTGATCACGCCCACCGCCGCGCCCGGCGCCCTGTTCCAGGCGCTCAACCCCGACCTGCCCGCGGATCCCGCCTTCACCGCCGGCCAGGCCGCCGCGCTCGCGCGGTCGCCCGACGGCAAGACGCTGCTGATCCTCACCAGCGGCTTCAACCGCGCCTTCGGTCCGGATGGGAAGTTCATCGCCGACCGGTCGATGGAATATGTGTTCGTCTACGACGTCTCCGGCGCTGCGCCGGCCAAGCGGCAGGTGATCGAAATCCCCAACAGCTTCTACGGCATCGCCTGGTCGCCGGCGGGCGACCGCTTCTATGTCTCCGGCGGCGTGGACGACGACGTCATGGAGTTCGTCGGTCCGGCGGGCGCCATGAAGCTCACCCGCACCATGGCGCTCGGCCACCGGGCCGGCCTGGGATTGTCCACCAAGCCCGAAGCGGCAGGCCTGGCGGTAAGCCCCGACGGACGGCGCCTGCTGGTGGCCAACCTGCAGAATGATTCGGTGAGCCTGATCGACCTGGCGTCAGCTGCCGTCAGCGAGTTCGACCTGCGCCCCGGCGTCATCGAGCCGGCGCATGCCGGCGAGGCCGGTGGGAGCTTTCCGGAGGCTGTCGCCTGGGCGTCGGACACCCGCGCCTATGTGGCGAGCGAGCGCGACCGGGAGGTTATCGCCCTCGACGTCGGCGCATCCGGGCCGAGGGTCGCCGGGCGCATCGCCACTCGTGGCGAGCCCGCCGCGTTGCTGGTCAGCCAGGCGGGCGACCGGCTTTACGCGGCGCTGGACAATACCGACGGCGCGGCGGTCATCGACACGGCTTCGAACAAGCTGATCGAGACGATTCCTACCGCCGGACCGGCCGCCCTGCTGGGCGACGCGCGCCGTCTCGGCGGCGCCGGTTCGAACGGCCTCGCCCTCGCGCCGGATGGCCGCACGCTGCTGGTCACCAACGGCGGAGAGAACGCCGTGGCCGTGGTCGCTCTTTCGCCGCTCGACGCGGGCAAGGCCAGCGCGGGCCGCGCGCCCGCCGAGGCCGAGAACCTTCCAGTACGCGGGGATTCGGAGGTCGTGGCGCTGATCCCCACCGGCTGGTACCCGACGGCCGTCGCCGTGGCGGCGGACGGCGCGCGCCTCTTCGTCATCAACGGCAAGAGCAACGCCGGCCCAAACCCCGGGAACTGCCGCAACAGCCTGTCGCTGGACCCGTCCGAGGAGCATGCCTGCAAGGCGACCAACACCTATGTCTGGCAGCTGCAGAAGGCCGGCTTCCTGACCTTCCCGTCGCCGTCGCCGGCGCAGCTCGCCGACCTCACCCGCCAGGTCGCGGCCAACAACCATCTGGGCGAGGCGCCGTCCGCCGCGGACGCGCAGACCATGGCGTTCCTGCGCGCACACATCCGCCATGTAATCTACATCGTGAAGGAGAACCGCACCTACGACCAGGTGCTGGGCGACCTGGAGGTGGGCAACGGCGATCCGAAGCTCACCATTTTCGGCCGGGCTATGACCCCCAACCAGCACGCCCTGGCGCGCGACTTCGTCGACCTCGACGCCTTCTACGACAGCGGCGAGAGCAGCAACACCGGATGGAACTGGACCACGGCGGCCCGCACCAACGACTTCACCGAGCGCGAGGCGCCGGTGAACTACGCCGAGCGCGGCTTGCAGTACGACCAGGAAGGCGACAACCGGAACATCAACGTCGGCCTGGCGACCTCCGCAGAACGCCAGAAGATCAATCCGCTGAATCCCGCCGACCCGAACCTGCTGCCGGGCGCCGTGGACGTGGCGGCGCCGGACGGTCCCGATGGCGCGGCGGGCGCCGGCTACATCTGGGATTCAGCCCTGCGCGCTGGGCTGACCCTGCGCAACTGGGGCTTCTACGGCGATCTGCTGCGCTACGAAGCAGCCGTCGGCCCCGCCCTGCGCACGCCGCGCGAGCGCGAGCCCTGGAAGACGGGGCTGACGGTGTTCTACACGACCAAGCCGGCGCTGATGGGCCTCACCGACCCCTACTTCCGAGGCTTCGACCAGGCGTTCCCCGACTATTGGCGCTTCAAGGAGTGGGAGCGTGAGTTCGACGGCTTCGTGGCGTCCGGCAAGGCGCCCAATCTGATGCTCCTGCGCCTTGCGCACGATCACACCGGCGGGTTCGGCGAAGCTCTGGACGGCCTCAACACCGTGGAGACCGAACTGGCGGACAACGACTACGCCCTGGGTCTGGTGGTGCAGAAGGTCGCCGCGAGCCCGTTCGCCAAGGACACCCTGATCTTCGTCGTCGAGGACGACGCCCAGGACGGCCCCGACCACGTGGACGCCCACCGATCCATCGCCTTCGTGGCCGGACCCTATGTGAAGCTTGGCGTGGTGGTCTCGCGCCGGTTCACCACCGTGAGCCTGGTCAAGACCATGGAGGCGGTGCTGGGACTGGCGCCCATGGGCATCACCGACGGCTTGGCGGCGCCCATGACCGACGTGTTCGATACCGGCCAGTCCTCCTGGTCCTATGAGGCGAAGGTCCCGGCCGTGCTGCGCACGACCCAGCTGCCCCTGCCGCCTGCCAAGCTCGGCGAGGCCTGCGTCGTCAGGCCGGCTCATTCGGCGGCATATTGGGCCAGGGCCATGGCCGGACAGGACTTCAGCCAGGAGGACCGGCTCGACACCGCAGCCTACAACCGCGCGCTCTGGCGCGGACTGAAGGGCGACGTCCCATACCCGCGGGCGCGCGACGGCCGCGATCTCAGCCAGGGCCGCGCCCTCTTGATCGGCGTCGCGCATGACGACGGGTGCGGCGGCTAG
This sequence comes from Caulobacterales bacterium, assembly GCA_044445825.1. Classification (GTDB taxonomy): domain Bacteria; phylum Pseudomonadota; class Alphaproteobacteria; order Caulobacterales; family Caulobacteraceae; genus Acaudatibacter. The sequence continues at coordinate 8,845 of JBIOEG010000017.1, forward strand.
GGAAGGCGGCCCTCAGCCCGTCTGGGCGACCGGCTGGCCCTGCTGCGCCTTGAGCTCCGGGAAGGAGAGGCTGTTCTCGAAGTCGGTGAATATGTCCATCAGTTCTGAGCCGGCGACCACGGGCAGGCGGCCGGCGGGGAAGCGGTAGCTCCAGAAGCTGACGATGTGGCTGACCGCGCCAAGCCTTTCGCCGAGGTCCGTGAACATGTTCGGCGCGGTCAGGAGGAAGTCGCGGAAGGCCAGTGGGTTGCCGTCCACCAGGCCGGCGAAGGCCTGGTCGTAGACCTTCAGTGTACGTTCCGCCGTCTGCAGTATGCCGAAGATCGAGCGGCGGAGCGTCCCGCGCGCCTTTTCCAGATAGGCGCGGGTTTCGTGGTCGATGCTGCCGCGCGGCCTCGCCTTGGCGATGGCGTCGACCACGCCGTTGACCTTCGGCATCGCCTCTTTCAACGTCCATTTGTAGTAGAGGAAGCCTTTCCAGCAGAATACGCCCTCCTGGTACTCCTTCTTCTCGAGGCGAAGGGTCAGGCGCAGCGGCTCCGTCTCGCCGTCGACCGCGTTGGATAGGATCTTCTTCACCAGCCGAGACCCGGCGCGGCTGTCGTCCGCCACCTCCACGCCGGCGAAGCACAGGTCGATCAGGCGCTGGATCTCATGTTCCACGAAGCCGATCATGCGCCGCATGTCGGCGTCGGAGATCTCGAAGTAGCAGCGCGCCGGGTTCAGATCGAAGCGCCGCAGGTGCTCGCGCAGCAGAAAGGGGTCGAGCGAGGGCAGGTCGTCGAGCAGCTTCAGCAGATCGCGGTCGTGCGGCTCGGTCATCCAGGTGTCGCCGAACACCGCCATCATGATGGCGTCGTAGTTGGTTTGGCCCACCAGCACGGATCGCCCGCCGACTCTCAGGTCCGCGCCGTCGATGGGCAGGATGACTTTGGTCGCGGTCTGGCGGCCGTCGGTGAACAGTTCCTGCTCGTGCCGCCTCAGGCGGTGTTTGAGGATGATGCACCGATTGAGCGTCGGGTTCTGGAAGAACGGATGGGACTCGTGTTCCGCTTCGCTGCCGAAGCGGCGCTGGATGCGGAGCAGGTTGAGTACGCGCGCCGTGGAGGCGCTGTCCTGAAGGTGCGCCAGGTTGCGGATGGTCTTGTCGTTCACGTCTGCGGCCCCACGCCCCGGTCGACGTCCCCGGGGAGCGTCTCGACGGTGAACCCCTGTGATCGCAGGTCTCGGTTAACGTGACGTATCGGACCGTTACCGGAAGGGCCGAGCCGCTAGCCTAGGAGATCGGCGTGCTCGGGATGCCGCTGAAGCCAAGCCACCGCGTAGCTGCAGATGGGGACGAGCTTCAGGTTCTCGCGCCGCGCCTGTTCCGCCACCGCCTCCATCAGCCGCGCGGCGACGCCGGTTCCGCGCAGGGCCATGGGGGTTTCCACATGGTCGATGATCAGGCTCTGGCCGGCCCGGCGATAGTCGGCGAAGGCGACGCCGCCGTCAGCCGCCAGCTCGAAACGGCCGAGAGACGCGTTGTCCCTGAACGGATTGATGCTCATGCGACAACCGCCTCGCGTGTGGTCCCGATCCGGACTATCGTCGACGCAACATAGGCGACGGAGGAGCTCTGCGCCATGCGCCGCACGCTCTTGCCACCGGTTCTGCTCTGCGCCCTGACGGCGCTCGCCGCGTGCCACAAGCCCGAAGCTTCCGGTCAGGCGTCAATCACGCCCATTCCGGGCGCCTCGGACACCCGCCGTGCGCCGGGCCTGTGGGAGGAGCGTGTCGCGGACAGCAGCGGTGTCGCGGTCACCCGCTATTGCCTCGACGCCGCCGCCGACACCAAGCTGGCCTTCCTCGGCCGCCAGATCAGCGACAGCCGGTGCACCCGCCGCGTCGAGGCCCAGACCGCGGACGGTTCCTGGCGCTTCTCGACGGTCTGCGAGATGGGCGCGGCGGGCCGGATCTCCACCGACGGCTTGGCGCGAGGCGACTTCACGCGCGCCTACAGCATCGACGCGCAGGTCACCACCACGGGCGCCGGCGCCGCGGGCCTGAATGGGCGCACGCGCGTCAGGGCGGACCTGGCCCTCAAAGGTCCGTGCCCATCGGGCATGGCCCCGGGAGACGTGGTCCTGGCGGACGGGCGCAAGGTGAAGGTGGCGGACCTGGCGCAGGCGACCCCAGGCTGACCGGCAGGTCGGCGCGCGAGAGGCATCGTTGACGCGGATCGTCCTGTTCCTTGCGTTGGTCGCGGCTCTGGCCGCCTGCCACAGGGCCGAGATGGCGGGCGCAGGCGCCGGGGCCTCGACGGCGCTGCCGGTCCGCAGGGCCGGCCTCTGGGCCCAGACGATCACGTCGGACCGGCCGACGCCGCTGCCCAGGTTCGAACTGTGCCTCGACGCGGCGAGCGATCGCCGCGTGAGCATCTTCGGGCGGCAATTTCGCCGCGGCGCGTGTGACCGGTATGTGATCTGGCGCGCCGCCGACGGCGCCTATGTCGCGGATTCCGTCTGCCGCATGGGTTCCGAAGGCGCGGTGACCAGTCATGTCGTGGTTCGCGGCGACCTTCGGACCCGCTACGAGGTCACCAGCCAGCGCACCGTCGTCGGCGCGCCGGCCGCCGCGGCGAACGGGCGCCACATGATGGTGATCTCGGCGACGTTCGAGGGCGCATGCCCTGTCGGCATGCAACCCGGTCAGGTCCTGCTGCCGGACGGGAACATCACCGATCCCGAAGCGCCTCAGTCGGGATCGTCGCCGCCGACACCGCCGGCGCGTTAGGCCGCCGGCCTACATCCGCTCCACGGCCATGGCCACCGCTTCGCCGCCGCCGATGCACAGGCTCGCGAGGCCCTTGCTGGCCCCGCGCGCTTCCAGCGCCGCCAGCAGGGTGGCAAGGATGCGCGCGCCGGAGGCGCCGATGGGATGGCCGAGGGCGCAGGCGCCGCCGTTCACATTGAGCTTTTCGTGGGGAATGCCGAGATCGCGCATGGCGATCATGGCCACCACCGCGAAGGCTTCATTGACTTCGAACAGGTCCACGTCGTCCACCGCCCAGCCGGCGCGGGACAGGGCCTTCTGCATTGCCGGTACCGGCGCCGTGGTGAACAGGCCGGGTTCGTGCGCATGGGCGCCGTGACCCGCTATGCGGGCGATGGGCGTCAGGCCCAGCGTCCTGGCCGTGGATTCGCGCATCATCACCAGAGCCGCGGCGCCGTCTGAAATGGAGGAGGCGTTCGCCGCGGTGATCGCGCCGTCCTTGGCGAAGGCGGGCTTCAGGGTCGCGATCTTGGCCGGATCGGCCTTCAGCGGCTGCTCGTCGTCGCAGACGGTCTCGACGCCCTTGCGCCCGGGTATCTCCACCGCAACGATCTCGCGCCGGAACGCGCCGCTCCCCACGGCCCGCCTGGCGCGCGTCAGGCTCTCCACGGCGTAGGCGTCCATCTCGGCGCGGGTGAACTGGTAGGCGGCGGCGGTCTCCTCGGCGAAGGCGCCCATCAGCTTGCCTGGGTCATAGGCGTCTTCCAGGCCGTCCAGGTACATGGAGTCCATCACCCGGTCGTGACCGATCCGCGCCCCGCCCCGGTGCTTGGCCAGCAGGTAGGGTGCGTTGGTCATGCTCTCCATGCCGCCGGCGATCATGATGTCCGCGCTGCCGGCCGCCAGGGCGTCATGCGCCAGGATCGCCGCCTGCATGCCCGATCCGCACATCTTGTTGACGGTGGTGGCCTCCACGCTGTTCGGCAGCCCGGCCTTCAGCGCCGCCTGGCGCGCCGGGGCCTGGCCGAGGCCGGCCGGCAAGACACAGCCCATCAGGATCTGCTCGATCCTTTCGGGATCGACACCGGAGCGCGCCACCGCCGCCCTGACCGCCGCCGCGCCCAGCTCGGTGGCCGTGGCGCCGGCGAGGGCGCCCTGGAAACCGCCCATGGGCGTCCTGGCATAGGAGACGATGACAACGGGGTCGGCGGGCATGGCGGGGCTCCTTGTAGCGAAGCAGCATGTGCGACCTCCGCCCGTCCGGCGCAAGCGCGGCCGGCGGACCGGCGGCGACAAAGTGCGCAAAAGCAACGCTTGCCTTCCGCTGCGTCCGGCAGCACCTTCCGCGCATGGGTCGCACGGCCGACTATTCGAAGGAAATCTGCTCCGTCGCCGGAGCGTTGTCGGTGGTCGGCGACCCCTGGACCCTGCTCATTCTGCGCGATGCGTTCGCCGGGGTTCGCCGCTTCGACGACTGGCAGTCGCGCCTGGGCGTGGCGCGCAACGTCCTGGCCGCGCGGCTGAAGACCCTGGTCGCGCACGGGGTGATGGAGCCGCGTCTCTATTCCGACCGCCCGCCTCGCCATGAATATGTGCTCACGGCCAAGGGCCGCGACCTGATGCCGGTTCTGCTCAGCCTGAAAGCCTGGGGCGACCGGTATGTCTATGAGGGCGCCGAGCCGGTGACCTTCACCCACACCTGCGGCGCGGTGCTGGAGCCGCGCCTGGTCTGCGACGCCTGCGGCGAGACCGTGCGCGCGGCCGACCTCAGCGCCACGCGCGTGCAGGCGCCGTGCGTGGGAGACGTCCTGCCTCCCCTTCGCGGCCAGGGTGGCTCGCGAAGCGAGGCGGGTGGGCGCGTCTGACGCGTCGCAATTCGTTCGCATCTCACCGGTCTCCCCCACCCCCTCGATGCTGCGCATCGCTCTTCCCTCCCCACTTGGGGAGGGAGTTTATGCGCGCGACGTTCGCGCGATGAAGCCGCCGCCGAGCACGCGCGAGGGCTCGTCCGCGGCATAGAGCACGCAGGCCTGGCCCGGCGCGACGCCTTCCTCCGGCGCGTCGAATTCGACGCCGGGCGCGCCGTCGATGATCGCCAGCCGGCCGGCGACCGGCTCGCGGGTGGAGCGCACGCGGGCGAGGATCGGCAGCCCGGCTGCCGCCTCTAGGCTCGCCGCATCGCCCAGCCAGTTGGTCTCCTTCAACGTCAAGGCCCCGGTAAGGAGGGCTTCGCGAGGCCCGACGATCACCTGGCGCTCGTCCGCGTCCAGGCGCACGACGAACAGCGGCTCGCCCACCGCCACGTTCAGTCCGCGTCTCTGGCCGACGGTGTAGCGCGTGACGCCTTCGTGGCGTCCCAGCACACGCCCGTCGAGATGAACGATGTCGCCGGGGACCGCGCCGTGCGGGCGCAGGCGGTCGACGATGGTGGTGTAGCGCCCCTCCGGCACGAAGCAGATGTCCTGGCTGTCCGGCTTGTCGGCCACCGCCAGGCCCAGTTCGCCGGCGATGCGCCGCACGAGGGGCTTGTCCAGCCCGCCCAGCGGGAATCGAAGGTAGTCGAGCTGGACGCGCGTGGTGGCGAACAGGAAATAGCTCTGGTCGCGCGCCGGATCGACCGCGCGGTGCAGCCGCGGCCCGGTCGCGCTCATCAGCCGGCGCACGTAGTGGCCTGTCGCCAGGGCTTCCGCGCCCAGGTCCCTGGCGACCTCCACAAGATCGCGGAACTTGACCGTCTGGTTGCAGCGGATGCACGGCACCGGCGTCTCGCCGCGCAGGTAGGCGTCGGCGAAGTCCTCCATCACCGCCTCGCGGAAGCGGCTCTCGTAGTCGAGGACATAGTGAGGGACGCCCAGCGATTCGGCCGCCGTGCGCGCGTCGTGGATGTCCTGGCCGGCGCAGCAGGCGCCCTTCTTCTGGATCGCGGCGCCGTGGTCGTAGAGCTGCAGGGTGACGCCGACCACGTCGTAGCCGGCGCGCTTGAGCAGGGCAGCGGTCACGGTGGAGTCCACGCCGCCGGACATGGCAGCGAGCACGCGCGCGCCGGCCGGCAGCGCGACCGCCTCGAGGACGGCGCGCTCGGCAAGGCCGGGCTCAAGCATGGCGACGGACATGGATCGGCTCGCGTTTCGCCTCGCATTTAGGCGTGGCGAGCCGCGAAGGCGAGCCTCGCTTGCGCGAACCCTGCTAGCCGGTGGTCGAGAGGGTGTTGAGCAGGGTCGTGCTTCTCAGCGCGACGAACACCTGGCCGGCGGCCTGGATAGCCAGCTGCGCCTGCTGCAGATTGGTGGCTGCCTGGGCCATGTTGGCGTCCGTTATCCCGCCCAGCATGCCCTGCAGCTGGGTCTGCTGGTTGGTGAGATCCGTGGTGGCGTTGGTCACCTGGGCCTGCAGCAGGCCGTTCTGGCCGACCACGTTGTCCAGGTTGCTGTGCACCGTGGTGAGCCCCGCCAGGGTGCTCTGCAGGAAAGCCGCCTGGGCGACGGTCAGCGGCCCGTTGAACGGCCCGTTGGGGCCTTGGGCGTAGGCTTCGATGGCCTGCAACGCGGTGTACAGCGGCGTCGCGACGTTGCTGGCCAGGAAGCCGGACTGGATGGCGGTCTGGCCGTTGATCTGGTTCGTGGCGACGTGCTGGTCGTTGTTGAACAGGCTGGCGATGGACGGGGCCGCCGTCAGATCGGTGAGGTTGGCGGCGCTGGTGGCCGGCGTGTTCACTTGGCCGCCGGAGAACAGGTACTGGCCGTTGAAGGTGGTGTTCAGGCCCTGCACCGCGTTCTGGAGCTCGTTCTGCAGCGACTGCATGAGCGTCGTGCCATCGCCGGACGCTATCGCCCCGCGGATGGCGGCGCCGGCCCCGTCGGCGGCGCTCGCAACCTGGTTCAGCGCCGTGTCCTGGGCCACCAGCTTGTCGCCGACGATCTGGTTCTGGTTCGCAAAGGCCGTGACGCTGGTCTGGGTGTTTTGCAGCGCCAGCAGGGTCTCGGTGGCGCCGCCGAAACCCTTCAGGTCGGTGGCGACCTGCCCGGTCGAAAGCTGCGTCGTCGCCTGGGTCTGCGCGGCCTCGGCCTGGAAGAGGTTGTTGAGGAACGTGCTGTAGAGGCTGTTGGTCGCGATCCGGTCCATCACGGCACCATGGTCAGGAGAGTGTCGAACATGTCCTTGCCCGCCTGGATGAGGCGGGCGGACGCATTGTAGGCCTGCTGATAGGTGGTCAGCTTGGTCAGTTCCTCGTCGAGATTGACCCCCTCGGCATTCTGTCTCGCTGAGTCGGCCTGGGTCTGCACCGCGGCGGCCGCGGTTTTGGCCGCGTCGGCGGCGGCCGCCTTGTCGCCCAGGCCGCCGCCGAATTGCGCGGCGTATTGGGTGATGCTGGTGGTCATCGCGGGCAGGTCGCCGGCTGCGGCGAAGTTGAGCACCGCATTGCCCGCCTTGGACAACAGCAGGGCGCCGGACCCGTCGCCGGGGCTGACCACGGGATTGCCGGGGGCGGCAGCCAGGTCGAGCGTGGCGGTGGCGAGGTTCAGAGGGTTGGCGGAGATATCGGGCCGGATGGAGAAGGACGTCGCGCGCGAGGCGCGCTGTGTGGCGCCGATGCCGAAATACTGGCTGAGCGAGGGTCCTGCCGCGCCCAGCTGGGTGTTGTCCGAGACCACCGCCACGCTGGCCGAGCCCGGCGTCGTGGGCGTGAAGGTCACGGCGCCCTTGGCGTCCAGAACGAACTGCCCGAAGGCGCCGACGCCGCCGTTGGGCGCATTCAACGCGTTCAGCAGGCCCTGGATCGTACCCCCGTTTGGAACCGTCACGGTGACGTCGCGCACCGTGGCGCCCGTGGCGTCATTGATCTGCAGGCTGATCGTGCCGCCCGGCGTGAAGTTGTTGGCGCTCGCGGCCTGCAATCCGGTGTTGTAGTTGGTGATCTCGTTGGACGAGATCAGGTTGTTCAATCCGAAGAATTGGCTGAATCCCTCGCCGACGTGCGACGACGGCGACGTCGCATCGTCCGCTATGGAGATGCCGGTGTTTGGCGCGCTGGCGGAGAGGCTGAGCACGCCGTTGGAGAACGTCGCCGAACCGGCGGCGCCGAGGGCGGTGTTCAGCGATGTCAGGAAATTGGCCGGCGTGAAGGCGCTCGGGCCGCCGCCATTGACGCTGATGGTTCCGGCGGAGAAGTCGATCGCGACACTTTCCTGAAGGTGTCCCGAACTGTCGACCACGGCGATGTTGGTCTTGCCGGTGAAACCACTGACGGCGGTCGCCAGGTCAGTCCCGATGTTCTGGCCTGTGAGCGTGGCGGGCGGAGGAAAGGCCGTGCTGGCGTTGTGCGCCGCGTTGATGGCGTTCACCGCGCCAGTGACGAACTCGGCGACCTGGCTCTGTACGCCGGGCAGCTGCACGTTGCGCAGATTGAGCAGGCCACCCAGTTCGCCGGTGCCCACACTGAACGCCGAGGACTGGCCGGCGCCCTGCTGGGTGATGGAGATCTGACCGTTGGCCGAGGCCGACGTGAGATAGGAGAGCGTCGCCGGGCCGCCGGGTCCGTCCAGCTGTACGCCGGCGTCACCGCGCACCACGACGCCGCCCCTGGGGTTCGACTGAACTGAAATGCCGATCAGGCTGGAAAGCTGGGTCAGCAACTGGGCCTGGGCGTTCTGGGAGTTGGACGGGTCACCGCCGACCGAGAGGGTGTTGGAGATGCTGCCGTTCAGGCTGTCGATCTGCGACAGCAGCTGGTTGATCTGGCCCACATCGTTGGCGATCTTGGTGTCGGCCTGGCCGGAAATCGACGACAGGGTGCTGGCGACGGTGCGGGAGTTGTCGAGGAAGGTGGCGACCTGCCCGAGCACCTGGCTGTTCGACAGGTTGGAGCCAGGCGTATTGGCTGCCGCCGAAAACGCCGAGAACACGCTGGACAGCTGGTTGAAGTAGCTCGTCGGTGAGGACGGATCGCCGAAGGCCGCCTGCGCCTGGCCCAGCAGGCTGGAGACGACAGATGCCTGGCCCTGCCCCGCCGAGGCGTTGTAGCTCGCGCCCTCCAGGAACTGGTTGGCGGCGCGCTGGATGTCCGCCACGCCGACGCCGACCCCGGTCCCGCCGGTCGTCACCAGGGGGACCTGGTTGAGCACCTCGCGCACATAGCCAGGCGTGTTCACATTGGCGATGTTGTTGGAAACCGTGGTCAGTCCGGTCTGCGCGGTCTGCAGTCCGGAGAGCGCCGAGGACATGATGGAACTGATGGTCATGGCCTAGGTCCGCACGGCAATGCGCGCCGCGAACGTCGGCAAATTCTGCCGCCTCGCCTGGCGTGCGCGCCGCCGCCGCTCCTCTAAGCTTATGAAAATCATCGCCTTCTTCCTGGCGCTCGAACGGTCTGAGGCTTCACAGCGCAATTCCGGCGCCAGAACCGCAGCTGCGGCGCCAGGTCGCTGGGCGGGCGGCGTTCCTTGCCTATCGGGCCTCGGCAATTTCGGCCGCTCACACGCTTTCGGCTTGCCGGAAAATTCGCGCTAATGATCGGAATTCATTGGCTATTAGGAGCGTTTACCAAGGTTGGCGCGAGGGTTGCTTCGGCTGATCGAATTGTTTCGCGCAGCAGGCGCGTTCACCCCTTCGAGCCGCTCCTCGCCCGCATTCCATGCACGCCGCCTCCACCTTGCCGTCTTCCGGCGCCCATGTGGCAGCCTCCGCTGGCGTGGCCGACGCCCGGCCGGCGGGCGTGGACGGCTTTTCCCAGGCGCTGGCCGCCCTGATGGCGGCGCTGGGCGCGGCGACCTTCACCTCGTCGGTCGCCGTGACGGCGTCGGCGGGCGACGGTGGGCGGACGGCCTTGAGTCCCGGCGCGACCGCCGGGGCGTTCGCACCAACCGTCGCGTCATTGTCCGGCCAGACCTCGATCGCCAATTCGATCCCCTCGGCGATATCCGCTTCAAACCCCTCGGCGATATCCGCCGCGCCGACGCAGACAGGCGCGCCGATCCCCAGCACGCCGCCCGGCGCGCCGTCCGTGGCGGCGCCACCCGCCGGCGCGCCACCCACTGGCTCACCGCAGGCGCAGTCCTTCGCCGCCACAACGCCCGATTTCGCCGTCACCGGGCCGTCCCAGCCGAGCGTCGGTCCAGCCGTGGCTGCCGGGCCAGCCTCGACGATACCGCAAGGGTCGACCCAACCACTCGGTGCGGCCGCCAATCCGATCGCAGCCAGCGCGTCCCCGGCGTCCGCGAACACGCAGGCGCCGCTAGTGATCGTCACCGACGCCGGCTCCGCGCCGACACCCGTGCTCGGCCTAGGCGCGCCCGCAATCGACCTCGGACAGGCGGCGGGCGCGCGGTTGCTCCTGACCTCCGGCTTCGACGACTTCGCGCCTGCCACGCTTGCCACGCCTGCCACGCCCGCGGCGGCGACTCTCGCGACAACAGCCGGGGCGATGGCGACCGGCGCATCCGCCCCCACCGCAGGGACCTCGACCCCAGCCCAGACCAACTCCGCGCCGGCGGCGATCGATCCGTCTCTGCTACGGTTCGTGGCGACGCCGCCGCTCACCGCGTCCGCGCCGTCCGTTCCGTCGGCGCCGTCTGCTTCGACCCAGGACGCCGGATCGTCGCAACGGGCGCCAGCGACGCCCGGCCAAGGCCCGGCCGGCGGAGACTCGTCCGGCGCCCAGAACTCAGCTCAGACCGCCACCCCCACCACCGCGTCCGCGCCTCAACTCGCGCCTCCCTCCGCGCTGGCGGTGAGCATCGGCGGCGCGGCGACGAGCCAGGCCGCGCCTCAGAGCGCGCCGCTCGCCGGCGCCTCGCCGACCAGCAGGATCAAGGCCGCGGGCGTGGACGCCGCCGGCAAGCTGGTGGACGGGACTCGGACCGCGTCGGTGCAGGATTTCGCGGCGGCGCCGGCCAAGGCGGCCGTGCTGGGCGGATCCCCGAGTTCCCCGCAACTCGCCGCCGCCGTCGCCGATGACGCCCAGCCGGGACAGGGGCAGAACCGGCAGGCCCAGGGCGCCGGCCCTGACCAGAGCCCCGCCCCCAGCGCCGTCGCATCGGCCGAGGCCAGCGCGCCGGCCCAGGTCAGTCTCGCCGCGACGACCGCGGCGTTCGCCGCGGCGAACGGCGCCCAGATCACCGCCCAGATCGCGTCACAGATCGCTCGGCGGTCGGACGGCGCGGCGTCCCGCTTCGACTTCGCTCTCGAGCCGCAAGGGCTCGGCCGCGTGGACGTCAAGCTGCGCATCGGCTCCGACGGCCAGCTCTCCGCCTTGCTCTCGTTCGACAACCCAGCTGCGGCCGCCGAGGCGAAGGGCCGCTCCGCCGACCTGCAGCAGTCCCTGCAGCAGGCCGGCTTCGACGTCTCTCAAAGCGGCCTGAGCTTCTCGTCCGGCGGCCAGGGTCAGGGCGCGAGCGCGCAGCAACCTTGGCAGACGAGCCTGCCGGGCGCGATCGCCCCGGAGGCGCCCAGCGACGTCAACGCCGTCCCATCCATCGCCGCGCGGAGCCCCGGCTCCGGCGGCCTCGACATCACCATCTAGGCCAACCCATGCCACTCATCATCCCCCCGACCATCACCATCCCGGGACCCGGCCAGCCAGCCGTCGCGCCGAACCCGACGGGGGGCGCCGGCTCGTCGCAGGCCGCGTCGAGTTCTTCCGCCTCGGGAACCTCGGCCGCCACCATCAACCAGAGCCTCGGCTCGCTGGCCAACAACTTCCAGACCTTCCTGTCGCTGCTCACCACTCAGCTGCGGAACCAGGATCCGCTGCAGCCGCTCGACTCCAGCCAGTTCACCCAGCAGATCACCCAGATGACCGGCGTGGAGCAGCAGCTCCTCTCCAACCAGCTGCTCCAGCAACTGGTTACCGCCCAGGGCGGACTGGGTCAGGCCGCCGGACTGATCGGCAAAACGGTGGGAGTTCCGGCGACCGCGGGCGGCCAGCCGGCCATCAGCGGCGTCGTCACCGGCGTTCAGACTGTCAACGGCAAGACCGAACTCACGGTGGGCGGACAGCAAGTCCCGCTCAGCAGCGTCACCAGCATCGGCGCGACCGCCCCTTCAGCCACCATCGGCGCCTAGCCCGCCGGACCCTCTCAATCGAATCAGTAAGGACCAAGCAAAATGAGCATCACCAGCGCAGAACTCTCAGGGCTCTCCGGATTGCTGGCCAACTCGGCCGCCCTGTCGACCCTCTCCAACAACATCGCCAACGTGAACACCATCGGGTTCAAGGAGAGCAACACCGATTTCGAGACACTGGTCACCTCCCAGGCCTCGCAGAACGAGCCGAGCTCGGGCGGTGTGGCCGCGGTGACGCAGCAGAACGTCACCCAGCAAGGCGTTCAGAACGCCACCAGCTCGCCACTGGACCTGTCGATCTCCGGCCAGGGCTTCTTCGTGACCACCAACCAGGCCGCCAGCGCCTCGGCCTCGGTGCCCGCGGAATTCACACGCGCCGGGTCGTTCCAGGTGAACAGCCAGGGCTTTCTGGTGAACAGCGCCGGCCTCTTTCTGCAGGGCTGGCCGGTGAACGCCCAGGGCAATGTCGTCACCAACCCCTCCGACCTCACCCAGCTGCAGCCGATCAACGTCTCCCAGGTGGGCGGCGCTGTCAGTCTGACGACCAAGGTCGGGATCAACGCCAACCTCAACGCCGGCCAGGCGATCTCCGCCGCCGCGACGGCCGTTGGGCCGCCGCTGCTGGCAGGCGCCTACAACGTGACGACCAACAGCATGGCCATGTACGACGCCAACAACGCCACGGGCGTGAAGCCGGACTTCTCCATCCAGATCCCCGTATCCGACTCCAAGGGCGGCAAGCGAACGGTCGAGATCGACTTCCTGAAGAGCACGACGCCCAATCAGTGGTACTCGGAGATGGTCGCGATTCCGGCTTCGGACGTCAACGAAGGCGCGGGCCTGACCAACGGCCAGATCGCCACCGGCATCGTCGCCTTCACGCCGAGCGGCCAGCTGGATCCCGTCAACACCACCCTGTTCAACGCGGCCAACCCATCCATCTCTTTCGGCGCATCGAACGGCGCGCCGCCGGCGGCCGGTACGGTGAATTGGGCCGTATCGCTCGGCATCGCCGCCCAGACCGTGGCGTTCAATGTGAGTTCGAGCGCCACCGGCGGCCTCACCCAGCTCGACAGTCCGTCGGACACCCAATCCATCACCACCAACGGCACCGCCTTCGGCAACCTCAGCAACATCCAGATCGACACCAACGGCTTCGTGACCGCCGTGTTCTCCAACGGCGTCACCAAGCAGCTGGCGCAAGTCGGGCTGGCCACCTTCCCCAACCCGGATGGGCTGACCGCGGTGAGCGGCAACGCCTACCAGGTGTCGCAGCAGAGCGGCACCTTCACGCTCAACCTGCCGGGCGCCGGCGGAGCGGGACGCCTCGACCCGTCCACGCTGGAGGCGTCGACGGTGGATCTGTCGACTGAGTTTACCAATCTGATCACCACGCAACGCGCCTACACCGCATCTTCGAAGATCATCACGACTGCTGATCAGATGACACAAGACTTGTTGAGCATCATAAGGTAATCTGGAATGTTCAATCGCGATTAACGAAAGTGTACAAAACCTTTCTAACACTATTCTCTAGGGGGGAGCCATTGGTTAAGCGATTTTTTACTAAGGCGATTAAGTCGTCGTTATCGCACTGCCATTATGTTCCGTCGCCTAAGGTGATGGTGAGAAGGGCGTAAAGCCATGTTGCAACAGCAGCGCACGAACAGCCGGGGTGAGAAGTACGTGATCGGTCCGACGGGTGCGCCCCTGACCCTCGCGGACCTGCCCCCGGCCAACACCCAGCGCTGGGTCATCCGTCGCAAGGCGGAGGTCGTCGCGGCTGTGCGCGGCGGGTTGCTGTCGCTGGACGACGCCTGCGAGCGATATTCGCTGACCAACGAGGAGTTCCTCGCATGGCAGCAGTCGATTGATCGTCATGGGCTTGCCGGGCTTCGCACCACGCGCCTGCAGCAGTATCGCTGAACCCTCCCCCAAGGATTAGGCGAAACAGCGGCCGCGCCTCCCCTGGGAGGCGCGGCCGTTTCCTTTTGATCGGCGAGGGAGCCGGAATGCCGGGATTCCGGCCGGATCGGTGGCGGTGGCAAGAAACGCGCGGCGGAGTCTGGCGCGATTGCGGCGATCCCGAGGCGAAATAGCGCGCTTCTCCAGTGTACCCGCCGCCCGCTCAAAGCTTGAGCTTTAAACCCGCTGTTTACCTTGGACTGGGTAAATCCTGCCTAGCGAGGGCGCCTAGAAGGCCGAGCCGCGTACTTTCAGGCCCAGGGAGTTCGAGCGCACCTTGAACCCGTTGCTCAATGCGTTGCAGCGATTCGGCATCGGCCGCCTGGCCGTGCTGATCGGCGTCGGCGCCGGCGCGGCCGCGCTAATCTCCGCCATCATCCTCAATCTCGGCGGCTCGCCCAACGAGCTGCTCTATTCCAACCTCGACCTGCGCGAAGCCGGCTCGATCACCCAGGCGCTCGACCAGGCGGGGATCAAGTACGAGGTCAAGGGCGATGGATCGACCATCCTCGTGGCGCGCAACAAGGTCGCCTCCACGCGCCTGATGCTCGCCGGCAAGGGCCTGCCGACCTCGAGCTCGGTGGGCTACGAGATATTCGACACCCAGAACGCCCTCGGCCAGACCGATTTCGTTCAGCAGCTGAACATGAAACGCGCCACCGAGGGCGAGCTGGCGCGGACCATCCGGGCCCTCGACGGGGTGACCTTCGCGCGCGTGCACCTGGTGCTGCCCGTGCGGCAGCTGTTCCAGGACGGCGCGGACCAGGCGTCGGCCTCGGTGACCATCGGCATAGGCGCGCGCGAGCCGTCGCCGGACCAGGTGCGCGCCGTGCAGAACCTGGTTTCCGGCGCCGTACCGAACCTCAAGCCCGACTCGGTGGTGGTGATCGACCAGCACGGCAAGACGCTGTCCGCCGCGGGCGACGCCACGCAGGGCGGCAAGGCCGCGCAGGACGCCAAGGCGGCCGCCGAAGAGCGGGTGCGCACCATGGTCAAGAACCTGGTGGAGGGCGTCGTCGGTCCCGGCCACGCGCGCGTCCAGGTCAGCGCGGACGTCGACACCTCGCAGGTCACCACCCAGGAGGAGAAGTTCGATCCGGACGGCCAGGTGGTCCGCTCCGAGCAGACCTCCGACGAGAAGTCATCGGAGAACCAGTCGTCGGGCGGCGGGCCGACCACGGCCACCTCCGCCTCCGCCAATGTGCCCGGCGCGCCGCCCACGAGTTCCACCTCGAACGGGTCGGGCAGCAACACCGGGCGCCAGGACTCCACGACCAACTACGAGATCTCCAAGACCACGCGCACGACGATCAACCAGCCGGGAACCATCAAGCGGCTGTCGGTGGCCGTGGCCGTGGACGGCGTCACCGCCCTGGGCAAGGACGGCAAGCCGGGCGCCTACACCCCGCGCAGCGCCGAGGAGATGCAGCGCCTGGACTCCCTGGTGAAGGCGGCCATCGGCTTCTCCGCCGACCGTGGCGACACCGTGCAGGTGGTCAATGTGAAGTTCCCCAGCGAGGCCGACGGCGAGGGCGTCAGCGCCGCCAACGCGCTGATGGGCTTCGACAAGAACGACATCATGCGCGCGGTGGAGCTGGCCATCCTGGCGCTGGTGGCGATCATGACCCTGTTCTTCGTGGTCCGCCCGCTGATCAGGAACGCCACGTCCGGCGGCGGCGGGGGCGGCGGCCTGCCCATGCTGGGCGGCGGCCGCCAGGCGACCCAGTCGTTCACCAACGCCGACGGCGAGACCATGCAGGTGGCCATGGACCCGTCGACCGGCCAGCCCCTGGCGCTGCCCGGTCCGGACATCGACAACAAGATCGACATCGCCCGCATCGAGGGCCAGGTGAAGGCGTCCTCGGTCAAGCGCGTCGCGGAGTTCGTCGACAAACACCCGGAGGAGTCGGTCTCGATCCTCCGCACCTGGCTGCATGAGAGCGCATGACGCTGCGGCCCAAGACCAAGACTATCTCCGACCCCACCCGCCTGACCGGGCCGGAGAAGGCCGCCGTCGTCCTGCTGGCGCTCGGCGAGGACCACGCGGTGATCTGGCAGGCCCTGGACGAGGAGGAGATCAAGGAAGTCTCCCAGGCCATGGCCGGCCTCGGCACCGTTTCGTCCCAGGCGGTGGAGGAACTGCTGGTCGAGTTCATCTCCGGCATGTCCGGCGGCGGGGCGATCATGGGGTCCTTCGAACAGACCCAGAAGCTGCTCGCCGCCTTCCTGCCCGGGGAAAAGGTCGACGGTCTCATGGAGGAGATCCGCGGCCCCGCGGGTCGCACCATGTGGGACAAGCTCGCCAATGTGAACGAGGCGGTGCTCGCCAACTATCTGAAGAACGAATACCCGCAGACCGTCGCCGTCGTCCTGTCCAAGATCAAGTCCGAGCACGCCGCGCGGGTCCTCGCCGCCCTGCCGGAGGACTTCGCACTGGAGTGCGTCATGCGCATGCTGCGCATGGAGCCCGTGCAGCGCGAAATCCTCGACAAGATCGAGCAGACCCTGCGCACCGAGTTCATGTCCAACCTGGCGCGCACCTCCAAGCGCGACAGCCATGAGATGATGGCGGAGATCTTCAACAGCTTCGACCGCCAGACCGAGGGCCGCTTCATCGCGGCCCTGGAGGAGCGCAACCGCGAGTCCGCCGAGCGCATCCGGGCGCTGATGTTCGTCTTCGAGGACCTGTCCAAGCTCGACCCGGGCGGGGTTCAGACCCTGCTGCGCGCGGTGGAGAAGGACCAGCTGGGCCTGGCGCTGAAGGGCGCGTCGGACGCCCTGCGCGAGATGTTCTTCTCCAACATGTCGGAGCGCGCCGCGAAGATCATGCGCGAGGACATGGAAAGCATGGGACCGGTGCGCCTGAAGGACGTGGACGCCGCGCAGATGGCCATGGTGCAGGTGGCCAAGGACCTCGCCGCCAAGGGCGAGATCATGCTGGCCGGCGCCGGCGGCGATGATGAGCTGATCTACTGATGGCCGAGCCGCGCAAATTCAACTTCGACACGGAATTCGGCGCCGGCGGGGCGATCACCGGCGCTCGCGCGCCGTACAGGCGTCTGTACTCGGCCGAGGAGGTCGCCCACCTGCAGGCCGTCGCCCGGGCCGAAGGCGAAGCCGCCGAGTCGGAGCGCGCCGAGGCGCTGAGCGCCCGCGCGCTCGCCGACATGGCCGAGGCCGTCCGCGCCGCGCTGCCCTCGCTGGCCGCGGCCGCGCACGAGCACCGGGTCGGGTCGGCGGGCCTGGCGCTGGCCGCCGCGCGCCAGATCGCCGACGCCGCCTGCGACCGCTTCCCCGAGGCGCCGCTGCAAGCCGCCCTGGCCGCCCTGGCCCGCGAGGTCGAGTCGACGCCGCGCCTGGTCCTGCACGCCGCGCCCGACCTGCTGGAGCGCCTGCAGGCGGCCCTGGAGGAGACGGCCCAGGCCATCGGCTTCCCGGGCCAGATCATCGCCAAGGCCGATCCTGCCGCCCCCCGCGCCGCCTTCGTCCTCGACTGGGGCGACGGCCGTGCGGAGTTCGATCCCGCCGAGGCCGCCCAGCGGGTGGCCGACGCCCTCGAGGCGGCGCTGGCCTCAGAAGGCCTGCACGCCGAAGTCCTAACCCCCATCACCCCGACGCCGCCGGACGAAACGCACCATGGCTGACGAACCAAACCTCACGCTCGACGAGTTCGGGCCGGACGACACCGCCGCAGCGCCGCCCGGCGATGGGGAGGAGAAGACCGCCACCGACCTGGCGCCGGTATTCGACGTTCCGGTGAACATCTCCGCCGTGCTCGGGCGCGCGCACATGACCGTGGCCAGCCTGTTGCAGCTCGGCCAGGGCAGCGTCCTCGAGCTCGACCGCAAGGTCGGCGAGGCCATCGACATCTATGTGAACAACCGTCTGGTCGCCCGCGGCGAGGTGGTCATCGTGGAGGACCGTCTCGGCGTGACCATGACGGAAATCATCAAGGACGGCGACAGCGCGGCCTGACGGGGCGCGGTGTTATCAGGAGAAGAGCCATGCGGCTTTTGGTTGTCGGACATCTGAGCGGTCAGCTCTCCAATGCGGTGAAGCTCGCCATGGCCGCGGGGGCCAAGGTGGCGCACGTGGAGACCTGCGAAGCGGCGACCTACGCCTTGCGCGCGGGCCAGGGCGCGGACCTGCTGATGGTCGACTACGACCTCGACATCGCCGCCCTGATCGCCGCCAACGAGGCCGAGCGCATCCGCGTCCCGGTGGTGGCCTGCGGCGTCGGGGCCGATCCGAAACGGGCGGCCGACGCCATCCGCGCCGGGGCCAAGGAATTCATCCCCCTGCCGCCGGACTCCGACCTGATCGCCGCCGTCCTGGCCGCGGTGGCCGACGACGAGCGGCCGATGATCGCGCGCGATCCCGCCATGCAGGCGGTGATCACCCTGGCCGACCAGGTGGCCCCGTCGGAAGCGTCCCTGCTGATCACCGGCGAGAGCGGCGTCGGCAAGGAGGTGATGGCGCGCTATCTGCACGGCAAGTCGCGGCGGGCCTCGCGCCCGTTCATCTCGGTGAACTGCGCGGCGATTCCGGAGAACCTGCTGGAGAGCGAACTCTTCGGCCATGAGAAGGGCGCCTTCACCGGCGCCGTGGCCAGGCGCATCGGCAAGTTCGAGGAGGCGTCCGGCGGGACCCTGCTGCTCGACGAAATCTCCGAGATGGACGGGCGCCTGCAGGCCAAGCTGCTGCGCGCCCTGCAGGAGCGGGAGATCGACCGGGTGGGCGGCGGCAAGCCGGTGAAGGTAGACATCCGCGTGATCGCCACCTCCAACCGCGACCTCGCCCAGGCGGCGCAGGCGGGGACTTTCCGCGAAGACCTGCTCTACCGGCTGAACGTCGTGAACCTGCGCCTGCCGCCGCTGCGCGAGCGGCCCGGCGACGTGATCGCCCTGGCCGAACACTTCGCCAAGAAGTACGCCAAGGCCAACGGCGCCCCGGACCGGCCGATCGCCGCCGCCGCGCGCCAGCGCCTGCTCAGCCACCGCTGGCCCGGCAATGTGCGCGAGCTGGAAAACGCCATCCACCGCGCCGTGCTGCTCTCCACCGGGCCGGAGATCGAGGAATTCGCCATCCGCCTGCCGGACGGCGCGCCCATGCCGGGCGCTCCCGACGTCGAGGCGGCCCGCGCCGCGTCCATGGCCGCCGAGGCGGTCAGCCGCGGCTTCGTCGGCCAGACGGTGGCCGAGGTCGAGCAGCAGCTGATCATCGGGACGCTCAGCCACTGCCTCGGCAACCGGACGCACGCCGCCAACATCCTCGGTATTTCAATCCGTACTCTGCGCAATAAGCTCAAAGAGTACATGGATGCCGGAATATCAGTACCGCCGCCGCAGGGGGCCGGAGCGCATGCAGCCTAGCGAACGGTTGGCAAGCGTGAAAACTCAATTCCGAGATTCCCCGCGAAATCGGGGACCCAGGCTTTTTCCGAGTTGGGTCGGGCGCGGTGTCGGGGTTGGGCGGTCTCACGGGGTTCGACGGTCGAACGGTCGCTCGCGGCTTCAGGAACGGAAAAAAAGCCTGGGTCCCCGCTTTCGCGGGGAGTCTCGGGGGGTTGAAGGCGCCGTTGAAAACGCTAGCGCCTCACTTCACCGCCTGACCTACGCCGCCCATGGCTGACCTCAGCCTCCCATCGGCCTTCGCCAACCGGCCCAGCGCCCGCACCATGTGGGGATGGGTGGCGCGCGGCGAGGTGGCGCTGGCCATCGGCATCGTCGGGATCGTCGTCCTGCTCATCCTGCCGATCCCGGCTTTCGTGCTGGACATGCTGCTGGCCATGTCGATCACCAGCGCGGTCCTGATCCTGATGACCTCGCTGATGATCCGCCGGCCGCTGGAGTTCACCGCCTTCCCGACGGTGCTGCTGATGGCGACGCTGTTCCGGCTGGGCCTGAACATCGCCGCGACGCGGCTGATCCTGGGTCACGGCCACGAGGGCACCGACGGGGCCGGCCACATCATCCAGGCCTTCGGCAACCTGATGATGCACGGCAACTTCGTGATCGGCATCGTCATCTTCGCCATTCTGGTGATCGTGAACTTCGTGGTGATCACCCGCGGCTCGTCGCGCATCGCCGAGGTGGCCGCCCGCTTCACCCTTGACTCCATGCCCGGCAAGCAGATGGCCATCGACGCCGACCTGTCGTCCGGCCTGATCGACCAGGAGGAGGCCAAGCGGCGGCGCAAGGAGCTGGAGCAGGAAAGCACCTTCTTCGGCGCCATGGACGGCGCCTCGAAGTTCGTGCGCGGCGACGCCATGGCGGGGCTGATCATCGTCGCGATCAATGTGATCGGCGGCATCGTCATCGGCGTGGTGCAGCACAAGCTGTCGCTGAACCAGGCCTTCTCCAGCTACACCATCATGACCATCGGCGACGGCCTGGTCAGCCAGATCCCCGCCTTGGTGATCTCCCTGGCGGCCGGCCTGCTGGTGTCGAAGTCGGGCGTGGAGGGCGCGGCGGACAAGGCCCTGGTCACCCAGCTGGCCATGAACCCCACCAGCCTGGGCATGGTCTCGGCGGCTTCCGGCGTGCTGGCCCTGGTTCCGGGCATGCCGATCCTGCCCTTCGCCAGCCTCAGCATCGGCGCCGGCGTGCTGGCCTGGCGACGCTCCCAGGCCGCCCTCGAGGAGGCCAAGCCCGCGCCCGCTGTCCAGGCGCCGCCGCAGGAGGATCCGATCTCCGCGAGCCTGGCCATCGACGACGTGAAGATCGAGCTGGGCTACGGCCTGCTCAACCTGATCAACGACCTGGAGGGCCGCCGCCTCACCGACCAGATCAAGGCGCTGCGCAGGACCCTCGCCGGGGAGTACGGCTTCGTCATGCCGCCGGTGCGCATCCTCGACAACATGCGCCTGGGCAACCAGGGCTACGCCATACGCATCAAGGAGATGGAGGCCGGGACCGGCGAAGTGAGGCTCGGCCACCTGATGGCCATGGATCCCCGCGGCGGCCAGGTGGAGCTGCCCGGCGAGCATGTGCGCGAGCCGGCGTTCGGCCTGCCGGCCACGTGGATCGAGGAGTCCCTGCGCGAGGAGGCGGCGTTCCGCGGCTACACCACCGTCGACCCGGCCACGGTGCTGACCACCCACCTCACCGAGATCCTCAAGGACAACATGGCCGACCTGCTGTCCTACGCGGAGGTGCAGAAGCTGCTGAAGGACCTGGGCGCGGACGAGAAGAAGCTGGTGGACGACCTGATCCCCTCGGTGGCCACCGCCACCACGGTGCAGCGCGTGCTGCAGGCCCTGCTGCGCGAGCGTGTGTCGATCCGCGACCTGCCCACCATCCTGGAAGGCATCGCCGAGTCCGCGCCGCACACCAGTTCGATCACCGCCCTGGTGGAGCAGGTGCGCGGCCGCCTCGGGCGGCAGATCTGCTGGGCCAACCGCGACGACGACGGCGCCCTGCCGATCATCACCCTGGCTCCCGACTGGGAGATGACCTTCTCCGAGGCCCTGGTCGGCCCGGGCGACGACAAGCAACTGGCCCTGGCCCCCTCGCGCCTGCAGGACTTCATCCGCGGCGTGCGCGAGGCCTTCGAGCGGGCGGCGCTCTCCGGCGAGAACCCGGTCCTGCTCACCGGCCCGCTGATCCGCCCCTACGTCCGCTCGATCATCGAGCGCTTCCGCGGCCAGACGGTGGTGATGAGCCAGAACGAGATCCACCCCCGCGCGCGGCTGAAGACGGTGGGGACGATTTAGGGGGGCGGGCGTCGTGGCTTACCCAGCGACGGACGAACGCAACCGACACCGCCCGCGCCCGCTGAACGCGAGCCGGTTTGACGCGGCCGGTTGGGCGTGGCCATGCTGGAACCAGGGTCGACGGGCGCCTTCGTTCGAGGTTCGGCTTGGCGGCCTCCTCGCCCCGTCGCCCATGTTCCTTGGGTGAGACTCACTTCCCCCGAGTGGAGGCGAACGTCCATGATCAAGTCCGCGATGATCACCGCCGCGGCGGCGATCTGGCTGTTCGCCGGCGCGGCTTCGGCCGCCAACGGCCCCGGCGCGCCAAAGGTCACTCCCGCCGCCGGCCACCAGAAATGCAAGCCGCCCACGCGCCTGGTCTGGGCCGTCACCAAGGTCGGGGGGCCTCTGCGCTGGTCGTGCTGGGCGGCGCCGGAGTCGGATTGCCGCGGGGGTCGGGTCCCCCAGATCCCGGTGTGGATTGCGGCCAAACAGGGCTGGGCGTGCGAGCCCTGCCCCAAGGGCGACACCGTCTATACGACCAAGGTCGAGGGGATCGAGATCGGGCATTGCCGGAAGCCATGACCAGGGCCGCGAAGATGCCCCCGCGGCGCTGACGCCGCTCGCCGGCCCCGTTCAAACCCCCGCCGCCCGCACCCGATACCGCCCGCGCCCCAGGAACTCGAGCCAGCCGCGGTCGCGTAGCACTTGCAGCTGCTGGCGTATCTTCGGCCGCACGTGGCGGTTGCCCTCACCGGTCAAGCCAGAAGTCCGCGTGGTACTTCGCGTGCGCTGGGTCGATCGAGTGCGGAGGACGGAGCCGAACCTCGCGTCCGTGGAGCGGGTCGCCCTGAATCCTGCTGAAGATTTCAAGACGACTGCGTCGTTCAACGATCGTGAGTATACCCGCGTCGAATTGGATGTGATGCTCGGGGCAAAGGACGAGCATGTTGTCCCTTCGATCCGGTCCGTTGTGCGGGCGGCCGAGCGCGCGGACGTGGGCCGCTTCGCTGTAGAACTGGTCCGGTTCGACACCCACGATCAATGCTTTGCCGCAAAAGCAGCATTCATTGCCGTAGTGTGCCCGTAGTTCGCGGCCCAGACCCGGATTCCGGACCTGGAGCTGCAATTGCTGAAGGCGTCTGGCGACCTCGGTCGCCGGCTCGGACGTGTCGTCTCGCCACTCTGGCGCAGGTGTTTCGGCGTTCGTAGCTTCAGGTGTCCTGGCGCTGGCCCGCCGACCAGGACGCCGGCTTCCCGCGCGGAGATAATCGGCGATCGCGGCTTCAATCGCCGCGTCGAACCCCGCCTGCGGCAAGCCCATTAGTCTGTAAAGGTGGGCGTCGAGACTTCGTGACCGGAGCGCGTCTGCTGCGAGCGCGTCGCCGGCATCAGCGGTCCACCGATCGAAAGCGACTCGAAAGGCTGAGTTCGCCCAATCGTCCGCGTGAGAGTTCACGATGGGCGCAGAGCCAGTCAGGTAACCAGCGAGCGAGAGGATGAAGCGGTAGTTTGTCATGCACTTGTGCGCGGTGTCGGATCCTTCGACCGCCATGGTGTCGACGAAAGCTGACTCGATCTCATCCTCGCGCAAGGCGCTGCGGCGCCAGCCGCCATTCGACCACAGGTGCTCGCGGACATACTCGTTTAGGAAGGCGGCTTCGTCGCGATGACCGGCGGTGCCGCGCCTGGTTCCTAACTCCGACAAGTGCGGGGCAAAGATGGCGACGTGGTCGAAGTGCCTGGAGTGCGGAGTCTCAATCGCGAGCCGAACCAGCTCGTCCACAGTCAGAATGTTTTCTCTGCCGATGACCGAGTTGTGGAGAAAGAAGTTGAGCGCGATGAGCTGGCGGTTTGTGTCGCTAACTGAGCGCACGTTGCGGCGGAACTCATCGCGTGTGACTGGCTGCGCTCTCCCATTGAACCCGGCCCGGATAGCGCGGTGAAGCTTCCTAAGGCCGGGCGGGTCGGTATCCCACCCGAAGTTCTTCGTGAACGACCCTGGTGCAAATGCCATGGCGCAACTCGTGAGTGTCGACTGACGCTGAAGCTGAGTTAGTACGGTTCGTCAACCGCCCTTTGTGGTTGAACAAACGAAGAACATCAGCGAATATCATCCAATGCGAGGGGGTGTTTTGCCGTAGCATCAGCGATGATTCGTGAGCGCGGCTGAGAGGTACGTATGGCTAGGGACGTCGGTTTGGAAACGCTCACTGATCTCGCCGGCTTCGCCCGCGGGCGGAAGTTCGGGACCATCCTGGCCGATCCGCCGTGGCGGTTCACCAACCGCACCGGCAAGATGGCGCCCGAGCACCGGCGCCTGTCGCGCTATGAGACCATGACGCTGGACGACATCTGCGCCCTGCCGGTGGAGGGTGTCGCGGCCGATCCGGCGCACCTCTACCTCTGGACGCCCAACGCCCTGCTGCCCGAGGCGCTGCAGGTGATGGAGGCCTGGGGCTTCACCTACAAATCCAACGTCGTCTGGCACAAGGTGCGCAAGGACGGCGGCTCCGACGGGCGCGGCGTCGGCTTCTACTTCCGCAATGTCACCGAGCTGATCCTCTTCGGCGTGCGTGGCAAGAACGCCCGCACCCTGGCCCCAGGCCGCCGTCAGGTGAACATGATCGAGACCCGCAAGCGCGAGCACAGCCGCAAGCCCGACGAACAGTATGAGATCATCGAAGCCTGCTCACCGGGGCCGCACTTGGAGCTGTTCGCGCGCGGCGAGCGCCGAAAGTGGCACGTCTGGGGCCACCAGGCCGACGGCGACTATGCGCCGACGTGGAAGACGTATGCGTACAACTCGGCGGTGGCGGCGGAGTAGCTATCTTATCGCGGAAGTAGCATGCAAAACTTACGCCCCTCGCGAGGCTGACGCCGAGCAGCTCGCGGTCTTCCTGGAGCGTCAACGAAAACAGCTAATTGCATCGGGCAACGCCAAGCCGACCTTTCGAGATCTTGTTGCAGGCGGGGGCGGTGCTCGGTTCCCAGCGAGCCAGTTGGAATTCTCGCTCGACGAAGTGCTGGACGACGCCGTCACGGACGAGTCCGACCTCCAAAGTCGCCTAAGCGTAGTGATTCGTAAGTTCTCCGGCGCGAGAGAGCGAGCGCTGACAAACACTGCGTTGTACCTCTCGATGATCGCCGACATGGACGTCTATGTCGCGACCAGCATGCGGAGTCGAACCGACTTCCGTAACATGGCCGATTTTTGTGACACGACATTCTCTGACCCTAGAATAGCAGATCTGAGGCTTAGATACTTTGACCCGACGCTCAGCGCTGCGATTGGACACGAAGACAAGGGACTCATCGAATGTCTCATGGTAAAGAGTGCGAGCGTCCTCGTATACAATGCCGGGCAGCTGGACAGTTACGGGAAAGATGTGGAAGCCGCGATGGCGCTGTCGCAGGGGAAGCCGGTGATATTCTACTGTGATACGCAGACGAAGGCGGGGTTCTTTAGAGATATTCATCCGTTGGCCCGCTTAATTAACTTCGACAATGGTGTTGCAGGAGGAGTTCTTGTCACAGATAACAGGAGCGAGGTTCCAGAGCTTCTGTCGAGAATCTATCGAAACGACATGCAGTACGAGATAGAGAAGAAATCGAACAATTATTTCGTACTTAAGGATAAGCTTACTGAGTCGACAGTGAGACTGCAGACAGATGATCTCTTGCTGCGCGAAACGTTTTGGAATTATTACAATCGCGAAGCGGGTCTGTTGGATGGGTAATCCTACCGCCGCCGCCCCCACGGGCGAGCAGGAGAGAGCGGAATGTCTATCGTTCGACGTACCCGGGCTGACGTGGACGCCGCAGCGGCGGCGGCCGTTATGAAGGCGCATCCCGAGCCCAGCGACGCGGCCATCGAAGCGATGGCGGCGGAGGACGACAGCGCCTGGAGCGAAGAGGACTTCGCCAGGGCCGAGGTGGTGATCCCGCCGCCGTCGCCCGCCGAGGTCAAGGCGTTGCGCAAGCGGCTGGGGCTCAGCCAGCCGCAGTTCGCCCGGCGGTTCGGGTTCACCGTGTCCGCCATCCGGCAATACGAATATGGCCGCCGCAGCCCCAAGGGGACGGCGACCACCCTGCTCAGGGTAATCCAGGCCGATCCCGAGGCGGTGGCGCGGGCGTTGCGGTTCGGCGGCGAGAGGTAAGAACGCTCCTACCTTCTTCCTAGCTCTAGCGGAGAAGGAACCTAGCCGCCGCCCACGCCTACCTACCGCAAATGTGTGCATCCCTAGTAGCGAGCGGGGGCGAGGGCTACCGATGTGGGCGCAAGCTCCACCATCTCAGCGTGCTCTATCCAGCCGCCGTTTCCGTGCCTAAACCGCCGGCATGCTGCTCAGTCTGCGCCTGCGTTCCATGCTCGCCGCCGCGGTCGTCGCGGGCGTGCTCCTGGTCCCGTCGGCGGGCGCCGAGCCGGAGGTTCACGGCGTCGACTTCGCCGGGATGGACGCATCGAGCGTGCCCGGGGACGACTTCTTCGCCTATGCCAACGGCGGCTGGCTGAAGACCTCGGCGATCCCGCCGGATAGGTCGTCCTGGGGCGCCGACGAGATCACCGTGGAGCGCACCCAGGACCGGGTGACGGATCTGATCAAGGCGGCCGCCGCCTCACATCCCCGCGCGGGCACGGAAGCCGCCAAGATCGCCGACTACTACGCCAGCTACCTGGACGAAGCCGCGATCGAGGCCAAGGGCCTGGACCCCATCCGGCCGACGCTGGCGCGCATCGCGGCGCTGCGTAGCCGCACCGCCCTGGCGGCCTACCTCGGCGGTCAGTTGCGCGCCGACGTGGACATCCTGAACGACACCCAGCCCTACACCCCCAACTTCCTCGGCCTGTGGGTGGCGCAGGACCTCGACCATCCCACGCGCTACGCCGCCTTCCTGATTCAGGGCGGCCTCGGCATGCCGGCTCGCGACTACTACCTGGACGCCAGCCCGTCGATGCGCGCGATCCAGGCGAAGTACCAGGCGCACGTCGCCGGCATGCTGCGCCTGGCCGGTTTCAGCGAGCCCGAAGCGCGGGCGGCGCGGGTGGTCGCCCTGGAGCGGGCGATCGCCACCACCCACGCCAGCTTCGCCGACAGCGAGGACGTGAAGCGGGGCGACAACCACTGGTCCCGCGCCCAGCTCTCCGCCCGCGCGCCCGGCCTGGACTGGGCCGCCTTCCTCGCCGCCGGCGGGCTCGCCCACCAGCGGACCTTCGTCGTCTGGCAGCCCAAGGCGGTCGCCGGCGAGGCGATGCTGGCGCTGCGGGTCCCGCTGAAAAGCTGGCGCGACTACCTGGCGTTTCATGCGCTGGAGCACGCCGCGCCGGTGCTGCCCAAGGCCTTCGCCGACGAGGCGTTCGACTTCCAGGGCCGGGTGCTGAACGGCACGCCGATGCAGCGCGCGCGGTGGAAGCAGGCGGTGGACGCCACCAGCCGGGCGCTGGGCGAGCCGGTAGGCAAGCTCTATGTGGCGCGCTGGTTTCCGCAGCGGGACAAGGCGGCGATCCAGGCGCTGGTGACGAACCTGATCGCCGCGTTCGGCCGCCGCATCGACGCCCTCGACTGGATGACCGCTGCCACCAAGGCCAAGGCGAAGGCCAAGCTGGCCACCCTGCGCGTGGGCGTCGGCTATCCCGACCGCTGGCGCGACTATTCGGGCCTGAGGGTCGTACGCGGCGACGCCTACGGCAACCTGCTGCGATCCGAGGCTTTCGAGCTGCGATGGAACCTCGCCAAGCTGGGCCGCCCGGTGGACCGCGGCGAATGGGTGCTGACGCCCCAGACGGTGAACGCGGTGAACCTGCCGGCGATGAACGCCCTGAACTTTCCCGCCGCCGAACTGCAGCCCCCTGTCTTCGACCCGGACGCGCCGGCCGCGGCCAACTACGGCGCGATCGGCGCGACCATAGGCCATGAGATCAGCCATTCCTTCGACGACAGCGGCGCCCTGTTCGACGCCGGCGGACGCCTGGCGAACTGGTGGACGCCGGCCGACTTCGCGCACTTCCGCGCCTCGGCCGACGCCCTGGTCCAGCAATACGCCGCCTACCGTCCCCTGCCCGACATTGCGGTGGACGGCCGCCAGACCCTGTCGGAGAACATCGCCGACGTGGCCGGACTGGCGGTGGCCTATGAGGCCTTCCGCATCGCCCTGGCCGGCCGGGATGCGCCGGTGGTCGGCGGACAGACGGGCGACCAGCAGTTCTACCTGGCCTTCGCCCAATCCTGGCGGGGGAAGTCGCGCGAGGCGGCGCTGCGCCGGCAGGTCGCCACCGACGAACACGCGCCCGACGAATACCGCGCGGACACGGTGCGCAACGAGGACCCCTGGTACGCGGCGTTCGGCGTGCAGCCGGGCCAGAAGCTCTATCTGCCGCCGCAGCAGCGGGTGCGGATGTGGTGAAGGCCTCGCGCCAGGCTGCGGCGGCTGCCCTTGCGTCACGCCGCTGGTTGAGATGAACTGACCGAACCTCTCCGCGCCCCTACACGCTAACGCGACGAAGGCGGGCGGCGCGTTGGCCAAGATTGGGGGCGGCCCATGGGTTCACACGGCTCACTGATCGTCGGCTCGCTCATCGCCGGCGGCGTGGCGGCGCTCGCGGTCTGCGCGCCGGTGCGGTCCGACCCGGCGGCGGACGATGAGGCGGCCCAGGCGGCGCGCAGCCAGCTGATGTACTACCCGTCGCTGGCCAAGTCGAAAGGCCTGGAAGGCACGGCGACGATCAACTGCAACGGCGACGCACACCTGGCGCTGCGCGGCTGCAGCGTGGTTTCGGAGGCTCCGGCGGGCGCCGACTTCGGCACGGCGGCGGTGGCCATCGCCGAACAGACCCAGGGCAATCCGAAGATCGCGCTGAAGCCCGGCGTCTACCGGATCGTCCTGAAGTTCAGCCTGCACCCGCCAGCCATCACGCCCAACCTGCTGGTGACGCCGCACGTGACCATGCCGCCGACGGTGGTCGCCATGCCCGATGCGGCGGCGGAGCGGCACTACTATCCCCAGGCTGCCGACTATGGCGGCCTTAGCGGCAAGGCCACGGTGGAGTGCCATGTGACGCTCGAGGGCAAGGCGGAGGATTGCGTGGTGAAGGCGGAGACGCCGTCCGGCCACGGCTTCGGCGCCGCGGCGGTGAAGCTGGCCGGGCTCTACAAGCTGAAGCCCGGAACCTTCGACGGCGAACCCAGGCCCGGCCTGGTGGTGTCGATCTCCATGGACTTCTCGTCGGCGTCGCGAATGCGCGGCACCGGCGGCGACACCTTCTCGCCGGACGAGTGCGGCAGCGTGGAGACGCCGCGGTGCTGAGGGTGTCAGGGCGAGGGCTTGCATTTTTGCGTTACATTTGGTAATTTAGCTCGTCCGCCCGGCTCGGGGCGGCGGTCTTTGACATCGTGAAACGAAATGCGCGCGGCCGGTGACGGGCGGGCGCTCGCCGGCACAGCCACGTTCCCGATCCCCCACACCCGAAATTCCCCGCGAAAGCGGGGACCCAGGCTTTTTTTCAATCGGTGGTGCGCGCGGGTGTGGACGGAAGGAAGGAACAAACAAAAAACGCCTGGGTCCCCGCTTTCGCGGGGAATTTCGGATTGGGGGTGTGGTGGACAAGCGTCCGCCGCCGCCTGTTGCGCACCTGCTATGCATCGATAACAGGCCTGTTTGGCGCCTGTTATCACCTGTTATCACCTGTTCCTGGCGGATATCAGGTGGCTGCAAGCCATTGAACGGACTGACATTCCAGACCGTAACAGGTGGAAAAAACACCGAAATAACAGGTGGAACAGGTGAATAACAGGTGGAACAGGCGGGCCGGCGCTAGCGCCGCCGGCCCTTCCTGAAGCGCTCCGCCGCCTCGGCGCGCGCGGCCGCCCTCACCCGGGTCACCGCCCCGCGGTCCGGCGCTTCGCCGGCGGGGGTGAGGAGGTCGTTGGCGAACTCCAGGTCGAGCATCTTCAGGCGCTTGATCTCGTCCCTCAGGCGCGCGGCCTCCTCGAACTCCAGGTCGCCGGCGGCCTTGCGCATGCGGGCCTCCAGGTCGCGCAGGGTGGTCTGGAAGTTGTGCCCGAGGAACGGGCGGGCCTCCTCGGCCACGCCGGCGTCCACGGTGACCCGGTCGCGCTCGTAGGGGCTGGCCAGGATGTCCTTGATCTGGCTGCGGATGCTCTCCGGGGTGATGCCGTGTTCGAGATTGAACGCCGCCTGTTTCTCGCGGCGGCGGTCGGTCTCGGCCATGGCCCGTTCCATGGAGCCGGTGACGCTGTCGGCGTAGAGGATCACCTTGCCGTCCACGTTGCGCGCCGCCCGGCCGATGGTCTGGATCAGGCTGGTTTCCGAGCGCAGGAAGCCTTCCTTGTCCGCGTCCAGGATGGCCACCAGGCCGCACTCGGGGATGTCCAGGCCCTCGCGCAGCAGGTTGATGCCCACCAGCACGTCGAAGGCGCCTAGCCGCAGGTCGCGGATGATCTCGATGCGCTCCAAGGTGTCGATGTCGGAGTGCATGTAGCGCACGCGCAGGCCCTGCTCGTGCATGTACTCGGTGAGGTCCTCGGCCATCTTCTTGGTGAGCACGGTGACCAGGGTTCGGTAGCCGTGTTTGGCCACCTGTCGGCACTCGTCGATGACGTCGTCCACCTGGGAGAAGCCGCCCTTGGACACCGGGCGCACCTCGACCGGCGGGTCGATCAGGCCGGTGGGGCGGATCACCTGCTCGGTGAACACGCCGCCGGTCTTCTCCAGCTCCCAGTGGGCGGGCGTGGCCGAGACGAACAAGGTGTCCGGCCGCATGGCCTCCCACTCCTCGAACTTGAGGGGGCGGTTGTCCAGGCAGGAGGGCAGGCGGAAGCCGTATTCGGCCAGGGTGAACTTGCGCCGGTAGTCGCCGCGGTACATGGCCCCGATCTGCGGCACCGTCTGGTGGCTCTCGTCCACGAACAGCAGGGCGTTGTCGGGGATATATTCGAAGAAGGTCGGCGGCGGCTCGCCGGGACGCCGGCCGGTGAGATAGCGGCTGTAGTTCTCGATGCCGGCGCAGCTGCCGGTGGCCTCGATCATCTCCAGGTCGAAGGTGGTGCGCTGCTCCAACCGTTGGGCCTCGAGCAATTTGCCGTTGGCCACCAGCCAGTCGAGCCGCTCCTTCATCTCGGCCTTGATGGCGTTCACCGCCTGAATCAGCGTCGGGCGCGGCGTCACATAGTGGCTGTTGGCGTAGATGCGGATGGTCGTCAGGTCCGCGGTCTTCTTGCCGGTGAGCGGGTCGAACTCGGCGATGGATTCGATCTCGTCGCCGAACAGGCCCACGCGCCAGGCCCGGTCCTCATAGTGCGCGGGGAAGATCTCGATGGTGTCGCCGCGCCGGCGGAAGGTCCCGCGGTCGAAGGCCTTGTCGTTGCGCTTGTACTGCTGGGCCACCAGGTCGGCGATCAGCCGGCGCTCGTCCACCTTCTGGCCGACCTTCAGGGTGACGGTCATGGCGGTGTAGGTCTCCACCGAGCCGATGCCGTAGATGCAGGATACGGAGGCGACCACGATCACGTCGTCCCGCTCCAGGATCGCCCGGGTGGCGGAGTGGCGCATGCGGTCGATCTGCTCGTTTATGGAGCTGTCCTTCTCGATGTAGGTGTCGGTGCGCGGGACGTAGGCTTCGGGCTGGTAGTAGTCGTAGTAGGAGACGAAGTACTCGACGGCGTTGTCGGGAAAGAAGCTCTTGAATTCGCTGTAGAGCTGGGCCGCGAGCGTCTTGTTGTGGGCGAGGATCAGGGCGGGCCGCTGGGTCTCCTCGATGATTCTGGCCATGGTGAAGGTCTTGCCGGAGCCGGTGACGCCCAGCAGCACCTGGTCGTGCTCCTGCTGGCGGATGCCCTCCACCAGTTCCGCGATCGCCGCCGGCTGGTCGCCGGCCGGGCTGTAGTCGGCGCGGAGCACGAAGCGCTGGCCGCCCTCGGCCTTGTCCGGCCGCGCCGGCCGGTGCGGCGTCCACAGCGTGGCGGCCCGATCGTCGTAGACGAACACCGCCGAAGCGTCCGCGACGCCGGCCGGACTGGAGGAGCGGGGCATGGGCGCAAAGTAAGGGAGGGGCGGCGCCGTGGAAAGGGCCAGCTGCTGACAGGAGTTTGTCAGGAAGCGAGGCTTTGAACCACGAAAAACACGAAAAACACGAACGGATCGCATCGGCCTCAAGCGATCAGTGACGAGAACGCGCCAAAGGCGCGAAATTGCACCAATCAACTGGCAGGCGGAGACAGTTCTCCGTTCGTGCTTTTCGTGTTTTTCGTGGTTCAACCTTCTTGGCCGCGGGCGCCAGAGTTGCGTAGGGTGGCGCCCTGATAGCCTGGAGCACAGCCCATGACCTTCACCCGCGAACGCACCGCCGACGGCGTCACCGAGCGGCTGTTCGAACTCACCGTGGCCGGCGAACGCGTGCCGGCGGTGATCTGGGCGCCGGAGGCCGCGAAGGGTCCGCGCCCCATGGTGCTGATGGGCCACGGCGGCTCGCAGCACAAGAAGATCACCTCGCTGGCCATCCGCGCGCGAGGCTATGCGCGGAAGTTCGGCTATGCGGTGCTGGCCATCGACGCCCCCGGCCACGGCGACCGGATCAGCCGCGAGGAGTCCGCCGCCAACATGCGCGAGGTGGGGTTGCGGGTCTCAGGCCAGGTCACCGCGCCCTGGGACCCGGAACGCATGCGGGCCATGGCCCAACGCTCGGCCGGCGCCGTGCCGGAGTGGATAGCGGCGCTGGACCTGGCGCAGACCTTCGACTTCGTCGGCGCGGGCGGGCCGGTGGGCTACTGGGGCGTCTCCATGGGCACGGCCATCGGCGTGCCCTTCGTCTCCCAGGAGCCGCGGATCACCGCCGCGGTGTTCGGCCTCGCCGGCCTGCGCGAGGGGCAGGCGGCGTTCGAGGCGGCGGCGCGCAAGATCGCCATTCCAGCGGAGTTCGTCTTCCAATGGGACGACGCCGTGGCGCCGCGCGAGGCGGGCATCGCCCTGTTCAACGCGTTCGGCTCGGCCGAGAAGACCATGCACATCAACCCCGGCGGCCACATGGGCATACCGGAGTTCGAAGGCGCGTCCTGGGAGCGGTTCTATCTGCGCCACCTGGGCACGGCCGACGCGCCGGCAAACGCCAAAGTCACGCAAGCGGCCTGATACGAGGGACTGGAAACCATGAAGACCGAAGAGATCGCCTATACGGTGGGCGGCAAGCGCTATGTCGGCTACCTGGCGGTGGACGACACCAAGCCCGGCAAGCGCCCCGGCGTACTGCTGGCCCCAGAGGCGCCCGGCCGCGGCCCACTGGTGATGAGCTTCGCCCGGAAGCTGGCGGACGCCGGATATGTGGCCTTCGCCATGGACTTCCACGGCGACGCCGAGGTGCTCACCGATTTCAACGAGATGATGCAGCGCCTGGGCGCCGTCATGGCGGACCCGGCCGGCATCCGCGCCATCGCCGGCGAGGCGCTGAAGGTGCTGGCCAGCCAGCCGCAGACCGACGCGACGCGCCTGGCCGGCATCGGCTACTGCTTCGGGGGCACCACGGTGCTGGAGCTGGCGAGGTCCGGCGCCGACGTGAAGGGCGTTGTCGGCTTCCATTCCGGCCTCAGCACGGCGAGGCCGCAGGACGCCAAGAACATCAAGGGCAAGGTGCTGGTGCAGATCGGCGCCGAGGACCCGCTGATCCCGCCGGAGCAACGCCTGGCCTTCGAGCAGGAGATGCGCGGCGGCGGCGTCGACTGGCGGATCATCCTCTACGGCGGGGCCGAGCACTCGTTCACCAATCCCGACGCCAGCTCCTTCGGCCGGCCGGGGATCAAGTACGACGCGGCCACGGACAAGCGCAGTTGGGCAGAGATGCTCGCCTTCTTCGACGAGGTGTTCGCCTAGGGGGCGATTCAGCGGTCGGGTGAGTCCACCTGACCCCATTGCGCCCTAGCTCCAGCGCTCACTCCGCCGCGGGCGCCTGCATCCGGTGACCGAACACGGGGCGGTCCTCGGCGTGGGCGGCTGGTTCGGGCTTCGCGCTGGCGGGCGCAGTCGCGGGCCGGCCGGACGCCTGGGCGAGCAGTGGCTGCAGCGACGGATCCATGCTGGACGCGTTGTCGGCCAGGAAGCGCAGCAAGGCCTGTTCGTTCGGGTCGAGCGCGCCGCCATGGCCCAGCCGCCCCGCCAGCCAGTGCGCCTCTTCGCCGGTCACCGCCTGGGCGGAAGCTTCCACCACGTCATCGGCCGCGTTCTTTTCCTGCCACGCCTCGAAGATCGCCGGCGTGTGGTCGAACGCGGAGTGGACGGCGCCGGCGATATCGGGCCGGCCGCTCAGGAAATGCAGGGGGTGCACGGAGGTGTCGGTCAGCCAGTTCTGGCGGCGAAGCGCCTCGGGCGCATCCTCTTCGGTGAAGCTCGGCGCATAAAGCAGCGAATTGGCCAACGCCTTGACGAAGAAGTCCGTCCACGTCGGATCGTTCGTCGCGCCCCGGAACGCGTCGTTGATGTCGAACAGGGTCTCCGCCTCCTCGCGGGTGACGGCGATGGCGCCCTCGCCGCCGGCCGCGAACACGGCGCGGCGCAGGAGTTCGACGTCGTCCCGTCCGATCGCCGGCCGGGCGCCGTTGTCGCCCTTGCGCGCCAGCAGCATGCCGCGAAGAGCTTTCAGCGTGAAGGCGCAGAGTTCCGGCGGCGCCTCGTCGGCTTCCTCGAGCACATGCACGAGAAGCTCCATCTCATCGGCCTTGCCGCAGCCGTTGCGCGACAGGGCGGACATCAGCCAGGCGGCCTTCGCCTGGTCGACGTAGCCCGCCGGCGCCTGCTGGCGCACGACGAAGTCGGTGAGCGCCTCCACATAGAGCATCCGCCACTCCGGCGAGGCCGCGCCGGCGTCCATGTTCAGCTTGATCAGTGCTTCCGCATCCTCGGTCGTGACTTCGATGTCCGAGCCGAAGATGGACCTGCGCATGGTCAAGGCGTCGTCGGCGGTCAGTTCCGCCTTGCCGTCAAGTTGTGACAGCGTGTCCATCAGTGAAGGCATGTGCTTCCATTCCCGAGGCGATGGGCTTTCATAGGCGCGAACGCTTACCGTTCGGCTAATCGCGCGGGAGTGCTTGCCGGATGCTGCCTTGATCTGGCCGACCGAGAATCTGCTCTGCGGCTGTCGATCCGTCGCCCATCGAAACGACTAGTCGTGCGGCGGACAGCGCCGAGCCCAGCGGGAGAGACGCACCATGCGATGCCCTTTGATGAGCTTCACGCGACTGGCGCGGCCTGCCCCGTGACCGAGACGCTCAGTCCCGTTGCGGCATCGTCTGCGCTCGCCGCGGATGGGATCACCGTTCAGCCCGGAGAGATCACCACCGAGCGTCGTGAATCCCGGTGGTTGGCGAGACTCGCCGACGGCCGCATGGCCTGGTTTCCCGTCGGCGATGAGGCTCGCGAGGCCATGCGCAAGGAGTGCCGGATACTCGGCCTGATCGAGGCCCGCTGCACTTTTCGAGCGCCGCGCGTTCTGCACGTCTCGCCGGCGGGGTGGGACCTGCGCCAGCCGGTTCCAGGCCGGGTTTCGCCCAGCGAACTGTACCATCGCATCGCGGCCGACGACGGCCTCGCCCGGCGGCTCGGGGCCGACATCGGGGCCGCGCTGGCGGAGCAGCACGGCCTGATCGGCACCCGTGAACTCGCGGGCTGGCTGAACACCGAGGCCGGCTGGCCCATGCCGCGCAGCTGGCTGGACGAGCGCCTGCCGCGCACCGGCGCCGACGGCCGTCTGCTGCGGCGCGTCGCCCGCATGCTGGACGCCTACTTCGCGCTGACATGTGACGACCCGGTGCTCACTCACGGCGACCTCGGCCTCCACAACATCGCCGTCGATGCCTCGGACGGCAGCCTCGCGGGCGTGTTCGACTACGACGGCGCGGCCCTGGCCGACCGCTGTCACGACTTCAAGTACCTGCTGTTCGACCGAGAGTCGGAGAGCATGCTCGACGGCGCCCTGTCGGCCTATGAACCCGCGCTGAGCGTCAGGCTCGACCGCCGCGTGATCCGGCTGATGAACGCCGCCTGCGCCATCGGATTCCTCGCCTTCCGCGACGGACATGCGCCGCAGGAAAACTGGTGCGGGCGGACGCTGGAGGAAGACCTTCGCTGGACCGACCTGGCGCTGAGCCGGGCGGGGTTCTAGGCGGCGCCACCACGCGAACCGACCTTCGTCGCCCGCGTCACCCGCGCCTCAGACCGCCGTCCCGATCCGCGAGCCGATCAGCCCCGCGACCTTTCGCGCCAGCTCCGCGCGGCCGTAGGGCTTGGAGATCAGGTGGACGCCCTCGTCGAGGCGTCCGTGATGGACAATGGCGTTCTGCGTGTAGCCCGAGGTGAACAGCACCGGCGTGTCGGGGCGCAGCGCTCGCAGGCGGGCGACGAATTCGCGGGTCTTCAGCGCGCCCGGCATGACCACGTCGGTGAACACCAGATCGATGGGGGCCTGCGTGCGAGCCAGGGCGAGGGCCTCATCGGGGCTCGCCGCGGGCAGGCACAGGTAGCCGAGTCCCTCGAGCAGGGCGACCGCGGCGGTGCGCACCGGCTCCTCGTCCTCCACCACCAGGATCACCTGGTTCGCGCCGGCCGCGGTGGGAATCTCGCCCGCTGGGGCGCGTTGGCTCTCGGACTGGTGAGCGCGGGGCAGATAGATTTTCACCGTCGTGCCGCGGCCGGGTTCCGAAGAGATCTGGATGTGGCCGTGCGACTGTTTGACGAAGCCGTAGACCATGGAGAGCCCGAGCCCGGTGCCCCTGCCGTCGGCCTTGGTAGTGAAGAAGGGCTCGAACACCCGCGAGCGGGTCTGCGCCGACATGCCTTCGCCGGTGTCCGACACGGCCAGCAGCACATACTCGCCGTCGGCGACATCGCCGGCTTCATGGGTATGGGCGCCGTGCAGCGCGGCGTTGGTGATCTCCACCGTGAGCCGTCCGCCCGCGGGCATGGCGTCGCGCGCGTTGAGCGCCAGGTTGAGCACCGCGCTCTCCACTTGGGCGGGGTCGGCGATGGTGTTCCAGAGACCCGCGGCGACCACCGTCTCCACCTCCACCTCCTCGCCGAGCGTGCGGCGCAGGAGGTCGGCCATGTCGCTCACCAGCCTGGACAGGTTGATCACCTGCGGCTCCAGCGGCTGGCGGCGCGCGAAGGCCAGGAGCTGGCGGGTGAGCTGGCCGGCGCGCTCGGCGCCATGGATCGCGTTCTTCAGCTGACGGTGGGCACGCTCGTCCTTGGCCACCACCTTCTCGATCAGTTCGAGGTTGCCGCGGATGACCTGCAGCAGGTTGTTGAAGTCGTGGGCGACGCCGCCGGTAAGCTGGCCCACCGCCTCCATCCGCTGGGACTCGCGCAGGCGCTCCTCGGCGTGAACGCGGTCGGTGATGTCGCGGATCGAGCCGATGATCCGATCGTTGGCGCCTTCGGCGCTCCTCACCGGGGCGACGATGGTCTCCCAGGTTCGCGAACCGTCAGGCAGGCCCTGGATCTCCCGGCGCGTCACCCGCGGCCGGCCCGAGGCGAGCACCTCGCGATAGTGCGCGGTCACTACCTGCGCGGCATCGGCCGGCAGAACGGCGTCCAGCGGCCGACCGCGCACGCGATTGGCGGACATACGCATGGCGCGCTCGTACGACGGGCTGATGTCGCCGACGACAAAGCGGCCATCGGCGTCGACATCGATGACGAACAGATAGTCCGGCGAGTTGGCGAACAGGGCGTGCACCAAGGCGTCGCTCGCCTCTCGCGCGGCCTCGGCCGTCTGCGCCTCGCTCACCGCCGCGGTCAGCCGTCGATTGCCCCGCGCCAGGGCGACCACGCCCGTGGTCAATCCCGCCAGCGCCAGGAAGCTCAGCGCCAGGGTGGCGGCGAGGATGAGCCGCTCGGCGATGTCCGCGTCGGCCGTACGCCGAGCCAACAAGGCGTTCTCGACCCCACGGATCGTCGCCACCTGCCGGCGGATGCCTTCCATCGCCGCGCGGCCGCCGCCGGTCGGAACCGCCGCTCGGGCGCCGGCGAAGTCGCCGGCGTCGCCCATGGCCACGAAGCGTTCGATGATGCCGAGCCTTCGCCCGATCTGCGCGTTCAGCACGCGCACATTGGCGGCCTGCTCCGCGTTGTCGGCGACAAGCGACGCCAGCTTCGCCTCCTCGCCGTGCAGGTCCGCGACCGCCCGTCTGTAAGGTTCGAGGTACCGGGGGTCCTCGCTGACCAGATAGCCCCGCTCGCCGCTCTCGGCGTCCACGACGAGCGAGTAGAGCAGCTGGGTCTGCTCGATGACCTGGTGGGTGTGGGCGACCCGTTCGCGCGTCGACGCCAGCGAGGTCAGATGGGCCACCGCCAGATAGACCGACAGGGCCGCCAGCAGAAGTGCGAGCGCCACGGAGGCCGCGATGACACGCTTGAAGCCCAATTCTCCGTCCTCAATCGCCTCAACGCCTGGCCGGCGTCGCCCCAGGGGCGGGCAAACGCGGCCAGCGTCACCATCTAACGCCGACGGGGCCGCTTCAGGAAGCAACACCATGGCTGAAACCCAGCAACCGACCGACGGCGGCGCGCGCCGGGGCGGCGTACTCGTCGTCGGGGTCGGCGCGTCGCGGGGCGTCGGCGCCGCGGTCGCGCGACGCTTCGCCCGCGAGGGCTATCCGGTGGCCATCGCCGGCCGCAACGAACCGAAACTGCGAGCCACGGCGGGCGAACTCCAGTCCGCCGGCGCCACCGTCGCCGTCGAGGTGGGCGACGCATCCCTGGCCGCCGACGCGCGCCGGTTCGTGGCCGCCGCACAGGCTCTGGCCCCGTTGGCCGTGGTCGTCCACAACGCCGGGAGCAACCTGCCGGCGCCGTTTCTGGACGTCACCGAAGAGCGGTTCGAGCAGCACTGGCGCGAGCACACCCTCGGCGGGTTCCAGACGGCTCAGGCGGCCCTTCCCGCGCTGCTCGCGCAGGGCGGCGGAACCCTGATCTTCACCGGCGCGTCCGGCAGTCTGCGCGGCAAGGCCAACTTCGCCCCCTTCGCCGCCGCCAAGGCCGGCCTGCGGGCCCTGGCCCAGAGCATCGCGCGGGAATACGGGCCGAAGAACATCCACGTCGGCCATGTGGTCATCGACGGCGGCGTCGCCGGCGAACGCCTGCTCACCTTCAGGCCGCAGATGGCCGAGCAGCGCGGCCCGGACGGCATGCTCGACATCGACGCCATCGCCGATGCCTATTGGGTGCTGCACAACCAGCAGCGCAGCGCCTGGACCCATGAGCTCGATCTGCGCCCCTGGGCGGAGAGTTTCTGACGCGCGATCCAGGCCTTGCCTCTCCTAGGGTCCGCTGGCCCAATTGACCCCAGGCGCCCGCGGAGGCGCCTGGGTACGCCAGGGAGGCGCGGGTCATGGACCAGGCCGAGGATATCCTGCAGGTCGAGGCGATCGGCGACATCCGACGTCTGACCCTCAATCGGCCGAGCCGGCTCAACGCGCTCAACCAGCCGCTGACCGACGCGCTGCTGGGCTATTTCGAGGCCCGGCGGCGGGATGCCGAGGCGCGGGTGATCCTGATCCGCGGGGCCGGGCGCGGGTTCTGCGCCGGCGCGGATCTCAAGGCGGCCGGGCAGGAAGACGCCCTGCGCGACGGACCCAACGGCGACTGGGTGCTGCGCGACCTGATGAAGGCCATGCGCGGCTGTCCGCAGCCGATCATCTCCCTGGTCAAGGGTCCGGCGGCGGGCGGCGGCGTGGCCATCGCCCTGTCCAGCGATGTGATCATCGCCGGCGAGAGCGCCAACTTCGTCACCGCCTTCATCCGGGTCGGTCTCAGCGGCTCGGAGCTCGGCGTCGGTTGGCGCCTGCAACGCGCCATCGGCGTCTCCCGCGCCCGCGAAGCCCTGCTCTCCAACCGCCCGATCAACGCCGCCGACGCCTTGCGCACCGGCCTCGTGTCGTCGGTGGTTCCCGACGAGGCGCTGGACGAGGCCGGCCTTGCGCTGGCCCGCGACATGCTGCTGGCCTCGCCGGACGCCCTGCGCCTCACCAAGCGGTCGCTGGACGCCGACCTGGAGATCCCCAGCTTCGACATCGCCATGGAGGCCGAGGAGCGCGCCCAGATGCTGATGATCGCCCGCCGCTGATCGGCGCTGGATAAGTTTCGCCCGCGGGTGAAGAGTGCCGAAGACGTATCCCGCGGACGCCGCCCGGCGGCGCCGCCCATGCCCAGAGAGACCAGAGGAACGCCATGTCCATCGACTTCGAAATCCCGGCGGAAGCCAAGGCCATCCGCGAGACCGTGCGCAAGTGGGTGCATGACGAATGCATCCCTGCCGAGAAGGAACTGGCCAATGGCCGCGACTTCAAGGAGCTGCTCGCCGAGTTGCGCGCCAAAGCCCGCGCCCGCGGCCTGTGGCTTCCCTTCATCCCCAAGGAGGACGGCGGCATGGGTCTCGGCCCCCTGGCCAACGCCCTCGTGCAGATGGAGCTGGGCGAGAGCCACCTCGGCGCCCTGTCGATGAACAGCCAAGGCCCCGACGACGCCACGATCCTCACCCTGCTGGCGCATGGCACGCCCTATCAGAAGGAGAAGTTCCTCAAGCCGCTGCTCAACGGCGAGAAGCGCGTCTGCTATTCAATGACCGAGAAAGCCGCCGGCGCCGACGCCACGGGCATGCAGACCCGCGCCGTGAAGGAAGGCAACGAGAACTATGTGCTGAACGGCGAGAAGTGGTTCTCATCGGCCGCCAGCGCCGCGGACCTGGCTTTGGTCATGGCCATGACCGACCCGGACGCGCCGCGCCACCAGCGCTACTCCACCTTCATCGTCGAGCTGCCCAACCCCGGCTACAAGATCAAGCGCGACATCCCCACCATGGCCCTGGAAGGCCCACTCTCGCACGTCATGGGCGGCGGCCACTCGGAGATCGAGATCAAGGACCTGAAGGTGCCGGCGGAGAACCTGCTGGGCGGCGAGGGCAACGGCTTCAACATGGGTCAGCATCGCCTGGCCTACGGGCGTCTGCGCCACGGCATGCACAATGTGGCCATGGCCCAGCGGGCCCTGGACATGGCCGTCGAGCACGTCACCAAGCGCTCCACCTTCGGCAGCCTGCTCGCCGACCGCCAGGCCGTGCAGTTCATGCTCGCCGATTGCGCCAGCGAACTCTACATGGCCCGCCTGATGCTGCTGCACATCGCCTACAAGGCGGAGAAGGGCATGGACCTGCGACAGGAGAACTCCATCGCGAAGGTGTTCCTCGCCCACATGGTGCACAAGGTGGTGGACACTGCCATCCAGCTGCACGGCGCCCTGGGCTACAGCCGCGATACGCCCTTGGCCGGCTGGTACACAGGCATCCGCTCCCAGCGCCTGGTGGACGGCCCGGACGAGGTGCACCGCTGGACGGTCGGCCGCAATGTGATCAAGGCCTACAAACAGTTCGGCACCACGGCGTCGGCCGCGGGTGGGGACCTGCTCTAGAAGCTTCGCGCTGATCGGGCGCGTTGATCAGGGCGGCCGCGGGTCCGGCGGCCGCCCTGTGCATTCGCGGACGGCGGACAGTCGAGTGACGTCGCAATGACGCTTGTCATGACATCATTATGGTGTCATGAGTGCGCCATGGATATCACGCACCACGTTGAAGCCCTGCGCCAGGACCTGGCCCGCGCGGCCGAGGTCGGCTCGGAGGATGTGCGCGGCGCCGTCGAACGGCTCTCGGTCCTGCTGGAGCCTGCGCTGCGCCTCACGGTGATGGCGGTGGCGTCGGAGACGGCGTCGGAGATCGCCGGACAGCTCGAGGCGACCACGGTGGACGTGGTTCTGCAGGGCCGCGACCGGGTCGAGATCGTCGCGCGCACCCACGCATCGCAGGCCGCGCCCGCGTCGGAGAGCCCCGCGGAGGAGTCCGCTGAGACCGACGGCGAGGCGTCGGCGCGCATCACCCTGCGCCTGCCGGAAGCCTTGAAGGTCCGGGCCGAGGCCCTGGCCGCGGGCCGGGGCCAATCGCTCAACACCTGGCTGGTGAACGCCGCTCGAATGTTCGCCGGCGTCGAAGGCTGGGATCAGGCCGGCCGCGGCGCGCCGGGCCGCAACCGCGCGTCGAACAGGCGAGTCCAGGGGTGGGCGCGATGAACCAGGAGCCTAACATGTATACCTTCGAGACCCCGCGCCCGGTGCGCCTGCGCGTGGAGCTGCCCAAGGGCCGGATCCTGGTCCAGGCCGGCGAGGTGGCGGTCACCACGGTGGAACTGGTGGCGATCCACGGGGATCCAACCGCCCTGCAATGGATCGCCGAGTCGGAGGTCGCCCAGCACGGCGACGAGATCGTCGTCTTGGTTCCCAAGTGGCGCCCGCATCTCTTCGAGCGCGGCGGCGCCATAGCGGCGACCATTCACGCGCCCGCGGGCAGCAGCCTGAGCCTCGCCACCGGTTCCGGCGCCATCGACACCGCGGGGCGGTTCGGCGATGTGAAGGCGACGAGCGGGTCGGGCGGCATCCGCATCGCCGAGGCCGCCGACGCCATGGTGCGGACCGGCTCCGGGGACGTGACCATCGAGGTGGCGCACGGCCGCGTCGACGCCCAGTCGGGCAGCGGCAATGTCGCCATCGGCTCGTCCGGGACCGAGGCGCGGGTGCACACGGGATCCGGCAATGTCGGCATCGAGCACATCGACGGCGAGGCCAATGTGCACTCGGGCTCCGGCGACATCCATGTGACCGAGGCCGGGGACAGCCTGGATGCCTTCTCGGCCTCGGGCCGGGTGGTGGTTTCCCGGGCCGACCACGGCCGGGTGCGCGCCAAGTCGGTCTCCGGCCGCGTCTCGGTGGGCGTCGCCAACGGCGCGGCCGCCTGGCTGGACATCAGCACGGTGACCGGGCGGGTCAACTCGGCCCTGGAGGCCGCGGCCGAGCCGGCGGAAGGCGAGCGCAAGCTGGAGCTGCGCATCCACACCGTCAGCGGCGCGGTGGACGTGCAGCGGGCTTAGGTTTCGATGTGATCTACACCATTGCGATCTCCGGAACCTCCGGGGCCGGCAAGACGTCGCTGGCGCGAGCTGTCGCCGAGCTGCTCGACGCCGCGGCCGTGCTTCACTTCGACGACTACGAATACCCGGATCCTGCGATGTTCTATCCGGATTTCGAGGGATGGATCGCCAGCGGACTGCCGGTCGCGTCTCACGGCGGCGCCACGTTGGCAGGCGAGGTCGCACGGCTTCGCGCCGGGCAAAGCATTCCGCGCCCCAAGACGGAGGACGTCATCTCGCCGACGCCGTTTCTGGTGATCGAAGAACCGTTCGGGCGTGCGCGGCCGGCCATCGCCGACCTCATCGACCTGGCCGTCGTCGTCGCGACGCCGCCTGACATCGCCCTGGCGAGGCGGCTGCGACGTGACCTCACGCTCTCGTCGCCCGACCAAAAGCTGGAAGAGGTGGTGGCGCAGGTGCACACCTACCTCGAATGGTACGCAGCAGACGGTCATGGCTTCTATGAGCGCTTGGTCGGCCTGGCGAAGGCTCGCGCCGACCTGATCGTCGATGGCCGGCTGCCGCTGGCGGCGATCGCCCGGACGGTCGCCGACCGTGCAGGCTCGGCGCGGTCATAGCAGCGACCATCCCGGCGTATCAGCGCCTGCTCGACGTGTTCGCCTCGCTCGGTTACGACCTGTCGATCCTGCCCAAGGCTGCACGCCTTGGCGCGGAAGCCGCCCGCCAGTCGCCCGGAGCTCAAGGAATGACAGAACCGACCACCTACACGCCGCCGAAGGTCTGGAGCTGGGACAAGGAGAGCGGCGGCAGGTTCGCCAACATCAACCGTCCCATCGCCGGGCCGACGCACGACAAGGACCTGCCGGTGGGCCGCCATCCCATGCAGCTCTATTCCCTGGCCACGCCGAATGGCGTCAAGGTCACGGTGATGCTGGAAGAGCTGCTGGCGCTCGGCCGCAGCGGCGCCGAATACGACGCCTGGCTGATCCGCATCAATGGCGATCAGTTCGGCAGCGGCTTCGTGGCGGTGAACCCCAACTCCAAGATCCCGGCGCTGATGGACCGCAGCGGGCCGACGCCGATCCGGGTGTTCGAGTCCGGCGCGATCCTGCTGCATCTGGCGGAGAAGTTCGGGGCCTTCCTGCCCACCGACGCCACGCGCGCGGAGTGCCTGTCGTGGCTGTTCTGGCAGATGGGCAGCGCGCCCTATCTCGGCGGCGGGCTCGGCCATTTCTACGCCTATGCGCCGAGCAAGATCGAATATGCCATCGACCGGTTCGCCATGGAGGTGAAACGTCAGCTGGACGTGCTCGACCGGCGCCTCGCGGACAACGAGTATCTGGCGGGCGAGCAGTACACGATCGCCGACATGGCGGTCTGGCCCTGGTACGGCGCAATGGCCAAGGGCCTGCTCTACGGGGCCGGCGAGTTCCTGGCGGTGCAGGACTATACGCACGTGCGGCGCTGGACCGACGCCATCGCCCAACGCCCGGCGGTTCGTCGCGGAAAGATGGTCAACCGCGCCTGGGGCGATCCGGCGGGCCAGCTGCACGAGCGCCACGACGCCAGCGACTTCGAGACCAGCACGCAGGACAAGCTCGCGGCGGCGGAGTGAGTCAGGCGCCAGTCAGCGATTGGGTGGTGACCAGGTTCACGCCGTCGGCGGCGAATTTCGCGTTGTGCCGGGCGATGATCTGCGCGGCGGTCTCGCCGCCAGAATCCACTGTGCCGTGCGCGTCGGACACCACAGTCACGCCAAGCCCGGCGGAGATGGCGCCGCCAACCGAGGCCGCGATACACTCGTTGGTCTGAGCTCCGAGCAGGACCACCTCTCCGGCGCCCTGGTCCGCCACCCAAGCGCCGAGCGCGGCGTTGCTGAAGGCGTCGCCCACGCGCTTGGCGAAGGTGGGCTCGTCCTCGGCCTGGCCCAGGGCCGGCCACACCGGCCAGCCCGGCGCGCCGGGCGCGAGGGTGTCGCCCGGCGGTCCGTCATGACGCACGAAGGCGACCGCGCGCCCTGAGCGCCTCGCCCATTCGATCACCGTCCGCGCCCGGTCGACCAGTTCGGCTGCGCCATTCAGCGGCGGCTCGAGGACGCCGTCGAGCATCCCCGTCTGGAGGTCGATGACGATGACTGGGGCCGCTTCCGCCGGCCGGCGCTCGCTCATGCCGCGAGCATAGCGCGAGCCGGCCTCCGATCAACGACGGCGTACGGCGGGCGCGCAAGTCGAGTATTC
Source organism: Caulobacterales bacterium (assembly GCA_044445825.1). Lineage (GTDB taxonomy): Bacteria > Pseudomonadota > Alphaproteobacteria > Caulobacterales > Caulobacteraceae > Acaudatibacter. Next base: position 53,523 of record JBIOEG010000017.1, read on the forward strand.
TGTCCCGGACCTTCGGCGACGGACCAGGACGATGATCACCTTGTACGGAAGCGCTCACGGGCGGCCCAGCCGGAGCCTGTTCGCCCTGGAAGAGCTCGGCTTGAGCTATCGGCACGTTCCGCTGCGGCCCTGGGCCGACACCGCCGATCGCGACGAGGTGGCGCGGCTGAACCCGAACGCGCGCGTGCCGATCCTGGATGACGACGGCTTCGTGCTGTGGGAATCCATGGCGATCAACATGTACCTCGCCGAGCGCGCCGGCGGACCGCTATGGCCGGCGGACCTCCGGAGCCGCGGCCGCGTATACCAGTGGAGCCTCTGGGCGCAGACGGAGATGGACGTTCCTGCCCGAGACCGCGCCCGAACCCGCGGCGATCCGTCCGCAAAGGCCGCGGCGGAAGCCGAGCGACTCGCCGTGCTCGGGGTCCTCGAGCGCGCGCTGGGCGGACGGCCCTATCTGCTCGGCGACGACTTCAGCCTCGCCGACCTGAATCTCGCCTCGACGCTCAGCGAGCCCCAGGAGAACGGCTTGATCAGCGGGGACTTCGATCCAGCGACGCACGGCCTTGGCGCCCTGGCCGACTGGCTCAGGCGGTGCCAGGACCGAGCGGCCTGGCGGCGCGTGCGCGCCTTGCCGTGAGTTCGCCCGCTACGGCAGGTACGGAAACGGCGGCGGGCCGAGCTGCGTCGCCAGGATGCGTTGGGCGTCGTGCACGAACTCCACCAGACGGGCGCGGGTCTCGCGCGGATCGATGATGTCCTGGCCGGTCGCCTCCGCCGTGCGGAAGGGAGAGGCCAGCGCCTGCAGCCGCGCTTCAATCTCCTGGCGTTTCGCATCCGGGTCGGGCGCGGCTTCGATCTCGCGCCGGTAGGCGGCGGAGACGCCGCCGGAGATGTGCATGGACCCCCAGTTGGCCGACGGCCAGGCGTAGCGCCGGAACATCCCCGAGGGCCGGTGATGGCACTGGCCGGCGACGCCGTAGAGTTTGCCGATGACGATGGTGATCCACGGCATGCGGCTGTTGCACACAGTGGCGACCAGTCGCGCGCCGGCCCGCTCGATGCCGGACCTCTCGGCCTCCGGGCCGACCATGAAGCCAGGCTCATCGGCCAGCGACACCAACGGCAGGTGGAAGGTGTCGCACAGCTGGATCAGCCGCATCACCTTCGAGCCGGCCGCCGCGTCCGTCGAACCGCCGTTGTAGCGGGGGTTGTTCGCCATGACGCCGACCGGATAGCCGTCGATGCGCGCCAGGCCGGTGATGCGCGCGCGGCCATAGAGCGGCCCGATCTCGAAGAAGGAGCCGCGGTCGACCACCAGGTTCAGCAGCTTGCGGGCGTCGTACACCTGCCGGCGGTTGCGCGGCAGGATGGTCAGCAGCGCCTCTTCGGCGCGGGACGGATCATCCCCGGCGGGTCCGCGCGGTGCGGCTTCGTCCACGCTGGACGGCAGATAGGACAGGAAGGCGCGTATCTGCGCGAAGGCGTCGGCCTCGGTTTCCGCGAGGTTGTCGACGCACCCGCTGATGCGCGTGTGGATGTGATCGCCGCCGAGTTCCTCCTTGGTGATGTCGAGGCCGAGCGCCGCCTTCACCACCGGCGGGCCGCCGGGGAAGATCTGGCTGATGCCCTTCACCATCACGTTGAAATGGGCCAGGCAGGCGAAGATGGCCGGCAGCCCCGCGACGGAGCCCAGCACCGCCGATACGGTGGGCACCAGCGACAGCGCCCGCACCTCGTGGACGGTCCAGGCGTTGCCGTCGGGCAGATAGGTGCGGCCGATTTCCTCGAACGAGCGCACGCTCCCGCCGGAAGCGTCCAGCAGCCGGATGTACGGCAGTCGCCACTCGATCGCGCGCTCGGTCACCGACAGCTCCTGGCCCATGCCGCCGCGCGCGCCGCCCGAGCCCCCGCGGACCGTGAAGTCGCCGGCCGTGACGAACGCCTTGCGGCCATCGAGGGTCAGGGCGCCGTTGACGAAGGGTTTCGGCGTGAAGCCGGTCAGCTCGCCATTCTCATAGGCCGCGGCCCCCGACAGCTCGCCGAACTCACGAAAGCTGCCTGGGTCGGCGAGGGCCGCGATCCGTTCGCGCGCCGTGAGCTTGCCCTGCCGGCGCTGGCGCGCGACGCCCTCGGCGCCGCCCATGGCCTCGGCCATGGCTTCCCGCCGCCGCAGTTCATCGATTTCTTTTTGCCACGACATGCGGGTTCCCTTCCTCGAAGCGACTGGATCTGAAAGCAGCCGGCATCGCCTCGCCTCACCCGGCCGGTGTCTGCGTCGCGACCATGTTTGCCCAGGCATAGTCCGCCTTGCCGTTCGCGGCGCGTCGAACCTCGTCGACGACAATCAACCGGCGGGGCGCTTTGTACCCCGCGATCCGCATACGGACGAAAGCGAGCAGGCCGTCCTGGTCCAGATGGCGGTCCCCGCCAAGGGAGAGCACTGCCGTGATGCGTTGGCCGAAGCGCGCATCGGGCACGCCGACCACAAGGCAATCCTCGACGGCCGGGTGCGCCTTGAGCGCCTCCTCCACCTCCTCCGGGAAGACCTTCTCCCCGCCGGTGTTGATGCAGTTGGACCCGCGGCCGAGCAGGATCAGGGAGCCGTCGGCCGCGACCTTGGCGAAATCACCAGGAAAGGAATAGCGATGGCCGTCGATGACCCGGAACGTGTGCGCGCTCTTCTCCGGGTCCTTGTAATAGCCCACAGGCGCCGCGCCGCCGTTCGCGATCATGCCGACCTTGTCGGAGCCGGGCTCGATTTCCTGGTCGTTCTCGTCGAAGACCTTGGTTGTGGGGTTCATGACGAATTTCGCCGTCTCGCCGGGCGGCGCGGCGCGGGAGACCACCGAGGCGGCCATCGCGCCCTCGGTCGCGGCCATGGCGTCATTGATGGTGATGTCGGCGAACTTCAGCAGGCCTTCTTTCATCTCGCGGGAGAACATCACCCCGGCGCTGAAGATCGCCTTCAGGGACGACAGGTCGAACGGCCGACCGGCGGCCTCGGCCGCCTCCAGAGCGCTCAGCATGGGCCGGGCGAAGCTATCTCCGACGATGGCGATGTGGGTGACCTTCTCACGCTCGGCGACCGTCCAGAGCGCCTCGGCGTCGAAGTGCTGATCGCGGAGCGTCACCGCGCAGCCTCCGCCGAGGTGGGGTCGGTGCGCGCCGCCGGTCAGGCCCGTGCCGTGCATGAGGGGGCAGGCGACGAGGCTGATCCGCGCCTGGCCGGACTGATGAATCTGGCGGATCGCAGCCTGGTAGGCTTCGCGGGTGGCGGGCTCGGGCAGGCCGAGCGCGGTGAACGTCAGCATGACGCCGTTGAGAGCCCTGTCGCCTTGTCGCGACATCACGCCCTTGGGCATGCCGGTCGTGCCGCCGGTGTAGATCATGAAGATGTCGTCCTCGGCGTAGTCCTGCCGCGGAAGCGGGGCGTGGGCGGCGATCGCGTCCTCGAACCGCCGGGCCTCGCCAAGGCGCCGGCCTGATCCGTCGTCGATCTCGATGAGGGTCTTCAGTTTCGGCAACCGCTCGCGGATCGCCTGGACCCGCTCGCCGAACTGGGCGTCGAACACCAGGGCCTCGGCGTCGGCATTGTCGAGGAGGTAGACGAGTTCGCCCTCCGTGTAGCGATAGTTCACATTGACGGGCGTGCCACGGATCTTGAACGCGGCGAAATACGCCTCGAGGAACTCGTTGGAATTGTAGGCATAGACGCCGACCTTCGACCCCGGGCCATGGCCGGCGGCGGCCAGGGCGGCGGCGATCCTCGCGGCGCGGTCCTCATACTCGCGCCAGGTGCGCCGGACGGCGCCGTTAACGACCGCGGGCGCGTCCGGGACCGCGTCGGCGACCGCCTCCCACATCTCCGCCAAATGCCACTTCATGGCGCGCTCCCCGAAGGCGTCAAAAGGAACGACTGGCCCCTCTGCCGCGACTTGCGCACGACCTTGGTCACGACCCAATGGTTCTTTCCAAGGCGACGGGTGCGCCGGAACCCGTGACGCTCGAACAGCGAGACCGTTGCGTTGTGAAGGAAGGATCCCGAGACCGACCGGCCTTCCGCATCTTGCGGGTAGCTTTCCACGGTTCCTCCCCCGAGCCGCGCGATTTCCCCCAGAGCGCCCTTGAGCGCGGCGGATGCGATCCCTTTGCGCCTGTAGTCTCCGTCGACGAAGAAGCAGGTGATCCGCCAATCCGGCAGGTCGGTGAGCGCTTCGAGATAGGCGCGCTGGTGCTTGATGCGCGGAAGCTCGTCTGTCGGTCCGAACTGACACCAGCCGACGGCGGCCGAGCCATCATATACGAGGGCGGCGTGAGCCTGGTGGTCACGCACGCGACGCTGCTTCTCGGATCGATTCTGTGACGCGGTCCTGGTCCGCCCCACGCCCTCGGCGTGGAAGGCCATGCACCAGCAGCCGCCCCACACGCCGTTATGCCTCTCCACCAGCCGCGCGAAGTCCGGCCAGGTGGTTACGTCCAGAGGCTTCACGCCAAAGCCAGTCATCATCCTGCCTTCGGTCAACACGCCGCCAAGATAGATGAGGCGCGCTGAAACGGCCAAGTGCGGCCGGCCCGCAAGCGCCTGGTCGCCCGCAGGTGCGAGACCCCGTGCGTCGGAGTGAACCAGACCCACGCGACCGACGACTGATGTTCAGAACCAATCGCTTCAATCCGGGAGAGCACTATGAAAACGCAAGGTCGCCTTTCGACGCCGGCACGTTCCAGGATGACGCTGGGCGGGGCCGCCATGATCTCGGTGGGATCGCTTCGCAGACCAACCTTGACCCGCCGCAAATTGGCTCTTGCCTGGCTCGCTCTCGTCGGCGCCGTCGCCCTCGGCGCCTCCGGCTCGGCCGCCTGCGCTGCTCCACACTCTTCGTTCGCGGGAGTCTGGGACACCTCTGACGACTCGTTCAACACCATGACATTGCGTCGGCAAATGGCGGATGTGGAAGACGAATATACATTCAAGGACGGACGCATCTGGGCGGAGCCGCACGGCCGAACCCTGACCGGCTACTGGGTGCAGTCCAGTTCAAGCCAGCAGTGCGCGACCAGCAAGCTCGGCAGCCAGTACTGGGGCCGCATCGCCTTCACGCTCTCAGCGAAAGGAAGGTCGTTCTACGGCGTTTGGGGGTATTGCGATGCGGATCCGACTGTAGGGATGACGGGCACGCGATCGCGCCGGTAGGCCGGACGATCCCTGAGCCACCTGCCAGGAAGCAGACGCTGGGAAGGACGCGCGACAGGTCTATCCCCTCCAGCGCTTGCCCCTCACTCTTCGCCTTGGGTAGGGTGCGTGGCAGCACTCAGACGTCTTCATCGCCCTCCGCGAAGACTGCTGCGAAACGGGACCGCCCCATGCCGGCGCAGCGACTGGTTCCAGGCGATTACCGCGCGCGGAATGGCCTCTTCTACAAGATCCGAGGCAGCGGCGAGCCTCTAGTGCTGCTCCACGGCCTCATGGTCAGTGGCGCCATGTTCGATCCCTTGGTCGAATTGCTTCGGGATCAGTTTTCCATGCTCATTCCGGACCTCCGCGGACACGGCGAGAGCCGCGACCTGCCGGGACCCTATGACGTCGCCTCCCTCGCAGCCGATCTCGACGCGGTGCTGGCTCAGGCCGGAGTCGAGTCCTGCGCCGTCCTGGGATATTCGCACGGAGGCGCGGTGGCGCAGCAGCTGGCGCACACGCGGAGCGATACGGTCAGCCGTATGGTGCTGGCCTGCACCTACGCCTGCAACGCGGCGACATTCAGGGAGCGATTGGAGGCGGAAGTCCTGCAATTGCTGCTGTCGCTGTTCACCACCCGCACGCTCGCCAATCTGATCATGCGCCCCTCCAAGCCCAAACCAGGCGGCGAAATCGGTCTCGACGAAGCCCAGGCCGAGTGGCTGCGGGCGCTGATGGGGCCAATCGCGCCACCGCGATGCGTGGCGCCGCGCACGGTCTGATTTCGTTCGACAGCCGCCCGTGGCTGGCGGAAATCAAGGTTCCCGCGCTTGTTGTCGGCGGAACGCACGACACCGGCGTTCCGCAACACCACTTCGATATGCTGGTGAACGGCATTCCGGGAGCGCGCGGCGTTTTGATCGATCGGGCCGGGCACACCTTGATCTGGACCCACACACGCGAGCTCGCCGAGGCCGTTCGGGCCGACCCATCCCCATCAGCGCGGACCTGATCAGTCCCGCCGGATCCTAGCATCCGAGCCGAAGGGTCCGATGGCTCCAACAGCCGAGGGAAGGAATGAACCCCCAGCGCGCGCCCGACGACTAATCGCTGGACCCCGCACATCCCGCGCGGCTGTCCAAGCAGATGAAGGCAAAGATGATGTCCAGAACGTTCCACCACGCGCTTTTCGCGGCCGCCACAATAGTGCTCGGCGCCGCGACGCTGGCTTCAACCGCAGCTTCGGCCGATACGTTGGTCGAGCATCGAGGCGGATACACGCATACCTACAAGGGCAACCACGGAGAGACTTTCGTCACCCGCCGTGAATACAATACGGGTGTCTCGAGCACCACGATCGACAAACACGATGGTCTAGGCCCTCGACCGTTTGTGACTCCGCCCCCGGCGAAGGCGACCAAGCGGTACTCTGGCTCGCTCTACGATCCAGACACCAACAAGACAACGACCCGAGTTGTCTTCCCGGGAGGCGGGTCCGCGACCCTGGTCGAGGACGGCAATACCCTCTCGAGGCATTGACGAAGTTCAGAATGACAGCCTGGGCCCGGCCAAGCGCCGGGCTCTCTCTTGGCCCAGCCACGGATGTCAGTGGCGCATGGCCGCTCGCCCGGGAGCTGGATTGCTCCGACGCCGCCCGAAAGGCCCTGACACATGCGAGAGTTTCTGATCGATAGCGCCCCGCGATGGGGAGCTGGTCTCGCCACAGGAAGCAACGTGAGCCCGAGGTGGTTCGCCGTCTTCGGCGTCGCGCTCGCTCTCGCCTTCGGTATGCCGGACGCTTCCAGCGCCGCGCCGCCGCACATATTCGCGGGCACGTGGGACACGACCTACAACACCATGACCCTGCGCCAGACGAACGCTCATGTCGAAGGCGACTATGCCTTCGACGACGGGCATATCGTGGGCGATCAGAGAGGCCGGGTCCTGACCGGCTACTGGACCCAGTCCACCGCCGGCCAATCGTGCGCAACAAGCAGGATGGGCGGCCAATACTGGGGCGCCGTCGTGTTCACCTTATCGCCTGACGGAAAATCCTTTCGCGGTCGCTGGGGATACTGCGGCGGGCGCCCCACCAGGGCCTGGTCCGGGACCCTGCGCGCGGCGGCCATGCCCACGCGAGCGTCCACGCCAACGCCATGCCACGGCAACAGCGCCAGCTATGTCGAGCTCGAGGCGCCGGTGTGCAGCGGGCCTCCAGGAACCGTGCTGACGCTCTATGTCAGTCGCCCAGGTCTCAAAGCCGCGCTGATGCAGGCCGCGTTTGTGGCCGGCCCAGGCAATGAGCCGCTCTCGACGGCCGCCAAGGAGACAACTCCGGGCATCACCTCCTCGTTTACCGCGCCACTCGTCGTCGCCAGCGGCACGGGAAGGTCACTATACGATACCTACACCGTCGCGGTTCCAGAGGGCGCCTGCTACAGCGGCCCCGGCCGCACCTGGTACTTCGACCTCAAGGTTCTCGGGAGCGGTGACGTGGACTACGTTGGTGTCGTCTGCTGACCGACCAGGTCGCCGGGGCCGACGCACGCCGTGATCGTGGCTTGATCTGCAAGATTACACGTGTAACCTGCCACAAACCACAATCGTAGACTGAACGGGCGGCGGAACATGGCGACGGCCCCGATCGAATGGCCGGTGAAGACCCGAGAGATCAACGACGCCTATTTCGAATCCGCCCGCTGGAACAACTTTCCGTTCCGCGACGGCGACGTGGTGGTTGCGACGTACCCCAAGGTGGGCACCACCTGGACGCAGCAGATCGTGGGGCAGCTCATTCATGGCGGTCCGCCGGGGGTTGGCGGCATGGCGGGCGCGCCATGGCTCGATATGCGCATCGCCCCCTTCCAGCCCATGATGGACCTCTTGGAGGCCCAGACCCACCGTCGCAGCATCAAAACCCATCTACCGCTGGATGCCCTCGTGTTCAGCCCGAGGGCCAAATACGTCGTCGTCGGCCGCGACGCGCGCGACATGGTCTGGGCCGCCTACTATCACCAGGAACTCAACAATGACGAGCTCCTGGCCGTGTTCAACGGCCCGCCAGGCCGACCGGGTCCCCTCGTCTCACGACCCGACCGCGACATCCGCGACTACTACCTGCACTTCCTCGAGCGCGACGAGCTTCCGGGCTTCGGCTTCGTGCCGTTTTGGCCGCACGTCCAGGGATGGTGGAACGCCCGGCGCCTCCCCAATGTGTTGCTTGTCCACTACGCCAATCTGAAGGCCGACCTGCCTGGCGAGATACACCGCATCGCGAAGTTCCTGGCAATCGAGATCGACGAGGCGAACTTCCCCGCGATCGTCGAACATTGCAGCTTCGACTACATGCGGGCCAACGTCAGGCCGGACAATCGGGTGATGTTCAACAAAGGCGTCAACGGCCGCTGGAAGGACGTGCTCAGCCCCGCCGAAATCGCCCGCTGCGACGAGGTCGCGGCGCGGAACCTCACCGCCGAGTGCGCCCACTGGCTCGCAAGCGGCGCACTGCCCGATTGAAGCGGCGCGGAGCGCCTCGCAAATCGTAAGGGTCAGGTCCACTCGAAATGGGAGGTGACTGTGCTGAGGAGCTCCTTGCTTGCCGCTTTAGCCGTGACGCTCTTGCTGCCTGCCAAAGCGGCTGCAGATACAGCAAGCCTGGTGGGTCGGTATGTCGGCTACACCATAATTGCCAACCGGACGATCGAAGGCTCAATCGATACCAAGACAGGCAAGAAGAGTTTATCGTTTAGGGGGTGTGTAGACGGCCTCACGATTATCTTCAATGACGGCACATTGCTCCATTGCAGGGAGAACAGAAATTCCTACGCACCTCGATTACAGGCCGTAATACTGTCGAGATATACCCGCACCGTTGTCATGATTGTTGGAGACGAATCCTACACGATGGGTCCATGAGACCCCTGAACCCCGCCCGCTGGTTGTGACCGCGGTCCGCTTTCGGGCAGACGGCGCGTGACCTATGCGCCAGTCCTTCAGGAAAGCGCCTCGGGTTTGCCTTCATGTAGGGGAGGGGGCGGCTTTTGGCGCGGGCTCACGCCGAGCGCCAGTGCGAAGGCCGCCGCCATCACCGCGGCGGAGACGTAGAAGGCGAGGCCGGGCGGAGCGAACGCCGACCAGTCGCTGAGCGAACGCGCGAAGACCCATGCGAAGAAGATCGGTCCGATCATCGTCGTAACCGAAGCGAGACTGCCGTTCGCGCCCTGCAGCCTGCCCTGCTCGCTGGATGTCACCCGCGCGGTCATCAGTCCCTGGACGCCGGGCCCGAACAGGTTGAACAGCCAGCCGACCGGGATCGCGGTCAAGAACAGCCAGCCGTTGGGCGCCAAGCCGGCGATCAGGAGGCTGCAGACAGCAAACGCGAGGCCCGCCAGCATCGCTCCGCGCTCGCCAAGCCAGGTGATCGCGGGTCGCACCAAAGTCATTGAGACGAGGATGGATCCCAGGCCGAAGAGCACGAGGCTCAACCCGTTCAGCGCCGGGCCCCAATGAAAGCGGTAGCCCGTGTAGAGCACCCAGATCGTCTCCGTAGCCTGCAAGGCGAGCCCGTAGAGGAAGAGCACGCCCGCGAGCCGGGCGAGGCCCGGGGTCTCCGCGAACAGGCGCAATGCCCCTAGTGGATTGGCGATCTTGAGGCTGAACGGCGCGCGCCGGTCGCGGGCCAGCGACTCCGGCAGCACGAAGAGGCCGAAGATGCCGTTGACGAGACACAAGCCCGCCGCGCCCCAGAAGGGCAGGCGAGGCCCGAGTTGGCCGAGTAGGCCGCCGACGCCCGGTCCGAGGATGAACCCGGCGCCGGTCGCAGCCATGAGGTATCCGAACCGCGCCGCGCGACGCTCGGGCGCGGTCACGTCGGCGATGTAGGCGTTTGCGGCCGCGGAGGTGGAGGCGGCGAGACCCGATACGGCTCTGCCCAGCACTAGCCAGCCGATCGTCGGCGCCAGCGCCATCAGCACATAGTCGAACGCCAGCCCGAACATCGAGATCAGCAGCACGGGCCGCCGGCCATAGCGGTCGGAAAGGCCGCCGAGCAGCGGCTGGCCGAAGAACTGCATCACCGCGAATAGCGCCCCGAACCAGCCGAGCCATGTCGCGGCGGCGGCGGTCGATCCGCCGACGAGCTGTTTGACGAGCAGCGGCAGCACCGGGATGACGATGCCGGTCGCCAGCGCGCTCAGCAGCACGGCGGCGACCACGAAGGCCACGGCCGGGCGGCGACCGGCGCGCGCGCCGGCGGCGGTCATCGTCATGGCCAGCTCCATTTAACGGCGTTCAATATTTAACGATGTTAAATACACTTTACGACGTTAAGCACAAGAGGCATACGGGGCCATGGGCCTCTCGCGGAAGATCCACCGATCCCCCGGTTCGCGGCGGCCGATGCTGACGCCCGAGGCGGTCGTCGAGGCGGCGGCGCGGGTGCTGGCGCGCGACGGCTACGCGGGTCTCACCATGCGCGCGATCGCCGACGACCTCGGCGTGCAGGCGCCCGCGCTCTACTGGTATTTCGGCGACAAGCGGGCGCTGGAGCTGGCGCTCTTCGAGCACCTGATGGAGGGCTTCTCCGTCAGCGTCAGCGGCGACGACTGGCGGGACCAGCTGCGCCGGGGCGCCCAGCAGCTGCGGGCCTACCTCGGCGGCCTGCGCGACATCGTCCGTCTCGACCCGCAAGGCTTTTGGGTGGGACCGAACTCGCTGTCGCAGCTGGATGCGGTGCTCGGCATCCTCACAAGCGCGGGGCTCTCGCCGCACGACGCCGCCAACGCCGTCAGCATGCTCAACTCGTTCGTATTCCAGTGGGCCGGCGCCGAGGCCGACTTTTCCGCCGAGCGGGCCGAGTTCCTCACCTCCGCCGCGCGCGTCCCGCCCGACCCGGCGCGCTATCCGAACGTAGCCGCGGCGCGGGAGTTCTTGCTGCGGTGGGACCCGGATGGCAACTTCGCTTTCCGCCTCGACGCCATGATCGCCGGACTCATGGCCCGTATCAGGTCCGACCGCGTCTAGAGGCGCGCCGCGGCGTTCAGTATGTCGCCGACGGGCCTGGGGCGCGGGCGCGCAGGCGCGCCGTGAGCGAGTCGTCGGGGGCGATGGCGAAGACCCCTTGTGGTCCCACGATGCGGTGGAGCATGAGGTTCTCGAATTCACGCCGCTCTCGCTCGGTCATCTGGGCGGGGACGTCGCTCGCCAGCCAGCTGCGGAACGGCGCTGTCGTGTCGTAGAACGGGATGATGAAACCGGGGGTGATCGCCTGGATCACCGCGCCTCGGCGTCGGTTGGTCCGGTTGACGCCCGCGCGGTGCCAGATGCGTGCGTCGTAGAGGATGATCGTTCCGGCGGGCGCTTCGATGACGTCGGTGTCTTTGCCGCCGTAGGGCAGGCCGTGCTCGGCGCGGTGGCCCTTCTTCCAGGTCTGGTTGGCGCGACCCCACTCAGCCGGCGGAACGGCATGGGCGCGGTGGCTCGCAAGGCAAAACACGGTGGCCCCGTTCTCCAGCCGGAAGTCCGAGACGCAGATGTTGCGCTGGATTCCCAGCACCAGCTCGTCCGCGCCCGGCGGGATGCGATAGGCGCCGGCGGAGCGGTCGCTGCCCCACATGTAGGGAAAGTCGCCGTGCCAGCCCTGCACCGGCCGTTCGCCGTCGTCCGGGGTCAGCGCCGTGACCCCCGGAGGATGGCCGAGCTTGATGTCGGCGACGCGCATGTACTGTCGGCAGAGCCAGAGCGACACGGGCTCGACGGTGGCGCGGGCCAGCGCCGGATCGGCGGCGAGCTGGCTCTCCCGCGGCACGTCGCCCGCGCTCTCGTAGCCGTCGACGCCGCCGAGGCGCTGCAGCCCCTCCACAACGTCGGCGGCGAGAATGCAGGTCAGCGCCACCCAGCCGGTATCGCGGAACGCCGCGAGATACTCGCTCGGCCGCTTCTCCGGGCCGTGACCCACGATGAAGTCCGCCGCCGGCCCTGGTGCGCCGTCCGCGCCGAGATCGGCGTCGCCCAACGTCAATCGCACCGAGCCGGCCACGCTCCCCGCCCGCGAGCGCAGCGAAACGGCGTTGACCGCATGGCGGAAGCCGTCCGCCTCGGCCTCCCAGAGCGCGGCGTCGTCGACGTGGGACTGCGTGGCCAGGCCTCGTGCGTCCGTCGACGCCAGCCAGTCGCCGCCCGGCGCGACCAGCAGGGCGTGGTGGCGCGCCGGACGCTCGATCGTGTGGACCTTCGGATTGAACCCGGCTTCGACCATCGCGGTCTCCATCAAATCGGCTGCCCCTCGAAGTGCATGAGCTAGGCGGCGTCGCCGAGGTGACAGCAGGCGCTCTCGGCAATCAAGCTTGTATCGGAGCGTGCGAAGACACGGCCCGAGGCTTTCATTCGAGGTCCGTATGGGCAAAAGCTTTCCGGGGTTCGCCCAACGTGAGAGGGCATGGGGGTTTTTCCGACAATGAACGCCGCCGATATCCGCACCCGGCTGGGCGTGCGCCCCGTCATCAACGTCTCGGGGACGATGACGTCCCTCGGCGCCTGCATCGTGGCGCCAGAGGTGGTGGAGGCCGTCGGCGCCATCCTCCGCGAGTTCGTGGAGATCGACGACCTGCAGCGCAAGGCCGGCGCCGCGATCGCCCGGCTATGCCGGGCCGAGGCCGGGTTCGTAACCGCCTCCTGCAGTGCAGGGATCACGCTGGGCGTGGCCGGCGCCATGACGGGCGGCGACCTCGCCGCCATCGAGCGCCTGCCCGACACGACGGGCCTGAAGAACGAGGTCGTGATCCTCGCGGGCCACATGGTCTCCTACGGCGCCCCGGTCGAGCAGGCCATCCGGCTCGCCGGCGCACGCGTCGTGCCGGTAGGTCAGGCGACCTCGGCCCACGCATACCAGCTCGCCGGCGCCATGGGCGAGCGCACGGCGGCGGCCGTCTATGTCGTGTCCCATCACACCGTGCAGTACGGCATGCCGCCGCTGGCGGAGTTCGCGGAAATCGCACACGCCAAGGGCGTACCCGTCATCGTCGACGCCGCATCGGAATATGACCTGCGCGGCTTCCTCGCCGCGGGCGCCGATCTGGCGCTCTACTCCTCGCACAAATTCCTGGGCGGCCCGACTGGCGGCATCGTCGCCGGTCGCCGCGACCTGGTTCGCGCCGCGTTCCTGCAGAACAGCGGGATCGGCCGCGGCATGAAGGTCGGCAAGGAGGGCATCGCCGGCACGATTGCAGCGCTGGAAGCCTGGGAGCGGCGCGACCATGCCGCCGTCCGCGCGCGCGAGACGCAGGCGCTGCATCTGTGGCGGGACACGCTGCAGGGGCGGCCCGGCGTGACCGCCGCCATCGTTCCCGACCCCACCGACAACCCCCTCGACCGGCTGCACGTGGCCGTGGAGCCTGCCGACGCGCACATCACGGCCTGGGACCTGGCGGACCGGCTTGCCTCCGGAGGGCGCCCGGTGATCGTGCGCGACCACGAGATCGAGCACGGCTACTTCCTGATGGATCCCTGCAACCTCCATCCAGGCGAGGAAACCATCGTCGCCGCGAGGCTCGTCGAGGAACTGGACCGCGCGCTCGCCTCGAACGAGATCATCGCAACCTCCGTGTCCGCCCGCCGCGCCAATCGCATGCGCTCCCGCCTGGCCTGGCCGGACTGACGACAGAGGCAGCGTAGAGGTCGTCCAGCATGGACTGGATGTCGTCGGCGCTCGGCGTCTGGCGGCCCCAAGGTCGACCACGAAGGACACGAAGGACACGAAGGGAGCGGGGAGACGCAGGTCGTCCGGCGACGGCGAACCTGGTATTTCGCGCGCGGAGCGCGCCTTGGTGGCCTTCGTGTGCTTTGTGGTGAAATCTGATCCCGCCACCGGCTCGGCCCACGCGCGCGCCACTACGCAGGAATTTGGCGGGCCGCTGTCGGGTTTTGGCCCGAACAATCGTCATACTAGGATGGGGACATGACCCCATGAGAGGACACCGCCATGGACGCGAAGAGCGAGATCCTGACGCCGGCGGCCAAGTTGGCCGCGGAGAACCCCGTGCGCATCCCCAACGAGAGCGCTGAGTACCGCGCCGCCCGCACCGCGCTGCTGGCCGAGGAGATCGAGCTGAGGCGCCACATGGAGCGCGTGGCCGCCCAACGACGGGCTCTGCCGCAGGGCGGCCCGGTGAAAGGCGACTATCGCTTCGAGACCGAAGACGGTCCAACGGACTTCGCCGGCCTGTTCGGCGACAAACAGACGCTGGGTATCTACAGCTACATGTTCGGGCCACAGCGCGCGCGCCCCTGCCCCATGTGCACCAACGTCCTGGATTCCTGGGAGGGCAACGCCGCCGATATCTCCCAGAAGCTCTCGCTCGTCGTCGTCGCCCGTTCGCCGATCGAGAAACTGGTCGCCTGGAAACGCGAGCGGGGCTGGACGAACCTGCGCCTGGCCAGCGATCTCAACGAGGCCTACAGCCGCGACTACTTCGGCGTGCTGCCTGACGGCTCCGAGACCGGGAGTTTCAACATTTTCACCCGCCGCGACGGGACCATCCGGCATTTCTGGGGGAACGAAATGACCGATTCGACCGCCGACCCCGGCCAGGACCCGCGTGGCGTGCTCGTCACCTACGCCCCCTTGTGGAACATGTTGGATTCCACGCCAGGCGGCCGCGAGCGTGACTGGTATCCATCGCTGAACTACGCCTGACCACGGCGCGAACCTCAGGCGCACTCCATTGCGGTGACAGCGGCGCTCCGGCGACCTTGCGCTACACGCCGCCGGCGGGAGCGTTCGTCCGCTAGGAAGCTCGGCCGCGATGGGAAGGGCGGCCACGTCAGTTGAGTGCACCGCGTTCCTCCGACACAAGTGCACTGTCAGCGTAATGCCTCGCCGGGCCATTGGGACAGAGATCGGCGAAAGTGATGATATGTCCGACGGACGCGGCGTCGTGGTGGCCGCGCGGCCGGACTGTCGGAGTCCAACTTTGGCGGTGTCGCAGGTGGGCTTGCTGATCGTCGCCGCGGTGGTGGCCGTCGCTCCTGCGCGCGCCTGGACGCCTCCCACCGCCGCAGTCGCGCGTCTGGATCGCGGCGAAGTGGTGGCGGAGGTGCTTCCCGACGAGGGGCGCTCCACGGGAATAGTGCATGGGGCGGTAGATATCGTCGCGCCCGCCGACGTTGTTTGGGCCATCATCACCGACTGTGCTCATGCACATCGTCTGACCTCGACCGTGAAGAGCTGCCGCATATTGGCCGCCGATGCGCGGGCTGGCTGGGAAGTGCGCGACGGAGTACTCGACTACGGCTTCTCGGTTCCGCTCGTTCACGGCGTGGTCCGAAGCGACTACCTGCGACCGCGGCAGATTTCCTTTCATTGCCTGCCTGGGGGCAACGTGACGGCTTGTGCGGGCGATTGGCGCCTATCGGCCCTACCTGATGGTCGACTGCGCGTGATCTACGAGAGCTGGACGGCAGTGCCTTTGCCGACACCGGGCTTCATGATCCGCGCGAGGCTGAAGCGGGAGATTACAGACGTGTTGAGCTCACTGCGCCGTCAGGCCACTGAGTCGACTCGTTGAGCGAGGGCGCCGCGGGCTTCTGGCCCCTGGCGCGGCAGGCGAAGCGCAGCACGAACTTCCGCTTCGAGCCAATGTTCCCCCGGAGCGGAGCGTGCCGCTGGTGCACGGGTCAGGCGGATTGACAGGCGCGGGCCGCCGCAGCGCCGCTAACTCCAGGCGTAGTTGAAGCTGATGCTCACGCGCGGCGTCTTCGCCCGGCTGGGCAGCACCTCGTGGCGCAGCCAGCTTTCCCACATGAAGAGCGTGCCCGGGGCTGGGGTCAGGGTGACGAAAGTCCGCGCCGACGGCGGCGCGTCGGCTCGACGTGGCGGCGCGGCCATCATCAGCGGCAGGCGCGGGTCCTCCAGGCGCAGCGCACCTCCGCCCTGCGGCACGGCGATGTAGACGGTCCCGGAAAGGACGCTGTGCGGGTGGATGTGGCCCGAGTGGGCGCCGCCGGACTTCAGAACATTCACCCACATGCTGTCGAGCTTCAGCCTGCCGCGTGGGCCGAGGTCAAAGGCCAGGTCCGAGGCGAAACGCGCCGCATGCCGATCCAGCCGCCGCTTCAATTCGCCGAACACGCTGGCGCGGCGCGGCAGGTCGTCGAGGGAGGCGTAGGAGGTGTAGCCGCGATAGCCGTGTTCCCGACACCAGGCCTGGCCGGCCTCGTCCTCGGCGGCCAGCATGTCGCAGGCCTCCGCGAGTTCGGCGTTGAACGCTTGGAAGTCTGGCGCCTCGGCGAGAGAGGTCTCGAGGATCTGAGTAGCGAAGAGGGTGCGGATGGCGGCGGGTCCTGTCTGTGCAGGCCGCAATCTCGAGCCCACCGCCTGGTGGCGACCCGAGACTAGGGCGGTTGCTCAATCAGATACGTCAGCCATGTGCGGACCTCCAGACCGCCCGACTTGGAGGACTTTCGACTTGCCCCGGCATTGGCGCCTCGGCCGCAGTGTCGCGGCCGTTTCGACGCAGCCCTGACCCAACTCCCTGCCCCTCATGGGGAGGGAAGAC
>JBIOEG010000018.1:0-70178 GCA_044445825.1 Caulobacterales bacterium
CACCGATTTCGGCGCGGGCTCACGGGCCCGCCCGTCACCCCGTGCCGTTGGTTCGCTGGAAGCTCTCCACCAGGCTGCCGGCCACCAGCCGCCAGCCGTCCACGAGGACGAAGAAGATCAGCTTGAACGGCAGCGAGACCACCACCGGCGGCAGCATCATCATGCCCATCGACATCAGGACCGAGGCGACCACGAGGTCGATGATCAGGAACGGCAGGAACAGCAGGAAGCCGATCTCGAAGGCGCGCTTCAGCTCGGAGATCATGAAGGCCGGGGTCACCACGCGCAGGGGCGTGTCCATGGCGTGGGCCGGGCGGGGGATGCGCGAGAGGCGAATGAACAGGGCAAGATCGTCGCGGTCCACCTGGCCCAGCATGAAGCCCTTGATCGGCGCGCCGGCGGCGTTGAAGGCGGCGGGCAGCTCCATCTTGTGGTCGAGCAGGGGCTTGACCCCCTGGTCGTAGGAGGTCTGCAGGGTCGGGCCCATGACGATGGCGGTGAGGAACAGCGAGAGGCTGATGAGCACCGCGTTCGGCGGCGTCTGCTGCAGGCCCAGCGCCTGGCGCAGCAGCGACAGCACCACCACGATGCGCACGAAGGAGGTGGTCATGATCACGATCGACGGGGCCAGCGACAGCACGGTGAGCAGGCCGATCAGCTGCACCACCCGATCGGTCAGCCCGGCGCCGGTGCCGAGGTTGATGTTCACCGCCTGGGCGAGCGCCACCGCCGGCACCAGCAGGCTGGCGAGGGTGGTGAGCAGCGAGATCAGCGCGGCGCGGCGCAGGTCCGCCGCGGAGGGCCTGTGGAAGGCTCGGGCGAGCTGGCGGATCACGCGGCGCTCTCCGGTCTGGTCCCGGTCGTTCGCGATTCCGCCAGCACCCGGCCCTCGCCGAGCAGCAGCAGGCGTTCCTGATCGTCCATGCGCACCAGCACCAGCCGCCGCTGCGGATCGAGGGTCAGGCTCTCCAGGATCGCCAGGCGCCGGTCCGTGGGCTTGCGCTGCAGGCGGGTGAGCCACTCCGGACCGAATCTGCGGACCACCACGGCGGCCATGCCGATCAGGCCCAAGGTCACCACAAGGGCGAATACGGCTTTGAGGAATTCGACCCCAAGGTTCATGGACACCAAGGCTTTCAGGCAGGACCGCGGCGCGGCTTGGACGCAGGCTCGCCCAACACCCTTAAGCAGCGATTAACCCTGTTCGTTTACCTTTCGAGGCGATGACGCTCGACGACATGCCCCTGTTCGCCATGCTGAAAAGCCGCATGGGCTACCTCAGCCAGCGCCAGACCCTGATCGCCCAGAACGTGGCGAACAGCGACACGCCCGGCTACGCCCCGCGCGACCTGAAGCCGTTCAGCGTGGTCCAGCAGGGGCTGGCCGCCTCGGGCGTCGCGCCGGTCGCGCCGGTGCAGACCTCGCCCATGCACCTCACCGGCACGCTGCCGATGGCGCCCGGCGGGGCCAAGCCCGTGGTCACCCCGGACTCGGAGACCACCCTCAACGGCAACAGCGTGGTGCTGGAAGAGGAGATGCTGAAGCTCAGCCAGTCGCGGATGGACTACGACACGGCGGTCAGCTTCTACCAGAAGTCCATGGCCCTGCTTCAGACCGCCCTGCGCAAGCCGGGCGGTTGATCCAGACGGGAGGCTAGCAGCCGATGGCCGATCCGGTCTCGCCCACCAACACCGCGATGGCCGTCGCCGCCTCGGCCCTGCGCGCCCAGCAGGCGCGCATGCGGGTGATCGCCGAGAACATGGCCAACTCCGATTCCACCGCCCGCACCCCGGGCGGCGATCCCTATCGCCGGCAGATCCCGGTGTTCGAGCCTAAGGCCGTGGCCGGCGGCCAGGGCGTCGCGGTCTCCCGCGTGGTCACCGACCAGAGCGACTTCCGCACGCAATACGCCCCCGGCCAGCCGGGCGCCGACGCCAAGGGCTATCTGAAGATGCCCAACGTCGATCCCCTGATCGAGGCCATGGACATGCGCGAGGCGCAGCGGGCCTACGAGGCCAACCTCAACGTCATCGACACCGCGAAGACCATGGATTCGCGCACCCTCGACATCATCAAGAAGTGAGCTGAGCCGTGGTCAGTCCGCTCATTGCCGCCAACGCCTACGCCGCCGTCCAGGGCGCGGCGGGCTCGTCGCTCGCCGGCCCCGCCGCATCGGCCGCGGGTCCCGACTTCGGCCAGATGGTCAACTCGGCGATCTCCGACGCCATGAACGCCTCGCGCACGGCCGAGACCCAGATGGCCGCCCAGGTGCAGGGCAAGGCCAATCTGGTGGACGTGGTCACCGCCATCTCCTCGGCCGAGACCAGCCTCAACACCGTCCTGGCCATCCGCGACCAGGTGATCTCGGCCTATCAGGAGATCATGCGGACCAATATCTGACGGCTCGCCTGCCATGGACCCTGAGATCGGATCGTCGTTTCCGCCACGTCGCCGAAACGATGTATGGTGACGATCAACGCGAGGGCGAGGAGGCACAACAAAGGGAGATGCGCGTGAACGTTAGACTGGGCCTCACGGTCCTGGCCGCGGCTACCGCGCTGGCGGCCATTCCGGCGAAGACACTGGCGGCGGTGGACAGCTTCATCTGGTTCGACGGCGTCGAGGGAGACTCCAAGGACCCCAGCCACAAGGGCTCGTTCGAGATCAAGGACTTCTCCCTGGCCGTGGAGCACCCGACCACGACCGTCGGCAGCGCCACCGGCGGCGCCGGGGCGGGCAAGGCGAAATTCCAGGAATTCACCATCAAGCGGCTGACCGACAGAGCGAGCCCCGACTTCTTCAAGCGGGCGGCGGCGTCCGGTCAGCACTTTACGCAGGTGAGGCTGGAACTCCGCAAGGCCGGGCACGGCGAATCCAAGCCATTCATGGAGTACAGGTTCACCAACGTCTTCGTCACCAAAATCGACTGGAGCGGGCCCGGCGACGAGGGGCCGGAGGAGTCCATCACCTTCGTCTACGGGGCCCTCGCGGTGAAATACAACAACCAAGGCGCCGACCAGTCGACCACCCGTGCGCCGGCGAGCGCCGCGGCGCCCACCGGTAAGACATCCCCCTGGGGTTCCGCGCCGGGCCATTGGTAGGCGGCTGGGGGTCGCCGGCCTGACGCCGCGCCGAGGCGCCGAATTTCAAGAGCTGGTGTCATCCCGGAAAGCCGCGCAAGCGGCTTATCCGGGACCTCCCACCGAGCATGCCACCGGCGGGAGATCCCGGCCTTCCAGCTCGCTGAAGCGAGCTTCCAGCCGGGATGACAACGATGGAAATGTCTCGGCTTGAGTCCTGTCCCTAAGCCGTCCAGCCGCCGAACGGGACGACCTTGTTGTCCGCGTCGTGGCCGATGTCGGCGCGGCCGAGCCAGGGGATGCCGGAGCGTTCGCACCAATACCGGGCGACCTCCTCCTCCGTCATGCCGAAGTCCGGATCGTTGTCCGGGATCGCGCTGCAACGGCCGAGCCGCAGGCCGGCGACACGGCGGATCTGCGGGTTGCTGGTGATGTGCAGCAGGGACCGGTCGATCCGGTACATCTGCTCCGACACCTCCTCCAGCATCAGCACGTGACCTTCCAGGTCGGGCTGGGAGGGCGTGCCGATGATCGAACTGAGGATGGCCATGTTGAACGCGGCCGCCTTGGGCGCGTCGCGCAGGCTGGGCTCCAGCGCCGCGACGTCGCGATCGACGAGCCAGGCCAGCGCGCGGGCGATGGCCGCATCGCCCCCGTCTCTCAGCACGTCCTGGGGCATGGGCCCGTGCGCCACGCCGCGATACCCGCGGCCATAGAGCGGGGCGAGCAGGGCGGCGCCATCGCTGTAGCCCAGATAGGCTTTGCGCGCGGCCGCGTCCTCGAGCCTGGGCATGACCAGGTCCGCGAGCCGGCCGGACCCGTAGCCGCCGCGGGCGAACCAGACGGCGTCATAGGCCTCGTCGTTGGCCACCTCGACGAAGGCGGCGGCGCGCGTGCCGTCGTCGCCGGCGAAGTGCCCGCAGCTGGCCAGGCACTGGGGGTGGAAGACGATCCTGGGCGCGCGGTCGGGGTAGAGCCGGCTCGCCAGACCCTGGACCAGGCCGATCACCTCGGGCGACACAGGCGAGGCGGGGGCGACCACCGCGATGCTGCGGACCGCGCCGCTCATACGCGCCGACGCCGTCGCGGCCCCGTCATCTGCGGTGGTTCAGAGCGTCGCATCCGGTTGCTCCCGCATCGGCCACCCCATAGGTTCGGCCGATGAATCAACGACAAGCCTACTTCTTCTGCGGCGTCGGCGGCAGTGGCATGACGCCGCTCGCGCTGATCGTCCAGGCCCGGGGCGCCACCGTGGAGGGATCGGATCGCGCGCTCGACCAGGGCCGCAACGCCGACCGCTTCGACTTCCTGCGCGGCCGCGGGGTGAAGCTGCACCCGCAGGACGGCTCGGGCCTGACCCCCGGCCAGACGCTGATCGTCTCCGCCGCCGTCGAGGAGTCCGTCCCGGACGTTCAGGCCGCGCGGCGCGTCGGCGCGCCGATCCTCACCCGCGCCGAACTGCTGGCCGAGTTGTTCAATGCCGCTGAGGTCGGCGTCGGCGTCGCCGGCACCAGCGGCAAGTCGACCACCACCGCCATGCTCGGCTGGATTCTGGCTTCGGCCGGCCTCGACCCCACGATCATGAACGGGGCGGAGATGAAGAACTTCGCCGGCCCGGACACGCCGTTCGCCAGCGCCCGCGTCGGGGCGGGACCGGACTTCGTGAGCGAAGTGGACGAGAGCGACGGCTCGATCGCCCTCTACCGACCCAAGGTCGCGGTAGTGACCAACATCGCCCTCGACCACAAGTCCATGGACGAGCTGCGCGCCCTGTTCGGCGACTTCGCCGCCGGCGCCGACACGGCGGTGCTCAACCTGGACAACGTCGAGACCGCCGCCTTGCAGTCCAGGCTCGACCCCGCCCGCCGCGTCACCTTCAGCCTGGCCGACGCCAGCGCGGACCTGCTCGCCGGTCCGCCGAGCTTTTCCCCCGGCGGCATCGACTTCCTGGTGACGGCGCGCCGCACCGACGAGACCGCCCAGGTCGTCCTGCGGGTCCCGGGCCGCCACAACGCCGCCAACGCCCTGGCGGCGATCGCGGCGGCGGGCGCGCTGGGGGTGTCTCTGCAGCAGGCCGCCGAAGCCCTTGCCGCGTTCACCGGCGTTCGGCGGCGGCTCGATGTGGTCGGGGAAGCGGGCGGCGTGACGGTGATCGACGACTTCGCCCACAACCCGGACAAGATCGCCGCCACCTTGGATACGCTGCACGCCTTCCCCGGCCGGCTGCTGGTGATGTTCCAGCCGCACGGCTATGGACCCCTGCGGCTGATGCGCGACGAGTTCGTGGACTGCTTCGCAGATCGGCTCGCCCCGGACGACCTGCTGCTGATGCCGGAGCCGGTCTATTTCGGCGGCACGGCCGATCGCAGCGTCGGCAGCGCCGACATCACCGGCGCCGTCGCCAGCCGAGGCCGGAACGCGGCGGCGCTGATCGACCGCGCCGCCTGCGGCGAGCGCCTGATCGCCACGGCGCGGCCCGGCGACCGCATCGTCGTCATGGGCGCGCGCGACGACTCCCTGTCGACCTTCGCCGCCGGACTGCTCGACCGGCTGGGCGCGAGGTGACGCGTCCGCGAAGTGATCGCGATGGCGGGGTGTTAGTGCCGGGCCGTCTTGCGCGCTTCAGGGGAGGATGTGGTAGACTCTCCACATGACGATGAAGGCCGACAAAGCAAATCCAACGCGCTCGTCGATCCCGGCGGTAGAGGCTGACGAGCGCCACCATGGCGACGTCGACGCGGTCATCACCCGAAATCGCGATGAACTGAATGCGTCAATCCGCCGATCTCGTGCTGAAGTGGGCAAGGGCGTCCATTCCACACGCACCATTGACGACATCATCGCCGACGGCCGCAAGCGCCACGACGCAACCTAGCGGGCCAGCTGAGCGTCCGCCTCGAGTATGTCATGATCGGGGACACCAAGGTCCACCTGCGCGCCAACAAGAGCCAGGAAGGCAAGAGCACCCAGTCCACGACGATCGTGCTGTCGTTGCTCGTCAGTCCACTGTTCCTGTTGATGCACGGCAAGGATGCGACCATCCCCAAGGGACAGGCGGTCGTCGGGTACGTGGATTCCGACGTGGACATCGCGGCGACCCCGCGTTTTTACACAGCCTGGACCCAAAGCGGACCTAGTGCTCGATGGCGTGCCCGTGCGCGTGCCTGCGGCCAGCCGCCACAAGGGGCAGAAAAATCTTCTGGCCCGTGAACCCCCATTGCAGGTCCGACGACCAATCGGAGTACGGGCCCGGCGCACTCCGCGCAATGGCCCAAGCGTCGTCCTGAAGGAGGCGAAAATGGACGTACACTCGCAGCGTAGCGTGTTGCAGAGCGGGATGGTGGTGCTCAGCCTGGCGCTGGCCCTCCTGTCGTCGCCAGCACTTGGTGAGGACTTGCCTGGCAGCGAGGATCCGGCGGATCTGGCCCGTTATCCCGACTCCCAGATTATTCACTATCTGCCTACTGGTTATCGAGAGTACCGGCTCGACTATGATGGCGGGTGGGGCAAGACCAAGACCATAGAAGGCGACGTGACACGAGCAGTATATCTAGTTCCGGCTGGATCTACTTCTCTTTCGGTTTTTCGCTACTATGAGCATGTTCTATCCTCGGTAGGTCTAAAGCGAACGTTCGAGCTTGGAAGCAAGTCCGTTTCGACAATAGATTCTTATTTCTTTGAGCAATTCTTTTTCGGCCCCGAAAGTTACGACGCATCTGCCCCGTCGTCTCTCTACAAATACTGCCAATCTGCCGACTTCCCTTATTATGCGTCGTACAGCGGTGTCATCGATGGCCGAAATGCGACGGTCGCTATCCTGGTCGGCCAATCGGGCGACATGAGTTGGGTAGAGCCCATGCAGAGTGAGATTCCCATCCAGAAGGACCAAGCCGTCGTCTCAGTGGACGTCGTTTTCCCTAGTTAGGACCTTCGCCGACTTCGCCTGACTCCACCGTCGTGCGGTAATAGACGCGAGTGACCGGGAACTCCGAGCCGGCGGCGCGCGCGGAAAGCGCTCATCCCGGTTCGGACTTTCTCCAGGGTCCGGTTCTTGAAGTGGGTGGCTCAGCCGCGGCGGGCGGCCACGTCAGTTGAGTGCACTGTCACTGTGTTCCCAAGGGGGAAGAACCACACATTGCGGAAGTTGGAGGCTTGCATCTAAGCTCTCGAGCCACCTCGTTCGCGGAAGGTGACTAGACACAGGGGGCATGGATGTAGGGCCGGGACGCGCCGTCCCAGGTTCTAGCGGGCCGGGGGAACTGCTAGGCTCGCCGCCGTCCCGACGGAGCGCCGCCGCTTGAGCCTCAGTCAACCAGCCGCCGCCGTGAAGGCCTGTCTCGAGGCCAAGCCCGGCGCCGTGGCCGCGCCGTTGCCCTCCGCCCCCGGCGTGGTGATGTACAAGGTGATGGGCAAGATGTTCGCCATCCTGACCACCCGGCGCATCGAGGCGGTCAGCCTGAAATGCGACCCGCACCTGGCGGAGATCCTGCGCGAGCAATACGCCGGCGTGGGCCACCGCGGCCACCTGGACCGGCGCTTCTGGATCAGCGTGAGCCTGGGCGCCGACGTGCCGCCCGAGGAAATCGAACGCCTGGCCGCCCACTCGTACGACCTGGTGTGCGCGGGCCTCACGCGCAAACAGAGGGCGGAGCTGGCGGCGCTGGACGGTTGAGGCGGGGTCACGGAAAGACGGATCGCGCCTTTCCCAGACACCGCCCCAGCGAGAACCTCGCACCCCCGAACCCGAGATTCCCCGCGAAAGCGGGGAACCAGGTTTTTTTTCCGGCCGCCTCCGTCACTGCGCACCATCCGACAAAAAAGCCTGGGTCCCCGCTTTCGCGGGGAATCTCGGGTTCGGGGAGAAACGGGCCGCCCCCCCCGACGTCCCGGCGCTTGGCTTTTCGAGTTACCTATGGTAATCTCTGGCGCTTCCGCTCTTTGACATCGTGAATCAGACAATCGCCGCGCGAGCCGCCTCGCGCGTCGCTGCGTATTGCGCCCCTGCGTGCGGGCTCGCCTGTTCCGACCTGTTACGCGCCTGTTGCGCACCTGTTTGGCGCCTAATAACAGGCTTAAGTGCACCTGTTATCACCTGTTATCGCCTGTTCCGGGGCGGCATTCGGCTTTGATTTGTAAGGGTTTTTCGGGATTAACAGGTGCGAAATAACAGGTTTAACAGGTGAAAACAGGTGAATAACAGGTGGCGGTCCTGCTTCGCCGAGGCTTCGCAGGGCGGGCTGGCTCTCTCTGCTGTCGCGCTCCGGCGCATTCCGAAGTAGGGCTTGGGCGTGGCCGGGGCGATCATTCAACTGAAGGGCGTCAGCAAGCGCTACGGCGCGTTGCACGCCGTGGACGACCTCAGCCTGGAGGTGGAGAAGGGCAGCTTCGTCGCCCTGCTGGGCGGGTCGGGTTCGGGCAAGACCACGGCGCTGAAGACCATCAACGGCCTGATCGCCCCGGACGCCGGCGAGGCCTGGGTGGAGGGCGAGCGGGTGAGCGTGGCCGGCGGGCCGATCCTGCGCCGGCGCATCGGCTATGTGTTTCAGGAGATCGGCCTGTTCCCGCACATGACCGTGGCGGAGAACATCGCCGTCGCGCCGCGGCTGGCCGGGTGGGACCGGGCGAAGATCGCCGCCCGGGTGGCCGAGTTGCTGGACCTCGTGGCCCTGCCGCGGGAGGTGGGGCCGCGGCTGCCGTCGGCCCTGTCCGGCGGGCAGCGTCAGCGGGTGGGCGTGGCGCGGGCGCTGGCGGCCGGGCCGTCGATCATGCTGATGGACGAGCCCTTCGGGGCGCTCGACCCGGTGACCCGCGACGCCCTGGCCAATGACTACCGCGCCCTGCACGAGCGGCTGGGCCTGACCACCGTGATGGTCACCCACGACGTGTGGGAGGCGCTGCTGCTGGCCGACAGGATCGTGGTGCTGGAGGCTGGACGTATCATCGCCGACGCCACGCCCCACGCCCTGCTCGCCGGCCATGACGATCCCAGGGTGCAGGCGCTGATGGAGACCCCGCGCCGGCAGGTGGAGCGGGTGACGGCGCTGGCGGCGGGCGGCGGCTGATGGACGGCCGCTGGAACGCCGCCTGGACCCTGCTGCCGGGCTACCTCGCCGAGCATGTGCTGCTCAGCGTCTGCGCCCTGGGCCTCGGCCTGGCGATCAGCCTGCCGCTGGCGGTGGCGGCCAGCCGCAGCGCCGCCGCCCGCTGGCCGGCCCTGGCCTTCGCCAGCCTGGTGCAGACCATCCCCAGCCTGGCGCTGCTGGCCCTGTTCTACCCGCTGCTGCTGGCGCTGTCGGCGCTGACCAAGGCCGTGCTGGGGCAGGGCTTCTCGGCGCTGGGCTTCCTGCCGTCGCTGCTGGCGCTGACCCTCTATTCCATGCTGCCGATCCTGCGCAACGGCGTCGCGGGCCTGGCGGGGGTGGATCCGGCGGTGGTGGAGGCGGCGCGGGGCATGGGCATGACCGACCGCCAGCGGCTGTTCAGCGTCGAGCTGCCCCTGGCCGCGCCGGTGATCATGGCCGGGGTGCGCACGGCGGCGGTGTGGACCATCGGCGCGGCGACCCTGGCGACGCCTGTGGGCCAGACCTCGCTGGGCAACTTCATCTTCTCCGGCCTGCAGCTGGAGAACTGGGTGTTCGTGCTGTTCGGCTGCGTCGCCTCGGCGGTGCTGGCGCTCAGCGCCGACCAGCTGCTGGGGCTGATCGAGCAGGGCCTGGCTCGCCGCACGGCCTGGCGCATCTGGGCCGGCGTGATCGGCCTGATCGTCGGGACCCTGGCGGCGCTGTCGCCGCTGGTCGGCCACGGCGCCTGGGCGCGGGCGTCCAACACCTATGTGATCGGGGCGAAGAACTTCTCCGAGCAGTACATCCTCACCGAGCTGATCGCCTCGCGGCTGGAGGCGGTCGGGGCGCGGGTGCAGCGCAAGGAGGACCTGGGCTCAAACATCGCCTATGAGGCGGTGAAGGCCGGCGAGATCGACGCCTATGTGGACTACTCCGGAACGCTCTGGGCCAACCGGCTGAAGCGCAAAGACAATCCCGGCCGGGCCGCCGTGCTGGCGGTGCTCACCCGCGAGCTGCGGGCGCAGGACGGCGTGGTGGTGCTGGGGCCGCTGGGCTTCGAGAACGCCTATGCCCTGGCCATGCCGCGGGCCAAGGCCGAGGCCCTGCACATCCGCACCCTGGCCGACCTCGCCGCCCACGCCTCGCAGCTGAACATGGGCGCGGACCTGGAGTTCCTATCCCGGCCGGAATGGGCGGCGGTGCGCGACGCCTACGGCCTGCAGTTCAGGCGCCAGACCCAGTACCAGCCGAACTTCATGTACCACGCCCTGTCGTCGGGCCAGGTGGACGTGATCTCGGCCTTTTCCAGCGACGGGCGCATCGCCGCCGACGACCTGCTGGTGCTGGACGATCCGAAGCACGCCCTGCCGCCCTACGACGCTGTGCTGCTGGTGTCCGCCCGTCGCGCCGGCGACGCGCGGCTGATCGCCGCGCTGAAGCCGCTGGTCGGCCGGATCAAGGTCGAGGCCATGCGAGCGGCGAACTACAGCGTGGACCGCGACCGTGCCAAGGCCACCCCGGCGGAGGCCGCCCAGGCCCTGGCCGCCGCTGTCGGGCTGGCGCAGAACCCGCCTTGACCGGCGGCGGCAACCGGACGACCGTCCGCGCCGTCCGATGTCCATGACCTCGCTCCTTGTGACCACCCTGGCGCTCACGGCGATCATCGCCGTGCGCTATGTGCTGATCGCCTGGGGCGTCTACGCCCTGGTTTGGCTGAGGCCGGCGGCCAAGGTCGCCGGGGTGCGGCTGAACAGCGAGGCGCCGAAGCCCGCCCACATGCGCTACGAGATGCGGCTCTCGCTGCTGTCATCCTGGATCTACGCCCTGCCGGCCGCCTGGGCCTTCGAGGTGTGGAAGCACGGCGGCACGCTGGTCTACCTCGACGTCAGCCGTTACGGCATCGCCTGGCTGTTCATCAGCGCCCTGTTGTTCCTTGTGATTCAGGACACCTACTACTACTGGCTGCACCGGCTGATGCATCATCCGTGGCTGTTCAGGTGGGTGCACGCCGGCCACCACCGCTCGCGCCAGCCCACGCCGTTCGCGTCCTTCGCCTTCGACGCGGCGGAGGCGGCTCTGAGCGCCTGGCTGCCGGTGGCCCTGGTGTTCGTCATCCCCATCCACCCCGCGGTGATCCTGATCCTGCTGACGGTGATGACCATCGCCGCGGTGCTGAACCACAGCGGCTGGGAGCTGCTGCCGCAGGGCCTGGTGCGGGGACCGGTGGGCGCCTGGCTGATCTCGGCCACGCACCACAGCGTGCACCACACCCAGTACGGCAAGAACTTCGGGCTCTACTTCAGGGTCTGGGACCGGTTGATGGGCACCGACGTCATGCCGCCGAGGGACGCCGCGCCGCGCCGGCGCGTCACGGCCTGAGCCAGGGCCGGGAAGGCTTTATTAACCACGTTCGGCCGACTGTGCGCCCGTTCCCGCGTATCGGAGGCTTTCCCATGAACGGCGCCGAGGTTCTCGACATCGGCCGCGACGCCATCTGGCTGACCCTGCAGCTCGCGGCCCCCGTGCTGATCGTGGGGCTGGTGGTCGGCGTCGCGATCGGACTCTTCCAGGCCCTGACCCAGATCCAGGAGGCGACCTTGGTGTTCGCCCCGAAGATCGTGGCCATCTTCGTGTCCCTGCTCGTATTCCTACCCCTGATGGGCGCGCTGATGACCGGCTTCATGCACCACATCGCCGCGCGCATCGCCTCGCTCTGAGGCCATGGAGCACTACGCCACCGCCCAGCAGGTGTTCGTCGGCGGCCTGGTGTTCGCCCGGGTGGCGTCGATGGTGATGACCATGCCGGGGCTCGGCGACCAGCCGGCGCCGGTGACCGCGCGCGCCGCCTTCGCCTTCCTGCTGGCCCTGGTGATCGCGCCGGTGGTGGCGCCGACCCTGCCGCCGATCCCGCCGGACATCGGCGGGATGATCGGCAATGTGCTGCGTGAGATCCTCGTCGGCCTGATGTTGGGGGCGATCCTGCGCTTCTTCCTGGCGGCGCTGGCGGTGGCCGGGGAGGTGATCTCCATCGAAACCACCCTGTCCTTCGCCCAGACCACCAACCCCACGGAGGTGCAGTCCAGTTCCACCCTGGCGAGCTTCCTGTCGCTGCTGGGGGTGGTGCTGATCATGACCACCGACCTGCACCACCTGTTCCTGGCGGCCATCGCCCGGTCCTACACCCTGTTCCCCTACGGCCGGCCCCTGCCGCTGCAGGACGGCGCGCAGATGGCGATCCACACGGTGGCGGCGACCTTCGCCCTGGGCATCCAGCTGGCCGCGCCGCTGATGGTGTTCTCCCTGGTGTTCAACCTGGCCACCGGGCTGGTCGGCCGGGCCATGCCGCAGTTCCAGATCTTCTTCGCCGCGGCGCCCCTGAACATCCTGCTCGGACTGTCGCTGTTCGCCCTGAGCCTGGGGGTGATGGGCATGGTCTGGGTGGACCGCTACCGCGACGTCCTCGCGCCCTTCACCTGAGCGCCGAACATGGCTGAAGGCGCCGAAGGCTCATCCAGGACGGAAGAAGCCACCCCGCGAAGGCTGGAGGAGGCGCGCAAGGAAGGCGACGTCGCCAAGTCCTTCGAACTGACCCAGGCGGTGTCGCTGGCCGGCGCCTTCGCCGCCCTGGCCACCATGGGCGCCTATCTGGCGCGCAATCTGGCGATCGCCCTGACCCCCTTCTTCTCGCATCCGGACACCATTCCCCTGCGCGGCGGGGCGGGGGTCGCGGTGTTCCGGCAGGTGATGCTCGACGCCGCGCCGGCCATTCTGGTGGTGCTCGGCGCCACCGCCCTGGCGGGCGTGCTCGGCAACGTCGTCCAGACCGGCTTCCTGTTCACCACCGCCAAGGTGCAGCCCAAGCTCTCGAAGATCTCGCCGGCCGAGGGCTTCAAGCGCGTGTTCGGGATCGACGGCCTGATGCAGTTCCTGCGGGCGATGCTGAAGGTGCTGCTGGTGGGCGCCGTCGCCTGGTGGGTGCTGGCGCCGCACGTGCGCGAGCTGCCGGGCCTCGCCGCCCTGGAGCCCAGTTCGGCGCTGCCCTTCGCCATGGACCTGACCAAGCGCCTGATGTGGGCCGTGCTGGCGCTGCTGGGCGCCGGCGCTCTGCTCGACTGGCTCTGGCAGCGTCAGCGGTTCATGGAACGCATGCGCATGACCAAGGAGGAGCTGCGGGAAGACTTCAAGCAGTCCGAGGGCGATCCGCACGTGAAGGCGCGCCTGCGCCAGCTGCGCATGGAGCGGGCCAAGCGCCGAATGATCCAGGCCGTGCCCACCGCCACCGTGGTGGTGGCCAACCCGACCCACTATGCGGTGGCCCTGCGCTACGAAGCCGGCGAGACGCCCGCGCCGCAATGCGTCGCCAAGGGCGTCGACGCCGTCGCCCTGCGCATCCGCGAGGTCGCCGAGGCGCACGCCGTGCCGGTGATCGAGGACCCGCCGCTGGCCCGCGCCCTGTTCGCGGCGATGGAGGTCGACGACATCATCCCGCATCAGCACTATGAGGCGGTGGCGAAGATCATCGGGTTCGTCATGGCCGCCAAGAAACGGCCACGACGCGCCCGGCAGCTGTAGGGACTATTCTTCGCGAGTGATTCGCCGGCGCCGGAACGCCGCGAATGCAAGACGGGAGCATGGGCTTGGTCACGACCGACGCCTTCGCCAAGCCAACGACCGCCAAGCCCCTCGGCGCGGAGAAGCCTCGGCGGCTGCGCCTGGACGTCCTGACCATCCTGGCCATCGGCTTCTTCCTGCTGGCGGTGGCGTTCGCCGCCGCGCCGGCGTTCTCAGGCGGGCTGGCCACCGCGGCTGGACTGCTGCTGCTGGTGGGCCTCGCCGCCGTGGCGCTGATCGCGCTGATCGCCCTGCGCAGCGCGGCGCGCGAGCCGGCCCGCGACGAGCCGGATCTCGAATCTTTCACCGCCTGCCTCGCCGAGCCCGCGGCGATCTGCGCCGCCGACGGCTCGGTGGAGGCGGCGAACCCGGCCTGGCGCGAGGCCATGGGCGCGGCCCGGCGGCTGCCGAAGTCCGCCGCCGCCGGTGGGCTCTATGCGGTGCTGCAGGGCGCGCGCCGGCACGGGCGCGCCGAGGCGCTCGCCAAGTCCGGCGGCGCGGAACGCTGGATCGAGGCGGCCAGCTTCGGCGCCGGACGCTTCCTGCTGCGCCTCAAGCCGGCCCCGGTGGAGAAGGTGCAGGCCGCCAACGCGGACCGGCCGTCCGCCGATCCCACCCGCCTGGGCGCCTTCGCCGTGGCCTCGCCCTTCGGCGCGGCGCTGGTGGAGGGGGAGGACGCCTTCTCCGGAACCATCGTGCAGGTGAACAAGGCCTGGGCGGAGATCGCCGGCGACCTGCCAGGCTCCCAGGCGACCCTGTCGGACCTCCTGACCCGCGAGAGCCGCGAGGAGGCCGCCGTGAGCATCGCCGCCGGCCGCGCCGGACCCTTCGAGGTGAGCCTCACGGCGCGCCCGGGCAGCTATGTGCACCTCTATCTCAGCCGGCTCGACGGCCGCGCGGTGGCCTATCTGGTGGACGTCACCGAACAGAAGCAGATGCAGATCCAGCTGGCCCAGGCCGGCAAGATGCAGGCCATCGGCCAGCTTGCCGGCGGCGTGGCGCACGACTTCAACAACCTGCTGTCCGCCATCCAGTTGCGCCTGGACGAGCTGCTGCAGCGCCACCCCCTGGGCGACCCGTCCTACGAGGGCCTGTCGGAAATCCGCCAGACCGCGATCCGCGCCGCGGACCTGGTGCGCCAGCTGCTCACCTTCTCGCGAAAGGCCACCATCCAGCGGGAGACGCTGGACCTTGGCGAGCTGATCAGCAACTTCGAGGTGCTGCTGCGCAGGCTGATCCGCGAGGACGTGCGCCTGGAGACCGACTACGGCCGCAACCTGCCGCTGGTGCGCGCCGACAAGGCCCAGCTGGAAAATGCGGTGATGAACCTGGTGGTCAACGCCCGCGACGCCGTGCGCGCCCACGGGGGCGGCGCGGTGCGCCTGCGCACCGCCCGGGTCAGCCAGGCCGACGCCCTGGCGCTGGGCTACGGCGGCCGGCCAGTGGGCGAGATGGCGCTCATCGAGGTCTCGGACGACGGGCCCGGCATCGCCCCCGAGGTGCTGGGCAAGATCTTCGATCCCTTCTTCACCACCAAGCCGGTGGGCGAAGGCACCGGCCTCGGGCTCGCCACGGTCTACGGAATCGTCAAGCAGTCGGACGGCTGGATCGAGCCGAAGTCGGAGCCTGGACACGGCGCCACGTTCCGGATCTTCCTGCCGGTCTATGCGCCCACGGTGCTGGTGGAGCCGGTCCAGCCAGCGCCGCCCAAGCGCCGCACCACCGCCCGCGACCTGTCCGGCGCCGGCCGCATCCTGTTCGTGGAGGACGAGGACTTCGTGCGCGGCATGGCCGCCAAGCTGCTGCGGGCTCGCGGCTACGAGGTGCTGGAAGCGGCGGACGGCGAACAGGCCCTGGCCATGGCGGAAGCCAACGCCGGCCACATCGACCTGATGATCTCCGACGTGATCATGCCCGGCATCGACGGGCCTACCCTGCTGAAGAAGGCCCGCGGCTTCCTGGGTTCGGCGCCGGTGATGTTCATCTCCGGTTACGCCGAGGCGGAATTCTCCGACGTGCTGGAAGGCGAGACCGGGGTGTCGTTCCTGGCCAAGCCCATCGACATCCAGAGCCTGGCGGAGCGCGTGAAGCAGCTGCTGCAGGTGGCGGCTTAGCGGGGACGATTGCGGTTCCCGCCACCTGCGGTATCTACCGCGCGTGCCAAGCTCAGTCAGCGAGTTGCTCGCCCTCGGCCTCGAGCGATCGAAAGCCGGCCGATGGCATGAGGCCTCCGAGGCGTTCCGGGTCGCCTTGGCGCGCGACCCGACATCGGCGCCCGCCGCCTTCAATCTCGCTGCGACTCTGCAGGCGCTCGGCCGCGTCGACGAAGCGATCGAGATCCACGAGCGGCTGCGCGGCACGCAGCTTCGCCTCGACGCGCTCAGGGCGCTGGCGCAGCTTCGCCCGGCGCGGATTTCCGCGGCCGACGAACGCGACATGCTCGCCGCGGCGGCAGGCAGCAGCGGGGTCGACAGGGCGAAGACGCTCTACGCCCTGGGCTACGTCTGCGACAGCCGAGGTCGCTACGACGAGGCTTTCGATCGCTTCGCACAGGGCGCGCGGGCCTACCGCGGGACGATCGACCCCGAAGCCGAACTCGCGGCCCTCGACTGGCAGGTCGCGCGCGCCAAGTCGGTGTTCACCCGGGAGTTCATCGCCTTTCATGAAGGCGCCGGGCATCGCGCGCGTCCGATCTTCATCGTCGGCCTGCCGCGATCCGGTTCGACCCTGCTCGAGCAGATTCTGGCGGCGCACCCGCGCGTCCGGGCGCTGGGCGAGAGCCCGGCGCTGGCGACGGTCACCGCGGGCCAATACCCGTTCCAGCTGAACGGCGAGAAGACGCCCGATCATTTCAGGCGCCTGGCCAGGGCCTATCTGAACGGCTCCTCGGCGCGCACGGTCGACAAGGCGCTCGGCAGCTACACCGGCGTCGGCATGATCCATCTGATGTTTCCGGGCGCGGTCATTCTGCACAGCGTGCGCGACGCCGCGGACAGCTGCCTGTCGAGGTTCTTCCAGCTGTTCGAGACCGGGAACGAGGCCAGCTATGACCTCGGCGACCTCGGCCGCGGCTATGTCCGCTACCGCGAGATGATGGACCACTGGAGCACGGTGCTGCCCGGCCGCGTGATCGACGTGGAGCATGAGGCGCTGATCGCTGATCCCGAGGCGCGGATCCGCTGGCTTCTGGAGGTCTGCGGCCTGCCGTGGGACGAGCGCTGCCTGCGCTTCCACGAGGCGAGGCGGCCCGTGTCGACCGCCAGCCTGGCGCAGGTCCGCCAGCCGATCTTCACCGGTTCCGTCGGCCGCTGGCGATTCTACCGACGCCACCTCGGCCCATTGTTCGAAGCACTCGGCCCCTACGCGCCGGATGAGCCCTGAATTGCTGAGTATTTCCCACGCTACCGCCCCCAAAGCCCGCATGCCAAACTGGTTGTTGGTAACAACCGACGATCGGGAAACCGGCCATGTTTTTGGAGATCCTGGCCGCCGTCGCGGCCGCGGCGTCGCCGTCGGACGCCGCGCCGCCTACGTCCGTGGCGCCCGTGACGGTGAAGGGCGCGGCGCCGGGCGTCCAGCCCACCGTCGCCGCGACCGTGAACGTCGCAAGCGACGACACCGTGATCGGGCAGTTCGTGTCGGTGTGGCCAGAAGCCGCCTACCGGGCGGGCATCAACGGGCGTGTGGTGCTCAGCTGCAAGATCGACGTCCACGGCCTGGCCGAGTATTGCCGCGTCGCCTCGGAGACTCCGAGGGGCAAGGGGTTCGGGTCGGCGGCGCTCGAGCTGCGGCCGACGCTCAAGCTGAAGCCCGCCATGGGCCCGGACGGACCGGTCGATGCGACGATGTCCATCGCCATCGACTTCAAGCACCCGGACACCCAGGTGGACTTCCGCGGCGACGGCCGTGAGGGCGGCTCGGAACTGCGATCCAACGGCCGCACCGACATGTCGGTGCTCGGAAACCCGCTGCAGCGGCACTGGGTGACCATGCTGGACCATCCGATATGGGTGCAGGCGGCCGGCTTCGACGACGTGGCGCGCGCCTATCCGGCCAAGGCGGACGGCGCCGAGGGCTACGCCGTGGCCCACTGCGAGGTGGAGCGCTCGGGCGCGTTGGACGGCTGCCAGCCCATCAAGGAAGCCCCTGAGAAGCTCGGCTTCGGGCAGGCGGCGGTGAGCCTCGCCGCGAAGTTCCGGGTCTCGCCCGACATGGCGAAGCCGCCCGGCCGTACGGAGCTGTGGGTGGACGTGCCGATCCGCTTCACGCCGCCCGGCGCTTCCGTCGAGCGGGCCGTCGCCGCCCCGATCTGGGTGGCGTCGTTCGACCCGGCCAGGGCGCCCAAGCTGTTCCCGCCGGAGGCCGCCGCCCAGGGCCTGACCACCGGCCGGGGGGTCGCCCGATGCGTGGTCGCCTCGGACGGGGCCTTGACCGACTGCGCGCCTGAGACCGCCGATCCGGATGGATTGGGCTTCTCCGAGGCGGCGGTGAAGCTGGCTTCGACGATGAAGATGAACCCCTGGTCCGCCGACGGCCGGCCGGTGGACGGGGCGGTGTTCCGGGTCGCGATCCGGCTGAACCTGAAGCAGCGGAACTAGCTGGGTCGGCGAGGCGCTACTCGTAGTGTTTCAAACTCGGCCAGAGGTCGTTCAGGGGCATGCGCGGTCCGCGCAGCACATAGATCGGCACGTTGGTCTCGTAGGGCATGGCGTAGGGATTGTGGATCGCCCCGGCCACCTCGATGCTGTTGAACATCCGCGACAGCTGGTCGTGGTCGCCGCCGAGGGCGATGACCACCGACCCGTCGAACCCCTTCGGTCCCCATAGGAAGTAGTTGTTGTTGCCGCTGATCGCCGGCGGGCCGTGCAGTGCGGGACCGTAGACATCCACGGCCGCGGCCTCCCCGTAGTTGCGGCCGAAGAACACCGCCTTGGCGCGCTCCGCCGGCGGCAGGGCCTGATAGACCGCGGCGATCTGAGCCGCCATGCCGGGCCAGCCGAACATGTCGGCCAGCTGTTGCGGCAGCACGCCCTGAGCTTCCCGCTCGGTCGCGGCCGAGTAGGTCTGGATGCCCAGCGCGTGGGCGTAGTCCTGGAAGTGGTCCGGCGGCAGGATGGGCAGCGCGAAGGGCGCGACCAGGATGCCCGACACGGCGACCGCCCCGACCGCCAGCCGGCGGACGACGACACTGGCGAGCCAGCTCTCGATGGCGACCGCGCCGCCGGCGAACAGCGTCGGAACGATGGGCGTGAGGTAGTAGGGCTTGCCGTGCAGGGCGACGATCAGGGCGAAGATCAGCACATAGGCGATCGCGAACACCCGATACTGCGGCAGCGGCGGCCGCACGCCGAAACGCCAGAGACCGGCGAGCCAGATCGGCGCCGCGACCGGGCCGGGGAACACCAGCTCCTGGCCGAAGAAACCGAGCGGCGAGAGCGCCAAGTTCTTCCCGTTCAGGCCCGCCTTGCCGAGTTCGAGGAACGGCCAGCCGTGCTGGGCCTGCCAGTAGAGGCTGGGCGCCGACAGGGCGAGCGCCAGCAGGGCGCCGATGTACAGCCAGGGCCGCAGCAGCGAGGCGCGCAGCGGCGTCGCCAGTACACCGACCGCCAGCCCCGCGATGTAGAAGCCGATCAGGTATTTGCTCGCCATGCTGACACCGACTATGGCGCCGATGGCGATCCACCAGCGCTCGTCCTTGGTCTGCACCAGGCGCACCAGGCACCAGCTGCAGCCCAGCCACGTCAGCGGCTGCATGAAGTCGGTGGTCAGGATCAGTCCGTCCACCAGGAACACGGGCGCCAGCAGCACCGCCACGCCGCACAGCCACTGGGCGAAGCGTCCTCCGCCGAGAATCCGGGCGAATTCCGCCGTAAGGGCGACCGTCGCCGACATGGCCAACGCCGGCGCCAGGCGCAACGGCTCGAGCGCGGTCCCGAACAGGGCGTGCGAGGCGGCCGCGATCATCGGCGCGAGCGGCGGCTGGTCCACATAGCCGAGGGCCGGATGCTGGCCGCACACGATGAAATAGAGCTCGTCGCGGAAGACGCCGTAGCGGGTGTTCAGGATCAGATGAAGCAGCAGGCACACGCCGCCGAGCACAATCGACGGCTTCGCGAACACGCGCTGGACCGCTGATTCCTCCCGCAGCATTCTGTCCCTCGAACCGAACTGTCGAATCGGCAATTCGACTGACTCTCCTGGACGGAGCCTTAGCGAACTCCCGCCGATCATCCCACCATCGAAATCGCCGGGACGCGAGAGCGGCTGGTCAAGGGCGGCTTGTGAACGCCGCCGGATCGGGCAAAACCAGGACGGCGGCGGCGTCAGCGGTGGCCGAGCCACCGCCCGGCCGGTTCGAGGGGAGACTCGCTTGATCACCTACCTGTGGATCGCGGTCGGCAGCGCCCTGGGCGGGGCGGCGCGCTACGCCTGCTCCGGCCTCGTCGCCGCCTGGTTCGGCGAGACCTTCCCGCTCGGGACCCTGCTGATCAATGTGCTGGGCTCCTTGGTCATCGGCTTCTTCGCCACCGTCACCGGGCCGGACGGGCGGGTGCTGGTCTCGGGGGACATCCGCCAGTTCGTCATGGTGGGGATCTGCGGCGGCTACACGACCTTCTCGTCCTTCAGCCTGCAGACTCTGAACCTGGTCCAGGACGGCGAGTTCCTGCGCGCCGGGCTGAACGTAGTCGCCTCGGTCGTGCTATGTCTGCTGGCGGTCTGGCTGGGTTATGTCGCCGCCGCCTCGCTGAACGCGCTGAAGGGGAGCTGACCGATGCAGGCCCCACAAACCGCCGTCCTCCTGCGGATCTACACCGAGGAGGGCAAGATGAACGACCATCGGCCGCTCTATGAAGACATCGTGCTGAAGGCGCGCCGGCTGGGTATTGCCGGCGCCACCGTGCTGCGCGGCCCGATGGGCTATGGCCAGTCGCACGTCATCCACACCGCCAAGATCCTCGACCTGGCGGCCAGGCTGCCGCTGGTCATCGAGATTGTCGACACCGAAGAGAAGGTCCAGCTGCTGCTGAAGCAGCTGAACGGCATGCGCGATATCGGCCTGGTGACCACGGAAAAGGTCGAGGTCGTCCACTACGGCGCCGCGCCGGTTCGCTGACCGCCGAGCGGCGGCCCCACGGCGCCGGCCACGAAACAGGTCGCGCCACAATAGATTTCGCCTGGCCGAACCCATGGTGATAGGGTCACGGCCTGGACCATGCGAGCGGGAGTAAAATCCATGAAGATCAACGCTTTGGGTCACGTGGTGCTGCGCGTGACGGACTGCGCGCGGGCCGAAAGCTTCTACAACGGCGTGCTCGGCCTGCCGATCTGCGCGCGGTTCGACGAGCGGGGCACGAAGATGACCTTCTTCACGCTGGGCAACCACCACGACTTCGCGGTGATGCAGGTGAGCGGCGAAGGCAGCAGCCACGCCGAATCCGCGGTCGGGCTGCATCACGTGGCGTTCAACATCGGCACGAACCTCGATCAGCTACGCGAGGCCAAGGCGAAGCTCGAGGCGGCCGGCATCAAGCCGAACCCCGTCGACCATGAAGTGACCAAGTCGCTCTACTTCGAGGATCCGGACGGCAACGGCATAGAGCTCTACGTCGATGCGTCGGACGCCTGGCGCCGGGACCCGCAACGGGTCGCCCAGATCGCGCCCCTGGCGCTGTAGACGGCGGGGCCGCCCGGGCGGGATCGACTCGCGCCGGCCGCGATGCCACAAGCTCGAACGAACCGCGGCAGGCCGCGCCATGTCCGCATGGCTGAGCCCCGCCGCCGCAAGATGGGGAAAGCCGATGGTCGCCTATGTGGTCTTCACGCGCGAGAGGCTGCGCGACAAGCCCGAGTTCGACACCTACTCCAAGATGGCTGGCGGCACCCTGGCGGGGCACACCGCCAAGCCGCTGGTGGTCTACGGCAAGTCCGAGACCCTAGAAGGCGCGCCCATCGAGGGCGCGGTGATCGTCGAATTCCCCACAATGGAAGCGGCGAAGGCCTGGTACGACAGCCCTGCCTATCGCGACGCCCGCGAGCACCGCTTCAGGGGCGCCGACTACCGGGTGTTCATCACCGAAGGTCTCTGACGGGCGCGGGCCGCGTCAGCGCTGCACCAGCTGGGTCAGCACGCCGCCGGTCACGGCGGGGTGGATGAACACCTGGCCGCGGACGGGATTGCCGGGTCCCGGGTCGCCGACCAGGCGCACGCCCTTGTCGCGCAGTTCGGCGACGGCCTTGTCCAGGTCGTCCACCTTCATGGCCAGCAGGTGCACGCCCTCGCCGCGTTCCGCCAGCCGCTTGGCGATCGGCCCCTCGTCCCCCAGGTTCGACACCAGTTCGACGTAGGAGTCGTCGAAGCGGAAGAACGCCATCTTCATGCCGGCCGCCGCCGCCTCGCTGCGGTCGCTGACCGTGCGGTCGTAGATGGTTTCGTAGCGCCCCACCGCGGCGTCCAGATCCTTCACCGCGATGACCACGTGATCGAGCCCCTTGAACATCCGCTCATCCTCCGCTGCAGGTCGAATTGAGCTATCAGGCGGCGCGCGGCGCGACAATGTCCGGCGCGCGACGGACGGCCTTCGTCCGCGCGTTGAAAAGCCGAGCCGTCGGCGTAGGCTGCGGCCGAGCCAAGTCGCGGTGAAGATCCATGACCAACAGGGCGAT
Organism: Caulobacterales bacterium; assembly: GCA_044445825.1. Taxonomy (GTDB): domain Bacteria; phylum Pseudomonadota; class Alphaproteobacteria; order Caulobacterales; family Caulobacteraceae; genus Acaudatibacter. The sequence goes on from JBIOEG010000018.1 coordinate 22,418, forward strand.
GATCGCTGGCGCCATGGCGATGGCGCTGCTCACGGGCGCGGCGTTGGCCGGCGCCGCCGTCGGACCGGGCCCGATCAGGGCCCACCCTGGGTCCGGGATCCCGCGGTGCACGCCGCCCACGGTCCCGGTCTGGGGGCGCATCTCGACGCTGGGGGCTCTGGGTTGGCACTGCATGCTGCCGCCGGCCCCCAACTGCGGCAAGAAGGCGAACCCAGTCTGGCATCCGGCGACCTCGACGTGGACCTGCAAGGCCTGTCCGGCTGGCGAGTTCGCCTACACCACGCCGGCCATCGGCGGCGGCGAGTTCACGCACTGCTCAGCGCATCCGCCGAAACATCGGCGCTAGAACGCGACCGCGGCCCCGCTCAGGCCTTGCAGATCCAGTTCGGATAGCCGTAGGCGTCAAGGCCCTGCAGCCAGGGACGGCGCGGTGGCGGACAGGTGACGCAGACCCAGACCTGCTTGCCGTTCACCGACTGCAGCGTCGGGATCTGACGCTGAGAGCGGCAGCTGGGCGGCGGCCCGGGGCGCGGCGGGATCCTTTGCACCCGTTGCGGTCCGCCGTTGGACGGCGAGTCCGCGCTCGCCAACGGAACGGCGGCGATGAGGGCGATGGCGAGCGCCCCCAGGACGATGGCTTTCATGGGCTGTCTCCCTCTCGTCGGCGGCGCCTCGGCGCGCACAACCTAGCACCGTCACGCGATCCGCGTGCGACTCCACGCATCCCAGTGGTAGGTTTCGCCTCGAACCACGCGAGACACCCGCCCATGCCGCACAAGTTCGTCGTCGCCATGATGATGCACGAGACCAACACCTTCTCGCCACTTCCCACGCCGATCGAGTCCTTCGCCCGGCGCGGGGCGATCAGCGGGGCCGCGGCGATCGCGAACGCCGAGGGCACCAACACACCGCTGGGCGGTTTCATCGACGTGGCGCGGCGGGCCGGGGCGGAGTTCACCGTGCCCATGGCGGCCGACGCCAATCCGTCCGGCCTGGTCACCGATGCGGCGTTCGAGGAGATGGCCGGGGCCATCGTCGAGGCGGTGGCCCGGGGCTGCGACGGGGTGATGCTGGCCCTGCACGGCGCCATGGTGACCGAGCGCACGGACGATGGCGAGGGTGAGCTCCTGACCCGCATACGCCGCGTCGCGCCGGACGTTCCCATCGCCGTGGCGCTGGACTTCCACACCCAGATGACCGCGGCCATGGCGCTCGGGGCGACGATCATCACCGGCTACCGCACCTATCCGCACATCGACATGGCCGAGACCTCGCGCCGCGCCGGCGCCACGCTGCTGCGCGCCCTGGCCGGCGAGGTCGCCCCGAAGATCGTCTGGGGCTCGCGGCCGATCATGAGCAGCACCCTGGTCCACACCCCCTCGCGCGAACCGATGGAGAGCCTGATGGCCATGGCCAGCCAGGCCGAAGACACGGGCGCAGTGCTCAACGCCTCGGTGTTCGGCGGCTTCCCCCAGGCCGACATCCCGCACCTTTCCCTCTCGTCGGTGATCGTCTGTGACGGCGGGACGGCCGAGGGCGAGGTGCTGCTGGCGCGGATCCTGGACATGGCCTGGGAACGGCGCGAGGGCTTCCTGTTCCATCCCGAACCCCTGTCCGCCCAGGTGGCGCGGGCCAAGACCCTGGAGGGCGGGCCGATCATCCTGGCCGACCACGGCGACAACACCGCCTCGGGTGGCACCCAGGACGTGATGAGCGTCATCGAGGAGGCGATCCGCCAGCAGCTGGACGACGTCTGCGCCGGGCCGGTCTGCGATCCCGCCTGCGTCGCCCGGATGATCACCGCCGGGGTGGGGGCCGAGGTGACGCTCGACCTGGGCGGCAAGGTCGACATGCCGGCCATGGGTCTGAAGGGCAAGCCGCTGCGCGTCAGCGGTCGGGTCAAGTGCATCACTGACGGCGTCTTCACCGTCACCGGCCCCATGGCCACCGGCGCGGTGATCCGCATGGGCCGCACGGCGGTGCTCGACACCGGCAGGATGCAGATCGTGGTCAGCGAGCGGCGCAGCGAGCCCTTCGACCTGGGCGTCTTCACCCACTGCGGCATCGACCCGGCGCGCAAGCGCTATGTGCTGATCAAGTCGCGCCAGCACTTCCGCGCCGGCTTCGAGCCCATCGCCCGCCACATCGTGATGTGCGACGGCGACGGCTGCACCGCGTCGGACCTCAGCCTGTTCGAGTACAAGAACATCCGCCGCCCGCTCTATCCGTTCGACCCGGACATGGTGCTCGGGCGCAACGACGAGGGGGCGGCGGGATAGGTTGCGGCCCCGCGCGGGCCGGCCTCGGGCGGATCAGGAGCCGGCGCGCGTCTCGTTGCGCGACAGGTGCAGGCTGTTGCTCAGGTGGTCAAGGCGGGCGTCGAGGTAGGCGCCATCGCGCTGAGAGATGCCGCCGTCTTCGTGCCGCATGGAGGTCTCGCGGCGGCGGATCGACCTCAGATCGTCCATCGCGCGCCTCGCGTCATAGCGGCTGAGGCTGCCGTCGTCGGCTGAGGAGCGGATGCGTTGTTCAAGCCAGTTCTCGCGAGAGTCAGTATCGCCGAGCGTGTTCGCGCCGTCGTGCCGGTCCTGGTAGCCGACCACCGAACGATGGTCGTCCGTCGGCTGGACCGTTCCGATCCAGACGCCGCGCTCGTCGTAGTAGCCGACGACGGGACCCCGCCGCCAAACCCGGTTTGAGTCGTAGTAGCCCCGCTGGGCGTCCGCCACCCAGACACCGTCTGAACCGCGGTGACCGTTCTCGGCGCCAGGCATCCAATGGCCATCGGCATCATAGGCGCCCGTGGTCTCACCGGCCACCCATCGGCCACCGCGGTCGTAGTAGCCGTAGGCGTGGGCGCAGTAGGCGTTAGGCTTGGCCAGCTGATTGCCGATCACGGCCCCACCAACTCCGCCGATGACGGCGCCTGCCGTCTTGTCGCCGCGCGGGGCGACCAGGTCGCCCAGCACCGCGCCGATGCCGGCGCCGACCACCGTGCCGGCGACACGGTTGTTGCGTTGTTCCTCGCAGGATTGCTGAGCGAAGGCGAAGGTTGGGATGATGGTCGCGGCGGCGATGCCGGCGATCAGCAGAAGCTTGCGCATGTTGAGTGTGTCTCCCGGGAGCGACATTGGTCTTCCCTTGGGCGCTCAACGTAGCGTGAACTTATTGGTTCCAATAAAATCCGAAAATACTACGCGCTTTTAATCGCTATTTGTGGAAAATAGCTGATTAAAGCTTAGGACATTCAATAATAGTGGCGTAGAATTAAATCATCGCTGGCCAGGATATTTTCCCAGTCCGCGGCTGAGAGACGGTCTGCACACGCCGGCGCACTCCCACGACTGGGAGGATATCCATGAACATCGCGAATATCACCAGCCCGCCGACGAGCTACAGCCAGGCCGAGCTCATTCCCTTCATTCCGCATATGAGGGCCTTCGCGCGATCGCTCTGCCGCGACGCGACGCAGGCCGACGATCTCACCCAGGACGCCCTGCTGAGCGCCTGGCGTCGCCGCAGCACCTTCACCGCCGGCACGAACCTGAAGGCCTGGCTGTTCATGATCGTGCGCAACCAGTTCTACTCCGACCAGCGCAGATCCTGGCGCGTGACCCAGCTCGACCCGACGGTGGCGGAGGAAACGCTGGTGGCGGTGTCCAATGCGAACGGCGCCCTCGAACTCGACGAGGTGCGCCGGGCCATGCTGGAACTGCCGGACGAGCAACGCGAAGCCCTGACGCTCATCGGCGTCGCCGGCGTGGCCTATCACGAGGCCGCGATGATCTGCGGCTGCGCCGAGGGGACCATCAAGAGCCGCGTCAATCGCGCCCGCCTGCGCGTGGCGGCGATCCTCGCGGGCGGGAACCTAAGGGATGACCGCCAGCCGCCCGGCAAGGCGATGGCTTCGATGTTCGCCGCCGTGGACCTAGGCCGTAAGGCGGCGGCCTAGAGCCTGATGGGTTCGGATCGATGCGATCCGAACCCTGAATCAGGCTCTACACTCTTAAATCTAGAGCACGATTCAGCGGTCAGGTGATTCTACCTGACCCCATCGTGCTCTAGCGCCTCAACGCGAAGAGCCCTCGGAAGGGGGCTTCCGGGGGCTCTGGGGCGGCTCGATCATCGGGGGAGGAATGCGAACCGCCCTGCGTCCAGTAAACGCGCTCCGCTCTGTTTGGTTCGACACGATGATCGAGTGACAGAAACCGCGAGCGCGCCCCTGGCTGCGTCGTCAGACCTTCTTGGTGATCTTGCCTTTTGCCTGAGCGATTTTGATCTGCGCTTCGCCGACGATCTTCTGTGCGACGCCCTTGGCCTGCAGGCCCACGTTTCCGGTGACCTTGCCAGCCACTTCCTTCGCGGCGCCGGTGACGGCGTTCTTGGCGCCCTCGATGCGATCCTTGTTCATCGTAGTCTCCTGGTTGAAGCGCAGGTTTGCTGCGCGGGGTGCAGTGGAATCGGTCGGGCTCGGAAGCTCGGGCCCGTCCGTCGTAATTAGTCTCTCATCGTGCGCGACACCGGCCTCGGGCTGGGGGCAGAGCGGCCCGACAGGTGGTCGATCACCGCATGCAGCAGGCGCGAGCGGCCAGGCGCCAAGCCGGCGACCTGGAGTTCCAGGATCGCCCCGCCGAGCGGCTCGCCGCGGTGCCGGGATCCCAGGAGGTAGACCTCCATGCGAATCTCCTCGGCCGTGACAGTCGGCGTGAACAGGCGGGCGATCCTGGCGAGAAGCGTCACGGGCGGCGCCGCGCGTGCTGTCGCGCTCTGGTCAGTTTCCGGCGGCCTTGGTGCGCCGGCCGGCGTTCGACAGGGGCTGGCCGTACTTGGCGCGGTTCGCGGCCGTATCCGGCACCGGCGGGTTGGAGATCACCTGCACCGTGCCCGTAGCCACCGTGGCGCTGGCGTCGATCGTGGTCGCGGGGGTGGTCGGCGTGGTGACCGACGTGTCGGTGATCGTCTGCATCGTATTGTTGGACTGGCCCGACGGGACGACCAGTTTCTGGTCGGAAGTTGCGGCCGCCGGCGAGCTGGGCGGCGGCGAGGCGGGCGTCGGCGCCGATTGCGCGGCGGCGACTCCGGCGGTCAGACACGCCGCGAGCGTCGCGGCGAGGGCGTAGCGGATCTTGGTCATGAAGATTGTCCTGGTCGCGGCGAGACGCGGCGACCCACGCCGACCAAACGCTTCAGACGGCTAGGCGTTCCGTCGCCGCCACATGGCTGATGGTCACCGCGGCGCCCGGATGTGCATCTGCGATATGCACCTTGGCGTGCAGATGCCTGGACAGGGCTTCGACGATGCTCGTGCCGAGACCGGGTTTGGCGATCGCCGGATCGGAGATGCCGACGCCGTCGTCGCTCACCGACAGGGTCCAGTCCGGGCCGGCGGCGTGATAGTCGACGCTGATCCTGCCGTCACGCCGGTCGGGGAAGGCATGCTTGAGCGCATTGATCACCAGTTCGGTGACGATCAGGCCCATGCTCATGGAGATGTCGGCGCTGGCCACGCTGTCGTCGCTGGTGACCTTCAGCGACAGGTGTTCGCGATCCGGGATCATCGAGGCGGCGAGGCCCTCGGCCAGCTTGGTGAGGTACGGGCGCAGCGCCACGTCGCCGAGCGCCGACGTGGCCAGCAGCTGCTGCACCGTCGCCACGGACATCACCCGGTTGTGCGCGTCGTACAGGTAGTCCCGCGTCTCGTCGGATTGCACGCGGCGCGCGTTGAGCATCAGCAGGCTGGCGATGATCTGCAGGCTGTTGGCCACGCGATGCTGGATCTCCTGCATCAGCACCGCCTTCTCGCGAAGCATGTCGTCCATCAGCGCGGCGCTCCTGCGGGCCTCGGTGACGTCCGACACGGTCAGCAGCAACCGCACGTTCGTCGCGTCTCCGTAGTCGAGCCGCTAGGCGTTCAGCAGCAGGCGGCGCGTGGGCCGCCGCGCGCTGACCAGATCCATCTCATAGGCTTCGATCTGCGCCTGCCCGGACACCGTCGCGCTCAGCAGCGCGCGCAGCCGCGGCGTGTCCCACTCGCCGGCGCCGAGTTCAAACAGCTTGCCGCCGCGCACGGTGGCGGGGTCGACATGGAAGGCGCGGGTGAACGAGGTGCTGGCCGCGATCACGGTCAGATCGCCGGCGAGCAGCAGCAGCGGCGCGTTGGAAGCCGCGACCATGGCCAGGGCGAGGCCTTGAGCGGCCTGGGGGTGGACCAGCAGTTCGACGGCCATGCCTGGCCCTTCGTGGCGACCGGAGGCTCGCGAGGCGAGAGCCGTACCCGTCGGTAGTTGGAGTGATGCCGGCCGGCCGCGATCAGTCGCCCTGCCTCACTGCGGAGTCACCCTATCACGCATCGCTCGCGCGCCCCGCAGTGATCTTTGGCCATGGTGACGTGCGCAACCGCCAGGAGCCCCGCGCGGAACGATCGCACGCTGCGCCCGTTGAGCACTCGCCGCTGGTCCGCTCAACGGCGTCGACCGGATAGGTGAACCATGGGTCTGATCATTGTCATCGTCGTACTGCTTCTGCTCTTTGGCGGGGGCGGCGGCTACTACGCACACAGGAGCTATGGCCTGCCGGGTCTGGGCGGTGTGGTCAGCCTGGTGCTGGTCGTGCTCGTCGTGATGTGGCTGTTCGGCGGCCTCCACATGGGTCGGGTCTGACCCGCCAAATCGAGGAAAGGCGACGGCGCCCGCGCCGCAAGTCCGCTGGCGACGGCGCGCCGGGTCGAATCGCTTGTCAGACTCTGTGAACCCCTCGCAGCCAGGCGCACCGGAAGCGAGCGTGCTTGTCGCCCACGACATCTCGCTGGCGACGGCTCAGCTTCGCGCTGAACATCGGCAGGAGACCACCGCCCTGCAACAGGCCGTGGACCGGGTCACCGCCATTGTCGGCCGGCCGATGTTCGTGGCCGCGCTCGCCCTGGCGATCACGGCCTGGGTCGCGGCGAACCTGCTGACCGCGCGGCTGGGCTTCCGCTCGCTGGACGCGCCGCCGTTCTCCTGGCTGCAGTGCGCGGCTTCGACAGCGGCGCTGCTGGTGGCGGCCCTGATCCTGACGACCCAGCGGCGCGAAGACCAGCTCGCCAGCCACCGTTCCCAGCTGATCCTCGAGCTGGCGGTACTGGGCGACGAGAAGCTCTCCAAGATCATCGAACTGATCGAGGAAAGTCGGCGCGACAATCCGAACATCGCCAACCGCGTCGATGACCAGGCGGCGTCCATGTCGACACCCTCGGACACGCTCGCGGTGCTGGAGGCGATCAAGGTGACGCCCGAGGTCGTCGATTGAGCGGAACTCTCCAGGCCCCGCCGCCCTTAGACATGCGAGCCCACATTGGAGACCAGGCCATGAACCTCTTCCAGCGCAAGCAGCCGGACGGCGCGCCCGAGGATCGCAGCAAGCTGTTGAGCGTCTACAAGGACGGCCGGCGCGACGAACGGGCCCGCGTGGCCCACGACGCCGAGGTGCATGCCCACGATCCGGCGGTGCGCGACGCCTACACGCGCGGTCGCAGCGACGAGCGGGCCCGCCGGCGCAGTTCGCCCCTCATCGCGATGGCGCTTATCCTGGTCGCCGCGGCGGGCGGGACGATCCTTTACCTGGCCGCGCGCGAAGGCTCTTTCTCGGCGGGCGGAGAGGTCGTCGATCGGCAAGTGGCCAAGGCGGCGGACGCCACGTCTCAGGCGACAAAGGGCGTCGCGGACCAGGCCGGCAATGCGCTCGAGGGCGCAGGACAGAACTTGAAACAAACCCCCGCGCCCAGTCAGAAGTAGACAGGCGGGCAGAGCTCGCCGCCATGCGGATCAGCCTTGTTGACGAAGATCAAGGCCGGCCGGTGAAGGTGAAGCGATAGGAGCCCAATGGGGCGCCTCTAACCCGAATTCGCCACCAGGAATCATCGACATGAGACTCAGACTCCTCCTGACGGCCACCGCCGCGGCTTGCCTGGTTTGGCCGGCCGCCGTGCTGGCCGATCCGCCGGGCGGGCAAGGACCCTCCGCGGGCGGGCAAGACCAGCAGAACCAGGGACAAACCGGCCAGGGCGACCAGGGCGGGCAACACCGCCGAGGATCTGGCCAAGGCGGCCAAGGTGGTCAAGGCGGCAAAGGTGGCCAAGGTGGCCAGGGCGGCCAAGGTCCTGGGCAGGGTGCGGCGGTCGTCGCACCTTCCGTCCAGGGTGGACACGGGGTTCGGGGCGGCCAAGGTGGCCAGGGCGGCCAGGGCGGCCAGGGCGGCCAGGGCGGCCAAGGGCCTGGGCAAGGTGCGGCGGTCGTCACACCCTCCTTCCAGAGTGGACACGGGCGCAAGGCCGGGGGTCGGGGCGCACGCACCCCGTTCACGGGCGCGCAGGTCCAACAGGGCCAGCCCAATGCCGGTCAGGTCCAGACCGAGGGCGGCCCGCGCGGGTCGCGCGGAACGGGCGGTCACGGCCCCACCGTGGGCATTCCCGGCGTCCAGACTCAACAGGGCCGTACGCACGGCGGCCAGACGTCGCATCGACCGTCCAACATTCCGAAGCTCGGCGACTGGAACCGAACGCTGCGTGGGTCCGACCGCGATCAGGCCGGGCAACAGTGGCGGCAGGGCCACCAGGGTTGGGACAATAGCGCGCTCTGGCGGCGCAATCCGGACTGGTGGCGCGGCAACAGCGCCTTCCGGTTCTTTTTCGGCGCTCGCCTCGGGTACTTCTTCATACCGGAGATGGGCTACGTCTCGGTTCCGTCGCAGTACCAGCAGCACTACTGGGTCCAGGGCCAATATCTGCCGAGCTGGTTCTGGCGGTACGTGGTGCGCGACTATTGGAACTACGGCCTGCCGCAGCCGCCCGACGGCTGTGTCTGGGTCTGGGTGGACGACGACGTGGCTCTGATCGACCCGTCGGACGGCTACATCCTCGACATCGTGCACAACGTCTGGTGAGGCCTGACCGGCGGTGCGCCCAGCGCCGCCGGCGCGTCCCTCATCGCGGCGGCCGAGACGAAGGGGAGTCGGACTTGCATTCCGCTCAGGCGCGGCATCGGCCCTGCGCGGCCGCGCTGATCTTGGCGACCGCTCTCCTCCTGGCGCCTCCGCGCGCGGCGGCCCAGTCCGCGGTCCCCGACGGCGTATGGCTCATCGACAAGAAGGCGGCGGTGCAGATCTTCGACTGCTCGGGTCTGATGTGCGGCCGGATTCTCTGGCTGTACAAGCCCCGCGACGCCCAGGGTCAGCCGGATCGCGACAAGCACAACCCGAGCGCGTCGCTGCGCTCGCGGCCGCTGTGCGGCCTGACCATGCTCTGGGCCTTGCACGCCGCCGGCTCGAATCGCTGGCGGGACGGCTGGTTCTACAACCCGGATGACGGGAAAACCTACCGCGTATCGGCGCAACTCAAGTCCGACGACCTGCTCGTCGCGCGCATCTATGTGGGCGCCCCCCTGTTCGGCCGGACCAAGACCCTGGTTCGAGTTCCAAAGGGCGCAACGGACGGCTGGTGCTGAGCGTCGCGTGCGGGAAGATCGGGTGTTGGCCCCCACCACCCCCTGTTTCGAAATTCCCCGCGAAAGCGGGGATCCAGGCTTTTTTCAGGATGGTGGATCGCGACGGAAGCGGACGAAAAAAAACCTGGGTCCCCGCTTTCGCGGGGAATCTCGGATGTTTTGGGTCTTTTGGAGGGACCCAGCCCGCTGAACTCGCCTCAGGCTCTCAGCGCGAGGCGGTTGAGGATGGCGGTCTCGTCGATGGCGGCTTGGCCGGCGCCGAAGGTGAGGCTGGAGGCGTGCAGGCGGCGCGCGGCGAAGCCGTCGCTGACGGCCGGATCGCCGTGCTTCGCCAGGGTGGCGGCGGCCAGGGCGAGCCCCAGGCGCTCGATGGCGTGACGCGCGGCGGACTCCGCGATTGGCGCGGCCAGCAGCTGTTCGGCCTCGCGCGCCATGGCGCCCAGCGCGGAATCGCCCGCCGCCGCGTCCCGCAGCTCGCTCAGCAACGCCTCGCGCGCCTCCGGTTCGCGGTGCAGGGCGCGAAGCAGGTCCAGGGCGATGACATTGCCGCTGCCCTCCCAGATCGCGTTCAGCGGAGACTGCCGGAACAGCCGCGCCAGGGGCGCCTCCTCGATGTACCCGGCGCCGCCGAAGCATTCCAAAGCCTCGGCGACCACGGTCGGCGCGCGCTTGGTGACCAGGTACTTGGCGATGGGCATGCCGATGCGCGCAAGCGCCGCCTCGTGCGGGTCGTCCGCCCGGTCCAGGGCCCGCGCCAGTCGGAACGCCAGGGCCACGGCGACCTCCACGTCCAGCGCCAGGTCCGCCAGCACCGCGCGCATCAGGGGCTGGTCGATGAGCTTGCGCTGGAAGGCGACGCGCCGTTGCACATGCCAGGCGGCCAGCGCCGTGGCCTGGCGCATCTGGGTGGCCGACCCGATAATGCAGTCGAGCCGGGTCAGCTGGACCATCTCGATGATCGTGCGCACGCCGCGCCCTTCCTCGCCGACGCGCACGGCGCCGGCGCCGCGGTATTCGATCTCCGCGGAGGCGTTCGAACGATCGCCCAGCTTGTCCTTCAGCCGTTGGATCTCGATCTCGTTGCGCTCGCCGCCGGCGCGCCAGCGGGGAACCAGGAAGCAGGTGAGGCCGCCCGGCGCGTAGGCCAGCGTCAGGAAGGCGTCGGACATCGGCGCCGAGCAGAACCACTTGTGCCCGGTGAGCACATAGCCGCCGTCGGCCTCGGGCTGCGCTCGGGTGGTGTTGGCGCGGACATCCGAGCCGCCCTGCTTCTCCGTCATGGCCATGCCCATGGTCGCGGCCCGCTTTTCCGAGGCCGGCGCGAATGTCTGGTCATAGGCTTCCGCCGTGACCCGCGGCGTCCATTCGGCGGCGACGGCGGGCTCGACGCGCAGCGCCGGGACCACGGCGTAGGTCATCGACATCGGGCAGCACACGCCGTAGTCGGCCTGTCCCATAAGGAAGAGCAGGGCGGCGTGCAGGGCGTGGCCGGACCTGGCGACGTTCCAGGCGGCGCCGGAAACGCCTGCCTCCAGGCCGAGCGCCATCAGCCGATGATAGGCCGGGTGGAACTCCACCTCGTCGATTCGCCGTCCGAAGCGGTCGAAGGGCAGGAGGGTCGGGACCACCCGGTTGGCCTGGAAGGCCCAGGCCTGGGTCTCCGCGGCGCCGACGCGCGCGCCGAACGCCTCCAGGCGCCGCGCGTGGGTGCCCGCGCCGCTCCAGTTGCAGGCCGAGGTCAGGATGGCGTCGCTGGCGAACAGGTTCACGTCCTCCAGGGCTTCGGCCTGGTTGGTGACCTCATGCGTGGCGAGCGACGCGCGGGGGTTTCGGTGGGGCATGGGTCTTACGCCTTCTCAGCGGCCTGCCGGCGCGCGGCCTCAGGCGCTCGCGCCCTGATACACCTCGCCGAAGCGGTGCAGGGTCGCGCGCGGCACCGCCATGTTCGCCGCGCGGTCCGTGCGCACGCAGACCAGGGCCGGGCCTGGCGCGGCGCGGGCCGCCGGCAGCACCTCTTCCAGCCCCGCCATGCTGTCGGCGTAGAACCCGGCGCAGCCCAGCCCTTCGGCGACCTTGTCCCAGCGCACCGTGCCCATCTCGGTGCCGAAGGTGCGTCCGTAGAGCATCTGCTCGTTGGGGACCTCCATGGACCAGGAACCCTCCGCGAAAACCACCACGGTGACCTTGGCGCCCTCGCGCGCCGCGGACTGCAGTTCCATGCAGTAGAAGCCGGCCGCGCCGTCGCCGGTGACGCACACCACCTCCCGCTCCGGGTTGCCGAGTTTCGCGCCGATCGCCGAGGGTATGCCGATGCCGAGCATGCCGAGCTCGAGGATGTTGAGGTAGGACCGGGCCCTCGTCGGCGGCAGCATGAAGTGCGCCCACAGGCTGGTGAACCCGCCGTCGGCCGCATAGATCGCCTCGCGCCCGAACGCCCGGCCCACCGACTGCATCACCTGCGCGGGGTGCAGGCCTGGGCCGTTGTAGGCGTTGGCGTCGGCGAACTGCGTCTCGCGCCAGTCGCGCTCGGTCTTGCGGTACCGGGCGAGGTTCGCCGCCGCGCCGGGCCGCTTCTTGCGGCCGGCCAGGGCGCGGGAAAGCTCGCTCAGCGCGCTGCCGAGCTCCGAGACGATGCCGAGGGCGAGCGGGCGCGTGACGCCGAGATTGCGCGGATCGATGTCGATCTGGATCAGCTTCTGCCCGCCGTGTTCGCCCCAGTACTTGTCGTAAGGCGTGTCGAGATTGCCGAGGCGGGTGCCTAGCGCCAGGATCACGTCCGCCTCGCCGCGCGCCTCGTCGGCGCCCGCCCCATAGCCGTACAGGTGGTGCGCGTGATCCTGCGGCGCGGCCGACCGGCCGGCCATGCTCGTGACCACCCCGCAGCCCAGCTGAGCGGCGATCTCCAGCACCGCGGGGCCGGCGTTCGCGCGGTCCACCCCGGAGCCGATGGCGATCAGCGGGCGCTCGGCGCCGGCGAGCAGCTCGGCCGCCGCCTCGATCTGGGCCGAGTTCGCCTGCGGCCCGGCCGATCGGTAGCTCTCCGGCGGCAGCACGGGCGCGCTCGCGGCGTCGCCGGCGGCGTACATGACGGGGGCGGGGATCTCGAGCTGAACGGGACCCGGCCGCCCCGCCCACATCTCCCGGAAGGCCATGCGGACGACCTCGGGAATGCGCGCCCAGGAAAAGATCGGCGCCCCCCACTTCACCGCCGGCCGGAACACGTCCAGCTGGTCCTGGCCCTGGAAGGTGCTGGGCGGCGACGGATAGACGATGTCCAGGCGGTGCTGGGCGGTGATGGCGATCAGCGGCACGCCCTCATGGCGCGCATTGATCACGCCCGGCAGCAGGTTGGCGGTGCCGGGGCCGGGATTGGTGACCGTGGCGGCGACCTGGCCCGTGGTCTTGTAGAGGCCCTCGGCCATGTAGACTGCCGCGGATTCATGCCGCACCGGCACGAAGCGGATGCCGTTCGGCTCCAGGGCGGCGAGGAACGGATCGACCTCCGGCGACGGCAGCCCGAACACGAAACGCACGCCCTCGTTCGCCAGGCATCGCGCGAGCAGTTCGCCACCGGTCACGTTCATGACGTCATCTCCTGGGCGTCGGGCCGGCGGCCTTCAGGAAAACATCACCCGGCTCGCCGACGTCGCGACACGAGAGGTCCGCGCGGCGGCCGCCGCCTTGACCTGGCTCAATACCGGACGGCGACGCAGCACGCGGCGCTTTTTCGGGATCTTGACCCGCGTCAAGGCCGACCTCTCACGGCCTCCTAGAACAACGCGAGATTGGAGGATCCACCATGGTCACGTCCGAACGCCCGGCGACCGACAGGTTCGACACTTTGACGACGCCTCTGACCTTTGCCGCCGCCTGGACCGAAGCCATGGGCCAGACCATGACGGCCTCGATCGCCATCTGGTCGGCCATCGCCGAGGGCTGCCGGCAGGCGAATGAGGCCTACGCCGCCCTAATCGTCCAGGCGATCGACCTGGAGAGAGTGGAGGCGCTGGCGCTCGAGGACAGCGCGGACCGGCTGCTGCGGAACGAGTTGCACATCCTGGAAGACGGAACCGAGCACCTCGCTTACGCCGCCGAGGAGACCTTCGCTGAAATCGCCGGCGCCCCGCTCATTCCGCTGCCCGAGTAGCGGCGGGCGGGCCGCGGCGACAGGGCGCGCGCCTCACCTGTCCCGGGTTACCCGCTTCCGCGTTCGGGCAAAGCCGGCCAAGGCTGGTGCGGCGGCCCAGCGCCCCTTCCACCACCCGCCTCGGGCTGCGGAGGGCGGACCCGCTCCCCCGCGCCTGCCCCTGACATGCGCCAGCGTCACCAGGCGTTGTGCACGATGTCCACGATGTAGCCGTCCGACATCTCGACGAGCGCCACGTCATTGTCCACCCAGACCCAGGCGCAGCCGTCGGGCGGCTGGGGCAGGCCGTAGTTCCAATAGTCGCGCACCTTGTAGCGCCAGAACCAGCTGGGCAAGGTGTCACCGGCGCGCCAGTAGTGCTGCTCGTATTGGTGGGGAACGGCAATGTAGCCCAGTTCCGGGATGAAGAAGAATCCCAGGCGAGCGCCGACGTAGAGCCGGAAGCCGCTGTGCCCGCGCCACCAGTTGGTGTTGCCGCGCCAGGGCGCGCGTTGGTCCCAGCCCTGGTGACCCTGACGCCACTGCTGCCCGGCCTGATCGCGGTCGGCGCCGCGGACGGTCGGATTCCAGTCGCCGAGCCGCGCGATGTTCGCCGGCGGCTTGGCCGCCTGCCGGCCATGGGCCTGGACCTGCACGTTCGGCTGCCCGGCCTGGAAGGTCGGAGCCTTGGGCGTCGGGCGAACCGGCGGCTGGGTCTGTCCGCCTTGTGACCGACCCAATTGCGGCTGGGGCGTCCGGACGGTGCGCGCCGTGCGGTGGGCCGGCGCGCCGCCGACCTGCGGGACGGCGCCCTGGGACGCGTTTGCGCCCGCCGCGGGCCCAGGCCCGCCAGGGCCGCCCCGCGTTTCCACCTGGCCGCCGTGTTGCGCCCCGCCCTGAGCGCCCTGGCCGCTCGGTTGGGCGCCGCCCTGCGCATTTTGATCGCCGGTCTGCGCGCCGCCTCGAGCGCTCTTGCCGCCCTTGCCGCCCTTCGGTTGACCCGTGTCAGGCTGCGCGCCCTGAGACGCGTTCGCGCCCGCCGCCGGCCCAGGCCCGCCAGGGCCGCCCCGCGTTTCCACCTGGCCGCCGTGTTGCGCCCCGCCTTGAGCGCCCTGGCCGCTCGGTTGGGCGCCGCCCTGCGCATTTTGACCGCCGGGCTGCGCGCCGCCTTGCGCGCCCTTGCCGCCCTTCGGTTGACCGGTGTCAGGCTGCGCGCCCTGGTCCTGCTGATGTTGCCGGTCCTGACCAGCGGGGCTCTGACCCTGGTCGGACGGTGGATCGGCCAAGGCGGTCGCCGGGACCGCGAGGCAGGCCGCCGCGGCGGCCGAGAGAAGGATGCGTCGCAGTGTCATGTCATTCATTCCTCGTTGGCGGCCGGCGCGCGTTGCACTCGGACCATGACGTTCGGGCGGAGCGTGGCGCCGCCCAGAGCCGTTGCGTTGTGTAAGGACGCATCAGTGGTGGTCGTCCTTGCCGCCGGGACCGCCGCCGGAGTGGCCGCTATTGCCCGAATGGCCGCCGGCCCCATGGCTTCCGCCGGTAGTGTGCCGGCTGACCCCGTGCGGGCCGATGTTGTGGCCGCCTGGATTGGCGCCACCGGGTTGACCGCCGAACGGGGCGCCTCTGTTTGGAAAGCCACCGCCGGGGTGGCCGCCGCCATGGCGGTGTCCGCCCGGATGGCCGCCGTGGCGATGCCCGTTCCACCCGTCCGGGCCGCCCCAGCCCCGGCCGTGGCGCGAGGCGTAGCCGCACCAATACCAGCCGGGACCTTGCCACCCGTAGTCGTACCAACAGTACTGGTGACCCCCGAAAATGAACTGCAGTATACCGACGTCGATCCGCTCTCCGCCGTAGGGACCGCTCGGCGCCGCCAGCGCCCCGCCGACCGGAAGCGGCCCGCCGCCAATCAAGGCAGCGGCCAGCGCAGCGGCCATCAGAGACTTTCGCATCGTGCTCTCCTGTCAAAGCCCGGCGGGCGACATCGGCGTCCGACAGGCATATTTCTGAAAGAGATCCGGAGGGACCTGCACATTGATCGTGTAGTCATTCGATGGTTGATCCGATATCCAAGTCTCTTGTGTTGTAAATGTGCTGTCTAAGTCGCAGTTCTATGCGCCATATTCAGCGACTGAGGTGCAGTCCGCCGAACAACCACAGTAACACCAGAACGACAATTATCAGGCCGACGACACTGCCGAGGCCCGGTAACCCATAGGTTCTGTGTGCATAGTATCCACCGCCGCCACCGAACAGGAGAACGGCCAGTATGATGATGATGATTAGTGTCACAATTCACCTCCAATGCTCAAACGCTGAAGCGCTGTGGACGTTCAGTGGCCGAGCTGTGCCGAGTTGACGCAGTCGCGGCGCCCTGGACGGCGTTCTCCTGTGTGCGACGGTCTGCGCGTTTGCTCAGTCGCGCGGCCTCGGCGATCAGGGATGTCATCGCGCCTCCGGCGACTTGGCTGCGGTCGGTCAGAACGCCCCTGGAAAGCAGCGCCAGCAACCTCTGGCGCGCCCGGTTCACCCGACTCTTGATCGTGCCCGCGGCGCAGTGACTGATCGCGCCCACTTCGTCGTAAGTCAGCCCGGCCACCGCGATCAGCGTCAGCGCCTCGCGCTGCTCGTCGGGCAGCTGCAGCATCGCGCGCCGTACTTCGTCGAGCTCGAGCGCGGCGTCAGGGTTGGACACCGCCGTGAGCGAGCCTTCCGCCCACCGCTGGTCCAGGGGCGTGAGTCGCCAAGTGCGACGCCTGTCCGAGTAGAACTGGTTGCGCAGGATCATGAACACCCAGGCTTTCATGTTCGTCCCGGGATTGTAGTCCTCGCGATGCCGCCAGGCGCTCAGCAGGGCCACCTGGGCCAGATCGTCCGCGTCGGCAGGATCGCCGCAGAGGGACCTGGCGAAGGCGCGCATCTGGGGGATGAGCGCCGTCAACTCGACTCTGCGGCAGTCTTCCGCGCGATCGAGGCCTTCGCCCATGACACAGATCCGCGACCGCGGCCCGCGATACGCTGGCCGGCAGTTAATGAAGGTTAACAAGTGAAGCTTGAGCGGCCTTGATCTGAGTCAACGGCGGGGAAATCTGGAATTACGTCGGGACGCCTTGGCGTGATGCCTGATGACCTGGGAACGCCCAATATCGACCAACCCTTTCCTTGCAGCTGGAACCGCGCGAACGTCGGGTCGTCCCTCTGAGGAATAGCAACGGCGCAGCGCGAGACGTGATATGTGGGAGCCAGGCCCATGGCTGGTGAACGCACCATCTCGTCGCTGGAAGTCCGGGAGATCGGGGAAGCCCTGTTCGGTTCCGCTTGGCAGGGCGCCATGGCGAAGGCTATCGGCGTCCCCCGACAGTCCGTCGGCTACTACCTGAGGTCCGGCGGCGTCGACGGCGCGCAGGCGGCGGCCGTCATCGGCTTGGTCGCGCGCACGGCCGCGCGGGAACTGTTGGCGGCGCTAGAGGTGCAGGCGACGGTGGATGCGCGCCAGCACGAACTCGTCACCCTGCTGAGGCGCTTCGACTCGCGCTAGAGCCTGGGTTCAGATCGACGCGATCCGAACCCTGAAATCAGGCTCTACACTCTAGGGTACGGACTCAATCGTCACCTCACCCCTCAGTCGTCATCCCGGCCGGAAGCTTGCGCAAGCGAGCTGGAGAGCCGGGATCTCCGGCGCTGAACTCGGCGGGAGGTCCCGGATAAGCCGCTGGCGCGGCTTTCCGGGATGACGCTCTCTATGTTTGATTAGATTGATTGAACGGTCTGCATCGATTGGGTTTTGACGCTAGTGGCGCAGTCCGCCGACGATCGCAGCGCCGCTGGTTCTCCAGGCCCGACTGCGCTCAGCCGCCTCCGCCAAGTCTGGCCGCGAACCGAGGCGCCCGGTAATGTCCAGACATGGCCACCTACAGGTACAAGCTGTACCGCCGGCCAGGCGGCCCTGAGACGGCGGGCCGACTGGTCGATGAACTCAGTTCCCGGCCGCGGGCGTGTGCCTGCCGGCATTCGACAGCGGCGCGCCGTACTTCGCGCGGTTCTGCGGGGTGTCGGGCACCGGCGCGTTGCTGATCAGCAGGTGGCGATTGCCGTTGGCGTCCACTGTGACCGACGTGTTGACACCGGCTGATGTCGCCGGGGTCGCGGGAGTCGCTTTTTCGGTGGGCGCCGGCGTGGCCTGATCGGTGGGGGCGGCAGGCGAGATACTGGAGGCCGGCGGCGAAGCCGGCGCGGTCTGGGCAACGGCGACGCCGCCGGCCAGGCAGGCCGCCACGGAGGCGGCGAGAGCGTAACGAAGCAAAGTCATGGCTGTCATCCATTCGCTTGGGGACAACCGCAGTATGCAGAAGACCGAGGCGGACGCCTTGAGTTCGATCAAACGGGGCGGCGGCTGCCGACTCAACAAAAAGTTGCGCCTACGAGACGCGGCCTCATCGCGGCGAGCCGGGACCACGGCGGGCGTTGTGTTGGGGCTTGGCGAGGGTTTGAGCTTCCGGCGGTCCCGGATCGGCCCGGCAAGCCGTCCGGGATGACGGAGGGTTTGGGTTCGGGAACTCAGGCTTCGGAGAGAATTGACGATTCATGTTACCTATGGTAATATATTGCCGCTTCCGCTCTTTCTCATCGTGAATTGAAAACACGCCGCGTGACCCCGCGATGACGGCCGCGCCATGCCTTCGCGCGCCTGTTCCGACCTGTTATCCGCACTTGTTATGACCTGTTTGGCGCCTATAACAGGCCTGTTATGCACCTGTTCCACCTGTTCCGGCGGGAAGACGGCCATTGATTCATAAGGCTTTTTCCGGATTAACAGGCCGAAAAAGCCGAAAATAACAGGTGGAACAGGTGAAAACAGGCAGAACAGGCGGGGCGCCTAGCCCCAGCTTTCCGTCGCCCCCTTGCGGCGGGCGGCGACCGGGCCGGGGCGGCTGGCCGGGCGTTCGGGCTTGGAGCTGGCGGCGCCGTAGAGCCAGCCCTGGGCGTAGTCGACGCCGGCCTTGCGCACCGCCTCCTCGGCCTGGGCGGTCTCCACCATCTCGGCCAGGGTCTTCACCCCCAGCTCGGCGCACATCTGGACCAGGTGGCGGATGAAGGTGGATTCGCGGCCGCCGTGCTGCAGCTCGCGGATGTACTGGCCGTCGATCTTCACCACGTCGAGGCTGAGCTGCTGAAGATAGGCCAGGGACGCCGCGCCCGCGCCGAAGTCGTCGAGGCATACCTGGCAGCCGAGGCCGCGCAGCACCTGGATGTTGGCGTTGGCCACGGCCAGATCGTCGATGGCCGCGCTTTCGGTGAGCTCGAACATCAACCGGCCCTTCAGGGCGTTCTGCTTGCCGACCAGCTTCTCCACGGCGGTGATGAAGCTGGGGCTGGTGATGGTGCGGCCGGAGATGTTCACGGCCAGCTTGAGGGTCTTGTCGTTGCCCAGCACGCCCACGGCCTGTTCCGCGATGGCCAGGTCCAGGGTCTCGATCAGGTCGAGCTCCTCGGCCATGCGGATGGTGGGGAAGGGGCTTTCGTCGTCGCCGAAGCGGACCAGCACCTCATGGTGGACCAGCTCGCCGGTCTTCAGCGAGACCACCGGCTGGAACGCCAGCTTGAACTTGCGTTCGGACAGCACCGAGCCGAGCTGGTTGGCCCGCTCCAGGGTGTGGCGGACGGACTCGTTCAGCGCGTCCTGCAGGGTCTCCGGCGGCTTGCCGGCCATGCCCTCGCGGATGAAGTCGTCCAGGGCGAAGCGGACCGCGCGGACGATCTGCGAGGGCGAGACGTCGCCGTTCAGGGCGATGGAGCGGGCGGCGAGCTTGACCCCCTGCACCTCCGCCACCATGGCCAGCAGGCGCGCCAGCCGGGCGGTGAGGGTCTCGGGCGCTTCGCCGGCCTGGCGCACCAGGGCGAAGCGGTCGTCGCCCAGCTTCGCCGCAGCGGCGCCGCCGTGGGACTGGGCGCGCAGCGCGCCGCCAAGGCGGGCTTGCAACGCCTTGCGGGATTCGCCCGGCAGCCGCTTGGCCGCCGCGTCGAGGCCTTCCATCTCCACGAAGGCCAGTTCCAGTTCCTCGCCGGTGGCGCGGGCGGTCTCGAACAGGGTCTTGGTCACCGCCTCGAAGCTGTCGCGGTCGTGCAGGCCGCCCTCGCCGGGGCCGAGCGCGAGGGGCGAGGCGCGGGTCAGGGCGCAGGAGATCACCCCGCCGTTCTGAGGAAGGCGGCAGGCGCACAGGGCGAACGCCCTGGCGCTCTCGGCGGGGGTTCCGGCCAACCGCGCCACCACCGCGCGGGTGCGGGCGCCGTCGGTCATGCCGGCGAACAGGGCCTCGATCAGGCTCTGGTCCCGGTCGTCAACGAACTCGCGCCAGGTGCGCCCGATCAGCTGGCGTTCCTCGGCGCCGGAGAGCGTCGCCGCCGCGCCGATGGCGAAGGTGATCTTCTCCTGCGCGCCGATCTCCAGCAACAGGTCGGCGCTGGCGAAGGCGAAGCCGAGCAGGCGATGAGCGGCGATCGGCAAGGGTGGCCCCAGTGCGTTTGGGCCTGTTCTTGCCACGAGCCCGCTTAACCGAGGGTTTCATATTCGGGTTGGGCTGGACTTGTGCGCGCGAAATCGCGAAGGGCAGGGGCGATGAACGACGACGCGCCCCTGCCCGAGCGCCGCACCGCCCGGGTGGTGCTGCTGGATCCCGAGGGCCGCGTGCTGCTGATGCAGGGCCGACTGCCCAGCAATCCACGCGGCCCCGCCGCCTGGTTCACCGTCGGCGGCGGCATGGAGCCGGGCGAGAGCGTCGAAGAGGCCGCCGCGCGGGAGGTGCTGGAGGAAACCGGCTTCGCCGACGTGAGGCTGGGGCCGGTGGTCTGGTACTCCGAGACCGTGCTGCGCGACCCCGATCAACGGCCGTGGCACTTCAAGGAGAACTACCTCGTGGCCTGGTGCGCCGGCGGCGAGCCGTCGCGCGAAGGCTGGACCCCGCTCGAGGCGGAGCTCGTCGTCGGCCTGCGGTGGTGGACCGTCCAGGAGCTGGAGGTCACCGGCGAGGCGGTATTCCCCACCGGCCTGGCCCAGCTCCTGGCCGACGTGATCGCGGGCCGCTTCTCGCCCGAGCCGCTGGTGATTCGGACCCTGGAAGGCCCGATCGTCCCGCCACCGCGCCCCGAAGGCAGGTAGGGCCGGGGCTAGTGCTTGCCCTTGTGACCCTTGCCCTTCCCATGTGCGTGGCCGTGGCCGTGGGCGTGGCCGTGGCCGTGACCGGTCACTACGCGGCAGTGATCCTGCGCCCGATCCTTGCAGGGCGGATAGTCATCGGCCAGGGCGATGCCGGCGCCGGCAGTGAACAGAAACGCGGCGGCCACGGTGATCAGTAAACGGTGCATGGGTCTTCCTCGCGAGTAGCTCCCGGCGGCTCGAGGCGACGGTGAGCGGCGTTCTCCAGTCGGAACCTGCGAAATACCGTCGAAGGCGGATTTCAACAACCAAGCGTTAGCGTGTTGCCCCGATAAAAGCCATGCAGGGGGGCATCGGTTCCAGGCCGCGCGATCGTGGCCGCCGCGCCCGGCGAGGGTGCATGGTCGCGGCATCGACGGCGGCGCTCCGAACGGCGGACCCGGCGCTTGGCCGGCGGGGCGGTTTGACCGACCCCGGTCCTCTGTCCGCCGGCACGGAGATGCAGCTGCGGCTGCTGATGACCAGCGGCGGCGACCAGCGGCTCTGGCCCGACCCCGTCACCCGCCGCAACCGCTACGGCGCGCCGGCCTATCCGGCGCCGGACGAGGTGTGGTTCTCCTCCTCCACCGCCTCGGCCGTGACCCCGCGCGGCTGGCGCGCCGCCGGCGCGGCGCTGGAGCGTCTGGTGACGCCCGACCGCGAAACCCAGATACAGCTGGGCGCCTGGTTCGACGGCATTCGATCGCGCCTGTTGGACCTCTACGGCGCTCCCGGCTGCGAGGTCGTACTTTCGGCTTCCGGCACCGAGGCAGAGTTCGTCGCCCTGTCGGCCGCCTTGGCTCTTGCGGGCGGCCCGGTCGTCAACATCGTCATCGCCCCGGCCGAGACGGGCAGCGGCGTCCCCGCCGCGGCGGCCGGAAAGCACTTCCTCGGCAGGTCGTCGCTGGGCGGCGGCGTGGTCGCCGGCGAGCGGCTCGCTGCGTGGGAGGGCGCGCGGATCGCCATCGAGAACATCGAGATCCGCGACCCGCGGGGACGGCCGCGCGATCCGGTGGAGGTGGACGCCGAGGCGGTGCTGCGCGTCGAGCGCGCCGTCGCTGACCGCCAGTTCCCGCTACTGCACGTGCTGGGCGCCTCCAAGACCGGCCGCTCGGGAGTCAGCCGGGGCATCGCCCGGGTCATCGGCAGGGCGCACGGCGACAAGGCGCTGGTGGTGGTGGACGCCTGCCAGCTGCGCTGCTCGTCGCGGGACATCCGCGACGACCTCGCCGCGGGCCTCGCGGTGATGATCACCGGATCGAAGTTCGCGGGGGGGCCGGCCTTCTGCGGCGCGCTTCTGCTGCCGCCGGGTCTCGTGGAGCGCCTGGCGCACGGGCCGGCGCCCGCACAGGCCCTCGGCGACTATTCGGCGCGCTTCGACTGGCCGGCGCGCCTGCGAGGATCGCTGGGCCGGGACCTCGAGCACCCCGCCAACCTCGGCCTCGGCCTGCGCTGGACCGCGGCCCTGGCCGAGATCGAGGCCTTCGAAGCCGTCGATGCTCGTGGGCGCGACGAGATCGTCGCGGCCTTCGACGAGGCCGTGATGGCGCGCATCGCACAGGCGCCCTGGCTACGTCGCCTCGATGCGGACGAGGCCGACGCCTCGCCCGGCCTGACGGCGATCATGGAGACCGGCGGACCCGGCGCCCGCGCGGTCTACGAAGCGCTGCGCGAGCCGGTCGAGGGCGGCGACGCCCGGCTGGACCGCGTTTGCCACCTTGGCCAGCCGGCGCCCGTCGGCGACGGGCACGCCTTGCGCATCTGCGCCAGCATGCCCCTGGTCACCGCCGTCGCCGAGCGCAGGGACGCCGGCGCGAGTCTGGACGACGCCATGGCCCCGGTGATCGCCGATCTCGACCTGGTGTTCGACAAGTGGCGCGCCATCCGCGAGCGCTCACAGCTGAGCGGGCCGGCGGACGCCGCCCGCGCCGATCTTGATCCGCGGGATTGGGAGGCCTTCCGGCGTCAGGCGCACGCCGCGCTCGACGGCGCCATCGATCGGCTCGAACACGTGCGCGACGGCCCGGTCTGGCGGCGCGCGCCGGACGCGGTCCGGGCGGGCTTCCAGGCGTCGCTGCCCCACGCCGGGCGGCCGCTGCCCGAGGTCCTCGCCGAGTTCGATCGCGCCATCGCCCCCTACGGCGTCGGCAATCCTCACCCCGGTTTTTTCGGCTGGGTGCACGGCGCGGGCACGCCGGTGGGGATGCTGGCCGAGATGCTCGCCGCCGGGCTCAACGCCAACTGCGGCGGCCGCGACCACATCGGTCCGCTCGTCGAGCGGCAGATCACGGCCTGGATGGCCGAGGCGTTCGGCTTTCCCGCCACCAGTTCCGGCGTGTTCGTCACTGGCGCATCCCAGGCGAACTTCCTGGGGCTGCTGGTCGCCCGCGACGCCGCCCTGGGGCACGAGGTGCGGCGAGCGGGGCTGAGGGCGAGCGGCGCCCAGCTGGTCGCCTATGCGTCCAGCGAGGCCCACGCCTGCGTCGCCCAGTCGCTGGAGCTCTCCGGCCTCGGTTCGGACCAGCTGCGCCGGATCGGCTGCGACGACTCCGGCGCGATGCGGCTGGACGAGCTCTCCGAGGCGATCGCCGGCGACCGCGCGGCCGGGGTTGTCCCGTTCCTGGTGGTGGGGACGGCCGGGTCGGTGAACTTCGGCGCCTTCGACGATATCGCCGCGCTCGCCGACCTGACCGAGCGCGAGCGGTTGTGGTTGCACGTGGATGGGGCGTTCGGAGCGCTCGCCGCCCTCTCGCCGCGCCTGCGTCCCAGGGTCCGGGGCCTGGAGCGCGCCCAGTCCGTCGCCTTCGATTTCCACAAGTGGGCGCACGCGCCGTACGACGCCGGCTTCCTGCTGGTGCGCGACGCCGAGGCCCACCGCGCGACCTTCGCCAGCCCTGCCGCCTATCTGACTCGCGCGCCGCGTGGCCTTGCGGCCGGCGAGACCTGGCCGGCTGACCTGGGGCCGGACCTGTCGCGTGGCTTCCGCGCCCTGAAGGTGTGGTTCACTCTGCAGACCCTGGGCGCCGACGCCCTGGCGGGGGCCATGGAGGCCAATTGCGACGCCGCCGCCCACCTGGCGCGCCGCATCGCCGCTTCCCGCCGGTTCGAGCTGGCGGCCCCGGTTCCGCTCAACATCGTCTGCTTCAGCCTGAAGGACGACAGGCAGGGTTCGGCCAACGCCGAACTGGTCATGCGCCTGCAGGAAAGCGGCCGCGCCGCCCCGTCGACCACCGTGATCGGCGGACGAACGGTGATCCGCGCGGCCATCGTCAACCACCGCACGACCACCGCCGATGTCGACGCCTTGCTGGCCGCCTGCGAGGAGTTCGCGCGCGGCGCGGGCGGGTAGTGAATTGATTAACTCCGTCGCGAGAGAATTCTCTTCGATTCCCAAGCCGACGACAGACTGAACACCATGCCCGCCGCGCAGAGACACGCCGCCAAGGATCGTATTGCGCGGGTGCTCGCGCCCGCGCCGCCGCAGCGTATCGTTCACGATCGCCCGCCGCCGGAAGAGGGCATGATGGGCGTGCTCGTGCGCATGGCGGAGGCCGTCGATACGCCGCCCATGAAGCTGATGCGGGACTTCGCCGGCCTGTCCTTCGGGCCCGGCAGGGTTTCGTTCTCCGACTACACGCGGCTTCGCCTGTATGACGAACAGTTCTGGGCCGGTTGCGACCGTCGCACGGTGATCGGGGCGCGGCGCAATCGCGACCTGATGGTGCAGGCCAACTATCGCCACGAGTGGTACGGGCTGGCGGCCAACAAGGCGGCGGCCAACGCCTATCTGGCCGCCTACGGCTTTCCGGTGATTCCCACGACGGCGCTGTTCGCCCTGGATATCGCCTCGCCCTCGCCGAAGCTGCTGCGCACCCGCGACGAGCTGCGCCAGTTCCTCGCGGATCCCGGCGTCTATCCCTTGTTCGGCAAGCCGGTTGAAGGCGTGCAGAGTCTCGGCTCGACCGCCTTCGCGGGCTTCAACGCCGAACGCGGCGTGCTGCGCGCGCCCGGCGGCGTCGAGACGCCCCTGGACCACTTCCTGGAGGATGTCTGCGAGCGCTATCCGACCGGCTATCTCTTCCAGCCGCTCCTGCCGCCTCATCCGAACGTGGCGGCCATGACCGGCGGCGGCCTCGCAACGGTGCGGATGATCACACTGGCCACCGAGCAGGGCCCGAAGGTGGTGCGCGCCTGCTGGAAGATTCCAGGAGCCGGCGCCTTCGCCGACAACTACTGGCGGCGCGGCAATCTGCTGGCGCAACTCGATCTCAAGACCGGCCAGGTCCTGCGGGTCACCTGCGGCGCCGGGCTCGAGCTGGTGGAGGTCACCCGCCATCCCGGCACGCGCGCCCCGCTGATCGGCGCCAAGGTCCCCGGATGGCAGGCTCTGAAGGCTACGGCGGTGGAGGCGGCCCGCGCCATGCACGGGCTGGGGGTGATCGGCTGGGACATGGCGCCGGCGGAACCCGGCCCGGTGATCGTCGAGATGAACGAGACGCCGGACCTGTTCCTCAACCAGATCGCCGATCGCCGGGGCGCCCTCGACGCGGACTTCACCGCATTCCTGTCGAGCCAGCGCCAAGCGGCCGCGGAACACATGGAACGCGTGAAGTCGGACGTGGGGCGCCTGTAGGTCGCTCGCGACTTCAGCCGTAGCTGAGGCGCGGCATCCAGTCCGTTCCGCGGCCCTCGGGGGTGAGGTCGAGAAGGTTCCACAGCGGCCACTCGAGGTCGGCGCCACGGAAATTCTGGCCCGGATCCGACGGCATCGCGCCTAGTTCGCCGCCGTGGAAGTGCCGGATCACGCCGTCCTTGCGCGTGAACACATTGAACATCGGAACCTCCGACCCGTCCGGCGTCTCTCCGTGATAGTCGCGGTTGAAGCTGTTGTTCTGCGACGAGACCAGGCGCAGATGGCGCCAGCCGCGCTCGCGGGCGAAGGCGCGCAACCGCTCCACGGGCGATTTGGCCACCACCACAAATTCGACGCGCTGGCCAATGTCCGGGACCAGGCCGTCCAGGCCGCTGAGCATGGAGGTGCAGGCCGGGCACGGACGTTCGCGCTGGGGACCGAACATGTAGTTGTAGGTGATCAGGGTCGACTTGCCGCCGAACAGCTCAGAGAGCCGCACTGGTCCGGCGTCGCCCTCGAACACATAGTCCTGCGGAACCTCACCGCCCGGCGGCAGGGCGCGGCGCTGGGCGGCGACCCGCTCGAGATGGCGGCGAAGCTCCAGTTCCTCCCGCAACAGGTCGTCGCGCGCGGCCCGGTATGCCGCGCTCTCATTGGGAAAGGTCTGCGAGTGCAACTGGGCCATGTCGCTTGCCTACGCCTGGGTTGGGCCGTCGCCGGCCAGAAAGGCTTCCAGATTGTCCAGCGTCTCGCCCCAACCGATCGCATGGCGGTCCCGCGCGGCCTCGTCGAACAGTCGTTCGTGAGTCAGGGTCAGCATGGCGCCGGCGCCATCCGGCTCGATGCGGACGCTCACCAGGGACTGGCGCTCCGGCGTAGTCCGCCAGGACCAGGAAAACACCAGCCGGCGCCCCTGCACGACCTCCTGGTAGACGCCGCCCACGTCGTGCCGCTCGCCGTCGGGGGTGCGAAAACCGATGTCGAAACGCCCGCCCACGCGCACGTCGAGGTCGGCGCGCAGGGTGACGGCGCCGGCCGTGCCCCACCAGCAAAGCACCTGCGCCGGGTCGGTCCATGCGGCATAGACCCTGGCGGGCGAGGCCTTGATCCGACGCACCAGGGTGAGACTGGGCTTCGCGGCGATCATGGCTTTTCCTCGGTCCGCGCCGGCGAGGGCTCCGCGGACTCCACGAAATCGATCAGGCGATCCAGGCCCTCCGACCAGAACTGCTCGTAGCGCGCCAGCCAGCTCATGGCGTCCTGCATGGGCGTGGCGTTGAGCCGGCAGGCGACGGTTCGCCCGCTCTTGCTCCGCGTGATGAGCCCGGCGTCGGAGAGCACGTCCAGGTGCTTCATCACCGCCGGCAGCGACATGGGCAGGGGATCGGCCAATTCGCTGACAGTGAGGCTGTGGGCGGCGCCCAGGCGCGAAATGATCGCCCGCCGGCTGGGGTCGGCCAGGGCCGCGAAGGTGCGGGTCAGGTCCGGCGTCTCATACTTAACCATGGGGTGAAGTATTGGTCCGCGTCACCGGCCATGTCAACCAGGTCGGCGACTCTTCGCCTGGGCGGAGGGACGGGTGGGGGCCGCCCCTCCGCGCAGGCGAACCGGCGTCGCGGGGACGCCGAACAGGTTACAGGGCGACCATCAGCTGGTCGGTCGCGACGGCCAGGCCGATCGCCACAGCCGCCGAGAGCAGGAAGCCGACGACGGCGCAGAACAGCCAAAAGCGCGTGAGGCGGCGCATCGGGATCGAAGCTTCCTGGTCGGACATTGCCGCTCGGGCCGGTTGATGGGGGGACGCCAACTGCGGCCCCGGAACTCAGCGGCGGCTCGCGACCTCGCCCGGGGCGGTGGGGCGTGCGTCTAGGCCACGCGCCATGGCCGGTCAAGTAAAAAGTGCAAATGCACCTATTGCATAACCGCGTTATCAGCACCATGCGTGCCGAAATCTCGCGCCAGATGAACGCCAGGAGGAGAAAATGCGTGCAATCTCAATAATTGTCTTCGCACAATGACGCGTACACCGAAGCGCCAGGATCCGCATGACCCGCCCACCCTTCCGCTCCGCCGCCGCGGTCGATCCGGCGGGAGAGTTCCCGCTGGACGTCACCACCTACCTGTTCCACCTGTTTACGGTGATCGCCCACCACCGCGACGCCGCGCTCGACCGTTCGCTGCGTCCGATGGGCCTCAGCCTGGCGCGGCACCGCGCCCTGAGCGTCATCGCCAGCATGGAGCCGTGCGGCATGACCCAGCTGGCGGAGTTCAGCGCCGTCGACCGAACCACCATGACCCGCACCGTGGACCACCTGGTCGCGGCCGGCCTCGTGGAGCGCACCGTGCCTACGCGCGATCGCCGCCAGGTGCTGCTCACCCTGACGCCCTCCGGCCGAGAAGCGATCCGTGGTTCCCTGAAGGTGATCTATCGCACCAACCGCGACATGCTGGAGGGCATCCCCGAAGACCTGCAGCGCGTCGCGGCGCGCGTTCAGGAAATGATCCTCACCAACCTCGTGGAGGACGACGCCCTGGCCCGGCGGCTGCTGTTCCGGGACACGCAGCGCGACGCCGCCTCCGGCGCCTAGCCGGCTGCCGACGGTGGACTTTCGCGCAGGTCAAAGCCACTTCGACGCCCAAATCAGCACTCGAAACACCTTTGATTAAACCCTGCGGTGTCATTCTCCGACGGTTGGGGACGCCCTCTTGGCGCCGTGGAGAGAGTTCGCGATGCGACGCGCATTGGCCTTGGACCCGCGGTGGGAGGAGACGCCACGCTTCGCCGAAATCGAATTCGGCGGACCCGACACGCCACTACGCGCGGCCCAGCCCTTTTTCGTGAACGGGAAGGACCAGCGCACCTCGGCGCGCCGCCGTGTACTGCTCAGTGCACTGATCGTGAACAAGGATTTCAAGGCTATGGTCCGCTGCCGCGTGGACGACGTGTCCGATCGCGGAGCGCGGCTGAAGGTGCCGGACTGCTTCGTCCTGCCCCCGAACTTCTGGTTGATCGCGGTGAGCGCGGGCCTGGCCTATGAGGCCAAGACCATCTGGCGGCGTTTTCCCAGCGTGGGCGTTTCGGTGGGAGAGCCCATCGATCTGGACGAACCCTTGACCAGGGCCGGGCGTCGGCTGCGCACATTCTGGGTCAGCGTCGTCCAGTAGCAGCCCACGCCGAGGTTCCGCCTCAGACGGCGTCGCGCGCCGGCGCCAGCGCCTCGGAGAACGACAGGCTGGACTCGAAATCGCTGAAGATGTCGATCAGTTCCTCCGGCGTGACCACCGGCAGGCGGCCCGAAGGAAAGCGGAAATTCCAGAAGCTGACGATGTGGTTCACCGCGCCGAGCCGCTCGCCGAGGTCCGTGAACATGTCCGGCGCGCTGAGCAGGAAATCCCTGAACGCCTGGGGCCGGCCGTCGATGAGGCTGGCGAAGGCGTTGTCGTAGACCGTCAGCGAGCGCTTGGCGGTTTCGCTGATCAACAGGATGGAGCGCTTCAGCGACTCCCTCGCCTTTTCCAGATAGGTCCTGGCCTCGACATCGATCGCGCCGTGCGGCCGCGCCTCGCCGATGGCCTTCACCACCTTGCTGATGCCGGGCATGGTCTCGCGCAGGGTCCACTTGTAGTAGAGGAAACCCTTCCAGCAGAACACGCCCTCCTGATAGTCGCGCTTGTCCAGGCGCAAGGTCAGGCGCAGCGGCTCGGTGTCCTCGTCCACGGTGATCGACAGGATCTTCTTCACCAGGCGCGACCCGCCGCGCTCACTGGCCGCGGTGCTGGATCCGGCGAAGCACAGGTCGATCAGCTTCTGGATCTCCGCCTCCACGAAGCGGATCATGCGGGCGATGTCCGCATCGGAGATCTCGAAATAGACCCGCGCCGGGTGTTTCTGACGGCGTTTCAGCTGCTCGCGCAGCAGGAAGGGGTCTAGCGAGGGCAGCTGGTCCAGGATCTCCAGCATCTGATGGTCTTCAGTCTGCGAGAGCCAGGTGTCGCCGAACATCGACTCCATGACCGCGTCGAAGTTCATCTGGCCGATGAACACAGACCGGCCGCCAAGCTTCAGATCGTCGCCGTCGATCGGCAGGATGATCTTGGTGGCGGTCTGGCGTCCGTCGAAGAACAGCTCCTTCTCGTCGCGCCGCAGCCGGTGCTTCAGGATGATCGAGCGGTTCAGCACGACATTCCGGAACATCGGGTTCTGCTGATATTCGGGATCGGCGCCATGCCGCTTGGCCACGCGCAACAGGTTCAGCACCCGCGCCGTCGACGCCGAGTGCTGCAGGTGCGCCAGGTTGCGCACGCTTTTGTCGGCCATCCCAGCCTCCCACCGCGCTCCCAGATTGCACGCAACTACCTAGAACTGGTTAACCGCGAACGCGGCGGCGTCAGAAAAGCGAACAATGTTCGGCGAAGGGGGCGATATCGCCCGCCAAAAAGAACATCTTGCGAACATGGAACAAAACCGGTACATCCGAATCCTGCTCGGCGCGCTGCGAAGGTGATCATGTGGCGCGGTGGGGGTTGGCGGAATCATGGGATAGAAGAGGGGCGCTTGGGCATGAGCAACACGGCGGCGTTGAGGTTGGTGGGACGAGAAGACGGCGACAAGCAGCGCGCTCTGGAAGCGGCGCTGGCTCAGATCGACAGGGCCTTCGGCAAGGGCTCGGTGATGAAGCTGGGCGACAAGGGCAAGGTGGTGGAGATCGAGTCGGTGCACACTGGCTCGCTCGGCCTCGACATTGCGCTGGGCATCGGCGGCCTGCCCAAGGGTCGGGTGGTGGAGATCTACGGACCCGAGAGTTCGGGCAAGACCACCCTGGCCCTCCACGTGGTGGCCGAGGTGCAGAAGACCGGCGGTACGGCCGCCTTCATCGACGCCGAGCATGCGCTGGATCCCAGCTACGCCCACAAGCTGGGCGTCAATCTTGACGAGCTGCTGGTCTCCCAGCCGGACACCGGCGAACAGGCCCTGGAGATCACCGACACCCTGGTGCGCTCCGGCGCGGTGGACGTGATCGTCATCGACTCCGTGGCGGCCCTGACGCCGCGCGCCGAGATCGAAGGCGAGATGGGCGACTCCCTGCCCGGCCTGCAGGCGCGGCTGATGAGCCAGGCCCTGCGCAAGCTCACCGCCTCGATCTCCAAGGCCAAGACCCTGGTGATCTTCATCAACCAGATCCGCATGAAGATCGGGGTGATGTATGGCAGCCCGGAAACCACCACCGGCGGCAATGCGCTGAAGTTCTACGCCTCTGTGCGTCTGGACATCCGTCGGACCGGCTCCGTGAAGCTGCGCGACGAGATCGTCGGCAACAATGTCCGGGTCAAGGTGGTGAAGAACAAGGTCGCCCCGCCGTTCCGCGAGGTGGAGTTCGACATCATGTACGGCGAGGGAATCTCCAGGCTGGGCGAGATCATCGACCTGGGGGTCAAGGCCGGCGTGATCGAGAAGTCGGGCTCATGGTTCTCGTTCAACAGCCAGAGGATCGGCCAGGGGCGTGACAATGTCCGCGAGTTCCTCAAGGCCAATCCCGACGTGGCGAACGAGATCGAGACCGCCGTGCGCGGCAACGCCACCAAGATCGAGGAGGAGCTCCTAGTCGGTCCCAGCGAGCACGACGAGGACTAGCAGCGCCAAGTCATAGGAGCGCGTGGGCTCCCCCCGCCCGCATGATCGCGGGTCCCCACGCGCCCCGGGTTGCGAGCGAAAGCCTCGCCTTTCATCGCCCCACGTCCGGCGCGGCCCCGCCAATCCGCCGCGCGATCGGCCAGGAGCGATGATCCCCGCGGCAGGCCGCCGCTCGCGATCCAGAGGACGCCCGGCTCCCGCGCCGGGCGTCCTTTTTTCCGGTAATCCGAGCGGCAGGCCGAGAACCTCGCCAGCGCGCCCGGCGAACACGATTGGCCGGGCTGAACACACCAATGTGTGGCGCCCCATTCCCGCTCGTCGTGCTAGTTACAACAACGCGCGGGCGACCTCGTGGCGAAGAGCGGGGCATCGGCTGCAAGCCCCGTCAGGCCGCCTGCATAGTCCTGCCGGATTGAGGCGTCCGCGCACCTTGCCCAGCCCAGCACGATGGCGCCGCAAGCGCGGAACGGCCTTTCCCTTTGTGACGCCCAGGCCAAGGTGTTAGAGGGCGCCGACCCCATATCCGGCGGGGTGTCGGCCTTGCGCCGCACCGCCGCCCAGTTGCGAAGCCAGACCTTACCGCCATGCCGAGCCTCAACGACGTCCGCAGCCTGTTCCTCAGCTACTTCGGGGGCAACGACCACGCCGTGATCGCCTCGGCGCCCCTGGTGCCGCAGAGCGATCCCACCTTGCTGTTCGTCAACGCCGGCATGGTGCCGTTCAAGAACATCTTCACCGGCGCCGAGACCCCGCCGGCGGCGCGGGCGACCTCGTCGCAGAAGTGCGTGCGCGCCGGCGGCAAGCACAACGACCTGGACAATGTCGGCTACACCGCCCGCCACCACACCTTCTTCGAGATGCTCGGCAACTTTTCCTTCGGCGACTACTTCAAGGAGGAGGCGATCGCCTACGCCTGGGCGCTGATCGACGGCGAGCTGAAGCTCGACACCAGCCGGCTGGTGATCACCGTGCACGCCTCCGATGAGGAGGCCGCCACGCTATGGCGCAAGGTCGCCGGCTTCCCGGACGAGCGCATCATCCGCATCGATTCCACCGACAACTTCTGGTCCATGGGCGACACCGGTCCGTGCGGTCCTTGTTCCGAGATCTTCTACGACCACGGCGCGCACATCGCCGGCGGGCCGCCCGGCTCGCCCGACGAGGACGGTGACCGGTTCACCGAGATCTGGAACCTGGTGTTCATGCAGTACGACCGCCAGGCCGACGGCCGGATGATCGACCTACCTAAGCCTTGCATCGACACCGGCATGGGCATCGAGCGTCTGGCCGCGGTGCTGCAGGGCGTGCACGACAACTACGACATCGACCTGTTCCGCGCCCTGATCGGCGCCAGCAAGGACCTGGCGGGCGGCGCCGCCGGCGGCTCCAACGGCCCCTCGCACCGGGTGATCGCCGACCATCTGCGGTCCACCTCGTTCCTCATCGCCGACGGAGTCACGCCGTCCAACGAAGGCCGCGGCTACGTGCTGCGCCGGATCATGCGCCGGGCGATGCGCCACGCGCACCTGCTGGGCGCGGAAGAGCCGCTGATGCACCGCCTGGCGCCCACGCTGGTGCAGGAGATGGGCGGCGCCTATCCGGAACTTCGCCGCGCCGAGGCGCTGATCGTCGAGACCCTGCGCCAGGAAGAGGAACGCTTCCGCCGCACCCTGGGCCGCGGCACCGCGCTGCTGGACGAGGCCACCGCAAGGCTGGGCGTCGGCGACGTGCTGTCCGGCGAGACGGCGTTCAAGCTCTACGACACCTATGGCTTCCCCCTCGACCTCACCCAGGACGCGGTGCGCGCGAAGGGCATCACCGTGGACGAGGACGGCTTCAACGCCGCGATGGATCGACAGCGCAAGATGGCCCGGGAGAACTGGGCGGGATCCGGCCAGCAGGCGCAGAGCGCCGTCTGGTTCACCCTGCGCGACCGCCTGGGCCCCTCGCTGTTCACCGGCTACGACGAGATCGAGACCACCGCCGAGCTGCTCGCCCTGGTGCGGGGCGGCGCCGAGGTCGATGCGGCGGAGACCGGCGACGAGGTAGAGGCCCTGTTCGACCGCACGCCCTTCTACGCCGAGAGCGGCGGCCAGGCGGGCGATCGCGGCGAGGTCGAGTGGGCCGGCGGTCGCGCCGAGGTGGTCGACGTTCAGAAGCAGGCCGGCGACCTGCACGCCCACGCCCTGAAGATCGTTTCCGGCCGGCTGGAGGTCGGCGCCCGGGCGCGCCTGGCCGTCGACGCGGAACGCCGCGCGCGCACCCGGCTCAACCACTCCGCCGCGCACCTGGCGCACGCCGCCCTGCATCACGTCCTGGGCGCCCACGTGGCGCAGAAGGGACAACTGGTGGACGGCGATCGCATGCGCTTCGACTTCAGCCACGGCGCGCCGCTGACGCCGCAGGAGATCGACCGCATCGAGACCGAGGTGAATGCGGTGATCCGCCAGAACCTGCCGGCGCTCACCCAGGAGATGGCCCCCCAGGCGGCCATCGAGGCCGGCGCCGTGGCGCTGTTCGGCGAGAAGTACGGCGACAGCGTTCGCGTGCTCACCCTCGGCCGGGCGCTGGCGGGCGACGGCGCCTATTCGGTGGAGCTTTGCGGCGGCACGCACGTCGCGCGTACAGGCGACATCGCCCTGTTCAAGATCGTCTCCGAGCAGGGCATCGCCGCCGGCGTGCGCCGCATCGACGCGCTGACCGGCGAGCCGGCGCGCCGCTGGCTGCTCGACCAGGCGGCGGTGGCCAAGGGCCTCGCCGACCAGTTCAAGGTTCCCGTGCCGGAGGTGCCGGCTCGCGTCGAGGCGCTCGACGCTTCACGCCGCAAGCTGGAGCGCGAGCTGGCCGAGGCGCGCAAACAGCTCGCCCTGGGCGGGGGCGGCGCGGCGCCTGCGGCCGCCGAGGACGTCGGCGGCGTGAAGTTCGACGGCCGCGTGGTCGACGGCGTCTCGGCCAAGGACATGCGCCCGCTGGTGGACGAGGCGCGCAAGCGCCTGGGGCAGGGCGGCGTCGTCGCCTATGCGGCGGTGAACGAGGGCAAGGCGTCCATCGCCGTGGCGCTCACTCCCGACCTCGTCGGCCGCTTCGACGCGGCGGCCCTGGCGCGCGCGGCGGTGGCGGCCATGGGCGGCCAGGGAGCCGGCGGCAAGCCCGACTTCGCCCAGGGCGGCGCGCCGGACGGCGGCAAGGCGGCGGAGGGGGTCGCCGCGGTGAAGGCGGCGCTGGCGGCCTGAGCGAAACCCTCGCCAGCATCGTCCGCGCTTTCGGCGTCGAGCCGGATTCCATCCGGCTGATCCGCAATCGATTCAACACCCACTGGCGGGTGCGCGCCGGCGAGCGCCGCTATGTGCTGAGGCGCTTCGGGACCTGGCTGGAGCCCGCCGCCGGGCCCGCCTGGGAACTCGACCTGGTCGCGCGGCTGGCCGCGCTGGGCCTGCCGGTGGCCGCGCCCGTCGCCCCGCCACGCAATGTGGACGGCGCCGTCCACATCCTGATGCCCCTCCTGCCGGGCCGCGCCCTGGGCGCCGGCCGGGTGGACGACGCCCGGTACCAGGCGCTCGGTCGCCACCTCGCCGACTACCATGCGGCCGCCGAACGCCTGCCGCTCCCGCCGCAGCGTCCGGGGTGGACGTCCAACGTGGATGGGGCCTTGCCGCCCGCCGGCGGCGCCGCGCGTCGCGCGGAACTGCTGTGGGCGCTGGCCAAGGTGGACGCGCAGATGGCCCGCCGCTTCGATGAGGCGGCGCGTGCTCTGGAGGCGCGGGATCTGCCGGGCGTGTTCGCGGACGCGCGTCGGATGGTGGTGCACAGCGACTTCGCGCCCTGGAACCTGCGCCTGCGCCATGGCCGGATGACCGCCCTGCTGGATTTCGAACTGGCTCACGTCGACGTGCGCGCCGCGGACGTGGCGTTCGCGCGGCGCGGCTACCACGACGCCGTGGTGGACGGCTACCTGGAGCGCGCCTCCCTGTCCGCCGCCGAACTGGCGGCGCTTGACGCCCTGTGGCTCGGGGGTGTGCTGTCGACCGTCTGGCGCGTGCTCGAAGACCGCCTGGCCGCCGGCGACGTCACCAACCACGGCCTGGACTGGAACTTCGAGCAGATCGCCAAAACCACGCCGTACGGCGCGGCGAACTGAACTCCCTCCCCATCACGGGGAGGGACGATCGCGAAGCGATCCGGTGGGGGAGTGAGGTCAGCCCGCGGTTCAGGCTATCGCTGTCGCTTCAGACTCCGCCGCCCGATCGGCGCTTCGAGCCGCTCATTCCCCGCCACGAAGGGGAGGGAGGGGCTCACCCCGGCTTGTGGAAGATGCAGAGCTTGTTGCCGGTGGGGTCGCGAAGATAGGCGCCGTAGAAACTGGTCCCATCCGGCGGGCGCATGCCGGGCGCGCCCTCGTCGCTACCGCCATGGGCCAGGCCGGCGGCGTGGGCCGCGTGCACGGCGTCGGTCGACGGCGCTAGGAAGGCGATCATGATTCCGTTGCCCGCCCTGGCCGGTTGGCCATCGAATGGCGGACAGACGAACACCGTCTGCTCCCCGCCCTTCGGCCCATAGCCGGCCCAGCCGTCGTCGAAGAAGGCCCGCTCATAGCCGATCGGCGCGAGCACGGCGTCGTAGAATGGCAGGGCCGCCTCGGTGTCGGTTGCGCCGATCGTCACATAGCCGATCATGCTCTCATCCCTTTCATTTCTCGGGCGGCGTTAAGTCCTTGCGCATGTCGCGTGCGCTGGAGATCGATCGAGCGCGAGCGAGCATTCGCGTGAACTCCCAGGCAGCGGAAGGCCCCTGGTCGTCCCTTGGGGACGACGCTTCCCCCCTTCCGGGGGAAGAGATGGCGCGGCTTTCCTTCACTTCGGACCTTAACACGCGCTTCGAACAAAACAAGAACAAAGCTGTCCGTGGCAGGCGCCGTGCGTGCCGATTGCGCTTACGCTTTCAGCGCGGCGCCCAGGTTCTCCGCCACCTTGTCGATGAAGCCTTCGGTGGTCAGCCAGCCCTGGTGGTCGCCCACCAGCAGGGCCAGGTCCTTGGTCATGAAGCCGGCTTCCACGGTGTCCACGCACACCTTCTCCAGCGTCCCGGCGTAGCGGTCGAGGGCGGGGTTGCCGTCCAGCTTGGCCCGGTGCTTCAGGCCGCGGGTCCAGGCGAAGATCGAGGCGATGGAGTTGGTGGAGGTGCTCTCGCCGCGCTGAAACTGGCGATAGTGACGGGTCACGGTGCCGTGCGCCGCCTCTGCCTCCACCGTCCTGCCGTCGGGGGTCATCAGCACGGAGGTCATCAGGCCCAGGGAGCCGAAGCCCTGGGCCACCTGGTCGGACTGCACGTCGCCGTCGTAGTTCTTGCAGGCCCAGACGAAGCCGCCCGACCACTTCAGGGCCGAGGCCACCATGTCGTCGATCAGCCGGTGCTCGTAGGTGATCGACGCGGTCTTGTACTGGTCGGCGAACTCGGTCTCGAAGATGCGCTGGAAGATGTCCTTGAAGCGCCCGTCATAGGCCTTGAGGATGGTGTTCTTGGTGGACAGATAGACCGGATATTTCCGGTCCAGGCCGTAGCGAAGGCTCGCCCGCGCGAACTCCTCGATGGACTCGTCGAGATTGTACATGGCCATCGACACGCCGGCGCCCGGATAGTCGAACACCTCGTGCTCGATGCTCTGGCCGTCCTCGCCCTCCCACCTGATGGTCAGCTTGCCCTTGCCGGGAACCAGGAAGTCGGTGGCGCGGTACTGGTCGCCGAAGGCGTGGCGGCCGATGATGATCGGCTGGGTCCAGCCGGGGATCAGGCGCGGCACGTTCTTGCAGATGATCGGCTCGCGGAACACGACGCCGCCCAGGATGTTGCGGATCGTGCCGTTGGGCGACTTCCACATCTGCTTGAGATTGAATTCCTTCACCCGGGCTTCGTCGGGGGTGATGGTCGCGCACTTCACGCCCACACCCCACTTCTTGATCGCCTCGGCCGCGTCCACCGTGACCTGGTCCTCAGTGGCGTCGCGATGCTCCATGCCGAGGTCGTAGTAGTCGAGCTGGATGTCGAGGTGGGGGAAGATCAGTTTGTCCTTGATCAGCTTCCAGATGATGCGGGTCATCTCGTCGCCGTCCAGGTCGACGACGGGGTTTGCCACCTTGATCTTCGCCATGGGCTGGCTTGGGCTCCGGCTGTTCGGACATCATGTGCGGGCGCCCGGCGGGGGGCCGGGCGAAGTGCTGGCAGCGCTATAGAGGCTTCGGCCGCGAGGGGGAAGGCGGCTCAGATGGCCGCCGCCGTGACCAGCCGCGCGGCGTCGGCGAACACCCTGTCGCGCTCTGCGTCGGTCGCCGTGGACCCGGCCAGGAAGGCGGCGATGGCGTAGCGGCGGCCGTCCTCGAAGGTCACCACGCCGATGTCGTTGGTGGCCGGGGTGAACCCCAGATCGGTGCGCGACGAGCCTGTCTTGTGGGCCCACGCGGCGCTCCTGGGCAGGCCTGCCTTCAGCCGCGCGACGCCGGTTCTGGCCCCGCCCATCAGGCGCATCAAAAGGTCGGTGGACCCGCCGGAGATCAAGTCGCCCCGCGCCAGCTTGGTCAGGAAGTCCAGGGCGCCTGGCAGGGTGGTGGTGTCGCGCGGGTCGGCCAGATAGGCGTCCATGGCCGCCTGCCGCTGAGGCGCCGGGATGGTCTCCCGCGCGGCGATGAAGGCGGCCTCATCCTTCCAGGCGGGGCGGAAGCTGGGCATGCCCTCCAACTCCACCTGCAGCTCGCGTTCGTAGCGATCGACGCGCATCTCGTTGATCGCCTTGGACTGCAGCCAGGCGGTCAGCGCGCGGGGGCCGCCGATGCGCTTCATCAGCACGTCCGCGGCGGTGTTGTCGCTGACCTGCACCGCCAGGCTCATCAGCGTGCGCATGGGAATCGAGGCGGTGTGATGGTCCGGCGGCGTCGGCCACTTCTCGTCGATCAGGCTGTAGGGCGGCGCGAGGTCCAGTTCGTTGAAGGTGATGCGCTCGTCCAGGGACAGTCGCCCGGCGTCCACCTTCGCCAGCGCCGCCGCCGCCAGGGGCGCCTTGAACACGCTCTGCAGCGGGAACAGGCGGTCGGTGTTCCAGTACCAGCTCTGGTCGGTGGACAGGCTCGACACGCCCATGCCGAAGATGCCCGGGCGGGCGCGGTCCGCCAGGCCAGGGAACCCGCGGTCGAGCCGCTTCAGGTCCAGGCGCGCCGGGGCGCCGGCGCCCACCCGCGGCCGCGAACAGGCGGCGGCCAGGGCCGCAAGTCCAACGACGGCCCCCCGTCGGCTAACTCCCATGAATCACCAGACACCCTTCGTAAGCGGTCCTTCCACCACAACGCGGTTGCCCCGCCAAGCGGCGCGGGCCTATGCGAAGACACATGAGCGAGCGCGCCCCCTACGCCGCACCTGTGGTGATTCTCAATGAGCCCCAGCTGGCCGAGAACATCGGCGCGGCGGCGCGGGTGATGGCCAACTTCGGCCTGGCGGATCTGCGCCTTGTGCGGCCACGCGACGGCTGGCCGCAGGAGCGCGCCTGGGCCAGCGCCTCGGGCGCGAACTGGCCCCTGGACAAGGCGAAGGTCCACCAGCGGCTGGAGGCCGCGGTGGCGGACCTGCGGCTGGTGCTCGCCACCACCGCCCGGCCGCGGGAAACCCAGCTGCCGGTGATGACCCCGCGCGAGGCCGCCGCGGCCCTGCGCGAGGGGATCGCCCAGGGCTGGCGCGTCGGCCTGCTGTTCGGCGGCGAGCGGGCCGGCCTGGAGACCGCGGACATCGCCCTGTGCCACGGCATCGTCACCATCCCCGTGGATGCGAAGTTCCACTCGCTGAATCTGGCCCAGGCCGTGGCGATCAACGCCTACGAATGGCGCCTCGGCGTGGAGTCGGGTCCGCCGCCGGCGTTCCGCGAGGGCGATCCGCCGGCCGATCAGGCCGCCATGCTGGGGCTGCACGAGCACCTGGAGCGCGAACTCGACGCCGGCGGCTTCTT
This sequence comes from Caulobacterales bacterium, assembly GCA_044445825.1. Classification (GTDB taxonomy): domain Bacteria; phylum Pseudomonadota; class Alphaproteobacteria; order Caulobacterales; family Caulobacteraceae; genus Acaudatibacter. The sequence continues at coordinate 61,461 of JBIOEG010000018.1, forward strand.
CCACCCGCCGGAGAAGCGAGAGTCCATGATCCGCAACCTGCGGGTCGCCCTCGGCCGCGCAAGGCTCAGCGACCAGGAGGTGCGCACCTTTCGCGGCGTGATCACCGCCCTGACCCGGGGCCGCGGCCGGGTGCTGGCCAAGCTGGCGGCGCAGAAGGCGGCGGCGAAAGAGGACGAGGCGTGAGCGCCCGGGCTTTCTTCGCGCGCCTGCCGATCCCGATTCTGCAGGCCCCCATGGTCGGCGCATCCACGCTGGAGATGGCGCTGGCGGTCGGACGCGCCGGCGGGCTTGGCGCGCTCGCGGCCGGCGCCCTGGCGCCCGACGCCATAGGGCCGGCGGTTCAGGCCTTCCGTGATCGGAGTGTTGGGCCGTTCGCTGTCAACCTGTTCGTCATACCGTCAGTCAAACCGTCCGGGGACGTCGTAGCTGACGCCATCCGCCGTCTTGCCCCGTGGTATGCGGAACTCGGCATCGAAATTCCGAGCCCGCCCAACGACTTCGCTCCCGACTTCGACGCACAGTTCGCCGCCCTGGTGCGGACGGCGCCTCCGGTCGCCTCGTTCACCTTCGCTTGCCTGAGCCGCGACCGCGTCGCCGCCCTGCAGGCCGCCGGCAGCCTGGTGGTCGGCACGGCGACCACCGTGGCGGAAGCCCGGGCCTGGGCCGAGGTCGGCGCCGACGCAATCTGCGCGCAAGGCGCCGAGGCCGGCGGTCATCGCGGGCACTTCCTGGCCGACACCGCCGCGAGCCTCGTCGGAACCATGGCCCTGGTGACCACCAGCCGCGCCGCGGTGGACCTGCCGGTGATCGCCGCCGGCGGGATTATGGACGGGCGGGGCGTCGCCGCGGCGCTGGCGCTGGGCGCGGTGGCCGCCCAGATGGGCACCGCCTTCCTGCTCGCCGACGAGACCGCGATCAGCCCGGCGTGGCGCGCGGCGCTGGAGGCCGCGCGCGACGATCCCACGCGGCTCACCCGCGCCTTCACCGGCCGCCACGCCAGGGGGATCGAGAACCGCTTCATGCGCGAGCTGCGCGGCGTCGAGGACGAGGTCCCCGCCTATCCCGTGCAGAACCGCCTGACCCAGCCCCTGCGCGCCGCCGCCGCCCAGGCGGGCGAGCCGGACATGCTCTCGCTCTGGGCCGGGCAGGGGGTCAAACTCATCCAGCCGGGCGGCGCGGAGGACCTGGTGCGACGCTGGTGGGCGCAGGCGGGGGACGCCGCGCGCGAAACCGCCGCCCGCACCGGTTGAGGCTCCGGCACGCAGGCACTTGCCGTGCAGGCGCCGGCGCATAAACTCCAGCTTTGGGCTCTCCGGACATGGAGCGCGTATTGCACCGACGGCGGTTTCTCGTCGCGAGCGGCGCCCTGGCGGCATTCGCCAGACAGGCGCGCGCAGACGCGCTCGACCTGCGCGCGGCGGCGCGGGAGGCGTGGCTCTACGGACTTCCGCTGATCGAGATGGCCGGCGCCCGCGCGCGCATGACCGGCGTCGCGACCGGCGCGGCGCCGGTCGGGGTCAACGCCTTCGTGCACAGCCGCGACCTCGCTGGGCCGCGCAGCCGCGGCGTGACCACGCCCAACAACGACACCCTCTACTCCAGCGCCTGGCTGGACCTCTCCGGCGGCCCGCAGACGATCACCCTGCCGGCGACCGGCCAGAGGTACTTCTCCCTGGCGCTGATGGACATGTACACCAACGTCTTCGCCGTCCTCGGAACCCGCACGACAGGCCCGGACCGGGGGGCCTACAGCGTCGTGGGGCCGCGGGATGCGGGGCCGAGGGACGCGCTGCGATCGCCGACGCCCTGGGTCTGGGCGCTGGCGCGCACGCTGGTCGACGGTGCGGCGGATCTGGACGCCGCCCATGCGATCCAGGACCAGCTCTCGGTCCGCGGCCGCCGCGGACGCTCGCCACGCCCCGCCGTCGGCCGGGACGCGGTCTGGAACGACTACTTCTTCGCCGTGCAGCAACTCATCGAGGAGAACCCGCCGCCGGCCACCGATGTTGGCTTCTTCCACGACATTGCTGCCATGCAAGTCGGTATGAAAGGCGGCTTCGAGCAGGCGCGTTTCGGCGATTCGGAGGAGGCCGACATCGCGGCGGGCATCGGCGACGCCCACGCCCTGCTCGCGGACGAGAACGCCGGCCAGCAGGCCGAGGGCGGCTGGCTCTACCCTCGGGCGGACCAGGGGGATTTCGCTCAGGACTATCACTACCGCGCGGCGGCGGCGCTTCGGGGCTTGGCGGCGCTGCCGCCTGTCGAGGCCATGTACATGCGAGCGCTATCGCCGTCGCGGGCGCCGACATTCAGCGGCGAAGGCCGCTATCGCCTGACCCTGCCGGGTCCGATTCCGGTGAACGGCTTCTGGTCGCTGACCATGTACGAGGCCGCTGGCGGCGGACAGCTGTTCCTTACCGACAACCCCATCGACCGCTACAGCATCGGCGACCGTACGCCTGGCCTGCGCCGGGGGCCGGACGGGGCGATCGACATCTGGATCGCGCGCACGGATCCGGGGGAGGAGCGCAGGGCCAACTGGCTTCCGGCGCCGGCCGCCGGTCCGTTCGCCCTGATCCTGCGCGCCTACCTGCCCAAGCCGGAACTGCTGGGCGGCAGCTATAGGCTGCCGCCGGTGCTGCGGGCCGAGGAGCCGTCCGCGCCCACGCCCCCGCCCCAGCCCGCGCCGCCAGCGCCGAAGCGCCGGCGGCGCACCCGGCTTCGGCCGCTAAGCCATTGAAATCCGATTGCGACACGGCCGACGCCGCTAACCCGATGGTCACAAATCATCGTTATCTCTTTTCTTAGGGGAGGCGATGGCGACTATGACCCAGCAGACGGGGTCGCCCGGCGCCGATGTTGCGGCGCAAGCCGACGTGGCGACGGCGATTCGGCTCTTCGTGGCGTCCAGCCGCAATGTGCCGATGCGAATGTGCGTCGCCACCGCCATGGCCGTGGCCGCGGCGCCCATCCTGCCCTTCTACGTCCCGCTCGTCTGGCTCGCCGTGGTCTGCGTCGTCGGCCTGGGTGAGATGTGGCTCGCCAAGACCATCGCGGGCGGCATGCGCACGCCGATCTGGCAGGGCATCCCCGCGCCGATGATGGCCAGCAGCATGATCACCGGCAGCCTCTACGCGACCCTGATCGTCATGCTCTGGATGAGCGGCGACGTCGCGGGACGGGTCTTCGCCGTCGTCCAGACCTGCGTCTCGTTGATGTACGTCCTGCTCCAATACTACGCCCGGCCCAGAATATTCCTGTTCTCCGGCGCGCCCTATCTCACGGCCGTAGCGCTGGGCGTGGGCTATGTGGGCGCGATGGCGGTGAGGAGCGGCCATGCCTGGTCGCTGCTGACGGCCGTCATCGTCCTCGGCCTGATGGTCCACTTCTTCCGCACCGCGCGCGGCCAGCTCGCCGGCTCGCGTGACGCCCTGCGCGCCGCGCGGGCCCAGGCGCAGGAGCGTGGGCTGGCGGCGGAGGCGGCCAACACCGCCAAGAGCGCCTTCCTAGCCACCATGAGCCATGAGATCCGCACCCCTCTCAACGGAGTCCTGGGCATGGCCCAGGCCATGGCCGCCGACGATCTCAGCCCGATCCAGCGCGACCGCCTCGGCGTCGTGCGGCAGTCCGGCGAGACCCTGCTCGCCATCCTCAACGACGTCCTCGACCTCTCGAAAATCGAAGCCGGCCGCTTCGAGCTGGAGTCCATCGCCTTCGACGTCACGGAGCTGGCCCGCGGCGCCCACGCGGCCTTCACCGCCCTGGCCAACAAGAAGGGCCTGTCCTTCAGCCTGGCGATCGCGCCGGAGGCCCGGGGCGCCTACCGGGGCGACCCGACCCGCGTGCGCCAGATTCTCTACAACCTGATCTCCAACGCCCTGAAGTTCACCGAACAGGGCGAGGTGCGCGTGGATGTGGCGCGCAAGGACGGGGCGCTGTCGCTCACCGTCACCGACACCGGCGTCGGCATCGATTCCGATCGCCTGGGCGCCCTCTTCGACAAGTTCACCCAGGCCGACGCCTCCACCACCCGACAGTTCGGCGGAACCGGTCTGGGCCTTGCGATCTGCCGCGAGCTCGCCGAGCTCATGGGCGGGACCGTCAGCGCCATCAGCACGCCAGGCCGCGGCGCCGCCTTCACGGTGACCTTGCCGCTCGAGTGGCTCGGGGACTGCGTGGACATCGCCGCGGCGGCCGCGCCGCCGAGCGAGCCCGGCACGCTCAACATCCGCGTCCTCGCCGCCGAGGACAACACCGTCAATCAGCTGGTCCTCAAGACCCTGCTTCACCAGATCGGCGTCGAGCCGGTGGTGGTGGACAATGGCCGCCAGGCCGTGGAGGCCTGGGAGGCCTCGGAGTGGGACGTGATCCTGATGGACATGCAGATGCCCGAGATGGACGGCGTCACCGCCACCCGGGCGATCCGCCAGCGCGAGGCCGCCCAGGGCCGTGCGCGCACGCCGATCATCGCCCTGACCGCCAACGCCATGTCGCACCAGGTCCAGGAGTGCGTCGCGGCGGGCATGTGCGGCCACGTGGCCAAGCCCATCGAGGCCGCCCGCCTGTTCGAGGCCCTGGCCGGCGCGCTCGAGGCCCGCGAGCGCGAGCAATCGACCGCGGCATAGCGGCCGCCACTTTTCGCTTCGGCCGGGATGACGGCTGTTCGGAACCCCGCCTTGCCCGTCCCCGGCCACCCTGCTAATCCGGCGCGGCCCGGCGCAACTGGCGAGCTTGGATGGGATGGACCATCGGGGAGCGCGGGCGACATCGGCCGTTCGCCTGGGCGCCGGTCCCCTCCAGGGGTTCGGTTCAAACCGTTCCGAAGGAGCGCGCCCGTGGACGCCAATCGTCAGGCTCTCATCGACTACGATCCCCTGATCGCCGACGCCATCGCCGGCGAGGAGCGGCGCGAGATCGACGGCGTGGAGATGATCCCGTCGGAGAACTACACCTATCCGGAGGTGCTGGCCGCCCTCGGCTCGGTGCTCACCAACAAATACGCCGAGGGCTATCCCGGCCGGCGCTACTACGGCGGCCAGGAGTTCACCGACATCGTCGAGCGGACGGCCCGGCAGCGCGCGCGCCGGCTGTTCCGCGCCGAATACGCCAACGTTCAGCCGCTCTCCGGCTCGCCGATGAACCAGGCGGTCTACTTCGGGTTCCTCAAGCCCGGCGACACGGTGCTGGCCATGGACCTGTCGCACGGCGGCCACCTCACCCACGGCGCGCCGGTCTCGCACATGGGCAAGGTGTTCAACTTCGTCCGCTACAAGACCTTCCCGGACCAGGGCGGCGCCATCGACTTCGAGGCCCTGACCAGGGTGGCCAAGCAAACCCGGCCGAAGCTGGTGCTTTGCGGCTACTCGTCGTACCCGCGCGACTACGACTACGCCGCGTTCAAGGCGGTGGCCGACGAGGTGGGCGCCATGACCATGGCCGACATCTCCCACATCGGCGGGCTGGTGGCCGCGGGGGTGATGCGCAACCCCTTCGACTCCGGCTTCGACGTGGTCACCACCACCACCCACAAGACCCTGCGCGGGCCGCGCGGCGGCCTGATCCTGGCGAAGAAGGACCTAGGCCCCACCATCGACGCCGCGGTGTTCCCCGGACTGCAGGGCGGCCCGCACATGAACAACATCGCCGGCGCCGCGGTGACCTTCAAGAAGGCCGCCGAGCCGGCCTTTCGGGTCTACGCCGAGCAGGTGATGAAGAACGCCAAGGTGCTGGCGGCGGGGCTCATGGCGCAGGGCGTCAGCCTGGTCACCGGCGGCACAGACAACCACCTGCTGGTCATCGACTGCGTGAAGAGCTTCTCCATCGATGGACGCGTCGCCCAGGAGGCCCTGGACAAGGTCGGGATCACCACCAACAAGCAGGTGATCCCCGACGATCCCCTGCCGCCGGTGCGCCCGTCGGGCCTGCGCCTCGGCACGCCGGCCTGCACGACCCGCGGCATGGGCGAGGACGACATGCGCCAGATCGCCCGCTGGATCGCCGACACCCTCCGCGCGCCGGAGGACGAGGCGGCGATCGCCCGGACCAAGGCGGCGTCGCAGGCCCTGTGCCGAGGCTATCCGGTGCCTGGGATCGCCTAGCCATCCACCTGTTCCGACCTGTTATTCACCTGTTCCACCTGTTATTTCGCGGTTTTTCGCGCCTGTTACGGTCTGGAAGCCGTGCTCGTTCAATGGCTTACGGCCACCTGATATCCGCCAGGAACAGGTGATAACAGGTGATAACAGGCGCCAAACAGGCCTGTTATCGATGCATAACAGGTGCGGAGCAGGTGGCGCGCGACGCTTGCCCGCACGCCCCCAAACACCAACACCCGAAATTCCCCGCGCAAGCGGGGACCCAGGCTTTTTTTGTTTGTTCCTTCCGTCCACACCCGCGCGGCCCCAACCGATTGTAAAAAAACCTGGGTCCCCGCTTCCGCGGGGAATTTCGGGTGTGGGGGATCGGGAACCCAGCTGTGCGGGCGAGCGCCGCCGGTCACCGGCCGCGCGATTCGTTTCACGATGTCAAAGACCGCCGGCGGGTCGCGCGGACCCGCCGGTTCACGTCACCATTTGCCCGCTGATTTGGCGAGGCCATCGTTCCCCTACTCCTCGTCACCCCGGAAAGGCCGCAGGCCTTATCCGGGGCCGGACCCGCTGGTTCAGAGACGCCGACCAGCTAGCCAGCGGCCCGTCCGGCCCCGGGTCTACGCCCGGGGTGACGAAGCAGCGGTGGCCGCCCGCCCCCTTAGTTCCGTTCCACGTCCACCAGCTTGTTCTTGGCGATCCAGGGCATCATGGCGCGCAGGCGGGCGCCGACTTCCTCGATGGGGTGCTCGGCGTTGCGGCGGCGGGTGGCCTTGAAGCTGGGCTGGCCGGCGGCGTTCTCCACCATCCAGTCGCGCACGAAGCGGCCGGACTGGATGTCCTCGAGGATCCGCTTCATCTCCGCCTTGGTCTCGGCGGTCACGATCCGGGGTCCCGAGACGTACTCGCCATACTCGGCGGTGTTGGAGACCGAATAGTTCATGTTGGCGATGCCGCCCTCATAGATCAGGTCGACGATCAGCTTCACCTCGTGCAGGCACTCGAAATAGGCCATCTCGGGGGCGTAGCCGGCCTCCACCAGGGTCTCGAAGCCGGCGCGGATCAGCTCCACGAGGCCGCCGCACAGCACCGACTGCTCGCCGAACAGATCCGTCTCGCACTCCTCGCGGAAGCTGGTCTCGATCACCCCGGACCGGCCGCCGCCGATGGCCGAGGCGTAGGCCAGGCCCAGGTCCAGGGCGTTGCCGGTGGCGTCCTGGGCCACGGCGATCAGGCAGGGCACGCCGCCGCCCTTCTGGTACTCGCCGCGCACCGTGTGGCCAGGCCCCTTGGGCGCCACCATCAGCACGTCGATGGAGGCCTTGGGCTCGATCAGCTGGAAGTGCACGTTCAGGCCGTGCGCGAACAGCAGAGCCGCGCCGTCGCGGATGTTGGGGGCGATGTCGGCCAGGTAGATGCCGCGCTGCAGCTCGTCCGGCGCCAGCACCATGATCATGTCCGCCCAGACCGCGGCCTCGGCGACGCTCATCACCTTCAGGCCCTCGCCTTGCGCCTTCTTGACCGACGCCGATCCGCTACGCAGCGCCACCGCTACGTCCTTCACCCCGGAGTCGCGCAGATTGAGGGCGTGGGCATGGCCTTGCGAGCCGTAGCCGACGATGGCGATCTTCTTGTCCAGGATGCGGGCGAGGTCGGCGTCGCGGTCGTAGTAGACGCGCATGATCTTGTCTCCGGAGAGGGTGAACGCAGCGGCCGCGCGCAAGGCCCGGCCCAAACGAAGGCCGCTATCGATAGGTTTTTTCCGGAGCCGTCAAGCACAGCCGCGTCACCCCGGCCGCAGCGTCCGTAAGGACGCGTAGAGCCGGGGCCGGACGGGCCGCTTCCGAGCTGGATGTCGTCTATGAACCGGCGGGTCCGGCCCCGGATTGGCCCTGCGGGCCATCCGGGGTGACGCGGTTGGGGCCGCGGGCGCCGCGGGCCCCCTAGTAGAACAGCCCGTGGTACACCGACAGGACCTGGCCGGTGTAGACGTCCACCAGCACGGCGTCGGGGCCTTCGCGGACCCACTCGCAGCCGGCCGGAGCCGGCGGCAGGCCGTAGTAGTTCCAGTCAAGATAGTAGCTCGGGCCGAACCAGCCCCAGGGAAGGTAGTCGCCGTACGCCCAGTTCTCGTAGTACCAGCCCTGGGGATAGAAGAACCCGATGTGGAACCGGCGATCCGCGTCGAAGTCGCGCGGGAAATCGTCACGGTCGAAGCGTTCGTGACGCCAGTCGCCGCCGCGATCGCCGCGCCGGTCATGGCCGTCTCGCAATCCGCCGCGGTCACCGCCCCGATCGCCGTTGTCGCCGCGGAAGCCGCGATCACCGCCGCGCCAGTCCTGGCCGCCGCGAACGCCGCCCTGGTCCTGGGCGAAGCGCCGGTCGCCCTGGCCGTTCGGCCGCCCGCCGCCCTGCCCGCCGTTCCAGTGCTGATCGCCGAAATTCGGAGTGCGGGCGAAGTTGCGCGCGCCGCCCTGGACCTGGCCGCCCTCGCCGCCGCGTCCACCCTGCCAGGTGTGGCCGCCCTGCCAGGTCTGTCCGCCCTCGCCGCCGCGTCCGCCCTGCCCGCCCTGCCAGGTGTGGCCACCTCGCGGCTGACCCTGGAACGTCATCCGGCCGCCGCCCTGGGCG
>JBIOEG010000019.1:0-67609 GCA_044445825.1 Caulobacterales bacterium
ATTCCCCGCGCAAGCGGGGACCCAGGCTTTTTTTGTTTGTTCCTTCCGTCCACACCCGCGCGGCCCCAACCGATTGTAAAAAAACCTGGGTCCCCGCTTGCGCGGGGAGTTTCGGGTGTGGGGGGCATTGAGAACGCAGGTGCGCGGGCGCGCGCCCCTGCTGCGCCGGCCGTGTGTCTTGCTTCACGATGTCAAAGAGCGCATCCGGCCGCGAGGGCCAGCCCGCCCCACGTCACCATGCGCCCGCTGATTTGGCGAGGCCGCCGGGAAGGATAGGGGAACCACGAAAAACACGAAAAGCACGAACAAGCCGGCGCCCCACCGACCCACCGCCGCCACAACGCCCGCGTTCGTGCTTTTCGTGTTTTTCGTGGTTCCCCCTACCCCTCGTCACCCCGGAAAGGCCGCAGGCCTTATCCGGGGCCGGACCCGCCGGCTCATAGACGACATCCAGCTAGCGCGAAGTCAGGTTGAGCCCATCTTGCCCTAAATGCAGGCGTCGTCGTGCTTGCCCAGGCGCTCGTCGGCATTGATCTCGTTGGGCTGCAGCAGGAAGACCGTCACGTCCTCCGTCGTGCAGCCCTGTGCGGTGTAGCCGGTCACGATCCGCAAAGCCGGGAAGCGGTCCGCCCGGATCAGCTTCCACTGCGGCAGGCCGCCGAACCCATCGCCGCCGGTATCCTGCACGACGGGCGGCCTGGTCGGCGCGAAGCCGGCGCCGGTCCTCACCAGATAGGTGATCCGCAGGTTGCCGGTGCAGGCGTGGCAGGTGCCCTGCATCCCCTGCCCCTCGCCGCCGGAGATCAGCGCCACGCGGTCCCCGGCCTTGTCCAGGGCGATCAGCTTGAGCGGCGAATAGGTGAGCACATAGTCGCCGTTCGCCTGGGTCTCCCGCGCCCCTGCCGGAAAGGCCGCGGCGAAGGCCGCCGCCAGCGCCTGCTTCGGCGTGAGGGCGACGGGCGCCGCCGGCGGGGCTGCGGCCTGGGGCGGCTTGGCGACGGTCGCCGGCGAGGGCGCCGGCTTGCCGCAGGCGGCCAGGCCCGCCGCCGCGAGAGCGATCAGAGCAGAGGTTCGACCCCAGCGCATGTTCTCGCCTCCCCTCTTCGGCGACGCCTGCAGCATAACCCAACAACTCCGCGCGGTTGAACCACCGCGCTAGGCGCTCACCGCCGCCGCCTGCCGCAGCCCCAGCCGCTCGAACTGAGTCGCCGGCGCCTCCAGCTCGGTCAGCGCGGCGCGCAACTGCTCCGTCAGCCGCGCCTCCAGCGGCGATCCGGCCAGGTTCTCGTCCTCTCCCGGATCGTTCCGCAGATCGTACAGGTGGTTCCCCGACGGCCTGGACCCCGCCCAATAGGGGATCGCGTCGCCCTCGCCCCAGGTCTGGTGGATCACCGGCACGGTGCTGCCCGGCATGCGGTCCAGGAAGGCGCGCTCGTCGGGCAGCGGCAGGGCCACGTTGCGCTCCAGCACGCCGTGCGTCGGCATGGTCGACCAGCGGTTCGACAGCATGGAGAGCGGCGCATTGGCCCCGGCGGGGGCCCGGACGTACTTGTGGCGGCCGGTCACCAGGCACACCTCGCGGCCCCACACGCCGGTAAGCAGCCAGTCGCGCACCGACTTCGCCGCGCCGCCCAGCAGCGGCAGCAGCGAGCGGCCATGGGTGCGCTGGCGCTGGGCGACGCCGAACAGCTCGGCCAGTGTGGCGTGCAGGTCCACATTGGTGGTCAGCGCGTCGCATTCGCCCGCCGCCACGCCGGGCGCGCGGATCATCAGCGGGATGTGGCCGATGGTCTGGTAGATCGGCGCCCCCGGCTTGCCCCAGATGTCCTTCTCGCCGAGGTAGTGGCCGTGGTCGGTGCAGACGATCACCAGGGTGTCGTCGCCGAGGCCATGCCGGTCGATGGCGGCCAGAACCTTGCCGAACCAGTGGTCGATCATCGACAGCTTGGCCCCGTACTGGCAGCGGATCTGCCGCGCCTGGCGCTCGGTGAGCACGCCCTTGTGCAGCGCGCCGACCACATAGGGCGGCCAGATCAGGTGCGGGCCTCGCCAGTCCGGATCGTACTTGGAGGCCCAGGGTTCGGGCGTGTCGAAGGGCTCGTGCGGGTCGAATTCGTCGACGAACAGCATGAACCGCTCGTGGGCGCCGGCGTTGTCGTCGATCCAGCGGGCGGCGGCGGCCATGGTCCTGGGGCCGGGGAAGTCCTGCTCGCCGCGGAACCAGCCGCGGCTGTCGTCATAGGGCATGTGCCCGCGGCCCATGCCCGGCGCGCCGGCCCAGCTGGGATCCGGCCGCGTCTTCCAGGCGTCGCCCTCGTGGCCGCGCTGGTAGTCCCAGGCGGTGAAGTCCACGTGGTAGTTCTCGCCGCCGGTCTCGAACAGGTGCGGATGGTCGGAGATCAGCTGGGTGACCACCCCGGCCTTGCCCAGCTCATAGGTGATCGCGTCTTCCCACAGCTCCACCGAACCCCAGGGCCGCCAGAGGAAGTCCAGCGCGCCGCAGAGGATGTCGTGCCGGGCCGGCATGCAGGGCAGCGAGCCGGTGTAGTGGCTGGTGAACGTCACGGCGCCGGCGGCGAAACGGTCGAGGTTCGGCGTCTCGAACTCGGTCCCGCCATAGGCCCCGAGCATGTGCCGGTTGAGGCTGTCCAGCAGGATGACGATGGCGTTGTTGGGCGGCTGTTTCATGCATCGGATAAAGGGCGCGCACGCCCATGGAAGGCAAGCCGCTGGATGTTGGCCTGACAGCCGCGCGTTCTCTCCCGAATCCCGCGACACTGCGCGCCGCGCATCCTCGGAGGGCCAGATGAGCACGGCGAGCCAAACTCCGGCCTCCGACACCCGCGCCGACTTCCTGATCCTCGCCCTGATCCCGCTGGTCCTGGCGGCGGCAGTCAGCTTCGCGACGCCGATCCTCGGCGATGGCGACACCTTCTGGCACCTGGCCGCCGGGCGCTGGATCATCGCCCATGGGTCCGTCCCGCACACGGACCCGTTCTCCTACACCTTCGCCGGCCGGCCCTGGGACACCCAGGAGTGGCTGACCGAGGCAGGCATGGCCTCGGTGTTCGCCGCGGCGGGCTGGGGCGGGGTGATGCTGATCACCGGCCTGGCGGTGGGCGCCACGGCGGCGATGATGGCGGCTTGGCTGCGGGTGTGGCTGCGGCCGCTGTCGGTGGTGGCGACCCTGGCCATCGGCATCGCCTGCGTCGCGCCCAGCATGCTGGCGCGTCCGCACATCCTCGCCCTGCCGGTCCTGGCGTTGTGGACCGTGGCCCTGCTCGATGCGCGCCGCCGGGACCGGCCGCCCAGCCTTTGGCTGATCCCGCTGATGGCCCTGTGGGCCAATCTGCACTCCAGCTTCATCGTGGGACTGGGCGTCGCCGGCATGCTCGGACTGGAGGCGGTGCTCGGCGCGAAGGACCGGCGGCTGCGCACCGCCCTGGCCTGGGGCGCCTTCGGCCTCGCCGCCCTGGGCGCCGCCCTGCTGACCCCGCACGGCGTGAACGGCCTGATCTTCCCGGTGAAGGTGATGGGCATGAAGACCCTGCCGATCATCGACGAGTGGCGCGGGCCGGACTTCAGCAAGCTGGAGCCGGTGGAGATCGCCCTGCTGGCGGGCATTTTCGTGGGCTTCTGGCGCGGGGTGCGTGTTCCCTTCGTGCGGCTGCTGGCGCTGCTGGCCCTGGTGCACATGACCCTGCAGCATGTGCGCCAGGAGGTGGTGCTGGGCGTGCTGGCCCCGCTGCTGCTGGCCGAGCCCCTGGGCCGGGCGTTGGGCGCCGCCGGCGCCGAACCCGCCGCGCCGCCGCGCTTCGGCCTTGGCCCGACCCTGCTGGCGGCGTTCCTGTTCGTCGCCCTGATCGCGGCGCGCGTCGCCATCCCGCAGGACCGGGTCGATGGAAAGACCGCGCCGATCACCGCCCTGGCGCATGTGCCGGCGTCCCTGCGCGCCCTGCCGGTGATGAACGACTACGCCTTCGGCGGCTATCTGATCTTCCAGGGCGTGCGGCCCTACATCGACGGCCGCGCCGACATGTACGGCGACGCCTTCGTGCAGGATCACGAGAACATCATGCGCGGCGAGTCCATGGCGGTGGACGCGGCCTTCAGCCGCTACGGCGTGCGCTGGACCATATTGGCGCCGGGCTCGGGCCTCGCCGCCGAAATGGCCACCCGCCCGGGCTGGCGGCGCATCTACGCGGACCAGTATGCAGTGGTGGACGAGAAGGTGTCGTGCGCGTGCTGAGAGGGATCGCTCCACCACCCCTCCGGCGTCACCCCGGGCGGAGCCCCCGGACTTGATCCGGGGGCGTAGACCCGGGGCCGGACGGGCCGATACCGAGCTGGATGTCGCCTGTGAACCGGCCCGTCCGGCCCCGGATAGGGCCTTCGGCAGGCCTTCGGCCCTTCCGGGGTGACGAGGATTTGTGAATAGGAACGCTCAGATCGGCTCGTAAGGGAACACCGTGGCGCTGGCGCCCAGGTCGGTGAAGTCGCTCCTGATCGCCGGGATGGCGGTCTCGATCAGGGTCTGCGGCGTCCAGCCTTCGATGCGCGCCACGGAGCGGACCGGGCGCGGCTGGTCGAACAGCACCACCTCATTGCCCCGCACGCCGAATATCTGGCCGTTCACGTCGGCGGTCCCCGGGCTGGCCAGGGCCACGGCCATCTGGGCCACCTGGTCGGTGCGCATGGAACGCTGCATTCGGCCCACGCGCTCGGCCGAAGCCTCATCCCTCACCGGAATGGTGGCGATCATCCGGGTCCAGGCGAACGGGGCGATGATGTTGGAGCGGACGTTCTTCAACGCCCCCTCCATGGCCAGGATGCGCGACAGACCCATCACGCCGAGCTTAGCCGCCGCATAGTTGGCCTGGCCGATGTTGCCGATCAGCCCCGAGGTCGAAGTGAAGTGGACGAAGCTGCCCTCCTGCTGCTCGCGGAAGTGCTCTACCGCCGCGCGGCTGACATTGAAGGCGCCGCGCAGGTGCACCGCGATGACCTGGTCCCAGTCGGGCTCGCTCATCTTGTGGAACATGCCGTCGCGCAGGATGCCGGCCGGGTTGATCACCGCGTGCAGTCCGCCGAACGCCTCCAGCGCCTGCTGCACCATGTGCTGCGCCGCCGCGAGGCTGGCCACGCTCTCGGAGTTGGAGACCGCCTGGCCGCCCGCCGCGCGGATCTCGGCGGCGGTCTGCTCCGCCGGACCGGCCGAGCCCTCGTCGCCGCCGGAGACGCTGCCGCCGAGGTCGTTGACCACCACCTTGGCGCCTTCCCGCGCCGCCAGCAGGGCGCACTCCTTGCCGATCCCCCCGGCCCCGCCGGTGACCAGCACCACCTTCCCGTCCAACACGCCCATGGTTCGTCTCCGTTTGTCGCCGACGCCGGGTAGCCTCTCCAAGACGTCCGCTCAACCGCGATCTTAGAGTCGGTCTTCCTGCAACGCGTCGACTAAACTATTGGGCGACCATGGTCCCCTTCCGACCCAAGAGACAGTCGCGTCTGCCGAACCCGCCGGTAGGCTGGTTTGATGTCTGCCATGCAGTGACCGGCACGGGCGAACTTGCCAGCTTTCGCGCGACGACCGACCAACGGGGGACTTGGCTCTGGAACCACGAGTTGCTGAGCACCGATCCGAAACGGTACCTCGAACAGCGACCGCTATTCACGCACGGAGATCGGGGACGGCTTCAGGTCATCGCGGGCGGAATCGACGCCCCGATCGCTGAGTTCGGAATCGAGACGGCATTCCCCCAATTCGATCGCCTGCCCGACGGTCGATGGATCGTCGCCGATTCGCGCTGTGCTCGTTCCGGCCAGAATGCCGCCGTTATCGATCCAGCAGGGGTGATCACGCATCGATTTCGTCTGGGCGACGGGATCGAGCACCTTCAGTGCGACGGGGCGGGCGCGATATGGGTCGGATATTTCGACGAAGGACTCTCGGATGACCTGGGTTGCGCCGGACTGGCGCGCTTCGACGATGAAGGCGCAGCGGCCTGGAGCTACAACCACGAGGTCGCGCGAAGATTCGCCGCCTACCCCGCGGAGCACTACGTCGACGACAACTACGCCCTCAACGTCAGCGGGTCCGAAGTCTGGGCGTGTTCCTACATGTCGTTTGAAATCCTACGGGTTCTCCCAGACGGCGAATGGAGGACTTGGAGCAACGACGTCAAAGGCGCGAAGGCCATTGCTGTCGATGGTCGGGATGTCGTGCTCTTTGGAGGGTATGAGCCAAATGAAATGCGTATCGCCCACGTGCGGCTGGGGAGAGACCATGCCGAATGGCTAGGTGTTCTTGAGCTCAATTTGGATGGCGATGTTGATGCTCGGAACCGAACCGTGGTGGGTCGCGGCGATACCGTCCACGTCGTGACGACCTCGACCTGGAGCAAGTTCAGCGTAGCGGAGGTCGTGGCGGCGATGCAGGCAGCCGGTTCCGCGACCGTTCCGAACCCCGAGGAGCCGTTCGACCACACGACGACCTACATCATCGGGCCCTCGCGAGACTGAAACCATCTCCGCCTACGCCGTGGTCTCCACCGCCAGGCTGAGGTCCTCGATCATCTGCTTGCGGATCAGGAACTTCTGCACCTTGCCGGTGACGGTCATGGGGAACTCGTCGACGAAGCGGACATAGCGCGGGATCTTGTAGTGGGCGATCTGGCCGCGGCAGAAGGCCTTGATCTCTTCCTCGTCGGCGCTCTCGCCGGGAACGAGACGGATCCAGGCGCAGAGTTCCTCGCCCATGCGCGGGTCGGGCAGTCCCACCACCTGCACGTCGGCGACCTTGGGATGGGTGTAGAGGAATTCCTCGATCTCGCGGGGATAGACGTTCTCGCCGCCGCGGATGACCATGTCCTTGATGCGGCCGACCACATTGCCATAGCCCTCGGCGTCGATGGTCCCGATGTCGCCGGTGTGCATCCAGCCGTCGGCGTCGATCGCCTCGGCGGTGCGCTCCGCGTCGTCCCAATAGCCCAGCATCACCGCATAGCCGCGGGTGCAGATCTCGCCGGGAACCCCGCGCGGGGTTGTCGCGCCGGTCTCGTCGACGATCTTCACCTCCAGGTGCGGCTGCACCCGGCCAACGGTGGAGACGCGGCGCTCCAGGGGGTCGGCCTCGCCGGTCTGGAAGCTCACCGGGCTGGTCTCGGTCATGCCGTAGGCGATGGTGACGTCGCGCATGTGCATCTTGCCGATCACCTGCTTCATCACCTCCACGGGGCAGGGAGCGCCCGCCATGCAGCCGGTGCGCAGGGATGAGAGGTCGAAGCTGGCGAAGTCCGGATGGCCGAGTTCGGCGATGAACATGGTGGGCACGCCGTAGAGGGCGGTGCAGCGCTCGTCCTGCACCGTGCGCAGGGTGGCGTCGGCGTCGAAGGCCTCGGCCGGGTAGACCATGGTCGCGCCGTGGGTGACCGCCGCCAGATTGCCCATCACCATGCCGAAGCAGTGGTAGAGCGGCACGGGGATGCAGATGCGGTCGCCGGCCTTGATCCCCATGGCCCGGCCGACGAAGAAGCCGTTGTTCAGTATGTTCCGGTGCGAAAGGGTCGCGCCCTTGGGCAGGCCGGTGGTGCCGCTGGTGAACTGGATATTGATCGGCTCGCACCTGTCGAGCCCCGAGGCGATCTCGCCGACGAGGGCGCGGCGGGCGTCGTCCGCCAGTCCGGCGACGTCGTCGAAGTCCAGCCAGCCGGGCCGCGGCGCGCCGCCGATCTTGATCGCCGCCTTCAGGGTCGGCAGCCTCGCCGCCGAGAGGGCGCCGGGCCGCGCGCCGGCGATTTCCGGGGCCAGCTGCTCGACCATGCCCACATAGTCGCTGGTCTTGAACCGTTCGGCGGCGACCAGCGCCTTCACCCCCACCTTGTTCAGCGTGTACTCCAGCTCGGAGAGCCGGTAGGCCGGGTTGATGGTCACCAGGATCAGGCCGATCTTGGCGGCGGCGAACTGGGTGAGGGTCCATTCGGCCCGGTTCGGCGACCAGATGCCGATACGCTCGCCCTTCTCCAGCCCCAGGGCCAGCAGTCCCGCCGCCACGGCGTCCGCCCGCGCCGCCAGCTCCGCCCAGGTCCAGCGCACGCCCTGGCCGGGCGCCACCAGCGCTTCCGCATCGCCCCAGCGGCTGGCGGCCTTGTCCAGGGCGACGCCGATCGTGTCCTCGCTCAGCGCCGGCTCGTCCGCCCCCTTCACCCAGCTCAGCTGCGCATCCATGCGGTTCTCATTCCTTGTTTCCTCGGAACCTCTCACCCGCCCACACGCTCACGCAGGCCCGCCCCGCCCCCTTCGGCGGCGTGCGGCGTCGCCGCGTCGGCCTGCGACGCGCCGGCCGGCGTGGCGATGACCAGCAGCGGGTCCGGGGCGAGCCACTTGGCGGCCTCGGCCTTCACCTCCGCAAGGCTGATGGTGGAATAGTCCGACAGCCAGGTCTTCGACGCGAGGAGTTGATCGGGGTGCGCCCAGGAGCCGTCGAGCATCTCGATCCACCAGGGATTGGAGATTTCCCGCGTCGCCCCATTGTCGAGGACCGGTCGGCGCGCGCGCTCCAGCATTTCGTCGGTGATGTCGCCGGCGGCTAGGTCCCTGGCGATCTTGCGCAGCGAGGTCACCACCGCGTCGGCGGCCGGCGGCGAGGTGTCGATGGACACCAGCAGCGAGCCCTGGTCGCCGCCGCGCCCCAGCTGCACCTGCACCTGAGGCGAATAGGCCTTGCCGAGCTTCTGGCGGATCTCCTGGATGGCCTGCATCTCCATGATCTGGCCCAGCAGGTCGAGGGTCCGCTGCTCGCGCACCCGGTCCGGCGTCCAGACGAACAGAGGCCAGGTGGCGAGCACCGTCGCCTTTTCCGCCGAGCCGTCGTGGGTCACCCGGATCACCGGCGGGGCGGAGCTGGCGAAGTGCACCTTCGGCGCGTCGGGCTTGGCGTCGTCCGCGCGGGGGCGTGGCGGCAGGGCGCCCAGGGTCTTGGCCACCGCGTCCTCCACCGTGGCCTGGTCGATGTCGCCGATGATGGTCACCTCGAGGGCGTCGTTCTTCAGCGCCGGGCCGAGGAGGCGGGCGAAGTCGGCGCTCCTGGCGTTGTCCAGGTCGTGGTCGTCCGGGAACAGCTTCACGCGCGGCTCGGGCAGCGCCTTGTCGCGCGCCATCACCGCGGCGAGGGACGGCTCGCTGCGCGCCGCCTGGTAGAGGCTGCGCACCGTCGTCGGGATGCGCGCGTCGACCTCCGGCCGGAAGCCGGGGTCGGACAGGTAGGCGGTGATCAGCTGCAGCTCGACGTCGAGGTCCTCGGGCCGGGTCTCGCCGCCGATCACGAAGGCGTCGCGCAGCATGTCGAGTTCGAAGCCGCACTCGTGGCCTTCGCAGAAGCGCGAGGTGTCCTCGAAGTCGTTCTTCCCCAGGCCGCCGAGGCGCAGCATGCTGGTGGCCAGGCGCGCCACCGGCAGATCCTTGGCGGCGACCTCCTGTTGCCCGGCGCCGAAGCGGATGCGGATCTCCACGTGGTCCTGGGCGTTCTGGCTGGTCTTGAAGTTCAGCCGCAGGCCGTTGGCGTAGGCGATGTGCATGGCGCCGGCGTCCGGGATCGGCTGGCGGCTGACCACCGTCCCCGGCGGTCCGAAGCTGGCGTAGGCCCATGGGTGGCCCGGGTGTTGCGCGGGCGGGCTGGGCGCGGGCGTGGCCTGTGCGACGCGCCAGGCCTGGGTGACGGCCGCGCGGTCCAGGGCCTGCGGCAGGATGGCCACCACCACCGGCGGACTGGCCCTGGTCCAGACCCGCGCGAACTCCGCGTCCACCTGCGCCCGGGTGAGGCGGGCGAGCGCCAGGCGGCCGATCCGCTGGTCCTCCTCGGCGGTGGAGAAGGTGCCGTTCTGCGTCAGGTTCGAGACGATGCTCTTGGCCAGCTCGGCGCCGGTCATGGTCGGCGCCTCGCCGACCTCGGCCTCCACCGAGGCGTTCAGGGCCTGCACTGAGGTCTTGTACTCCTCCTCGGTGATCCCGTAGAGCGCCATGCGCCGGGTCTCGGCCGACACCGCGCCCACGGCCGGGCGCCAGTCGCTGTCGCGCAGCATGGCGGTGACGCAGCCCAGCGAGGCGGCGTTGTAGACATCCACCCGCTCGACCTCGGCCGACAGGAACGGCGGCCTGGCGGCGCTGGCGCGCTCGGACAGGCGGCGGTCCAGCACGCCCTGCCAGACGGCCTGTTCGAAGTCGCGCAGGCGCGACTGCACGCCCTCCTGCAGCGGCGGGTCCTTGGCCTGCATGCGGCAGACCTGCAGGCCGGCCGGATCGTGCGCATCGGTCAGGGTGAGGGCCTGGGTCGCGCGGTGCGGATCGATGCGGCCGAGGTCCACTGGCGCCGCCGGCGGCGTCGGATTGGTCCAGGAGCCGAAGGCGGCGACGATCATCGCCTTCAGCTGATCGCGCGGCAGGTCGCCGACCGCCACCACGATGGAGGTCTCCGGCCGATACCAGCGGTGGTAGAAGCCCCCGATGCTCTGGGCGCTGGCCGCCATGATCGACTCGCGTGTGCCGATCGGCGCGCGCTTCGGGCCTAGCAGGTCGGGCGCCAGGAAGGACTCCGACTGCAGGGCGATGTCGGTCATCGCGCTGCGGCTGGAGGCGTATTCCGAGAGGATGACGCCACGCTCGCGGTCGACCTCGCTCTGGGAGATGGTCAGGCCGTCGGCCACGTCGCGCAACCAGTTGAACGACATCCCCAGCCGCTCCGGCGTGATCTCGGAAATGTCCAGGCTGAACATGGTCGAGTCGAAGCCGGTCTCGGCGTTCTGGTCGCGGCCGATGGTGGCGCCGATGTCGGCGAAGCGCTTCATCACCGTGCCGGGCGGGAAGTTGCGCGAGCCGTTGAAGGCCATGTGCTCGAGGAAGTGCGCGGTGCCGCGCTCGGCGTCCGTCTCGTCGCCGCTGCCCGCGCCGATGTAGAGGATGATCGAGACCTGCCGGGTGCCGCCGCGGCTCATCACCCCGTAGCGCAGGCCGTTGTCCAGCTTGCCGATCTCGGCTTCCGGATTCGGTCGGGTCAGGGGATAGGCCGGATCGTCCGGCGAATTTTTACCGGCGAGCGCGCCGGCGCGGGCGCCTGGCGCGCCATCGCTCGCCGGCGCCGCCATGGCCATCGGCGCGAACGCCAGGCACAGGCCCGCCAGGGCGAACAGCGCAAGCTTCACTGGATGGTTCATTCAGGGCCTCTCGAGGCTTCGAACATAGCGGGCGCGCGTTCTGCGCCCAAGCAGGACTGGCGGCCCCGGTCGCACACGGCCGCCTAGGCTCACTCCTGGGCGACTTCGTGGCGCCGAAACGCCTAAGGATTAGTGGCGGTCCCCCACCATCGTGCCGCCCCGGGCGAACGGAATCACCAGGATTGCGGCGACGAACAGCCAGGCGGTGAGCTGGAACACATCGCGGAACGCCTGGGTCAGCGCCTGCGCCGAGACGCCCCGGCCTAGGACCGCGACCGCCATGCCGCCGACGTGGCCGGGGTCGGCGCCCTGCACGGCGAAACGCCGCGCCAACTGGCCCATGGCCGCCACCGCCTTGCCCGGCGCACCGCCGAGGCCCTCGGACAGCCGGCCGAGGTGCAGCCGGTAGAAGTCGAGCAGCCAGGTGTTGACCAGGGCGATGCCCACGGCCCCGCCGAGGTTGCGCATCAGGCTGGAGAGCCCCGACGCATCGCGCAGCTCGGCGTCGGGCACGTTGCTCATGGCCATGCCCACCGAGGGCACCATGCAGAACAGCACCGCCGCGCCGCGCACCGCCTGGGGCCAGAACAGCTGCCAGAATCCCCAGTCGCTGGTGATCGACGACACCATCCAGAACGAGAGCGCATAGAGGATCAGCCCGGCCAGCATCACCAGCCGCAGGTCGATCACCGTGGCCAGCCAGGCGGCTATGGGCGCGCAGGCGGTCATGAACACGCCGACGATGAACACCGTCGAGCCGATCTCCAGGCTGGAGTAGCCGCGCACCACGCCCAGGAACACCGGCGTCAGATAGACGATGGTGTACAGGCCGAAGCCGATGGCGAAGGACAGGATGCAGGCGGCGGTGAAGCCCCGGCGTCGGAACACCCCTATCTTCACCAGGGGCCGCGGCGAAAACAGGCACCGCTCGATGAACACCACGCCCGCGACCAGCGCTGTCCACGCCACCGCGGCCACGGTGCGGTCCTCGAACCACTGGTGGCGCGGGCCCTCCTCCAGCACGTACTGCAGGCCGCCGAGGGAAACCGCCAGCGCCGCGGCGTGCAGCCAGTCGATCCTCGCCAGCAGGCGCGGCTCGCCCCGGTCGATGGGCCCGAGCATCGTCAGGGCCACGGTGACCAGCAGGCCGGGCGCGATGTTGATGAAGAACAGCCAGCGCCAGGAGAAGCTGTCGGTGATCCAGCCGCCCACCGTCGGCCCCAGGGTCGGCGCGAGGGTGGAGATCACCCCCAGCACCGCCGTCACCATCGCCGTCTTGGGTCCGTCGAAGAAGGCGAAACCGGTGGCGAACACCATGGGGATCATCGCCCCGCCCACGAACCCCTGGATGGCCCGGAATACCACCATCGACGGCAGGTCCCAGGCGACGCCGCACAACAGGCTGGACAGGGTGAACAGGCCCGCCGAGATCACGAACATCCAGCGGGTGGACAGGGCCTCGCACAGATAGGCGGACAGCGGGATCATCACGATCTCGGCCATCAGATAGGAGGTCTGCAGCCAGTCTATCTCGTCCTGCGCCGCCGAGAGGCCGGCCTGGATGGAGTTCATCGAGGCGGCGACGATCTGGATGTCCAGCAGGGCCATGAACATGCCCACGGACATGATCAGGAAGATGGCGAGCTTCCTGCCCTCGCCGAGGGACCTTGGACTTGCGCCTGCATCGGCGGCCGCCGCCGTCGCGGTGCTCAAACTCGACCCCTTGCGACGACCTTCGGCATGCTGTCATCTTGCCCCGGACGCGCGGAAAGCGCGAGTAGTCCCTTCTCCCCTTGCGGGAGCAGGTGTCGCCCCGGACCCGATCCGCGGCGACGGATGAGGGGTCGGGCGATGTGTGTGATTAGCGGCGCGAGGGCTGACCGCGCCGGATGCTGCGCCCGATGAACCGGACCACCTTTCGCGCCGCGATCATCGCGGTGGTCGCTGCCGCCGCCATCGGCGGCGGGCTGTGGTGGATCTTCTCCGACAAGCCGCAGTTGTCCACCGACGACGCCTACGTCCAGGCCGACATGACCTATGTCTCGCCCAAGGTGCGCGGCATGGTCTTGCAGGTGCTGGTCCAGGAGAACCAGCTGGTGAAGGCCGGCGACCCCGTCGTGCGCCTCGATCCCGAGGAGTTCGAGGTGCAGATGCAGGCGGCGAAGGGCGACCTGATGGCCGCCCAGGCCGCTGAACGGGCCGCGCGCGCCGGCCTCGCCCGCCTCGACGCCGAGGAGAAGCTGGCCCAGGGCCAGGTCAAGGCGGCTCAGGCCCTGGCCGGCCCCAAGGGCGCCTCCGATCCGGCCCTGCGTCAGGCTTTCGAGACCGCCCGCGGCCAGGGCATGGTCGCCGCCCGCTCCCGCGGCGAGATCGAGGCCGCCCTCGCCCAGGCCAGGGCCGCGAAGTTCCGAGCCCAGACCGAACTGGACGCCGCGACACGCCAGAAGGGCTACGCGACGGTCACCGCCCTGGCCGGCGGGACCGCGGCCGACATCCAGGCGGTCCCCGGCGGTTTCGTGCAGCCCGGCGTGCGGCTGATGACCATCGTCGGGACCGCCGCGCCCTATGTGGTGGCCAACTTCAAGGAAACCCAGACAGGCAGGATGCGGCCGGGCCAGCCGGCCACCGTACGCATCGACGCCCTGCCCGGCCGCGTCTTCGCGGGAAAGGTCGTCAGCCTCGCGCCGGGCTCGGGCTCCCAGTTCGCCCTGCTGCCCTTCGAACCCGGCAGCGGCAACTTCACCAAGATCGTCCAGCGCGTGCCCGTGCGCATCGCCCTCGACGCCGGCCAGGCCGACGCCAGCGAACTGAGGCCGGGGCTGTCGGCGGAGGTGACGGTGCGGGTCAGCCCACCCGCCTGAGGGCGCCCACCGGCGCTTCGGCGGTCCCGAAGAACCCGCTCAGAACACGCACCACCGCGCCGCAGGCCGTCGGGCTCTCCTGCGCCAGGAAGTGTCCCGCGCCGGGGATCGCGACGAAGCGCGGGTCCGCCAGTATGCTGGCGAAGGGCCGCACCGACCCCGGCGGCGTGAACCGGTCGGCGGCCCCATTGATGAACAGCACCGGCATGTCCACACGACCGAACCGCGCCATGTCGCCGGACCAGTCCATGGCGGCCACATAGTCGAGCTGGCGCAGGGTCCGCGCCTGGTCATCCGGATCGAACTTCAGCAGATAGCGCTCGTTCAGGCGGCGGGCGGCGTCTGGCAGCCGCTCGCCGAGCCGCTCCACAGTGATGCGGGCGGCGAGTTCGGGTTCGGGCGAGGCCAGGGCCGCCGCGATCTCGCCCACCGTCTCGCGCAGGACCGGGGTCAGGCCCGCCGAGAACGACGCCAGCACGACCCGGCGAACGCTCCCGGCGCTTTGGGCCAGCGCCAGCATGGCGCCGGCGCCGCCCCAGGACTGCGCGGCCAGGAAGTCCGGACGGTAGTGTGCGATGAGATCCAGGATCACCGCCGCCTCGGCTTCCTTGGTGAGCAGCTCGTCGCCCCGGTTATGCGCGGCCGAGCCGCCGAACTGCGGGAAGTCGAACAGTACGAGATTGAAGTCGGTGAGCTCCTTCACCGCCCATCGTAGCGACGCGATGGTCGCCACCGCGCCGTTGACGAACAGGATCGTGCCCCGCGTCGCGCCCGTCCGGACGACGTGCTGGACGAACACCCGGCGACCGCCGGCCTCGACGATGGCGCCCCCTGCGGCCACGTCCGTCCCCCTCTGCGAAGGGCAGCATGGCAGGGCCCGACGGCGGGCGCCAGCGGCTGCGGCCCAAGGGTGAGTTCTCATGAGTTCGGCCCACTCAGGCCTTGAGGGAGCCGGCAATGCCCGCTTCCCGGAAGGGAGCTGATGGCAGCTTTCGACCCAAAGCAGTCCTTCGCAACGTCCGCTCGCCGACGCCCAGGCGCTGCTCGTCCTAAAGCCGCAGGCCCCCAACGCCAGACGTCGAGCCAGGCCGTTTCGCCGATGGCTCGCGCGCGCTTAGCCGAATTGACGACCTGCCAACGCGCTGGGCCAACGTTGCTACGCGACGGGTATGGCGCATAGTGGTCGGAGCGACGGCATGCAGGAGCGGGGACGATGAACGCCACTCGGGTGGGGATTGGATTGGTGATGGTTTTGTCGGTGCTTCCGGCGTCTTTCGCCCGCGCCGATCAGACTGGCAGCGCCGGAGCCGGGCCTGGTCAAAGTCAACCATCGAGAGGCGCTCTGATCGAAACGATCAAATGCCCGCTCGTTCAGGCCACGCGCACGATCACCAACAAACTTCCGTCCGGGTGGTGGACCACGCCGTTCGTCTGAAACCTGACGCAAACGAAGATCGACAATAGCGGTGGTGGACCGACTCTGGTTTGCATGTATGGCCTCAGCGGCAGCGTCCAGCGTCTCCAACCCTCCGGTCAGAATTGCGTGGCGGAAACGGGGGGCTTCGCGTGCTCCAAATGATCAATACTTGGCGTGCAACGTCTGAGCGTCCCCCGGACTTGAAAGGAGTCAGACTAAACCTGCGTCTTGGGTTCGAGCACTAGATTCACGATGCCGTCGGTGGTCCGAGTGAGCTGCTTAGCGTTTATGGAACAATTTCGACGACGAACGGGACAGGCGCCTTCGTGCCCTGTCCGACGACCAGAATGTTGGTTGCAAAGATGGCGGAATTGAAGGACGCAGACTGCTTTCCCCCTTCCGGAACGTTGACGACGTGGGAGCTGGGCAGCCCACAAGGATTCACTTTCGGACCGACGCAGTAGTTGAGCGCGTAGGGCACGCCTGGGCTCACCCGCGGACGCGGGGCGATAAAAGTGAAAAGCATTTTGCGCGGTGTGGCGGGCAGCTTGAAGCTAATCACAACCGGAGTTGTTCCGGGCGGGATCGTGCCCGCGATCTTCTGGAGGGCAAACGCCGGTGTCGAGAGTGCGCATGCAACGGCGCCAGCCATCATGGCAATGACAGGAGTTTTCATGGCTTGTCTTCCTCCGCGTGCCTTGGCCAAGCACCGACAGGGGAGATCCCCGAATACCTGCCCACTTTGGCGTGCACCGTAGTCGTTTTCTGAATTGTTCGGAAGGCCGAAGGGTGGTCTGCGCGTGGACCTGTCGCGGCCCCAGCAGCCACCCACGGCCGTCGACGACAGCTGCAGCGCCTGCGCCCAGGAAGTGACGACCCGGCAATTCGAAAACGTCACGCGCAGTCATCCCTTGTCGTACAATGCAGGCCGGATAGTGGACCTGCAGAAGTCTGACCACAGATGGCGGAAGTCGAGCAGGCGGCAATCCCCGTCGCCTCGCCGGCGCGCCGCCACGGCCGCCTTGGCGACAGTGGCGGCCCGTTCTGGTGATCCCACGGAGGTCAGCTTTCGGGCGGCCATCCAATGGCCGCTCTCCCCCCTGAGTGAGGCATTCCCAAGGTCCGCTTCTTGGCCAGGCCAGGAGGACCGGCACCTGGAACCTCTGCCGTGATGGTGGTAGCGTTCTTGTTGCGGCACGCCGTGAACAGCAGCGCTGGTCTGGCCTGTCGGGGCGGGCGACCATGAAACACGCTTTCTTCGGGCTGGGACTTGGCATTTGGTTGCTGTCCCTCGCATCTTCTGCCTTCGCGCAGTCCGATGCCTGCCAGCAGGGTTTCGTCTGGCGCGACGCAAATCCAACCGATCATGTTTGCGTGACACCGAGCGCGCGCGCGCAAGCGGCTGCCGACAATGCCGCTGCGTCAAGGCTCAGCCGACCCGGCACCGATGCCTGCCTCAGTGGATATGTGTGGCGCGAGGCGAACGGCAGCGACCATGTTTGCGTAACGCCACAGGTTCGCGCTCAGACGCGAAACGACAATGCGTTGGCTTCGAGCCGTCTCGCGTCAGCGACCCAATCGGGGGCTAACGTCGCTGTCGGCGGCTCGGTAACGACGGGAGCTTCGACGGTCAGTAGTTCGACCGATCGCAAACCGCCCAAGCTTCTCGCGATGCCGAAACCGCCGTCTAGCCCGGGCTGCTATCGCGCGCCCATCAACACCGACCGTGTGCAGTGGCGTCAGGTACCCTGTCTCTCGCCAGAGGAAGTCTCCCAGATTCCTCATATGGCTTCGCTACCACCGGGCCTGCAATCCCCGACGGTCGCCTGGCCGCTTCCGCCCACCAATACTATCACGCCAGGAATACAGAAATCGGCGATCAATGTGACCGTGGTGTCCGCTGGTATTGAGACGGACAGCAACTACGGCCCCGGGGCCTACAGCATTCAGAACAACACGAACGTCTTTCCAGTCAGCTGTCACCCGGCCTGGATCACCAAGTGGCTTCAGGACGGCGTTTCAGGGAGCACCGCGAACTCCGGTGGCTATACCGGCGGCCCCCTGCCTGGGGCAAATGGCGCCGGCCTGCCCAATTGCACAAATGGCGACAACGGTTGGGTTCAGTTCACCTACCAGACGCTCAATTCCGGACAGACGAGTGTCGTCTGCGTATGGAACGTCGATGTCAGTCAACAGTGGTACTTCTACCCGCAGGCGTGGACTGCATGCGAAAACGCCGGGCGGACCGGATTTTGGACCACAATTCAAATCGAAGGCAGCGTCGATGCGACGCTGCACCTTGTCGCGGTGACCGCGACGCTTCCATGGAGTTCTGAATGGGTGACAGTCGTGACGCCGGACTGGCTCGGCCTGTGCTGGCAATCAGGCGCCCAATGTCCTTGGACTCAGGCAAGTGGAACAATACTGGGAGCGGGCAACGGCTCGCAGGCTCAGTACGCGACCGGCACGACGATCCAAACGACCGTCTTCGCCTCGACCTGCGGCGCCTTTTCCGTGGCTGACGAGAAACTGGACTGCGGGGCAGTTCCGCCGTTCAATCCTTACTCGGCCACGATCGTATCGACGGGTGTCACGGCCGAGTCGAACAACTTGACCACCAACTTCAACCTATTTGCACCAAGTTGCGCCAACAATTCCTGTCAGCAGACCTTCTTTTCGCAGAAATAGAGCGACGCCTGCTCAAACCAGACCAAGTTCAATCCTACCCGGGCTTTCAACGCGCGGCGGCTAGTGCGCCGATGCGGGGATTGTCAGCCCAAAGTGACGGGGCGCTAACCAGCGGCGGTCTATCGGGCTGCGATGACGAAGCCAGCCAACCCGTTTCGGTATTTCGACAGCTCGCCAGAGGTGATCCGGCTGGTCGTGATGATGTACGTCCGCTACCCGCTGTCGCTGCGGAACGTCGAGGACCTGCTGTTCGAGCGTGGCATTGATAACGGCGCGTGATCGGCTTCGAACAGGCAAGCAACGCGTCGGCGCTGAAGGCTGTCGATCAGTCGGGGGCGACGCGTGGATCGCCAGCTTCGCGGCGTCCGCCCTCGAGCCAGGCCGCCAAGCCTGGACCGACGGTGTCTCGCACCCTGCGGTCGTAGCTCGCCAGGTCAGCGTCGGCCAGAACGCCCCGCCACCGGCCGCTCACGCCCTTGTTGAAGAAGCGCTTCGAGCCCTCTGGAAACATCGACTTCGTCTGGGGCATCACTGCGTCGCCCGATGCGCGCATTGCCTGAAAGCTTGCGGCCTGCACGAGGGATGGCCACAGCCCGTCGTCGATCGCGGCATCCAGGAAATCTGCGACGCGGCGCATCTCGGCCTGCAGGTCGTTGGAGAGGTCGGCGTAGTGCACCAGAAGAACGTTCGGCCGCCGGCGTTCCGACCAGTATCCGGCCGAAATGTCGAAGAAGTGCGGGCTGGGCGGCCCCTCGACAGGCCCCCTCAGCGGCCGCGTGGCGATCCACTGACGGAAGTAGGCAGTCACGTCGGTGGGGGGCTTCTCATAGGGCCGCGAGATGACGGGATCCTCCCGCCCTATCACGTCAAAACGAGCCAACTGGTCATCGCTGAAGCCTGTGAAGTGGTTGTGCATCGACAGCGCGGCATCGCGCCCGTCGCGAGCGACGTGGATGCATTTGACATCGTCGTAGAGTGGCAGGCCGTCGATCGGCAGATGAGTCTTCAGGAAGCGCCGGTGCGGGGGTTCCCAACGTCCGGATTCCCCCCTCAGCGGACGTTTCGCACTTCCGCTTGCTGGGTCGGTCGCCACCACCGCGACCTCGGCGCAGATTTATGGGCGAACGGCCTATTCCAGCCCCATCGCGGCCAGCACCTTCTCCGGCAGCAGCGGGTAGTCTCGCACGCGCGCGCCACAGGCGTTGTAGACGGCGTTGGCCACGGCCGCGCCCGCCCCGCAGATGCCCACCTCGCCGACGCCCTTGATGCCCAGTGGATTGGCCTTGTCGTCCACCTCGGGAAGGAAATAGGCGTCGAGGTTGGCGATGTCGGCGTGAACCGGCGCGAGGTAGGTCCCCAGGTCCTGGTTGATCAGGCTGCCGTAGCGCTCGTCTACCTGATTGACCTCGGTGAGCGCCGTGCCGACGCCCCAGATCATGCCTCCGGTGATCTGGCTGCGCGCGGTCTTCGCGTTGAGGATGCGTCCACAGGCGAAGGCGCCCAGCATTCGGCGCAGGCGAACCTCGCCGGTCACCGAATCGACCCCCACCTCCGCGAAGTGGGCGCCGTAGGCGTGCTGGGCGTAGTCGCGCGCGTCGGGCGCGGGAGTCGACGCGCCCTCCACCTCGACCCCCTGGGGCGAGAGACGCTGGACCAGGGCGGCCAGGGTCTCGGAGCGGTTGTCGGCGGTGATCAGGCCGTCGCGGAAGTCCACCGCCTCGGGCGGGGAGCGGTAGAGTGGCGAGCCGGGATCGGCCACGGCCATCTCAGCCAGGGTCTTGCGCATGAGCTGGCCGGTGACCAGGACGGCCGAGCCGGCGCTGGCCGCGCCGAACTGGCCGCCGGAGCCGGGGGCCGGGGCGAAGCCGCTGTCGCCCAGCTCCACCACCACCCTGTCCAGGGGCACGCCCATGGTCTCGGCGGCGATCTGGGCGAGGATGGTGTAGGTGCCGGTGCCGATGTCGGTCATGCCCTGGCGCAGGGTCACCGTGCCGTCCGGCTCGACGCGGATATTGGCCTTGGCCGGCAGCAGGAAGTTGCCGCGGATGGCTGCGGCCATGCCCAGGCCGACCAGCCAGCGTCCGACACGCACCTGACCGGGTTTCGGGTTGCGCTGCGACCAGCCGAAGCGTTGCGCCCCGTCGGTCATGCACTCCACCAGCTGGCGGGCGGAGAACGGCTGGCCGGTTTCCGGATGCACGGTCGGCTCGTTGCGCAGGCGAAGCTCGATGGGGTCGAGGCCCAGCTGTTCGGCCAGCTCGTCCATGGCGCACTCCAGGCTCATCATGCCCGGCGCCTCGCCCGGCGCGCGCATGGCGCTGGCCACCTGGATATCGAGCATCACCCGGCGGTGCCCGGTCAGGCGGTTCGGCGCGGCGTAGAGGGCGCGCGAGAAGGACGCCGCGTGCTCGGTGAACGGTGAGCCGCGCGCGCAGTGCGTCGCCGCCTCCAGGGCGAAGGCGGTCAGGCGGCCATCCCGCGTCGCGCCCAGCCGAACGCGCTGGACCGTGGCAGGGCGATGCACCGTGGCCTGGAACATCTGCTGGCGGGTGAGCGCGATCTTCACGGGCACGCCGAGATCCCGGGACGCCAGGGCGGCCAGGCTCAGGTCCTCGTAGGTGCCGCCCTTCCCGCCGAAACCGCCGCCGATGTAGCGCGACAGCACGTGGATCCTGGCCCTGTCGATCTGCAGGGTCTCGGACAGCATGTGCTGCGGACCCTTGAGCATCTGCACGGAGGTGTGGACGATCAGCTCCCCGTCTTCCCACCAGGCCGTGGTGGCGCACGGCTCCATCTGGCAGTGGTTCTGGATCGGGGTGGAATAGGTCTCGTCCAGCTTCACCGGCGCGGCGGCGAAGGCGCCTTCGAAGTCGCCGACCCGGGAGTCTTCCTCCCCTGGAGGCATTTCGCCCCGCGCAGGATCGAAGGCGTACTCGGCGGGCTCGTCCGCATAGCTCATCCGGATCAGCTCGGCCGCAGCGCGGGCGTTCTCGGCGGTGTCGGCAATGACGCAGGCCACCGGCTGGCCGAAGAAGTGAACCTTCGCGTCGGTGAACACCGGCTTGGCCGGGGCCTGACCACCGCGGATGGTGCGGGCGCCCTTAGCCGCCTGGCCAGCCGGCGGGTTGAAGGCATGCCAGACCAGCTTCACGCCGGGCGCCGCCCTGGCCGCCGCATCGTCCACCGCCGTGACCCGACCGCAGCCGATCGTGGAGTCGATGATGTAGCCGTAGGCCGGGGGCGACGGCGGGACGACCTCATGGGCGTATGCCGCAGTTCCCGAGACCTTCAGCGGCCCTTCGTAGCGGTCCACCGCCTTGCCGATGATGCCCTGGCGGTTCTCATGGACCGGATTGGGCGCGGCATAGTCCGCCAGGGTGGTCATGACGCTCTCCCCGCCTCGATCACCGCGGTCATCAGCCGCCGCGTGAGGTTGATCTTGAAATCGTTGCGGCCATTGCCCCGCGCACCCTCGACCTCGACGGCGGCCGCCTCCGCGGGCGTCGCCCCGTGGGCCAGGGCCACCTCCGCCGCCCGCGCCCGCCAGGCCTTCAGCGCCACCGCGCCGAGAGCCAGCCGGTCGCCGGCCATGGCGACGCTCACCAGGCCGCCGGCGTAGGAGGCCCGGTCGCGCACCTTGCGATAGGCCTGAGGCCCCGCGGGCGGCGGCGGCAGCAGCACCGCGGTGATCAACTCGTCCGCCCTCAGGTCGGTTTCGATGTGCGGCGCGTCGCCCGGCAGGCGGTGCAGATCGTCGACCGCCAGGGCGCGTGCAGCCCCCGAGCCATCCACCGTCTCCACCCTGGCCTCCAGCACGCTGAGCGCCGCGGCCATGTCGGAGGGGTGGGTGGCGATGCAGGCGTCGCTCTGGCCGAAGATGGCGCTGTTGCGGTTCAGCCCGTTCAGCGCCGCGCAGCCGGCGCCTGGCGCGCGCTTATTGCAGGGTTTGGAGGTGTCGTAGAAGTAGGCGCAGCGGGTGCGCTGCATCAGAGCGCCGCCGGCGGTGGCCTTGTTGCGCAGCTGGCCGGAGGCGCCGGCGAGGATGGCGTGGGCCAGCACCGGATAGCGGGCGCGAACCCGCGCGTCGGCGGTGATCGCGCTGTTGGTGGCCATCGCGCCGATTCGCAGGCCCCCGTCAGGCTCGTCCGTGATGTGCGCCAGCGGCAGCCGGCCCACGTCGATCACCGTCTGGGGCGTCTCGATCTCCAGCTTCATCAGGTCCAGCAGATTGGTGCCGCCGGCCAGGAACCGGGCGTTCGGCGCCTCGGCGGCGAGCTGTGCGGCCTCCTGGGCGGAGGCGGCGCGGTGATAGCTGAACGGCTTCATTGGGCCGGCCCCGCCACGTCGCGGATCGCCTGCAGGATCTGCGGATAGGCCGAGCAGCGGCAGATGTTGCCGCTCATCCGCTCGCGGATCTCCGGGTCGGTGAGCAGCGGACGCGCCGTGAGGTCCTGGGTCTCCTGGCTCGGCCAGCCCTGCGCGATCTCCGTCAGCATGCCCGCCGCCGAGCAGATCTGGCCCGGCGTGCAGTAGCCGCACTGGAAGGCGTCGTTCTCAAGGAATGCCCGCTGAAGAGGGTGCAGGTCGCCGGGCGCGCCGAGCCCCTCGATGGTGACCACCTCGTCGCCCTCGTGCACCACCGCCAGCGACAGGCAGGAATTGATCCTCACCCCGTTCACCAGCACGGTGCATGCGCCGCACTGGCCGTGGTCGCAGCCCTTCTTCGTGCCTGGCAGGCCGAGCCGCTCGCGCAGTAGGTCCAGCAGGGTGGTGCGGACGTCCACGTCCAGGCTTCGCGCCTCGCCGTTCACCGTTAGCCGCAATTGGGCCCGCGTCACGCCGCGGGCGGAAACATCGTTCATCTGGTCAATTCTTTCGGATCGAATGGTCGGTTTGGAAATCGGATACGACGGCGGCGCGTCAGTTGTGTGAGCGCCGCCGCGAAGGCGTCAGTTCCAGATCGGCGGACGGCGGTCCTTCCACGGCGCCTCCTTCTCCAGCTGGCCGGCCAGGCGGAACAGGGTGGCCTCGTCGGCGTAGCGGCCGGTGAACATCATCCCCACCGGCAGGCCGGACTTCGACATCGCCAGCGGCAGGGACATCGAGGGCTGGCCGGAGACGTTGAAGGGTGGGGTGAACGGGAACACCCCGCCCTGGCGGCGATTCACCTCGCGCGGCTCCAGCTTCACCGGATCGATGTAGCCGATCTCCGGCACGGGGGTCCCCAGCACCGGGGTCAGATAGACGTCCACGTCCTCGAAGAACGCCAGGGTCTGGCGGTTCATCAGGCGCAGTTGCTGCAGGCCCCACATCACCTGCTCGCCGGTGACCTTGCGCCCGCTCTTCAGGGAGGCCCAGCTGAGCGGTTCCAGCTCGTCCGGCTCCGGCTCGTGGCCGACCTTCTCGATCAGTCGCTTCATGCCGGCGGCGAAGTTGGCGCCGCCGACCGGTCCCATCGCCGCGTAGAGCGCGCGATAGTCGATGCCGAGGCCCTTCTCGAACACCTCGTGGCCGAGGCGGCCCAGCAGGTCGGCGGTCTGTTCCAGCAGGGTCTGGATCTCGGGGTCGATGGGCCGGCCGCTAGGCGTCTCCGAGGACCAGGCGATGCGCAGGCGGCCGGGCGAACGGCCAACCTCCTCTAGATATGGCCGCGCCTTGGCAGGCGCCGGATAGGGCGAAGCTGGCTCCGGCCGGCCGGTGACGTCGAGCATGGCGGCGCTGTCGCGCACGGTGCGCGAGACCACGTGGTCCACCACTAGGCCGTAGGCGTAGTCGTAGCCGTCCGGCAGATTCGGATTGCGGTCCCGGGTGACCTTCAGTCCCACCAGGCCGCAGCAGGCCGCCGGGATGCGGATCGAGCCCAGGCCGTCGCTGGCATGGGCCAGCGGCACGATGCCCGCCGCCACCGCCGAGGCCGAGCCGCCGGACGAGCCGCCGGCGATGTGGTTCGGGTTCCAGGGATTGCGGCACGGGCCGAGGAAGGCCGACTCCGTGGTGCCGGTGATGCCGTACTCGGGGGTGTTGGTCTTGCCCACGAACACCGCGCCGCTCTCGCGGTATCGCCGTACGAGTCCGGTGTCCTCGGCGTCGACGTAGTTGCGCGCGAACTTGCTGCCGTGGCTGCGCGGCCAGCCGGCGACGCCGACGCCGAGGTCCTTGACCAGGAACGGCACGCCGCGGAAGGGCCCGTCGGGCAGCTTGCCGGCGGCATTGCGGCAGGCCTCGTCGTAGGCCTTGTAGACCACGGCGTTCAGCGCGCCGTTGTGCCGCTCGATCCGCTCGATGGCCGCCTCCAGCAGCTCGGCGGGCGTGGTCTGGCCCTTGCGCACCAACTCGGCCAACGCCAAGCCGTCGTGTTCGGCGTATTGGGCGAAACCCATGCTTGTTCCCTCCACCCTTCCTTGCGAATTTAGCCCGCGCAGCGGCCGGCGGTAGGCCCCGCCGGAAAGAAAACGGGAATCTCAGTGCCTGAATGGAGAAACTGGTCGGGGAGCGTCATTGCGCATCCCCAGACGATCGAGCGCCCGTCGAGCGAAGCGGCCCTGTCCGCCATCGTCGCCAAGGCGTCCAAGGTCCGGGTCGTCGGAACCGGCCACTCGTTCATGCCGCTGTGCGAGACCGACGGCGTGCTGATTTCGCTGGCGGACCTCGACGGCGAGATCGAGCTTGCGGCGGACGGCCAGAGCGCCTGGGTCCCGGCCGGCTGCCCCATCGGCGTGCTCACCGAACGTCTGTGGGACAAGGGCTGCTCCCTGATCAACCAGGGCGACATCAACAAGCAGGCGATCGCCGGGGCGGTCTGCACCGCCACCCACGGCACCGGCCGCACCCTGGGGTCCCTGGCGACAGCCGCCGAGGGCTTCCGCATCGTCCTGGCCGACGGCAGAGTGGTGGAGACCGACCGCGAGCGCGACCCCGACCTGTTCCAGGCCGCGCGCCTGTCGCTGGGCATGCTGGGCGTGGTCACCCGCATCCGCCTGAAGGTCCTGCCCGCCTACAGGCTCAAGGAGACGATGCGCCGGGCGCCGCTCGCCGAGGTGCTGGCGAAGTGGGACGAACTGGCGAACGCCCACCGCCACGTGGAGTTCTTCGTCTTCCCCTATTCCAATCATGTGACCCTGAAGACCCTCGACGTGGTCGACGCCGGCGACGACCCGGAGGGCAGCGACGTCAGCGACGCGGTGTTCCAGGCGGTCTGCGACCTGGCCGCCCTGTGGCCGCGCTCCGTGCCGACCCTGCAGCGCCTGCTCACCCGCGCCATGGGCAAGTCGGAGCGGGCAGGCCGGGCCGGGCGCATCTTCCCGTCCGACCGCACGGTCCGCTTCGAGGAAATGGAGTACGAAATCCCCGCCGAGAACGGCCCTGAATGCCTGCGGCGCGCCATGGCCCTGGTGCGCGAGCGGCGGCTGCCGATCATCTTCCCGCTGGAATTCCGCACCGTGGCCGCCGACGACATCTGGCTGAGCCCCATGAACGGCCGGGACTGCGTCTCCATCAGCTTCCACCAGTACGCCAGGATGGCGTGGCGCGAGGCCTTCGAGGCGGTGGAGAAGGTGTTCCTGGAGGGCGGCGGGCGCCCGCACTGGGCCAAGCGCCACACCCTCACCAGCGACGACATCCTGCGGCTCTATCCCGATGCGCCGAAATTCGCCGCCGTGCGCAAGCGGGTGGACCCAGGCGCCAAGTTCCTCAACGCCCACCTGGCCCAGCTGTTCGCTTTCTCGCTGTGAGTGAACTCCAGCTTTGGTGGATGTGTAGGAGATGACCATGCTCTACGCCCAGACCCTCCATCAGCACCTGATCGGCCGGCAGGGCTCGCGGCGATCGCTGAACACGCCGGCCCTGGTGGTGGATCTGGACGCGCTGGAACGGAACATCGCGGCCATGGCCGGGTTCGCCGCGGCGCACGGGCTGAAACTTCGGCCGCACGCCAAGACCCACAAGAGCGTCGACATCGCCCGCGCCCAGATCGCCGCTGGCGCGCTGGGGCTCTGCTGCGCCAAGCTCGGCGAGGCCGAGGCTCTGGCCGACGGCGGGATCGAAGGCATGCTGATCACCTCGCCGGTGGTGGGCGAGACGGCGGTGGAGCGTCTGATCGCCCTGGCCGCCCGCAGCCCGGGCCTCATGGCTTCGGTGGACAATCCGCTGGCGGTCGCGGCCCTGGAGGCGGCCGCGCGCAGGGCCGGCGTGAAGCTGACCCTGATCGTCGATATCGACCCCGGCCTTCGCCGCACCGGCGTCGCCGATCCCGAGGCGGCCCTGGCGCTGGCCCGGCAGATCGCCGCCAGCGACGCTCTGGCCTTCGCTGGCGTGCAGTTCTACTGCGGGGCGGAGCAGCACATCGAGGCCTTCGCGGACCGCCGCGAGGCCATCGTCGCCCGCACCGACTATCTGCGCGGGGTGATCGACAAGCTGGGCGCGGCCGGCTTGAAGCCCGAGATCGTCTCCGGCGGCGGCACCGGGACCCATGCCATCGACGCCGAGCTCGGCGCCTTCACCGAGCTGCAGGTCGGCTCCTACATCTTCATGGACAAGCAATACGGCGACTGCGCCCTGCGCGCCGAAGGCCCGGTTCCCTTCGAGACCTCGCTCATGGTGGAGGCGCGGGTGATCAGCGCCAGCCATCCCATGCTGGTGACCGTCGACGCGGGCCTGAAATCCTTCGCCACCGAGGCCGGGCCGCCGCCGGTGCTGGCCGGTGCGCCGGAGGGCAGCAACTACCGCTTCATGGGCGACGAGCACGGCGCCCTGATCCCGCCGCGCGGCGTCGCCCCGCCGCCGCTGGGCGCCATGGTCACCCTCGGCGCCCCGCACTGCGACCCCACGGTGAACCTCTATGAAGCCTACCACCTCGTGCGAGGCGACACCCTGGTGGACATCTGGCCGGTGAGCGCACGCGGGCGGTCGGCCTAGCTTCCGGGGCGTATACGGCGTCTTTGCCACGGCGCCTTTGAGGGGAACACTGCATGGCCTATGCCAGCGCGGACAACGGCTTCGACATCGGCCGCGTGGTGGGCCGCATGTTCAGCGTGATCGGCCGCAACCTGCCGAACTTCGTACTGCTGGCGGCCCTGCTGGTGGGCGCGCCGACTGCGCTGTTCGGCTTGGCCCAACTCGGTCTGATCGGCGTCGGGACTGGCGCGGCGCAGGCTGCGACACCTACGGCGTTCGCCCTGACCCTGTTGGCGTTCCCGGTGCAGATCTGCGCCAACTTCGCGCTGCAGGGCGCGCTGATCTACGGCACCGTGAGCGACCTCGCCGGTCGGCCGGTGTCCTTCGGCGACGCCCTGGGAGTCGGCGTGCGGTTCCTGCTCCCGCTGTTCGGCATCGCCATCGTCACGGGAATAGGGCTTGGCGTTGCGGCGCTGCTGCTGCTGATCCCGGCGATCATCCTGGCGGTGATGTGGTGCGTCGCCGCCCCGGCCGAGGTCATGGAGCGGCGCGGCGTCTTCGAGTCGATCAGCCGCAGCGCCGACCTCACCCGAAACCACCGCTGGGCCATCTTCGCGGTCGGCCTCCTGTACGTGGGGAGTCTGGCGGCGATCCAATTCGTCGTCGGCGGCGGGCTGTTCCTGCTGATCACCGCAGCCGGCAGCGATATGGCGCGCTGGTCGGTCGTGGTGGTCACGCCGATCACCTCTTCGTTCCAGGCGCTGATCGGCGCCGCCCTCGCCGCCTCGATCTACTACGAGCTGCGCACGGTGAAGGAAGGCATCGGCGCGGAGGCGCTGGCGTCGGTTTTCGACTGATCAGGCGGAGTCGAACTTGTCCTTGCGACGGTGGCCGAACAGCAGGCGGTTCTCCAGTCGGCCGCGCAGAACGGCATAGTAGGCCGACAGGAAGGACAGGTCGGTTTCGTCCGGAACATTGAGCCAGGCGATCTTGCGGCGGATGCGGGTGGCGACGGCGGCCATGGTGCGCACATCGCGCCGACGCAGCACGTCCTCCAGCACGTGCAGTTCCTTGATGCCGTAGGCCGCGGCCTGCTCCGGCGTGAAGTCGAAACGCGCGCGGCCGGCTTCCAGGGAGTCCGCCAGGTCGATCGTCAGGCGCTGGCGCGGCGCCTTGACCACCCAGGTGCCGGCCACGAAGTCGCCGACGCGCAGGCGGTCCCGGTTGAACAGCGGGAACAGCACGAAGATCCCGACCCAGCCGAACGCCAGCAGGATCAGCCAGCCCGACACCTGATCGGCCGCGGCCTGGGCGCCGAGCAGCAGGAAGACCGGCAGGAAGAACTCGATCTCGCGCATGGCGTTGCGCGCGAATACCGCCTCGGCGGTCAGCCTGCCGCCGTCGCGGGCCGCCACGCGCAGGCCGAAGAGGAGCTTGCCCGGCGTCGCCGCGCGCGGACCGATCTCGAACACGATGAAATAGGCGTTGCGCAAGGCGAAGAAGCCCAGGAACCAGATCACCGCCACGAACTCCTGGGCCTGGCCCTTGCTGAACAGCACCCCGGACGCGGCGATGAAGGCGAACAACAGCACCGTCAGGATCAGGATGACGACGTCGAGGATGAAAGCGCCGGCGCGTTCACCGGCGTCCGCCAGACGCAGCCGCAGGTCGATGCCCTCGGGCGTGACAAAGGCGCGAACCCGCCGGCCTGCCGTCGGATCGGGGGCCGGCGCGATCGGGGCCGGGGTCTTGTCGGGGCGTCCGGCGAGCGTCATGCCGCGCCCCGCGACCGGCGCGGCAGGTAGAAGTAGCTCAGCCACATCACCAGGGTGGTCCCGGCGACGGCGTACCTGGCCCAGTCGAGCAGGATCAGCTGCCGGCCGAAACCCTCCAGCAGGCCGGCGAACACCAGCATCACCACCACGCCGGCCATCACCGCCGCGGCCGAACGGCCGGCCGCCGTGGCCGCGTGCAAGCGCGTGCGCTCGCCCGGAAAGGCCACCGCCCAGCCAATGCGGAAGCCCGCCGCTCCGCCCAGGATGATGGCGAAAAGCTCGGTCACACCGTGAATGAAGATCCAGCCGCCCAGCTGGAACGCCAGGCCGTGCGCCGCGAACACGGCGAACAGGGCGCCCAGCGACAGGCCGTTGTAGGCGATCAGCATGGCCGTCGGGACGCAGAAGGCGAAGCCCAGGGCGAACGCCACCAGGCCGATCTGGGCGTTGTGGGTGAACAGATAGCTGGCGAACACCGACAGGTCCTTGCCGCCGTTGGAATCGTAGAGTGTGGCGCGCAGCGCGGCGGTGGTGGCTGTGGGGTCGCGGCCCTGGGCCATGTCGCCGGGGAACACCGCGTAGAACCAGTCAGGATCGCGGGTCACCAGCACATAGCCGGCGATCACCGCGACCAGGGTGATGGCGAAGGAGACCGCCGTCTCGCGCCACAGGCCGCGCACCGCGGCCGGCCAAGTCTCCGAAAAGAAGGTGACCAGCCGCTCGCGCAACCTCGCCCTGGCGCCGTAGACGAAGAAATAGGCGCGGGTCGAAAGGCTCTCCAGATATTCGATCAGGCTGTGGTCCAGCGAAGTGGCGCGGGCCACCGACAGGGACGACAGGGCCGCTCGATAGAGCACCGGTATGGCCAGCAGCTCGTCTTCGCTCAGCGCCCCGGCGCCGCGCCCTTCCGCCTTGCGCAGCAGATCGTCGAGCCGGCGCCAGTCCCACTCGCGCTCGGCGCGGAACCGCTGGCTCTTGAGCTGAAGGTCCTTCACCTGCGCCATCACATCAGGTCCCGGCGTTTCAGGTCGATATAGGACGAAAGCAGCGCCGCGTTCAGGTTCTGCACGGGCGCGTCGACAATGTGCGCGCCCAGGCGCGTCAGGCGGGCGATGACCAGGTCGCGTTCGCGCAGCAGCGCCTCGGCGGTGACGGAGCGCGAGACGGCCTCGGGGTCCGTCGGCTCCCGGCGGGCGATAGCTTCCAACTCCTCGTCCCGGAACACTACGAACAGCACGAGGTGGCGCTTGAGCAGGCGCCCGACGTTCTCCAGCATAAGTTCGGCGCTGGTCGTGTCGGCGAAATCGGTGAAGATGACGATCAACGAGCGCCGCTCCAGCGCCGCGCCGAGCTGGGTCAGAGCCAGCGTGTAGTTCGTCTCCTCGGGCGAATAGTCGAGCCGCGCGGCGAATCGCTGCAGCAGCGGAAAGGCCGAGGCCCCCGACACCGCGCCGGTGAACAGGCGCGGCTTGACGTCGAAGCCGAAGAAGCCGGCCCGGTCGCCGAGCTTCAGCGACACGAAGGCCAGCAGCAGCGCCGCGTTGATCGCCCGGTCGATGCGCGGCACGCCCAGCAGGGGCTCGCACATCAGCCGGCCGGTATCGATGGCGAAGATCACCGGGTGGTTGCGCTCGGTGCGGAACTCCTTGCCGAGCAGCTTGCCGTGCCTGGCCGACTGTTTCCAGTCGATGGTTCGGCGGTCCATCCCGCCCACCAGCTCGCGCAGGGCGTGGAACTCCGAGCCGTCGCCGGTCTCCAGCTGGGTCTTGATGCCGAACGCCGCGTCGCGGGCGAACAGGCGGATGGCTTCGTCCTTCACCGCCCGAACGTTCGGGGTGATGGCGACGGTGCGCCTGGGCGTCTCCACGACCTGCTTCCAGACGAGGCCGAGCGGTCCGGTCCAGCGCATCCAGAAGCGGGTGATCTCGCCTTCCCCGCGCCGCACCGGGCTGAGCTCGAACGACGCGGAGGCGTCCCCGTCGCGCGAGCGGGCGTCCCGACGCTCGGGGCTGACGGCGAGCCGCGCATTGGTCTCGACCGCGACCTCCACCGAAGCCGGCGGTCGCCGATCGAAGTGGGCGCGCAGGGTCAGGGTTTCGGTCCCCGCCGTGGGAAGTACGCCCGGCGCCTCCAACGCCACCTGCGCGAGGTCACGCGGCGAGCCCAGCGCGGCGTCCATCAGGCACAGGGCGGCGATCAGGGCCATCCACGCGGCGCCGGCGACCCAGAAGCCCGGTGCGATCAGGCCGACGATCATGGCGATGGGCGCGCCCAGCGCCATGACCAGGATCGCGCGGCGGGTCGGGTAGATCATCGCGCGGACCGCCGGCGCATCACCGCGGCGCCTCCACGCGGCTGATCAGGCCTGCCAGCGTATCGTCGACCAGTCGGCCTTCGATCTCCGCGGCGGGCGAGGCGATCACCCTGTGGCGCAGGGCCGGCAGCGCCAGCGTTTTCACGTCGTCGGGTATCACATAGTCGCGGCCCTCCAGAGCGGCGCGGGCGCGCGAGGCGGTGGCCAGCATCGCGGCGCTGCGGGGGCTGGCGCCGGTCTCCAGGTCCGCCGTCTCCCGGGTGGAGCGCACCAGGCGCACAATGTAGCCCACCACCTCGTCGGCCAGGCGAATGGCAGACACCGCCTCCACCGCGGCGTCCAGCGTCGCCTTGTCGGTGACCCGTTCCACGCCCATGGCGGCGGGATCGGGGTTGCCGGTGCGCCGGCCGTGCGCGGCGACGATGGCGAATTCCTCGTCGTAGGACGGATACTTGAGCGTCTGCTTGAACAGGAAGCGGTCCAGCTGAGCTTCGGGCAGGGGGTAGGTGCCCTGCTGTTCGATGGGGTTCTGGGTGGCCACGACGGTGAATCGCTCGCTCAGCGGATAGGCATGGCCGTCGATGGTCACATTGCGCTCCTGCATGGCTTCCAGCAGGGCGGCCTGGGTCTTTGGCGGCGTGCGGTTGATCTCGTCGGCCAGCAGCAGTTCGCAGAAGATCGGGCCGCGCGTCAGGGCGAAGGTCGAGGTCTGGAAGTTGAACAGATTGGCGCCGATGATGTCGCCGGGCATCAGATCCGGGGTGAACTGGATCCGACCGTATTGCAGGCCGAGGGTCCTGGCGAAGCACTGGGCGAGAAAGGTCTTGGCGGTGCCTGGCGGCCCCTCCAGCAGCATGTGCCCGCCCGCCAGCATGGCGGTCAGCATCAGATCGACGGTCTCGGCCTGGCCGACCACGGCCTTGGCGATCTGAGCGCGCAGGCCGTCGGCGAGCGTCTTCACTTCACTGACGTTCACGCGTCATCTCCAGTCTCCAGCGGAACAGCCGCTGGGCAAGTTTGGCGAGCCCCGCGCGGTCGCGCACGCGGTCGGCGTCAGCGGTCAGGGCGGCGAGGCTGTCGGCTGCGCCGCGCTGCTGCGCCAGGCGGTCGAGGAAGGTGGTCAGGGCCTCGCCCGTGAGGTCGCGCGGCGCGCCCACGGCGCGGGCCGCGGCGTTGCGCGTCAGGGCCACGTAGCGGGGCGCCATCCTGGCTTCGCGTCGGGCCAGGCGGATCAGTTGCGCCGTGTTGTCGGCGAGCGCCTCCTTGCCGTGCGCGAACACGCGGGTGTCTCGGCGGAGGGGCCCGAAACGAACCGCGGTCTGCACGCCGGCCAGCGCCAGCGCCGCGGCGAGGCAAAGGGTCACCGCCAGGAACGGCGGGTCGAAGATCAGCCGCAGGATGCTGCGCGTGGTCTGATAGCCGTTGAGCGTGACGTCGAAGATCACCGGTCCCTCGCCGGCGCGAAGCGCGCGCAACAGGCTCACGCCGGCGGTGAAGCTGTCCAGATCGGCCAGACCCTGGACGTTGAGGAAGTCCGGATCGGCGAGGAGAAACACGTTGGTGTTCGGCGCCTGGGCCATGACCACCGCGCCTGTTTCATCGGTGAGCACCGGCGCCCAGCCCTTGACCGACAAGGTCTGAAAGTGATCGACCGGCCCGGGCGTGAGCGCCAGGCCCTGCAAAGGTCCCTGGCCCGCGAGTCGGGGACGCGCCACCCTGGCGCGCTGCACGATGCCCACGCCCTCGAACAGGTGCAGCGCCGCGAATTCGTCAGGGTTGACCGGCGCCAGCTTGCGGCCCCAGCCGGGATGCAGCGGATCGGCCGCGACCACCCATTTGGGCAGCACCACCAGCACCGGCCCGCTGAATCCCAGCTTGGCGATCGCGCCGAGATTGGTGGCGCTTTCCGGTGTGGCGATGAGCAGGCCGTCGACCCGTCCCCTGGGAAGAGGCGTGCGGCTGACGATCACCGCCGTCCCGTCCGATTGCACGACCTCGGCCAGGCCGGCGAAGCCGACCGCGCATTTCGAGAACACGTTCTCACGGCAGTTGGAGTCGCGGCGCAGGTCGGGCGCGTAGGCCAGCAGGGCGACGAAGGCCGAAAAGGCGAAGACGCCGACCAGCACGATCCACAGGCCGGTCATCGGCGAGAACACCTGGCGCGGCGCCTCGCCCGCCCCTTCGTTCGACGTCCCGGCGCCGTCCTGGCTCATGCCCAGGCCCCCGGAAAGGCAAAGGCTTCGTAGGCGCGCCGGCACTCGGCGAAGCCGCCGGCGTCGACGTCCCGGCCGCCGAAGAAGCTGCGCTCAACCACCGCGGCGATCGTCGAGAAGGCCGTCCGGGCCGGCGGCGGCAGGTCCTGGTGAACCGCGATATCCCGGCTGGTGAGCGCCGGGCGCACCAGGCGCGGCCGATGGCCCTCGATGTCGGCGATGCTGCGGTGGAGCAGCACATGCGCCGCTTCGGCGTAACGGCCGGCGGCGGCCAGGCTGTCGGCCTCCTCGAGCAGCGCGCGCGCGGCGCCCGGATCCGGCCGCCAGTCTACCGGCGCGGGACGTGGCGGCGCCTTGGGCTTGAACAGCTCCGGCCAGCGGGTTCGCAGGATCTCGCGGCCAATGAAGAACAGCACGGCGCACACGGCGGCGGCGACGCCGGCCCAGAACACATAGACCATCAGCCCAGCCACCGGGCTCACCAGGTGACCCAGCATGCGCCCCAGAACCTGCAGCCAGTGCGGCAGGTGCGACGGCGGGCGCGGCGGTGTCGCGGCGTCGAAGTGGAACTGCAGGGACTTGTCGGCCAGCAAGCGCGCGTGCGCGGCCCTCAGCGCCGCCGCCGACGGCGCGGCGTCGGGCGAGAAGATGCCAGACTGTGCCGCCAAACTGTCCCCCGCCAACCACACGCACCGATTGGTGCATCAATACGGGAATCTGCGCGCGCGGCCACCATCAGATGCTCCCAGGCGCGTGCAACCGGCAGCGATGTCGGGTGCTCCGGCTCGCGGCGGTTCACCGCGGCAGTTGACTCTCGCCCATCAGGTATTCGTCCACCGCCCGCGCGCACTGGCGGCCCTCGCGGATCGCCCAGACCACCAGGGACTGGCCCCGGCGCATGTCGCCGCAGGCGAACACTTTCTGGGTGGAGGCGCGGTAGTCAGTTATGTTGGCCGCCACATTGCCGCGCGCGTCCAGCGCGACGCCGGCCTGCTCCACCAGGCCCGGCCGCCGCGGGCCAAGAAAGCCCATGGCCAGCAGCACCAGATCGGCCTTCAGCGTGAACTCGCTGCCAGGGATCTCGGTCATCCGCATGCGTCCGTCGGGGCCGGGCCCCCAATCCACGCGTGCGCACTCCAGCGCCTCGATCTTGCCGTCCTTGCCGATGGCCCGCCGGGTGGTCACCGCGAAGTCGCGCTCGCAGCCTTCCTCGTGCGAGGACGAGGTGCGCAGCTTCATCGGCCAGTCCGGCCAGACCAGCGCCTTGTCCTCCCGTTCGGGGGGCATGGCGACGATTTCTAGATTGGTTACCGAAGCGGCGCCCTGGCGGTTGGAGGTGCCGATGCAGTCCGAGCCGGTGTCGCCGCCGCCGATCACCACCACATGCTTGCCTTTGGCGGTGAGCGTCCCGGTCGGCGCGGCCTTCTCCTCCGGATCGCCGGCCCCGCGCTTGTTCTGCTGGGTGAGGAAATCCATGGCGAAATGGATGCCGTCGAGGCCGCGCTCGGCCACAGGCAGGTCGCGCGGATCCTCCGCTCCGCCGGCCAGCACGACCGCGTCGTAGCCGCCGAGCAGCCATTCCACCGAAACCGATGCGCCCACTTCGACGCCGGTCTTGAAGGTCACCCCCTCGGCCTGCATCTGCGCCATGCGCCGGTCGATGTGGTGCTTCTCCATCTTGAAGTCGGGGATGCCGTAGCGCAGCAGGCCGCCGGGGCGGTCGCTCTTCTCGAACACCGTCACGGCATGGCCGGCGCGGGCGAGCTGCTGGGCGCAGGCCAGGCCCGCTGGTCCCGAACCCACCACCGCCACGCGCCGGCCCGTAGGCTGATCGGCGATCTGCGGCGTTATCCAGCCTTCCTCCCAGCCGCGGTCGACGATCTGGCATTCGATCGTCTTGATACTGACGGGGTTGTCATCGATATTCAGTGTACAGGCTGCCTCGCAGGGCGCGGG
Source organism: Caulobacterales bacterium (assembly GCA_044445825.1). GTDB lineage: Bacteria > Pseudomonadota > Alphaproteobacteria > Caulobacterales > Caulobacteraceae > Acaudatibacter. The sequence continues at coordinate 35,321 of JBIOEG010000019.1, forward strand.
GCAGATGCGGCCGGTAAATTCAGGGAAGTTGTTGGTGGAGTGCAGATTGTCCAGCGCCGGCCGCCACTGGTCGCGATAGACCAGCTCGTTCCAGTCGGGGATCTGGTTGTTCACCGGGCAGCCGGTGTGGCAAAACGGAATGCCGCAGTTCATGCAGCGCGCCGCCTGCTTCACCAGCTCGCCCGCCGGCAGGGGATGGATGAATTCCCGCCAGGTCTTCAGGCGTTCGGACGGCTTCTCATAGGGCCGCTCGCGCCGTTCGATGTCCAGGAAGCCGGTGGGCTTTCCCATGCAGTGTTCCCCCGAAACCTTGAAATCTATTCGGCCGCGACGGCCTTGGCCGCCGCGCGCTCGGCCGCCAGCTCGAGCAGGGCGCGGCGATAGTCTTTGGGCGTGACCTTGACGAAGCGGGACAGGGCCGTCTGCCAGTCGTCCAGCAGTTCGCGGGCCCGGGCGCTGCCGGTGTAGAGGTGGTGACGCTCCACGAGGATGCGCAGGCGTTCGGCGTCGAAGCGTAGGGGGTCGCCCATGCCGCTGTTCTCGACACTGACGGACCGCTGGCGAGGGCGCAGGGCTTCGTCGTCGCGGTCAACCGGCAGCGATGGACCGATGGGCTCCAGATCGACCATGGCCAGGTTGCACATCGCCTTGAAGTGGCCGTCGGGGTCGTAGGCATAGGCGACGCCGCCCGACATGCCGGCCGCGAAGTTGCGCCCGGTCTTGCCGAGCACGGCCACCACCCCGCCGGTCATGTATTCGCAGCCGTGGTCGCCTACGCCTTCCACCACCGCAACGGCGCCCGAGTTGCGCACGGCGAACCGCTCGCCGGCGACGCCCTCGAAATAGGCCTCACCGGCGATGGCGCCATAGAGCACCGTGTTGCCGACGATGATGTTCTCGGTGGGGTCGCGCGGCGCCTCGGCGGGCGCGCGCACCACCACCCGGCCGCCGGAGAGGCCCTTGCCGACATAGTCGTTGGCGTCTCCGGTGAGCTCCAGGCTGACGCCCCTGGCCAGGAAGGCGCCGAAGCTCTGGCCGGCGGTGCCGGTGAAGGCCACGGCGATGGAGTCCTCGGGCAGACCGGCGTGGCCGTAGCGCCTGGCGACCTCGCCGGAGAGCATGGCGCCGGCGGTGCGATTGACGTTGCGGATCGCCCGTTCGATGCGCACCGGGCCCTTACCGTCGAGGGCGGGCTGGGCCGCGGCGATCAGTTCGTGGTCCAGGGCCTTCTCCAGGCCGTGGTTCTGACGCTCGTAGTTCCACAGGCCCTTCGCATCGCCCGGCGGGGCGGCGTAAAGCAGGCGCGACAGGTCCACCCCGCCGGCCTTCCAGTGCTCGACCGCGGGGCGAGGATCCAGCCGATCCACGCGCCCGATCATGTCCTCCAGCTTGCGGAAGCCCATCTGGGCCATAATCTCGCGCAGTTCCTCGGCCACGAAGAAGAAGTAGTTGATCACGTGCTCCGGCTTGCCGGTGAAGCGCGCGCGCAGCACTGGATCCTGGGTCGCCACCCCCACCGGGCAGGTGTTGAGGTGGCACTTGCGCATCATGATGCAGCCGGAGGCGATCAGCGGCGCGGTGGCGAAACCGAATTCGTCGGCGCCGAGCAGGGCGCCCACGGCCACGTCCCGGCCGGTACGCAGCCCGCCGTCCACCTGCACCGCGATCCGCCCGCGCAGACCGTTGAGCAGCAGGGTCTGCTGGGTCTCGGCCAGGCCGATTTCCCAGGGCGAGCCGGCGTGGGTCAGCGAGGTCAGCGGCGATGCGCCGGTGCCGCCCTCATAGCCGGAGATGGTCACATGGTCCGCCCGCGCCTTGGAGACGCCCGCGGCGACCACGCCCACGGTCACCTCGGAGACCAGCTTCACCGAAATGCGGGCCCGTGGATTGACGTTCTTCAGGTCGTGGATGAGTTGGGCCAGGTCCTCGATGGAATAGATGTCGTGGTGTGGCGGCGGCGAGATCAGCCCGACCCCCGGCGTCGAGTGGCGCACCCTGGCGATGTTCTTGTCGACCTTGTAGCCGGGCAGTTGGCCGCCCTCGCCGGGCTTGGCGCCCTGGGCCATCTTGATCTGGATGTCGTCGGCGTTGACCAGGTACTCGGCGGTGACCCCGAAGCGTCCCGAGGCGACCTGCTTGATCGCCGAGCGCATGGAATCGCCGTTGGGCAGGGTCTTGTAGCGGTCGGATTCCTCGCCGCCCTCGCCGGTGTTCGAGCGCCCGCCAATGCGGTTCATGGCGATGGCGAGGGTAGTGTGCGCCTCGCGGCTGATCGAGCCGAAGCTCATCGCCCCGGTGGAGAACCGCTTGACGATCTCCGCCGCCGGCTCGACCTCCTCCAGGGGCACGGGCTCGCCGGCCATCTTGAACTGCATCAGGCCGCGGATGGTCAGCAGGCGCTGGCTCTGCTCGTTGATCGCGGCGGCGAAGGCGCGGTACTCCTCGGGCAGGTCGCCGCGCACGGCATGCTGCAGCTTGGCGATGCTTTCCGGCGTCCAAGCATGCTCCTCTCCGCGCAGCCGGAAGGCGTAGGCGCCGCCCACGTCCAGCATCTGCCGGTAGATCGGCGCATCGCCGTAGGCGTCGGCGTGCCGGCGCACGCACTCCTCGGCGATCTCGGCCAGGCCCACGCCCTCGATGGTGGTGGAGGTGCCGGTGAAGTACTGCTCGACGAAGTTCGACGACAGGCCGACCGCGTCGAAGATCTGGGCGCCGCAATAGGACTGGTAGGTGGAGATGCCCATCTTGGACATCACCTTCAGAATGCCCTTGCCCACGGCCTTCAGATAGTTCTTGCGCACCTCCAAGGCCGAGAGCTTGAAGCCGTTCTGCACGCGCAGCCGCTCCAGCGTCTCGAAGGCGAGATAAGGGTTCACCGCCTCGGCGCCGTAGCCTGCCAGCACGCAGAAATGGTGCACCTCGCGCGCCTCGCCGGTCTCGATGACGAGGCCGGTCTGCATGCGCAGGCCCTGGCGGATCAGGTGGTGGTGAACGGCGGCGGTGGCCAGCGCGGCGGGGATGGGGATGCGGTCTCGCCCCGTCTCGCGGTCGGAGAGGATCAGGATGTTGCAGCCGGCCAGCACGCGGTCGGTGGCGGCGTGGCAGAGCTGATCCATGGCCCGCTGCAGGCCCGCGGCGCCCGCCTTGGCAGGCCAGGTGGCGTCGAGGGTCGCCGTGCGGAACGCGCCGTCCATCAGTTCGGAAATGGCGCGGATCTTCTCCAGATCGCTGTCCGTAAGGATCGGCTGGGAGACCTCCAGGCGCTTGTGAGCGCCGGCGTGGTGGCCCAGCAGATTGGGACGGGGCCCGATCATCGACACCAGGCTCATCACCAGTTCCTCGCGGATCGGGTCGATGGGCGGGTTGGTGACCTGGGCGAAGTTCTGCTTGAAGTACTCGTAGAGCAGCCGCGGCCGGCGCGAGAGCACGGCCAGAGGCGTGTCGGTGCCCATCGAGCCCACCGGATCCTCGCCGGTCTCGGCCATGGGCTCGAGATAGAAGGACAGGTCCTCCTGGGTGTAGCCGAACGCCTGCTGGCGATCGAGGAACTCACCGGGATCGTTGGAGGCGGCCGGCTGCCACTCGGGCGGCTCCGGCAGCTCCTCCAGCTTCACCTGGGTGGCGCGCAGCCACTCTTCGTAGGGTTCCTTCTCGGCGAGGGTGCGCTTGATCTCCTCGTCCTCGATGATGCGGCCCTCTTCCATGTCGATGAGCAGCATCTTGCCGGGCTGCAGTCGCCACTTGCGGACGATGCGCGCCTCCTCCACTGGCAGCACGCCCACCTCCGAGGCCATGATCACATGGTCCTGGTCCGTGATGACGAAGCGCGCGGGGCGTAGGCCGTTGCGGTCGAGGGTGGCGCCGACCTGCCGGCCGTCGGTGAAGGCGATGGCCGCCGGGCCGTCCCAGGGCTCCATCAGCGCGGCGTGGTACTCGTAGAAGGCCTTGCGGGCCGGATCCATCAGCGGATTGCCGGCCCAGGCCTCGGGGATCAGCATCATCACCGCCTGGGCCAGCGGGTAGCCGCCGGCCAGCAGCAGTTCGAGGGCGTTGTCCAGACAGGCGGTGTCCGACTGCCCGTGCGGGATCAGCGGCCACATCTTGTCGAGATCCGGGCCGATCAGCGCGGACTCCAGCGTGCGCCGCCGCGCATTCATCCAGTTCACATTGCCGCGGACGGTGTTGATTTCGCCGTTGTGGGCGATGAACCGGTAGGGGTGCGCCAGCTTCCAGGACGGGAAAGTGTTGGTGGAGAAGCGCTGGTGCACCATGGCCAGCGCGGACTCGGTGAGCGGGTTGCGCAGGTCCTCGTAGAAACTGCCCACCTGCGGCGCCAGCAGCAGGCCCTTGTAGACCACCGTGCGGCTCGAGAACGAGGGGATGTAGAGCTCGGTCAGCTCCGGCATGCCGTACTTCTGGGCCAGTTCGGCCAACGGGTTCTGGGTCTGCTTGCGGATGGCCAGCAGCTTGCGCTCGAACGCGGCCTGATCCTTGGTCAGCGCCCCGCGGCCGACGATGGCCTGGCGGATCACCGGCATCTGCTCGAGCACCGCCTTGCCGAGGCCGGTGGTGTCGGTGGGCACGTCGCGCCAGGCCAGCAGCATCTGGCCTTCGACGCGGATGAAGTGCTCGAACTGGCCAATGGCCAGGTCGCGCGCCGCTTCTTCGCGCGGCAGGAAGCACATGGCCACGGCGTAGTCGCCGGGCGCCGGCAGCGTCACGTCGTTGCGGCCGGCCCAGTCGCGCAGCAGGGCGTCGGGGATCTGGATCAGGCAGCCCGCGCCGTCGCCCACCAGCGGGTCGGCGCCGACGGCGCCGCGATGGTCGAGGTTGACCAGGATCTCCAGGCCGCAGGAGACCACCTCATGCGACTTGCGCCCCTTGATGTTGGCGACAAAGCCCACCCCGCACGCGTCACGCTCATGACGCGGGTCATAAAGGCCCTGTGCGAGTGGCGGCGAACGCATAAGCAGAAGCGACTCCAACAGACTGATCGGGCGGCCCACAGAGCCGCCCATTTCGGCGCATTTACAGGCTAAGGGCGCTCACTGTCGACTGGCGGGCGTTCAAAGCTGCGTGGGCGGGAGGCATTTGACACATTTTCGTTCGCCCGCCGCAGGGCTGATCACCTACTCGGCGGTAGATCATTTCGATCTGTCTAGAAAGCGCGGACTTTCCTGCCGCTCGTTGCCTCGCATCGGCACGAATTCTCCGAAGTGGCCCTACCGGCCGGCGCCGGGCCTGCGTGGGGTGCGAGCATCCAATCCGCGGCGAACCGACCTGTGACAGGGGGTTTTAGACGATACAGCGGCGACGAACGAAGGGCGATGCATAGGGCGGCCTGCCGCGAGGCGTTCGGACGCGAAACACGACGAAACGCAAATTGTTCTGCGCGGGTCTCCATTTCACCGAGGAGCGGGCGGCCGCGCGCGGCCCTGAACCGTTCCCACTGGACCATACGGTCTGCTCGGCGGATGATGATTTCCGGTCGCCATAACGGCCGGCGCCGTCCACGCGCCTCGAACCCATTGAACCGGCCCGCGCGGCCGCCCCAGGGAAGGATTTCGCCATGGAACTGGCGCCCAAGAAGACTGGCCTGTCCACCGCCCGCCTCGAGCGGATCACCGAGCACCTGGAGCGCAACTATGTCGCGCCGGGCAAGATCGCGGGCTGCCAGGTGGCAGTCGCGCGGCACGGCCACCTCGCCTACTTCCGCTCCTTCGGCCAGATGGACCGCGAGCGCGGCAAGGGCATGACGGAGGACGCGATCTTCCGCATCTACTCCATGACCAAGCCGATCACCTCGGTGGCCCTGATGAGCCTCTACGAGCGCGGCTACTTCCAGCTGAACGATCCGGTGAGCCGTTTCTTCCCGGCTTGGCGCGACCACAAGGTGTGGGTGTCCGGGCGCGGCGAGGACATGAAGACCGAGGAGCCGCGCCGCCCGGTGAGCATGCGCGACATGCTCTGCCACACCGGCGGCCTCACCTACGGCGCGGCCCTCGTGGCCCTCGGCGCGCCGGACAGCGGCCACCCCGTGGACCAGGTCTACGCCGACGTCGGCGTGCGCCGCGGCCGCGGCGAGACCCTGATGGAGTTCATGGACAAGCTGGCCAAGGTTCCGCTGCTCTATCAGCCTGGCGAGCGCTGGATGTACTCCCTCTCCACCGACGTCTGCGGCGCCCTGGTCGAGAAGATCAGCGGCAAGCGCTTCGACCGGTACCTGCAGGAGGCCATCTTCGACCCCCTGGGCATGAAGGACACGCGCTTCCACGTGACCTCCGACAAGGCCGACCGCTTCTGCGCCAACTACCGGCGCGGCGCGGACAAGAAGCTGGAGCTGATCGACGATCCGGCGGCCAGCGACTATCTGCACGAGCCTACCTTCTTCTCCGGCGGCGGGGGCCTGACCGGCACGACCGAGGACTACCTGCGCTTCTGCGAGATGCTGCGCCGGGGCGGCGAACTGGACGGCGAGCGGATCCTCGGGCCGCGCACCATCCGCATGATGCACATGAACCACCTGAAGGGCGGCCAGGATCTGACCCAGATGGCCATCGGCGGCTTCTCGGAGACCGCCAACGAGGGCGTCGGCTTCGGCCTCGGCTTCGCTTCCACCATGGACGAGGTGTCCAGCGGCAACCTCGGCGCCGGCGACTACTATTGGGGCGGCGCGGCCTCCACGATCTTCTTCGTGGACCCGAAGGAGGACATGACCATGGTGTTCATGACCCAGCTGATGCCGTCGGGCAGCTTCAACTTCCGCGGCCAGCTGAAGAGCATCATCTACTCGTCCATCGTCGACTGACCCGGAGCTGGAGCGCAACGAGGGCGGCGAGATGAGCGAAGAGACCCCTCCCGCGCCGCCCGCGGACGCCTGGAAGCACACGGGCGTGCGGGTGATCCCCGGCGACCAGCTGGATACGAACACGCCGCAGACGCCGGGCATGAACCGCGCCGCGGCGATCAACTTCGCGAGGGTGGGCGCGCAGAAGCTGTGGGCCGGCACCGTGCACATCCACGCCGGCGCCAAGACCGGGGCGCACCATCACGGGCCGCTGGAGAGCGTGATCTACGTGATCCGCGGCCGCGCGCGTATGCGCTGGGGCGAGAAGCTGGAGTTCACCGCCGAGGCCGGTCCCGGCGACTTCATCTACGTCCCGCCCTACGTGCCGCACCAGGAGATCAACGCCAGCTCGGACGAGACGCTGGAGTGCGTGCTGGTGCGCAGCGACAACGAGGCCGTGGTGGTCAACCTGGACATCGAGCCGGTGGAACGGCCCGAGGGCGTCAAATGGGTGGACCCGATCCACAAGGCGTAGGAATCCGCCGCCTCGAGCTGGTCACGTTCACGCCGCCGCCGGCTGCCCCACCTTCCTTGTTCCCGCCATGGCCGGTTTGTTCGGGTCGATGGTGAAGCGCACCGGCATGTAGCTCCAGGCGCCGGCGGTCCAGGTGGACGGCAGGTGATTGCTCAGCGTCAGCGTCGGCGCGCCGAACGCAGCCAGGTCGAGGGACTTGAACGATGTGGGTCCGCGCTTTGCGTCCTTGATGGCGTATTCGAACTCCTCGGCGACCAAGACCGGCGCGCCGTCCAGCACCGCCAGGTTGCTGTTCTGGACGTAGAGGACGTCGTTTCCGGAGATGAATCCCGGCGTCGCCATCACCGCGTCCACCACCGTCCGCCCGCCGGCGACCACCCGCGCCTCGAAGCCGTAGTGGCGGCGGTGCAGGTACACGGTCTGCGCCTCCTCGATCGGCGCGCCATAGGCGTTGCGCAGCCAGGCGCAGGCCTGGGCGTTGTCGGTGTAACCGCCGAGGACGTAGCCCACATAGTGGTTGGTGGCCCGGGCGTGCAGGCGCAGCTCGGCGGTCGTGAAGGGTCCGAACGGGCTGTCGGCGTGCGCGCGGACCACCAGCGAGCAATAGGTGGGGAACGGCGGGTGCAGGGCGGCCGGCAACGCCGCGATGGCCGCCTCCGACAGCACCTCGAAGGTGAAGGTGAGCGTCTCCACCGCCTCGATGTCGATGCGGTCTTCCGCCAGGGACTTTATCACCACGTGGCCGGTCGGGCCGGGCTTGTAGCCTCCGAAGATCGGCATGGGGCGCTCCCTATTCCGCCGCCACGGACGCGGCGGCCCGGGCGTCGGTCTTGAAGGCCGGCATGACCTCCTTGGCGAACAGACGAAGGCTGTCCAGCACCTCGGCCTGCGGCACGGTCTCGAGGGCGTTGAGCAGGAAGTTCACGCAGTCGACGCCGGTGGATTCCCAGCCCTTGAGCACCTCGATGATGTGCTTGGGATCGCCAACGGCCATGCCCGGCGGCGCGCCGGCCGCCTCGCCGGGCACGGCGGACTGGCGGCGGACCTGCGGCAACAGGCCAAAGCTGGCGTAGGACGGCGAGGCGTAGACCTCGCGCGCGGAAACCAGCTGGGCGGCCGCATAGCCGAAGGTGCCGGCCAGCCGCAGGCCGGTGGCCTGCCCGACCTTGTTGTCCTCGTGGCAGAACAGGAAGTTCACCGTCGCCACCTGCTCGTTGACCGCGCCCGCCGGCTCGCAGTTGGCGATCACCTTGCGGTAGGCCTTCACGCGGCGCTCCTGCTCCGCGAAGTCGTTGAAGGTGAGCCCAAGGGCGCCAATGCCGTGCTCGGCGGCGTCGATCTCGGTGCCGGGGCTGGTCACCGCCACCCACATCGGCGGGTGCGGCTTCTGGTAGGGCTTGGGCAACACGGCGCGCTCGGGCATGGAGAAGCAGACGCCGTCGTGGGCGTAGCGCTCCTGGGTCCACATCTTGGGCAGGGCGCGGACGATCTCGGCCCAGGTGGCCTTGGTCAGGTCCGGGTTGGCGCGGAAGCCGCCCAGTTCCGTCCAGGTGGCGCTGCGCCCGGTGCCCACGTCGAGCCGGCCATTCGACACCAGGTCGAGCACGGCGGACCGTTCGGCGATGCGAATCGGATGGTTGATCTCCGGCACGCACACATTGATGCCGTGGCCAACGCGGATGCGCTGGGTCTTCGCCGCCACCGTGGCCAGAAAGATCTCCGGCGCCGAGCAGTGGGAGTATTCCTCCAGGAAATGATGCTCCACGGCCCACACGTGGTCGAAGCCGAGCTGGTCGGCCAGCACGCACTGCTCGATGCAGTTGGCGTAGACCTGACGCTCGGTCTCCGGGCCCCAGGGCCTCGGAACGCTGATTTCGTAGAAGATTCCGAACTTCATGGCGTCCTCCCTGGGCGGGGTTCCGGGCGTCCCCGCGAAATTCAGAACAGGTTTCGACGAAAAGCGCGCAGAGGCAAGCGACATGTGGCGCCGCGCCCCTCGCTCGAGGTGCTGCCGGGCGTCCGATCCATGCGCTAGGGTGTTCGCGAGCCGACCGGCGAAAACCCGCAGGAGAGCGCCTGTGACCAGCACGCCCCTCACCGCCACCCACGTCTGCACTGGCGCCGACTGCACCCACGAGAGCCATCGCGAGCCACGCTGGGCCTACAGCAGGGGCCTGCACGATCTCGGCAATGGCGCCTGGGCCTGGCTGCAGCCGGACGGGTCGTGGGGCTGGTCGAACGCCGGACTGATCACCGACGCGGGCCAGTCGCTGCTGGTGGACACCCTGTTCGACGTCCACCTCACCGGCGAGATGCTGGCGGCCATGCAGGACGCTGCGGGGGTGGCGGCGCACGACATCGGCGTGCTGGTCAACACCCATGCCAACGGCGACCACACCTTCGGCAACAGCCTGGTCACCGGCGCGCGGGTCATCGCCTCCGCCGCGGCCCTGCATCAGATGGAGGAGGAGAGCCCGCAGCAGCTGGCCGGCATGATGGCCGCCACCGGCAAGATGGGCGAGGTCGGCCAGTACCTGGCGCGCATTTTCGCGCCCTTCGACTTCGCGGCCTGCACCATCGGCCTGCCCACGGAGACCTTCGCCGGCAAGCTCACCCTGAATGTCGGGGCCAAGACCGTGGACCTCTACGAGGTCGGCCCCGCCCACACCGCCGGCGACGTCATCGTCCACGCCAAGGACGACGGAGTGATCTACTCAGGCGACATCCTGTTCATCGACGGCACGCCGATCATGTGGGCGGGGCCGGTGGAGAACTGGCTCAAGGCCTGCGACCTGATCCTGGACCTGGACGCCCCGGTGATCGTCCCCGGCCACGGCCCGATCACCGACTCCCGGGGCGTGAGGCGGGTGAAGGACTATCTGAGCTACATCGACCGCGAGGCGCGCGCCCGGTTCGACGCGGGCATGGGCGCGCGGGATGCGGCCTTCGACATCGCGCTCGGCGACTTCGCCGCCTGGGGTGACGCCGAGCGGATCGCGGTGAATGTATTGACGCTCTACCGCGGCTACCGGGGCGGCGCGGCCGACCCCACCGAGCCGGCCCCGTTCGTGCTGATGACCGAGCTGGACAAGCGCGGCGCCAAGCGCTGAGGCTACCCGACCTTGAAGACGCAGACCTTGTTGCCGTCGAGGTCGCGGAAGTAGGCGCCGTAGAAGGTGTCGCCGCGCAGGCCGGGGCCGCCCTCGTCCGCGCCGCCGTTGGCCAGGGCCGCGGCATAGGTGGCGTCGACCACCTCCCGCGACGGGGCCGCGAGGGCCACAATGTTGCCGTTGCCGGCGGTGGCGGTCTTCTCGTCATAGGGCCGGCAGACGGCCAACATGGCCCCGCCGCCGTTGCCGTAGCCCTGCAGCGATCCATGGTCATGGTGCGCTTGCCCCCCAGCGGGACCAGCACCTTGTCGTAGAAGCCCTTGGCCTTCTCCAGGTCGTTGCTGCCGATGGTTGCGTAGCCGATCATGATGGTGTCCTCCGTTGGGTCGCGCACGCCATTGCGCCGGTGACCTTGGGTCCGTCCAGCGGCGGCGACAGAGATAGCGTCACTTCATGACAGCAGCCACCGCAGAGACCGCGGATCCTGCTCGGCGGCGGCGCGGCGGATTTGCGTTTGGGCGACCGACACCCCACAATGGAATCATTACCGAAGACGGAATATTCGATGTCTGATTCTCAAGGCGCGCCACCGGGCGAGCCGCTCAGTGATGATGCGCGTCCATCGATCGACGTGAAGGCCATGCCGCACATCCTGCGGCGCATTGTGATGATGGCCCTGCGGCTAGATCCAGTTCAGGTGGCCCTGGCCATGCTGTGTTCGCTGGGCGCCGCCGTGGCGGGGCTGCTCGTGCCGCACCTGTTCGGCGGGTCGATCAACCAGGTGGAAGCCCTGCTGAAGGCTGTGCAGAGCGCGCAGCACGCCCACATGGCCTCCGGCCAGCAGGCGCAGCTCGAGACGCGGTCAGTGCACGCCCTGTGGATCGCCGCCGCCCTGATCATGGCCGCGACCACCGTACAGGGCGTCCTGACCGGCCTGGGCGGCTATCAGGGCGAACGGGTCAGCCAGACCGTCGCCTACCATTTGCGGCTCGACTATTTCCGTCAACTGCAGCGCCTGTCCTTCGGCTTCCACGACAAGATCCACTCCGGCGACCTGATCACACGAGGGATGATCGACCTCGAAGGCACCCGGATGTTCATCCAGAACGGGCTGATGCAGTCCCTGACCCTGGTGCTGCTGCTGGTGGTGGCGACCGGCATGATGTTCCACGCCGACTGGATCATGGCGCTGCTCGCGCTCACGTTCGTGCCGATCAGTATCTACACCCTGGCGCGCGTGGGCTTTCTTCTGCGCATCGCGTGGATGCGCGTGCAGACCCTGATGAGCGTGCTCACGCTGACCATGGAGGAGAATCTCCAGGGCATCCGGGTGGTCCGGTCCTTCGCGGCCCGCGCCTTCGAGATGGCCAAGTTCGACAAGGCCGCCAGCGAGGCCTTGAGCGAAGCCTACAAGCGCATCCTGCTGCGCATGCGCGCCGTGCGCACCACCACCCTGACCTTCTACTTCTCCACCGGTCTGGTGCTCTGGTACGGCGGCCACAAGGTCGCGGACGGAACGATGACGCCGGGCCGGCTGACCGAGTTCATCCTCTACCTGCGAATCCTGCAGGGGCCGGTCAGGCAGGTGATCATGATCGTCATGTCCGCGGCCCGGGCCACCACCTGCGGCGGGCGCCTGTTCGAAATCCTCGATATCGAGCCGACCATCGCCGACAAGCCCGGCGCCCGCGCGCTTGCGCCCACCAAGGGCTGCTTGCGCTTCGAGCACGTGGACTTCGCCTATGACGAGGGCAAGCCGGTGCTGCACGACGTCAGCTTCGAGGTGGGCCAAGGTCAGACCCTGGGCATCGTCGGACCGCCCGGCAGCGGAAAGTCCACCATCGCCAACCTGATTCCCCGTTTCTATGAGGTCTCGGGCGGCGCGATCACCATCGACGGCGTCGACATCCGCGACGTGAGCCTGGCTTCCCTGCGCGAATACGTGGGCCTGGTGCAGCAGGAAGCCTTCCTGTTCGACTCCACCGTGACCAACAACGTCGCCTACGCCGATCCCTGGGCAGAAGAAGCGCGCATCGTCGGGGCCACCAAGACGGCGCAGCTGCACGACTACATCGCCAATCTGCCGGCCGCCTATTCGACGCGGGTCGGCGAGCGCGGCGTCGCGCTCTCCGGCGGCCAGCGCCAGCGCATGTCCATCGCCCGCGGGGTGGTGCCGGGTCCCGGCATCATGATTTTCGACGACTCCACGGCGGCCATCGACGCGGTGACCGAAAAGCGGGTGCGCGATGCGCTCGCCGAGGCCACCAAGTCCAAGGCCACCATCATCATCGCCCACCGCCTCTCTTCGCTGATGCACGCCGACGAGATCATCGTGCTGGAGGAGGGCCGCATCGTCGAGCGCGGGACACACGCCGAGCTGCTCGCGCTCGGCGGCGAATACTTCGACCTCTACTCGCTGCAGAGCCGCACGGAGCAGGGCCTCTCGACCGCCGACGCCAAGATACGCCGAAAGGTGACGGAGGCCGCGGAATGAGCGACTTCACCTTCGAGCGTGAGCTGCCGCCGCCTGCGCCCGAACCGCGCCGGCGCAACGCCAACCTCGGGACCGCGGACGCCGAGGAAATCTTCGCCTCCTTCGACACGCGCATCGTGCGGCGCTTCTCGATCTTTCTGAAGCCTCACCCGTGGTCGCTGATCGGGGCGTTGGTCGCCGCGGTGGCTTCGTCCGCCACCCAGGTCCTGATTCCCCTGATGATCGGCCGGGTGGTGACCGCCGCAACCAGCGGGACCGACCGCGGCCATCGCATCGACCTGATGGTGCTCGCGCTGTTCGCCGTGGTCATCGTCTTCACCGTCACCTCGCTCGTCTCCCAATGGCTGAGCACGAAGCTGGCGCAGAAGGTCATCTTCGACGTCCGTCGCGCGATGTTCGAACATTTCCAGGCCGTCTCCATGTCGTTCATGGACAAGACCCACGTGGGCCGGGTGATGAGCCGGCTGCAGGGCGACGTGAACGCGCTGCAGGACTTCCTGGAGAGCACCACCGGCACGATCGGCGACTTCGTCATGCTGATCGGGATCGTCATCGCCCTCCTGGTGCTGAACTGGAAGCTCGGGCTGCTCACCATGCTGGTGCTGCCGGCCTTGATCGGCATCCGGGCGATCTGGCTGCCCTATTCGAAGATCACCTTCCGCCGAGCCCGCGACGCCTCCTCGATCGCCAACGGCGCCCTGGCCGAGAACATCAGCGGCGTACGCACCGTGCAGGAAACCCGGCGCGAGGCGATGAACTTCGAACTGTACGAGGAGAAGGCCCGCGAAAACATGAAGGCGCAGGTGGAGAGCGCCCTGCTGGCCGGCGTGATGAGCCCGACGGTGTCCATCCTCACCGGTATCGCCATGGCGGTGATCATCGTGATCGGCGGGACCGAGGTGCTGAAGAGCGAGCTCGAGGTGGGCGCCATGGTCGCCTACGTCATCTTCGTGCAGCAGTTCTTCGAGCCGGTGCGCATGCTGTCCATGCAGTACACCGCGATGCAGCGGGCGATGGCCGCCGGCTACCGCATCTTCGAGGTGCTCGACGTCCCGGTGACCCTCGTCGACAAACCTGACGCCATCGAGCTGAAGGAGGCCGAGCCGACCATCGAGCTGGACCATGTCACGTTCGGCTACTACCCGGATCGCCCCGTGCTGCGAGACGTCTCGCTGAGGGTGAAACCGCATCAGGTGGTGGCCCTGGTCGGACCCACGGGCTCCGGCAAGACCAGCATCATCTCCCTGGTGCGCCGCTTCTACGAGGTGAACGAGGGTCGGGTGCTGGTGGGCGGCCACGACGTGCGTGACGTGACTCTGGAGAGCCTTGGCAAGACCATCGGCATGGTGCTGCAGGAGCCGTTCCTGTTCACCGGCACCATCGAGGAGAATATCCGCTACGCCAGCAACGCCACCCACGACGAAGTGGTGGCCGCGGCCAGGGCGGTTCGGGCGCACGACTTCATCATGCGTCTGCCGGAGGGCTATGCGACGCCGCTCGGCCAGCGCGGCCGCAACATATCGCTGGGCCAGCGGCAGCTGCTGTCCTTCGCCAGGGCGCTGGTGATCAATCCGCAGATCCTGATCCTCGACGAGGCCACCGCCAACATCGACAGCTTCACCGAACTGGAGATCCAGCGCGCGCTGCGGGCGCTGTTCGCCGGCCGCACCTGCCTGGTGATCGCCCACCGGCTGGCCACGGTGCGGGACGCCGACGAGATCATCGTCCTGCAGCAAGGCCGCATCGTCGAACAGGGCACGCACGACGCCCTGATGGCCAAGGGCGGTCTCTACGCCAAGCTATACGCCTCCAGCCACGGCTCCTTCGACGACCTGCCCGGCGAGGGCGAGGCGCGGGCGGACCGGGAGGCGATGCTGACCTAGGGGTTAGGGCCCTGCCTCGCCGCCCTGGGCTGGGGCCGGGAAAACAAAGACTCCGAAATTCCCCGCGAAAGCGGGGACCCAGGTTTTTTCTGTTTAGATTTCAAAAGACCTGGAGGCGAAGCAGGCAAAACGAAAAAGCCTGGGTCCCCGCTTTCGCGGGGAATTTCGGAGTTTGGATTGCTAACCGGACCCCGCCACCAGCTTCGATATCGCCTCCAGATATCGCGCGAATGCCTTCCTGCCAGCCGCCGTGAGCCGCGCCCGCGTCAGGGGTTTGCGGCCCAGAAAACTCTTCTCGATGGCCACATAGCCGGCGTCCTCCAGCTTGCGCAGGTGGACGGAGAGGTTCCCCTGGGTGGACTGCAGCACGCTCTTCAGTTCGTTGAAATCCGCCACCTCGGCGCTGGACAGATAGGCCATGATCCCCAGGCGCATGCGCCCGTGGATCACATCGTCGATATTGCCGATGTCGAAGGCGGCCACGGCCCGGTCAGCCGGCGGCGCGCCGGCCCTGGCGCATGAGCACCGCGCCCGGGATCATCATCCAGGCGAACAGTCCGAAAGCGGCCAGCGGAACGTAGAACTGCAGGAACTCGACGCAGAAGCCCAGGGCGACCGCGTTCGCCAGCCAGCCCACCGCGACGAACAGGAGCCAGAGTCGCTGTCGCAGCGAAAAGGCCACGAGCCACGCCGCGCCCTGCATGGCGAAGACCACCACCGGATAGAGCAACCAGACCGAAAGGTTTCGTTCGCGCAGCGCCACCCAGGCGAACGCCACGACGATCGTGAGGTATGCGGTGCCGACGGCCCCGAAAGCGCCTCCCACCGCCCTGGCCGCGACTCCGGCCGGCCCCGCCCGACGGCCCCGCCACATTATCCAGCCCATCACGGCGAAGAACACCACGCTGACGCCGATGATGAACACCAGCATCAATGGCGGCGGCACGTGTATGAGTCTGGCCCCGTCGGCCCATTGCACGAGCACTTGCAGGCCGTAGAGCAGCCCGGCGGCGAAATAGACCGTGCCGAATGCGGCGAGACCAGCCGTGGGGCCGCCGCCCTCGGCCAGCGCCCGCATGAAGGCGAGGTCGGCTTCGGCGCCCTGGAGCTTCGAGGTCATTGGCGTGCCCCCTGCCCTCCGCCGAACAGCGGCGCCCAGTTTTTCACGGCCTTCAGCGCCGGACTGGCGGCCGCCGCGTCGAAGCCGGCGCGGATGCCGGCGAAGCGCATCTCGATCACATCGCGGAAGCGCGGATCGGTGAAGATGTAGAGGTCGTTGTTGCTGACCCCTTCGACCACCCGCTGGCCGACCACATTCGGGTCGAGGCCGGTCTCGATCAGGGCGGCGATCGGCGCCCGCGCGGAGGCCCAGTCGTCCTCGCGGGCCACCTTGGTTCCGCCGTAGCGCTCCTGGCGCGTACGCGAGCTGCTCGCGATGCGCGTACGCACGTAGCCGGGGCACAGGGCCGACATGCCGATGCCCATGGGCGCCAGCTGCTGGACCCAGCCCTCCGTCATCGCCACGACCGCGTACTTGGTGGCCGAGTAGGGCTCTGAACCCGGTCCGCTGACCAGGCCGGCGATGGAGGCGGTGTTGACGATGTGGCCGCCCTCGCCGTGGCTCTTGATCAGCGGCAGGAAGGTCTCGACCCCATAGACGACGCCCTTCAGGTTGACGTCGATGATCCAGTCCCAGTCGCTCTCCTTGACCGCCTCGACGGTTCCGCCAACGGCCACGCCGGCGTTGTTGCAGACCACGTGCACCTTGCCGAAGGCGGCGATGGCTTCGAGCGCGGCCGCCCTGACGCCGGCCCGGTCCGCCACGTCCACCTGCACCGGAACCGCCTTTATCTGTTCCGAGATCAGCTGCTCTGCTGCGGCCTTGGCGGCGTCGCGGTCGATGTCGGCCAGGACCACATTCATGCCTTCGCGACCGAAAGCCCGCGCCATGCCGAGGCCGATGCCGCTGGCGCCACCGGTGACCACCGCCGTCTTGCCCTTGAAGTCCTTCATCGTGTGAGCTCCCGATCCGCGACGCCCGCCACCTTAGAGGACGTGTCGCGCCAGGGGAGCACGGCGCAGCAGCATCGTCACGCCCCAGCTGAGCGCCACCACGCTGGTGAACACCATCAGGCCCTTGACGAGGCCTGGCAGCGCCAGGCTGAGCAAGGCGTACTGCACCCAGGCGGCGAAGACATAGTGGGTCAGGTACATGCCGTAGGCGTTGTTCGCCAGGCTGTCCCATACAGCGGTGCGCTTGGTGGCGAAGCGCAGGAATATCCCCGTCACCGCGAAGCATGAGGCGGCGCAGGCCAGGGCGAAGAGCGGCGCGCCGAAGCCATCCCAGAGCAGCCGCGGCTGGCCCTTTGCGAGGATCGCCGCCACGAGGAAGGCGCCGATCGCCGCGAACGCCAGCACGGAAGCGCCCAGCCAGACCGGCCAGCGGCGCGCCAGGCGGCCGCCAGCGGCCAACAAGCCTTGTTCGAGGCCCGCCGCGCCGACGCCGATCCCGGCGAAGAAGTAGACCGCGTAGTGGATCACCCGGCCCTTCTGGATGGTGAACGGGCCCCAGTTGAACCAGCTCGAAGAGTCGAAGGCGTGGATCATGACGAAGTAGGCGAGCGCAGAGACGCCGGCGAGACCCGCGTAGAAGACGATCGGGCGCTGTCCGGCGGCGCCGCAGATGCGCCCGAGCGCGGGAAATGCCCTGGGCGCCACCGCCCAGAGACCCGCCGCGACAGCGCCATAGGCCAGCAGCACCCACAGGAACCACGCCGGCCCGCTGAACCACTGGGGAAGGCTCAGCCACGCCGGAATGAACGTGCTCACTGTCCCGCCCCGCGACAGGTAGGCCGGCATGTAGGCCAGGGGCGCGAGGATGGCGGCGCAGACCGCGAAGGGAATCCCCAGCCGCACGATCCGGTCGCGCATGAAGCCCGTCGCGCCTTTCCGTTTCAGGCTGTCGGTCACGAACAGGCCGGAGACGAAGAACATCAGCGACATGAAGAAGACGTCGTTGTAGCCGGCGATGATCCCGAACGGCGCGAAGCTGTGCGGGTCCTCGATCGGGAAGGCGCCCCAGATGAACGGCGGCTTGTTGAACGCAGTCTTGGCGAGGCCCGTGGCCACATAGGCCAGGGTCGAGTGGTGCCAGAGCACCAGAAGGGTCACGAAAGCCCGCAGATAGCCCACCGGCAGGTTGCGCCCGGATGCGGGCGCGCCGGCCGCGGTGGCGGCCTTGCCGCTTTGCTGCATTGCCAGGGCGGCTGATGGCTGGAGCACAGCTTGCTCCCTCGCCGCGATATTGTCGGTCATGACTCATCACCTCCACGGGGCTGCACAGCTCGCATGATAGCAATGTAGTTTGTTTTGTAAACTAGTTTTTCTCCACTTGAGAAAATCGCTCGCGGCGCCGGCGGGGCGGCCTACCCCGAGCCTCGAGCGCACGGCATAGTGGGTCATCTTGCGACTTCAACCGGATGGAGAATGGCATGGCGCGCTTTGCTTGGGGCCTGGGAGCGTTCTGCGCCCTCGTCGCCTTGGCCTGTGCGGGCGGCGCGGCGGCGGCGACGTTGAAGCTCGAGCGCGTCGTGCTGGTGACGCGGCATGGCGTTCGCCCGCCCACCGAGACCAACGATGCCTTGGCCAAGTACGCCGCCAAGTCCTGGCCGGCCTGGCCCGTGGCGGCGGGCGAACTGACCGACCACGGTGCGGCCACGGTCAAGCTGGTGGGCGAGACCCTGCGGCGCGCCTACAGGGCGGACGGCGTCCTGCCCCGGACGGGCTGCCCCTCGGCCGGCGCGGTCCAGATCTGGGCCGACGGAACCGACCAGCGCACGCGGCGCACCGGCGAAGTCCTGGCCGAAGCACTGGCGCCCGGATGCGGCGTGAAGGCCGGGTGGGCGCCGCCGGATCCGCGCGATCCGATCTTCGGCGGCAAACTGACCGGCGCCTGCGCCCTCGACCCCAACCAGGCCCGCGCCGCCGTCTTCGCAGCAGCCGGCCCCGGCGGTCTGCAGGACGAGACGTCGAGACGGGCGCTCAGGCGCCTGCAGACCATCCTCGCGCCGACGGCCTGCTCCGGCGGCAAGGGCTACTGCTTCAAAGGCGAGGATACGGCTGAAGCCGGCGCGCGACTGAAACTCACCGGACCGCTGGCGACCAGTTCGTCGCTGGCCGAGGATCTGCTGCTGGAATACGCCGAGGGCATGCCGGCGTCGCAGGTGGGCTGGGGCAGGGCCGGGTCGCAGAGCGTGATCGCCGAGGTGATGGCCGCTCACGAGCGCTTCACCCGCCTCACCCGCCAGAACGTCTATTTCGCCGGTCGCTACGGGGCGCCGATGGCCCGGCTGATCCTGGCGGCGCTGGATGGAGCGGCGGCGACCTCGGATCAGGGACCGGCGCTCGGTCCCAACTCCAAGCTCGTCGATCTGGCTGGCCACGACACGAACCTTTCGGCCACGGCGGGCGTCTTCGGCCTCGACTGGACCCTGCCTGAAGAGCCCGACGCCACCGCGCCGGCGACCACCCTGGCTTTCGAGCTCTGGGTCGATCCGGCGAGCGGCGCCCGTTTCGTGCGCCCGGTCCTGTTCTACGAGAGCCTGAAGCAGCTGCGCACGTTAGCGCCGGCCAACGCCAGGAGACTGGTGCTGAAGTTCCAGGACTGTGCCTCCGGCCCCAACGGAACTTGCGCGATGGCGGACCTGCGCCGACGCGCCGAGGCGGCGATGCCGACGGATTGCGGGCCAATGTGATACGCCGCTGGCGGCGAGGCGGCCGGCGCACTAGATTCGCGCCTGGGGCCTCGCGACGGCCCGCCAAGGGCCATGCCGTGAACCAGATCCTGAACCGTCTCGCCCGCCTGATCGTGTTCATCGCCGCGCCCCTCGCGCTGGCCGGCTGCGGGATCAACGACATCCCCAGCAAGCAGGAAACCGCCAAGGCGCGCTGGGCGGACGTGCAGGCCGCCTACCAGCGACGCGCCGACCTGATCCCCAACCTGGTGGAGACGGTGAAGGGCTTCGCCCAGCAGGAACGCACCGTCCTGGATGAGGTGACCAACGCCCGGGCCAAGGCCACGGCGGTGAACATCGATGCCAGCACGATCACCGACCCCGCCGCCTTCCAGCGCTTCCAGCAAGCCCAGGATCAGCTGTCGTCGTCCCTCGGACGCCTGCTGGCGGTGAGCGAAAGGTATCCGGACCTCAAGTCCAACGCCAACTTCCTGGCCCTGCAGTCCCAGCTCGAGGGCACGGAGAACCGCATCGAGATCGCCCGGCGCGACTACAACGACGCCGTGCGCGACTACAACACGACACTGCGGGTCTTCCCCACCTCCATGTGGCACGCGACGTTCTACAGCGGCGCCAAGCCCATGACGCCGTTCGCCGCCGCCGCCGGCGCCGAGACCGCGCCCGCCGTCCACTTCAACCTGAACGCGCCGGCTTCTCCAGCCGCCGGCGCGCCGACCGCCGCGCCCGCCCCCGCCAACGCGGCGGCCCAGTGATGACCGCCCGGCCGCTGCTCGCGGCCTGGACGGCGGCGCTGGCGGCGATCTTCGTGCTGCTCGCGGCGCCGGCGCTGGCCGCGCCGCAGTTTCCGGTCCTCACCGGCCGGGTGGTCGACGACGCCCATGTGCTCACGCCGCAGACCGCCGCGGACCTGACCGCAAAGCTCGCCGCCCTGGAGGCCAAGACCGGCCGCCAGCTGGTGGTTGCCACCGTGCCCGACCTGCAGGGCTACCCCATCGAGGACTACGGCTATCAGCTGGGCCGCGCTTGGGGCATCGGCCAGAAGGGCCAGAACAACGGGGTGATCCTGCTGGTGGCGCCCAAGGAGCACCAGGTGAGGATCGAGGTGGGTTACGGCCTCGAGCCGATCCTCACCGACGCCCTCTCCAGCGTGATCATCCAGGAGCAGATCCTGCCGAAGTTCCGCGCCGGCGACATGCAAGGCGGCGTCGTCGCCGGGACCGGCGCCCTCGTCGACCAGTTGAGCCTCGACGCGCCGGCGGCCCAGGCCAAGGCGGCGCAGGCCGCCCACGCGGCGCAATCCGGCGGCGGCGGTACGCCGTTCCCGGCGATCATCGTCTTCCTGGTCTTCATCTTCGTGATCGGCAGCATCTTCCGGCGGCACGGCGGCGGCGGCATGGGCTGGATCCTGCCGATGATGCTGCTGTCCGGCGGCGGCCGCGGCTGGGGCGACAGCGGCGGCGGCTGGAGCGGCGGGGGGTTTTCCGGCGGCGGCGGCTCGTTCGGCGGCGGCGGCGCATCGGGGAGCTGGTGACATGCTGACCGCCATGGACCGCGAGAGAATCGAAGCCGCCGTGGGCGAGGCGGAGGAAGGCACCTCCGGCGACATCGTCTGCGTCCTCGCCGGCGAGGTCTCCACCTATCGCGAGGTGCCGCTGGCCTGGGGCGCGGCCGCGGCCCTGCTGATCCCGCCGATCCTGCTGGCGTTCGGCCTGAAGCCGCTGGTGGCGGCGGTGACCGGCGGCGGCTGGGTCGCGGCCGGCGGCGGCGCGATGTACGACCAACTGGCCCTGGCGCTCACCGCCTACGCCGTGAGCCAGGTCCTGCTGTTCGCCATCGTGACGCTGATCGTATCGGTCCGTCCCGTACGCCGGGCGCTCACCCCGAAGTTCCTCAAGAGCCACCGCGTCAAGAAGGCCGCTTTCCAGCAGTTCGCGGCCGCGGGCATGCAGAGCGACGCGGAGACCGGCATCCTCATCTTCATCGCCCTGGACGATCGCCGGGTGGAAATCCTCTCGCACGACGCCATCCACGCGAAGGTCGGCGAACAGGTCTGGCAGGCGGCGGCCCGCGCGGTGCAGGAAGGCATGACGGTCACCGACCCCACGGCGGGGATCATCAGGGCCGTGCAGATCTGCGGCGAGGCCCTGAAAGCCCACTTCCCGGCGCAGGGCGCCGCCCACACGCTGTCGCAGAAACCGCTGGAGATCTGAGGCGGGCGCTGTGAGCGCGGGCGTCCGTCAACCCACGGCGCGGCGCACCCGGGCGATGGCGGTCTCCGCGAGGATGGCGCTGGGCTGGCGCCTGGGCATGCGGTTCCAGGCGTCCAGGGCGGCGATCTTGTAGGCCTCGGCGAGGGTCGGGTAGTTGAAGGTGTTCTCGACGAAGTAGTCCAGCGTGCCCTCCAGGTTCAGCACCGCCTGGCCGATGTGGATGAGTTCGGTGGCCCCTTCGCCGACGATATGCACGCCCAGCAGGCGGCGGGTCTCCAGCGAGAAGATCATCTTCATGAAGCCGGTGGACAGGCCCATGATGTGGCCGCGCGAGGTCTCGCGGAAGCGGGCGACGCCGCACTCGTAGGGGATGCTTCGCTCGCGCACCTGCTCCTCGGTCATGCCCACCGTGGAGATCTCCGGCACGGAGTAGATGCCATAGGGGAAGAACTCCGGCGGCGCGTGGGCCGGCTCCTCGAAGGCGTGGCAGGCGGCGATGCGGCCCTGTTCCATGGAGGTGGAGGCCAGGCTGGGGAAACCGATGACGTCGCCGGCGGCGTAGATGTGCGGCGTGGCGGTCTGGAAGGTTTTGGGATCCACGGCGATGCGCCCGCGGGCGTCGGCCGCCAGGCCGCAGGCCCCCAGGCCCAGGGTGTCGGTGGCGCCGACCCGGCCCGCGGCGAACAGCACCATGTCGGCGGCCAGTGCGCGCCCGTCCTCGGTCTCGATCACGCAGTGGCCGGGACTCTCGGCATAGGCCGCCTTGACCGTGCAGCCGAAGCGCAGGGAGACGCCACGATCGCGCAGGTCGTGCACGAACTCGTCGGTCAGCTCCCGATCGACGAAGGGCAGCAGCCCGTCGGTGGGCTCCAGCACCGTGACCTTGATGTCCAGGGCGCTGAAGATGGAGGCGTATTCGACGCCGATGACGCTGGCGCCGATCACCGCCAGTTGGCGGGGAATGCGCGGCAGGTCGAGGATCTCGTCGCTGTCGAAGATCGAGACCCCGTCGAAGGCGATGTGGCCGGGCCGGTAAGGCCGCGTGCCGACGGCGATCACCAGGCGCAGGGCCGAGCAGGTCTGAATATCGCCGTCGTCGCGCTGGATCTCGACCCGGTGCGGGTCGAGGAAGCGGGCGGCGCCGCGCACCGTCTCCACGCCGTTGCGGGCGAACTGGTGCTCGAGAATCTCCACCTCGTGGTCGAGGGTGATGTGAAGGCGCTTCAACAGGTCGGCGGCGCCGATGTCCTGCTTCACCCGATAGGCGCGGCCGTAGAACCCGCGCTCGCGCCAGCCCGAGAGGTTCAGCACCGTCTCGCGCAGCGTCTTGGAGGGAATGGTGCCGGTGTGCACCGAAACCCCACCGACGCGCCGGCCGCGCTCCACCACCAGCACGCGCTTGCCGAGCTTGGCGCCCTGCACAGCCGCGCGGCGTCCGGCCGGGCCGCTGCCGATGACGATCAGGTCATAGGCCGCGCCCTTCACTTGGGTGTCTGACAACGCTTCGCCCTCCCCGGCGATCTCACGGCGCCAGCTTAACCCTGCCGAGTTAAGGCATGCTTTGCCGCCGCACGACGCTCACGGACGCAGCATTTTGCAGCCGCAACGTGCTATGGGAGCCGCCCGACCACGGTCGCATGAGAGGTCCCCCACATGGCGCGCCCGCCGAACTACAATTTCGAACGTCAGGAACGTGAGCGCCTGAAGGCGCAGAAGGCCGCCGCCAAGGCCGCCGCCAAGGCCGAAGCGCGCGAGCGCGAGCGTGGCGCGTCAGGCGGTGCGGGGGAGCGCGGCCCCACGGACGAGGATTAGGGTCATGCAGACCGCCACCATCTTCAACCACGAGACCGTGCCGCTCGACGGCGAGGCCTTCGCCGATTGCGAGTTTCGCGGTTGCCGCATGGTCTACGCTGGCGGCGAGCCGCCCAGCTTCAGCGGCTGCCGCTTCGACGACTGCGAGTGGAAGTTCGAGGGCGCCGCCGCGCGCACCCTGGCCCACCTGAAACTGGTCTGGGGGGCGGGCGGCAAGGCCCAGGTCCAGGCGATGATCAAGGCGATCACCGAGGCGGGCGGGCGGTAGAGCCTGCCAGCCGCTCGGCCATGTGCTCGGCGATCATCACCGTGGTCAGGTGGGTGTTGGCGCGCACGACGCTGGGCATCACCGATGCGTCGATCACCCGCAGGCCTTCCAGGCCGAGCACCCGGCAGTCGCTGTCGACCACGCTCGCCGGATCGGACGCGTCGCCCATGCGGCACGAACTGGTGGCGTGCTGGGCGTCGCCGGCGTGGCGCAGGATGAAGGCGTCGAGGTCCGCGTCCGAGCCGTCCTCGGGAAACTCCGACTCCACCTTGCCGATGGCGTTCAGGCTGGCGTGGCGGCCGAGCGCCAGCATGCGCCGCACGCCGTCGCGCATCCGCTCCAGGTCGGAGGGATGGTCGAGCATGTTCTCCTCGATCACCGGGTGCTCCATGGGGTCGGCGGAGGCCAGGCGCACGAGGCCGCGCGAGAAGCACTGGTTCACCCACACCCCGAGCAGGCCGAACACCGGCGCATCCGCGGGCGCCTCCACATGGTGGCCCAGGCTGTCGCCGAAGCGGTTCATGGCCACCATCATCATGTCGTTGGGTCCCGCCCCGGCCAGGCCCGAGGAATAGCGGATGCAGGCGTTGGTGTGCCGGAAGTCGTTCGGCGGCTGGGCGAAGGGCTCGAGCCGCACCGGCAGGAAGATCGCCGGATGGTCCTGGAACGCCTCGCCAACCGGCAGCGCGGCCCGCACCTCGATGCCGAGGGCGGTCAGGTGGCCGGCAGGCCCGACGCCGGAGCGCATCAGGATCGCCGGGGAGTGCACCGCCCCGGCGCTCAGGATGATCGTGGCGCCCCGTACCTCGCGCCAGGCGCCGCCCATGCGCACCCGCACGCCAACCGCCCGATCTGCGTCGAACAGCACCTTGTCCACGTGGGCGTCGCCGAAGATCGCCAGGTTGTTGCGGCCGCGGCTGGGCTCCACATAGGCGTCGTTGGTGCTGACCCGCGCCCCGTCGCGGCTGTTGATCGCATAGGGCGACACGCCCGTGGTTCCCGGCGCGTTGTGGTCGGGCTCCCAGGGATAGCCGGCGTCCAGCGCCGACTCGGCGAGGGCCTGGTCCACCGCCCCCCACCTGGCCACCGGCGCGCGATAGACCGGAATCGGCCCAGCATCGCCGTGGTAGTCGCGCTCGCCGAAGCGCAGATCGCTCTCCAGCCGCCGGAACGCCGGCAGCACCTCGGCGAAGGACCAGCCCCGGCAGCCCGCCGCCGCCCATTCGTCATAGTCCTCGGGCACGCCGCGGATGGCGATCTGGCCGTTGATCGCCGACGAACCGCCCATGCCGCGTCCGCGCCAATAGGTGCGCGGCTTCTGCGCGCGCGTGCGCCGCGCCTGCAGCGTATCCCAGCGGTAGGCGGCATAGGCCTCGCCGACGATGATCTCGTTGGGGTTGGGGCTGAGCATCGCCGCGGGCGCCTGGGCCGAAGCATAGTCCGGCCCCGCCTCGATCAGCGCGACCTGGACCGCCGGACGCGCCGACAGCCGCGCCGCCAGCACCGCCCCCGCCGACCCGGCGCCGACGATCACATAGTCGTAGTCCATGCGCGGTCCCGAGGGCGGCCACCGACCGGGCTGGCGGTCGCGCGGCCGACTGTGCGCCACGATCCGCCCGCCGCAAAGTCACTCCGGCGATCCGCCCGCGCTCCTGGGCGTGCAGTCCACCGCCGGCGGCGGGGCCTGGGGCGCGAGCACCGTCTCCAGGTTCAGCGCGGCCTTGAAGTCGAACATGTCTTCGAGGGTCCAGGCGTACTGGTCGCGCGCCGTCAGGTGCGGGGTCTTGCCGTCGGGACCCGTGAGGAACCGCTTCTCGATCAGGGCCAGCATCGAGGTGTGGTCGGCCAGCTGGTGCGAGACATAGGCCTGCTTGGCGAAGGGCGAGATCACCATCAGCGGCACCCGGAATCCCAGCTGGTCGAAGTCCGGGCAGTCGGCCGGATAGGGCTTGGCGAGGTCGTACTGCGGGCAAAGACCCAGGATCTCGTCGTGGGTCGTGCCGTTCTTGCGCTCGAAGAAGCAGTCGGCGCCGTGGCCGGGCTTGCCGCTGTCAGGCAGGTTGGAGGCGTCGGCGCAGGCGCCGGGCTCGATACCGTCCGGGGTGCGCCCCCCGCCCTGCGGCGCCGCCGGCGGCGCGACATGGTCGTAGAACCCGCCGCCCTCGTCATAGGTGATCAGCACCGCCGAGTCCTTCCAGTACGGGCCGCCTCTCAGCGCCGCCACCAGCTGCGAGACCCAGGCCTGTCCGCGCTGGATGTCGGAGGACGGGTGCTCGTTGTTTGTGGTCGCCCCATCGTCGAAGTAGCCGATCCGGGCGTTGACCCAGACCACAGACGGCAGCGGCTTGGCTCCCTCCTTGCCCTTCAGGCGGTCCAGCAGGTCCTGGTGATGGATGAAGTGCGCATCGTTCAGGCTGTCGTTGGTGGTGGACACGAAGCGCAGATAGGCCGCGCCCTCCGGGATGTCCTGGTAGCTTTCCGCCCAGTCCACCTTGGCGGCGGTGAGCAGGTCGTAGATGGTTCCCTGCACCGGCTTGTAGCCGTCGGGACGCGGCGGCCCCACCTCCTCGTCGGTGATGTGGCCGAAGAAGCTGCCGGCGAGGTGGAAGGCGTGGTTGGGGTCGCTGGCGCCCAGCACCGAGGAGAAGTAGCGGTCGCTGATCGCGAACTTCTCGGCCAGGTCATAGTAGAACGGGATATCGGCCTGATCGTAGAAGGTCATGGCCCGGCCGCCTTCGGCCGGACCCGTGCGGTGGGTGTCCGGCGCCATGATGTCGTTCTGCTCCACGAAGCCGTCCATCAGCGGCTCGGTGAGCGCCTTCTCCGGATGGGCGAAGTTCACGTCGCGGTGGCTGCCCTGCCACTCGTGGTCCAGGTCGGGCGCGATGCAGCGGGTGTCAGCGTGCAGCATGAACACCTTGCGGCCGTCGGCGTGGGCGTTCCAGTCGTCGCAGACCGGCGCGCCGGACGCATCGGCCTTGCAGTGCAGGCCGTCGACGCAGGCATGGTCGTCGTCGGCGCAGGGCCGCCCCTGGTGATAGGGCGAGCCAGGCGCATAGGGCAGCGCCCCGAAATAGTGGTCGAAGGAGCGGTTCTCGAGAAAGATGACGATGATGTGGTTGAGCTTGGCGAGCCCGCTGTCCGGCTTGGCCGCCAACGCCGGGCCGGCGGCGCCGAACCAGCCCAAGGCCAGCACCGCGCCGAGCATGATCGTCACGACCCGTCTCATCCGCGCGCTCCCCGAGCTGATGGTTCGGCGAACACATAGCCGACCCGTGCGACACAAGTAACCGGGGCGGTGGGGGTTCGCTGGCTCACCACCTGGTCACCCCGGACGGCCCGAAGGGACGATCCGGGGCCGGACAGGCCGGTTCATAGACGACATCCAGCTTGGCCGCGGCCCGTCCGGCCCCGGCTCTGCGCGTCCTCGCGGACGCTCCGGCCGGGGTGACGATGGAGGAGTGGGCGTGTGAGCTCGGCGCCCCGGCGCGCGGTGGGCGCCGCCCCGGGGGTTGGCGATCGAGGCGCCGCAGTTCGCTGGCTCACCACCGCGTCACCCCGGACGGCCCGAAGGGTCGATCCGGGGCCGGACCCGCCGGTTCATAGACGGCATTCAGCGTGGAGGCGGCCCGTCCGGCCCCGGCTCTACGCGTCCTCACGGACGCTCCGGCCGGGGTGACGAGGTGAGCAGGGCGCAGGGCCGCCGCGCCGCCCGATTGACACTCGCCAGGTCCGGGTTCACCCTTCGCGCCGGTAGATACGACCTGCTGCTTGCGCCCCACGGGGTACGGTGAACGTATCGCGGCTGTCGAAGCCCCCTTTGCCCGAACGAACGGGTCAGCAATGCAAGCCCCTGACGATCCTGGTTCGTTCATGCAAAGGACGAAGACATGCGCGACTTCCGCGACGCCAAGGCCATGGCGCGCACCCTGCGGGCGGCGCTGGCCGCCAAGGGGTTCAAGATCACCGTCGGCGAAAGCCTCGCGTTCATCGCGACCGCCCTCGGCGCACGGGATTGGAACGCCCTCTCGGCGCTGATCCGCGCCGAGCCGCCCAAGCCGCCCGCGCCGCCGCCGGCGGACTACCCGGAAGACGATTCGCCGCGCCCCACCGCCCGGTTCACCGCCGTGCTCGAGGCGTCGCTGCACCGGGCCGTCGAATATGCGAGGGCGCGCAAGCACCAGTACACGACGCTGGAGCACTTGCTGCTTTCGCTCGTCGACGATCCCGACGCCGCGGCGGTGATGAAGGCCTGCGCGGCCGATCCGACGGCGCTCAGGCAGACCGCCACACGCTACGTGGACAACCAGCTGGGCAGCCTGGTGGTCGAAACCGGCGAAGAGCCTGCGCCCACCGCCGGCTTCCACCGGGTGATCCAACGCGCGGTAATCCACGTGCAGTCGGCGGGTCGAGCAACGGTCACCGGCGCCAATGTGCTCGTGGCCATCTTCTCCGAACGGGAGAGCCACGCCTGCGCCTTCCTGCAGCAACAGGAGATGACCCGCTACGACGCGGTCAACTTCATCGCCCACGGCATCCGCAAGGGCGGAGACGCGGCGGCCTGACATGCCATGTGGTTGACGGCGGCGCTGAGGCGTGGATTTTGCCGGCCATGACCGCACCCGCTTCCCAGCCCGACCCCTACGCCCGGGTCGTCCACCGCTTCTCCCTCGCCGGCAAGCTCGACGCCGCCCAGACCATGCTCAACTGGGACGCCCAGACCCACATGCCGCGCGGCGGCGCGTGGGCCCGGGCCGAGCAGATGGCGGCGCTCACCGAGGTGTCCACCGACCTGATCGGCAGCCGCGCCGCCGGCGACGAACTGCAGGAGGCGGAGGCCATCGCCGGCGCCCTGGAGCCGGACGAGCGCGCCGACCTGACAGAGATGCGCCGGCTGTGGGCCCACGCCTCGGCCGTGCCCGCCGAGCTGCACTCGGCCAAGGCGCGCATTTCCCAGAACCTGCAGTCGTCGTGGGTGCGCGCCCGGGCGGAGAGCGACTTCGCAAGCTTCGCCGGTCCGTTCAAGGAACTGCTGTCGGTGATCCGGGAGATCGGCGCGGCGAAGGCCGAGGCCCTGGGCGCCACCCCCTACGGCGCGATGATCGACGAGTACGACCCCGGCGTCGGCGAGGCGATGATCGATCCGATCTTCGCGGACCTCGCGGGCTTCCTGCCGCCGCTGATCGCCGAGGTGCGCGAGCGCCAGGCGGCCTGGCCGGAGCCCCTGCCGTTCGGCGAGGTCCCCGTGGACCGCCAGGCCGAGCTCGCCCACCGCCTGGCCGCCGCGGTCGGCCACCATCCCGACCACTTCCGCATCGACGCCGCGCCGCACCCGTTCTCAGCGCCGCACAGCCCGGGCGACGTGCGCTTCACCACCCGCTACGACGTGTCCAATCCGCGCTTCTCGATCCTGGCGACGCTGCACGAAGCCGGGCACGCCATGTACGAGTTCAACCTGCCGCGCGACTTCGCCTTCCGCCCCGCGGGCCTGGCGCGCGGCATGACCGTGCATGAGAGCCAGTCGCTGTCGCTGGAGATGATCGCCGGCCGCAGCCGCGAGTTCCTGACCTTCCTGGCCCCCCTGGCGGCGGAGACCCTGGGCGGCGATCCGGCCGCTTGGTCCTACGCCAATGTGGTCAACAGCTGGCGGCGGATGGGCGACGGCTACATCCGGGTCGAGGCGGACGAGATCTCCTATCCGCTGCACGTGATCCTGCGCTACCGCCTGGAGCAGGCGATGATGGCGGGGGACCTGGCGGTGGACGACGTCCCGGACGCGTGGAACGAGACGTTCGCCAAGCTGCTCGGCCGCACGCCGCCCGACCACGGCCAGGGCTGCCTGCAGGACATTCACTGGGCGGCAGGCCTGTTCGGCTACTTCCCCAACTACGCCATGGGCTCGATGCTCGCCGCCCAGCTGTTCGAGCGGGCCACGGCCGACGTTCCGGACATCCTGCCGGGGCTGGAGCGCGGCGATTTCGCGCCCTACTTCGCCTGGGTGCGGCCGCGCGTGCACCAACGCGCCAGCCTCACCGACTTCGCCACCCTGGTGGCCGACGCCACCGGCGGTCCGCTTACCGCCGAGCCGTTCAAGCGTCACGTGCGCCGGCGGTACCTGGAGGAAGCGCTGCCCTGATCGGGGGTGCGGGGCACGCCGGCTAGCGAACCGAAACCTTCGTCACCCCGGAAAGGCCGCAGGCCTTATCCGGGGCCGGACCCGCCGGTTCATAGACGCCCTCCAGCCAGCCCGCGGCCCGTCCGGCCCCGGGTCTACGCCCGGGGTGACGAGGTAGGGGGCTTCGTCAGGGACACTTGCCGCTCCCCAACGGCGAGATGCGTGCACGGCCCCCACATGCTAGGCTGCCCCACGCTGGCCGCTCACGCCCGGCAGGAGGCCGCCATGGCTGAATCGCAAGCTCCGGGTCCAGCGGCGGTCGAGCCCGATTCAGCGAGCGCGCAGCTTGCCCGGAACTGGTGGGCCATCGCGGTCAGGGGCGTGCTGGGCGTCGGCTTCGGACTGGTCGCCGTTCTCCGCCCGGACACGGCGTTGTCGCTCCTCGCCTATGCGTTCGCCGCCTATGTGTCGGTGGACGGAGTGTTCGCGATCATCTCCGCCCTGCGCGCCTCGCAGACCCACCGCCGCTGGCGGCTGCTCGTCGCTGAAGGGCTGGTGGGCATACTGGCGGGCGCCGCCGCGGTGGTTTGGCAGGGCCTGAGCGCGCAGATGTTCGTCCTGCTGGTCGGATCCTGGGCGATCGTGTCCGGCGGCCTGATGCTCACCGCCGCGTTCAGCCTCAGCTTCGATCACGGCCGCCGGTGGCTGGCGCTGGGCGGCGCGGTGTCGCTGCTCTGCGGCGCCCTGCTCATCGCGGCGATGCTGCTGGGCGCCCTGGCGCTCGCCTGGTGGCTCGGCGCCGACACCCTGGAGCTGCCGTTCTGGCTCGGCGTCTACGCCCTGGTGTTCGGCGCGGTGCTCACCGTCCTGGCGTTCATCCTGAGGGCCCGCAAGCGCGGGGGGTCGAGGGGCGGGGCCTGAAGTAAGAAGGGAACCACGAAAAGCACGAAAAGCACGAACGCGTCGGCGCCGAGCGCTTCTTGCGGAGCTTGTTGATGGCTTCCGCGGGCAGTGCGCCCAACTTCCCCGGCGCAGTCTAGGGGGTCACTCCAGCACTCCAACCGGCCGGTTCGTGCTTTTCGTGTCTTTCGTGGTTCCTCACTTCGTCACCCCGGTCGTAGACCCCGGGGAGCGGGCCGGCGTCACGGCCTGGCCCTACCCCCGCGACAGCCCCGCCAGGGCTTCGCGGCAGACCAGTAGGGACTGGGCGGCCACCATGCCCTTCCAGTCGTCCGCGTCGCCGTAGAAGGCGTCGCGCATCTGGGCCTTGATCGGGCCGGCGGCCGGGCCGGTGGGGTCGCCGTGGGCGTGCAGCCAGGCGTCGGCGCGCAGGGCGGCGGTGACCGCGGCGCTGGGCAGGGTGCCGACCTCGAGCGCCATGCCGGTCACCGCGGCGTGCGGCAGGAGGGTGGTGGCGGCGGCCAGGCCGTCGCCCT
Source organism: Caulobacterales bacterium (assembly GCA_044445825.1). Classification (GTDB taxonomy): domain Bacteria; phylum Pseudomonadota; class Alphaproteobacteria; order Caulobacterales; family Caulobacteraceae; genus Acaudatibacter. The sequence continues at coordinate 66,725 of JBIOEG010000019.1, forward strand.
TGATGTCGCCGGAGGCCGAGGTGCCGGCCACCGGCGAGGCGATGGCCGAGCCGTACCACGCGGCGGCCCGCGCGAAGCCAGGCGTACCGGGCCGCTCGATGACGATCTGCTCGCCATAGCCCCAGGGACCGAGGCCCGTGTGGTAGTCGATGACGCCGATGCGGCCGGCCTGGCGAAGATAGTCCTCATAGATCGCCGTCTGGGTGAGCCGCGGCCAGGTGGGCTGGGTCCCGCCGTAGAAGATGCCCTCGGGGTGGTTGTACTGCCCGAGGCTGATGGCGTCGCGCAGCGCCAGCTCGCCGCGCTCGACCGCGTACCGGCCCAGCGCCGCCCCGGTGCGCGCCTGGGTCTCCGCGCTCCAGTCGGCGGGGCACAGGATTTCGCTCAACTCGTCGTAGCCCGGATTGGTCGGCAGGGCGGCGTTGAAGTCCACCCAGTTGCGGTTCAGGTCGACATTGTCCTCGCTGACCCGGCGCAGCCAGGCGAAGCCATAGGGGTTGATGGCGTGGATCAGCATCACCGCCACGCCCGGCGCGAGGCGCGAGGCTTCGCCTCGGCGCAGCCAGTGCACCTGGGCGCCGGAGCCGCAGAACCCCTCGACCCCGTGGGTGCCCGAGATCTGCACCAGCACCGCCTCGGCGTCGCGCGGACCGAACCAGGCGATGTCGGTGGTCAGATCGCCGCCGTCCGGGCCGCGGTTGGGGTTGGAGAGGTGCTCCAGGGCGCCGCCCGCCTGCGCCGCGGCCTCGCGGAACTTGGCGCGCGCCTCGGGATAGTCGGCGCTGAAGCTGTCGGCGCAATTGAAGGCCATGGACCTGCTGTCCCCACTGATGGTCCCGCACCATACCCGGGCGCGCCGGGGCGTCCACCGGGGCGGGAGGGGCG
>JBIOEG010000020.1:0-66784 GCA_044445825.1 Caulobacterales bacterium
CCCGGGGTCCCGGGTTGTAAAAAACTTCTTTCGCCTGTGGCCCCACACAGCCCTAAAACCTTTGTTTTTCTTTTCAATTACCTCTTACTCTTGCCTGGGCGGGCGCGCCGGGTCCCCCCCCGGGCGGCCCCCGACGCGCTTGCAATACCGGCCGCTCGCATGGCGCGGCCCCATCGCCGGAACACGTCCTGCACGGCGGCGGCGCTCGAGGCGCAATCCTGAGTCACGCGCCGCCCCCGGCGCGAGGTGTGCTTTCTCAGTTTCGCCCCTGCCCAATAAGGCGGCGAGGCGTTCAAATTCATTGCCATATTTGTAAGTGACGATAACACTCCCTCCATTGGACCTGACGCCCGCCGGCAGAGCGGGAGCGGTCCCCTAGGGAGGCACCATCCATGAAGCGTGAGCTATTCTGCGGCGCGTCTGCTGCGACCGTCGCCATTCTAACCACCCTGTGGGCATCGCCCGGACTGGCCGCGACCGCGACAGCCGCCGCCGCGGCCGAGGCCACCTCGCCCACCACGGTCGGCGAACTGGTGGTCAGCGCCGAGAAGCGCGAGCAGAGGCTGGAAACGGTGCCTGTCGCCGTTTCGGCCTACACCGCCGAACAGCGCGACCTGCTGGGCATCAAGTCGGTCCAGGACCTCACCGACTTCACGCCGGGCCTGTCCTACACGACGTTCAGCAACCGCCCCTACATCCGCGGAATCGGGCGGCAGTCCGACAACCTAGCCGTCGAATCCGGCGTGGCGGTCTATTCGGACGGCGTCTACAACGGCGCGAACGCCTCGACGATCCTGCAGCTCAGCTCGCTGTTCACCAACCGGATCGAGGTGCTGCGCGGACCGCAGAGCACCCTCTACGGCCGCAACGCCGACGGCGGCGCAATCAACTACATCTCCAACCGGCCGACCAAGAGCTACTACGCCGAGGTGCGCGCCGGGGCGGCGGACTACAGCAAGTATTTCGTCGAAGGCGTGGTGTCCGGCCCGATCACCGACAATCTCCGGTTCCGGATCGGCGGCAACTACACCAAGCAGACCGGCGGCTACTACCATAACCTGACCGGCCAGCCCGAAGGCGGCAGCGTCGCCCAGGGCGGCAACGGTGTCAGCTGGCACTACGAGGCCCAGCTGGAAGGCAATTTCGGCAGCAATTTCGACTGGTGGGCCAAGGCGGCGGTGAGCGACTACAGCGTCACCTTCCACACCCAGACCGAACTGGGGCCGCTCGATACGCAGGAAAATTCCAACCTGCTGTTCCCGAACCAGAACTACGGCCTCTGCGCCCTGCCCGGCGGCGGCGGGGGGATCGGCTGCGCCGGCAACCCCGACACGATCGTGCCCGGCAGCGTTGTCGCTTTGCCCGGAACGGCGGTCACCAACCCAACAGCCACGTCGATCCGCACCTTCAATGCGGACTTCAAATCGAATTCCAACCAGGGCAAGGATGAGTATTTCGCGACGACCGAGACGTACCATTTTCCGGGAGTGGACCTGAAATACCTGTTCGGATATCAGTATTTCTACTACAATCTAATCGCGCCCTGGACGAACAGTGAAGGAATTTCCAGCTCTGTCGAGCAGTACGCGCTGCAAGGACCGGCCCATACACAGTTTCTCTGTGGTCTGTTCTTTGCCAACGCTGGTTGTACACAAAATTTGGTAGTGAATCCGGCCAAGACAAACTTCACGTTTATCGAGAACGAGAGCTTCTTCAGCCACGAACTGAACCTCTCCTCCACAGGGAGCGGGCCGGCCCAGTGGATTATGGGCCTTTACTGGTATCACGAGCACTACGATCAGCCGATCAACGTGAACGATCCCAGCCAGGCCCAGGTCCAACAACCGCTCTTGCTTTCCCCGTTCGGCGCTCTGGGGGCGCCCAACCCGACCCGCTCGGTGTACAACGAGGATACGATCCTCACCGAGGACTCGTACGCCGGCTTCGGCCAGGTGGACTGGCAGGTGGACACCGCCTGGAAGCTCACGGCCGGCATGCGCTACACGCACGACCAGAAGGTCGGCAACGAGCACTTCCGGGTGATCCTGTTCAACCTCGAGGCTTTCGGCCTGGGCGTGAATACATTCGGCGCCAACACGCCGGCGTGGGACGCGACCGCCTGCAACGGACCCTATTCCGGCGCCGGACCGTGTTCGATCGGCGCGGATGGACGGGCTGTGCGGACGCTCAGCGCAAGCTGGAACGCGGTCACCGGCACCGCTGGCGTGGCCTTCACGCCCGATGCCACGACGCTCGGCTATTTCAAGTACAGCCGCGGCTACAAGACCGGGGGATTCAACTCGGGCACCATGGCGGCCTTCCCCGAGACGGCGCCGGAGACCGTGGACGCCTTCGAGCTGGGCATGAAGAAGACCGTCGGGAGCGTCTTCCAGGCCAACGGAGCGCTGTTCTTCGACAACTACTTCAACGACCAGCAGCCCCTGACCGTGCCTCAGGCAGGCGGACTCCTGGGATCGCAGATCTTCAACCTGCCGCAGGTGCAGCTGGCCGGTCTCGAACTCGAAACCATCCTGCAACCGATCGACGGCCTGACGCTCGGTCTAAACTACGCCTACCTGTCGGCGAAGATCACCAACATGAAGGGCATCTGCATCGAGGACACCGACGACCCTCAGGCTTTGGACCCACAGGCCAACATCCGAGGTTGCCCGATAGCCACCGGAGGCGCCCCGCAGCTCCAGAACCTGACCGGCCAGAACGTGCCTCTGGCGCCGCACAACAAGATCACCCTCGACGGCACCTACACGATGAAGTTCGATCCGGGTTCGTTGAGCATTTCGGCGACCTATGTGTGGAAGGATGCGCAGTACAATTCGCCGTTCAATCGGTCCTACAACCGCTCGCCGGCCTACTCCCAGGTGAACCTGACGGGCACCTGGAAGGACTCACGGGACCGCTTCAACATCATCGTGTTCTGCGACAACGTGTTCAACACCCTGGGCTATGACGCCACCAACGGCATCGGGGTGACCCCCGCGGGGCCGCACCAGGTCATCGACAAGCTCGTCAGCCTGACCGCGCCCAGGACCGTCGGGGTCGAGTTCCAAGCCCGGTTCAAATAGTCCCGCGGCCGCGCGTCGGAGGCCCCGGCGCGCGGCGAGGCTTTGGACTGGCGAGGGCGACCGGCTACCATCCGGTCGCCCTTCGTCGTTCAAGGCTTCCATGAAGCGTCCACCACGCACCCTCAAGACCGTCCGCAGGCCGCGCGGAGTCGGCGGCGCCCTGGCCCCCGCGGCGTTGAACGGCCAGCTGGACATCGCCGCCGCCCACTACGCCGCCGGCCGGCTGGCCGAGGCGGCGGGGGCCTACGGACGCATCGAGCGGCAAGCCCCCGACGACATCCGCGCGCCCTACTCCCTCGCGGTCATCGACATCCGCCGCGGCCGCCTGGAGAGCGCGCGCCGGCGGCTGAAGCTGGTCACCCGCCGCGACCCGACCCTGTTCCCAGCCCAGCACAATCTCGGCTCGGTGTGCCAGGCGCTGGGGCACTGGCGCGAGGCCGCCGAGGCCTTCGCCCAGGCCGTGGCTGTGCGGCCCGACGCCGTCGAGCTTCGCTTCAATCTGGCGACGGCCCTGGCCATCCTCGGCCGGACCGACGAAGCCGTCGCCTGCTATCGCGCCCTCGCCGAGGACCCGACGACGCGCCACCGCGCCCTGACCCGCCTGGCGATCCTGAGCCCCGACGGCGTGGAGGCCGGCGAACTCGCCGAACTGCAGCGCGCCGCGTGGGATCCGGCGGTTGACCAGGCCACGCGCACCGGCCTGCTGTTCGCCCTGGGCGATGTGCTGGAGCGCCGCCACGCCGAGGGCGCGGCGTTCGACGCCTACGCCGAGGGCAATCGCCTGCAACGTGAGGCGCTGTCGGCGTCGCCAGCCAGCGACCCGGTCGCCGTCGCCCGCGCCAACGCCGCCGCGATCCAGAGCCTGATCGGCATCTTCACACCGCAGTTTGTCGCCCAGCACCAGGGCCGCGGCCATCCGACCGCCGACCCGGTCTTCATCGTCGGCATGCCGCGCTCGGGCTCGACCCTGGTGGAGCAGATCCTGGCCAGCCATCGGGACGTCCAGGCCCTGGGCGAGACCGGCGTCCTGACCGATCTGCTCAACGGCCGGTTCCCCTATGCGGACGTCGCGCCGGAAGGGCCCGCGCCCTTTCGCCGCCTGGCCGAGCTCTATCTGGGCGCGATGCGCGCGCGCGGCTGGAAGCCCGGCGCGCGGCTGGTCGACAAGACGCTGGAGAACTACCTGCACGTGGGCATGATCGCGCTGATGTTCCCGCGCGCCGTGATCCTGCATACGGTCCGCGACCCGGTGGACACCTGCCTGGCCTGCTATCGCCAGCTGTTCGCCAGCGGCAATGAGACGCTCTACGACCTGGCCGAGATCGGCGCGGAATTTGTGCGCTATCGGCGGATCATGCAGCACTGGGCGACGGTGCTGCCCGGGCGCGTGGCGGAGGTCAGCTACGAGGCCCTGGTGGCCGATCCGCAGGTGCAGATACGCCGGCTGGTGACGCAGGCCTGCGGATTGGCCTGGGACCCCGCCTGCCTGGACTTCCACAAGGCCGGCCGGTCGGTGCGCACGGCCAGCGCCGCGCAGGTGCGCCAGCCGATTTTCACGACCTCGGTGCAGCGCTGGCGCAGATACGCCGACCGACTCGGCCCGCTGCTCGAGTCGCTGGGTCCGTACGCGCCGGAGAGTTGAACGGCGAACGGGCCCGCAGTCGCCTGCAGGCCCGCCGGGGTAGTTCTGAGCGGGATCCCGGATCGCCGCTGCGCGACGTCCGGGATGACATTTCGGCAGGCGTGCGCCTGCCGAAATGTCACTTGATGGTGACGCTCGCGCCGGCTTCTTCGAGCTTCTTCTTGACCTCTTCGGCCTCCTGCTTGGAGACGTTTTCCTTCACGTTCTGCGGCGCGGCTTCCACGAGATCCTTGGCTTCCTTCAGGCCGAGGTCGGGGCGCACGGAGCGGACTTCCTTGATCACGTTGATCTTCTTGTCGCCGGCGGCGGTGATCACCACGGTGAACTCCGTCTGCTCTTCGGCGACTTCCGCAACAGCGGCCGCGCCGCCACCGGGGGCCGCTGCGGCCATCGCCACCGGCGCGGCGGCGGAGACGCCCCACTTTTCTTCCAGCAGCTTGGACAGTTCGGCCGCTTCCAGCACGGTCAGAGAGGAGAGGTCTTCGACGATCTTTTCGAGATTGGCCATGATTTCAGTTCCTTATGGGATGGGAGAAGCGTTGGGGAGATGACCGTCAGGCCGCGTCCTTGGCGGCGTAGGCGCCGATCACCCGCGCCAGCTGGCCGGCCGGGGCTTGCAGGATGCCGGCGATCTTGGTGGCCGGGGCCTGGATCAGGCCGATGAGACGACCGCGGATCTGGTCGAGCGACGGCAGCTTGGCCAGCGCGTCGACGCCCTTGGCGTCCAGCACGGTCTCGCCCATGAAGCCGCCGACAACGGTGAACTTCTCGTTGTCCTTGGCGTACTGGGTCGTGACCTTGGCGGCGCTCACCGGATCGGACGCATAGGCGATGGCGACGGGCCCCTTGAAGAGCGCGTTCGCGCCCTCGCCGGCTCCGTTCAAGGCCTGCTGCGCCAGACGGTTCTTCACCACCTTCAGCGCGGCGCCTTCCTTGCGGAGGCGACCACGCAGGTCGGTCATTTCCGCAACCGTGAGACCCAGATAGTGGGTCACGACGACGGCGCCGGCGCCATCGAACACGCCTTTGAGCGCCTCGATCGATTCCGCCTTTTGCGCGCGATGCATTGCGGTCTCCGTTACTGACGTTGGGCGGCCGGACCATCCGGCAGCCGAAGACGAAGGCATGGCCTCGCACGGAGCGAAGTCGCGTCATCGGTTCGAACTGTCCGAAGGATGCTCGGGCCACGCCCGTCCGACCCCATGGGGAGGACATTGCGTCGGCTCTCGCTTCCCCGTCTCCCGGCGGTGAGGAACGGCCGTTCCCCGTTTACGGCCCAGGCGACCCCTGAGCCCCGCAGTTCTCGGACAGGACCGCCACGGGGCGGACCCCACGACGGAAGGCGGGGCGTTTACACGCTTTGGCCGCTGAGTTCAATCCTTTGGCCGGCGCGCCGGATCGCGCAGCGAGACCCCGTGGATCAGGCCGTCTTCCGCGACCTTGAAGACAACCCCGGCCCGCTCGACGGCCTCCTTGATCTTCACCACGGTGTCGAAGCGCGCCTGGAAGGTGTCCTCGGAGGCTTCCAGCCGCTTGACGGTGATCGCCGACAGTCCGGCCTCGTCGGCCAGGCGCTGCTGGTTCCAGCCGAGCAGCGCACGGGCGGCGCGGATTTGCAGATTGGAGATCATTGACGACGGCGCGATCGATTGATACAAAAAGTATCATATAGGATAGCGGAGGGATCATCGATGGTCCAGATCACCGGGATTGCGGCCGTGCTCTTCGTCAACGACGTGATCGAGAGCGCGGAATATTACCGGGACGTCCTGGGCTTCACCTTCGACAGGTTCTTCGGCGATCCGCCGGGGTTCGTGGGAGTGGACAGGGGCGGCGCGAGGCTCCTCCTCAAGAACGCGCCCGAGAGCCGCAAGCCGCTGGTCTCGAACACCGCCTACGCCACGCCGGGCGGTTTCACCGACGTCTACATCTACTGCGACGATGTCATGGCGCTCGCCGAGGAGCTTCGGGCCAAGGGCGCGGACATCGTAGTCGAGCCGATAGACCGGCCGATCTACAACGGCCGCGAACTGCACGTGCGCGACTGCAACGGCTGGGTGCTGTGTTTCGGGCAGTTGATGGACTGAGCACACTTCGACCCCCAGAGTGGACTTTTTCAGGTCGAGGCTTAGCCGATTTCACGCTACGCTTGTGCGGCTGAGACGGGGGTGGTTGTGACACGGCAGAGGATCGCAACGCTTATCGTCATTTTGCAACTCGGCCTCCTGGGGGCGTGCGCGCCAACCTCTGACAGCTCGGACGCGCAGGGCGAGCGGCGACGGTTTTCGTTGGCGATGGAATATCTTCAACTGACTCATCGGCAGGAACGTCTGAACGAGAGCTACCCTGATCTAGTCAGTCGCTCGTCGAACTCCTGCACGACCGACGCGTGCAGGCAGGATCTCGTCGCGGACTATCGAGCCGCCACGGCAGCGAACAGCGGCGAATTCGTCGAGAAAGTCGCATTGCTCTGGGCGAACACGATGACAGAGCGGGAACTTCAGGACGCGCTCGCTTTTGCCGCCAGCCCATCAGGCAAGTCAATTTTGAACAAGGAACTGCTGATCATCGATCGCGAGGACGCCCTGCAGGTCGAGCTGGGAACGAAAATACGGCGTCAGGTCAGATCTACCTTCTGCGCGAAGCGCCCGCGCGACTGTATTGCGCCGCCGAGCCCGAAGCAGTAGGCGAAACCGCGTCCCCGATCGCGCGAAAGCGCAGCCCCCATGACCATCACCATCCGACGCTGGACCAGCGGCGCCGGCGCCATCTGCAAATCCATCCTCGACCAACTGCCGGAGTGGTTCGGCCAGCCTGAGTCCAACGCCAACTACGCCCAACTCGCCGAACACGGTCCGGCCTGGCTGGCCGTGGCAGACGGAGAGGCCGGCGCGATCATGCTGCTGAAGCCACACTTCGAGTCCGCGGTGGAGATCTACCTGCTGGCGGTGCGCCCCGATCGGCATCGCAGCGGTCTCGGCCGCGCGCTGATCGACCGCGCCGAGGCCTTCGCCGCTGAAAGCGACGCGCGCTTCCTGACCGTCAAGACGCTGGGGCCCTCGGACCCCTATGAGCCCTATGAGCGGACGCGGGCCTTCTACCGGGCCATGGGGTTCGTCGCGCTGGAGGAGTTTCTCGAACTCTGGGGACCTGAGAACCCGACGCTGTTCATGGCCAAGGCGCTGGGGCGCTGAACCTGCGCCAGCCGCAGGCGCACGATGAACCCTGCGACCCGAGGCGCACGGCGCGGGTCATGCGATGGCGATGTCGGTCTCGCGGAAATCTCCGCCCTTGAAGAGCAGCGGCAGGTCGTGGGTCCGCGCGCAGGCGTAGGCGAAACAATCGCCCATGTTCAGGCGCGCGGGATGCCGGCCTTTGCCGAAGCGGTCCATGGCGTCCAAGGCGGCTTCGCACTCAGCCGTCCCGATCTCGACGTGGCCGATGTCGGCCTCGACCAGGAACTCGGCGACGATCGCCCTGGCCCGGCCGGCGTCGCCATGGGCTTGCCGCAGCACGGCTCGAACCGTTTCGAACACCGCGACGGCGGACGTCACCCGCAGCGGAGCAGCCTCGATCTTGTCGGCGAAAGCGGCCGCGTCGTCTTCATTCAGCAAAATGGCGCAGAGCGCGGACGCGTCGACGAACATCAGTCCTCGTCGCCGGAAAGATGGTCAAAGAACGCCTTGTCCGCCTTGCGACCCGTTCGGGGCCAAGCCGCCACCTCGGCTTGCAGCGGCCTGATCCGCTCCCGCAACGGGACCTTCTCGGCGTCCCGCCGGAGTTCGGCGGTCACGGCGAGCTTCACCGCTTCCGTCAAGCCGACGCTCCGCTTGCGCGCCAGTTCACGGACCAGATTGTCGGTCTCGGGATCTCGGATGTGAAACGGCATGGCGTCCTCGTCTCGCCGGATAGATAGCGTCGGCTATCCAGCTAGACAAGGCGTGTTCGCCCGCGCGCTCCAGGCTCAGTGCGCGCTGATGCTGGCCGGGTCGACCTTGAAGCCGGGGCCCATGGTCGAGGACAGGCCGATGCGCTGGATGTAGGTGCCCTTGGCGCCGGACGGCTTGGCGCGCTGCAGGGCGTCCACCAGGGCGCGGACGTTGGCCAGCAGGGCCTCGTCGGTGAAGCTCGCCTTGCCGACGCCGGCGTGGACGATGCCTGCCTTCTCCACCCGGAACTCGATGGAGCCGCCCTTGGCGTCCTTGACCGCCTGGGCGACGTTGGGCGTGACTGTGCCGACCCGCGGGTTCGGCATCAGGCCGCGCGGACCCAGCACCTTACCGAGGCGCCCCACCAGGGCCATCATGTCGGGGGTGGCGATCACCCGGTCGAATTCCATGAAACCGCCCTGGATGCGCTCCACCAGGTCCTCGGCGCCGACCACCTCGGCGCCGGCGGCCCGGGCCTCCTCGGCCTTGGCGTCCTTGGCGATGACCGCGACACGCACGTCGCGGCCGGTGCCGGACGGCAGGGACACGACGCCGCGCACGTTCTGGTCGGCGTGGCGCGGATCGACGCCCAGGTTGACGGCGATTTCCACGGTCTCGTCGAACTTGGCCTTGGCGTTGGCCTTGACCAGCTTGACGGCGTCCGGCAGGGCGTGGACGGCGTCACGGTTTCCGGTGAAGGCCTGAGCCCGCTTGGGTAGCTTGCTCATGGATCAGACCTCCACCACGCGAAGGCCCATGGCCCGGGCCGAGCCTTCGATGATCCGCGCCGCGGCTTCCACATCGTTGGCGTTGAGGTCCTTCATCTTCTTCTCGGCGATCTCACGCAGCTGGGCGCGGGTGACCTGGCCGACCGTGTCGCGACCGGTCGTGCCGGAGCCGGACTTGATGCCGGCGGCTTCCTTCAGGAAGAAGGTGGCCGGCGGGGTCTTGGTGACGAAGGTGAAGCTCTTGTCCTGATAGACGGTGATCACCGTCGGCAGGGGCGTGCCGCGCTGGACGTTCTCGGTGCGGGCGTTGAATTCCTTGCAGAACCCCATGATGTTGACGCCGCGCTGGCCCAGCGCCGGCCCGATTGGCGGCGAAGGCGTCGCGGCGCCGGCGGGGACCTGCAGCTTGATGTAGCCCAGGATCTTCTTGGCCATATGGTCCTCTCATAGACCGGCCCGATCGTGGCCGATCTTGGTTGAAGAGCCGTGGTGCGGGGTTGGCGCCCCTCCCACGGATTTGACTTCGCGCTCAGGCGAAGGGCGGGCGTGTAGCAGCGTTGAGCGTCGTGGGCAATGGAAGGTGGGCGGACCGCGGAGGTCTGCGTTCGTTCGAAGCGGCCAAATTCGACCACAAAGGACACGAAGGACACGAAGCTACAGCACCAAGCGCCTCAGTCCGCGCCTGAACAACTCGACATTGAAGTTCATCAGGAAACCGAGCCTGAACTGGGACAATCGGAGGTAGGTGATGAGTTGCGCCTCATGGAGGCGCGTGAGCGCCTCGATCGCTTTGATCTCGAGAACAATGGAATCCTCGACCACCATGTCTAGGCGATAGCCGGCATCGAGCTTGGCGCCGTCGTAGACGATAGGTAGTGGGACCTGGCGACGCACGGCCAGCCCACGCTGCTGCAGTTCATAGGCGAGGCAGTGTTCATAGGCGGACTCTAGCAGTCCTGGACCGAGCGCCCTGTGGACCTTGAGTCCGGCGTCGACCACGATCGCGCCGCAACGCTCGACGCGCACACCGATGCCTTCGTGTCCTTCGTGAACTTCGTGGTTCATTGCGGCGGTCCGGTATTCACAACCTACGCGAGTAGGTCCGGTCATACCGGCGGCGTCAACCCAATCAATCCGAGTTGGGGCGGCTCAGCTGGTCTTTTCGACTTGGCTGTATTCCAGCTCCACGGGGGTGGCGCGGCCGAAGATGGAGACGGTGACCCGTAGCCGGGCGCGCTCCTCGTCCACCTGCTCCACCGAGCCGTTGAAGCTGGCGAAGGGCCCGTCGATCACCCGCACCGTCTCGCCGATGTCGAAGGTGACGGTGGGCTTGGGCCGCTCGACGCCCTCCTCGATGGCGCCGATGATCCGCGCCACCTCGCGCTCGGAAACCGGCATGGGCTTGGAGCCGGACCCGAGGAATCCGGTCACCTTGGGGGTGTTCTTCACCAGGTGATAGGCCTCGTCGCTGAGGTCCATCTTCACCAGCACATAGCCCGGGAAGAATTTGCGCTCGGCGTTGACCTTCCGGCCGCGGCGGATCTCCACCACGTCCTCGGTGGGCACCAGGATTTCCGAGAAGGCCTCGTCGAGGCCCTGGGCGTGAGCCTGCTCGCGGATGCTCTCGGCCACCTTCTTCTCGAAATTCGAGTAGGCGTGGACGATGTACCACTTGTGCCGCGGGTTGGCGGTGTGGACGGCGGCTTCGCTCATTGTCCGCCTCCGGGGCTGACGAGCTTCAGGATGCTGTCGACGCTGAGCCCGAGCAACCAGTCGACGCCGAAAAAGAAGCCGGCGGCCAGGATCACCATGATCCCCACCATCACCGAGGTGATCCAGGTCTCCTTCCAGGAGGTCCAGGTGACCTTGCGGCCCTCGGCGCGCACTTCGCGGGCGAACTGGATGAGGTTGAAGCTCTTCTTCGGCGCGGGTTCGGCGGCGCGCAGCGGCGTTCGCCGGCGCAAATCGGTCTGGATGATCCCTTCGTCCTTCGCCATCGGCCTTCGTTCGAACTTTCCTCTGCGACGGGCGGAGCGGCCGACCGTCTGTGACCTTGCTCATATAGTGGCAGGAGTGGAGGGACTCGAACCCCCGGCCCTCGGTTTTGGAGACCGATGCTCTACCAGCTGAGCTACACTCCTATATCGGCCCGGCGGGCTGACATCTGCGGCCAATGAACAAAGCGCCGGAGAGCAGTCTGCCCGCCGGCGCGTTCGGCTCATCCGCCGTTAGGCCGCACCGTTTACCAGGGGGCGCCGGGTCGAGCAAGCAACTGGTCACCGCCGAGGCTTCGCCCTGAAGTCGGGACTTGTCCTGCGAAGCGCGTGGCGCGAAGCAGGAGTAGGCCGGGTGGGGGTCGAACCCACGACCACTCGATTAAAAGTCGAGTGCTCTACCACTGAGCTACCGGCCCTCGCGTTTCGCTTGCGGGCGCCGAGCCCGGGCGAAAAAGAGCGCGGACCATAGTGTTGCGGTCCCCTGGCGGCAAGGCGGCGCCGGCTGGCGGCACGGCCGCGCTTCAGCTACACAACGGCCATGCGCGCAACCCTTCTCGTAGCTGTCGCGGCCGCCCTGTTGCTCGCCCCCGCGGCGGCCACATCGCAACCGACCAACTCCGATGAGCCGTCGAACACCATCAACCCCCCGCCGCCGCCGGACAATGGGCGGCTGCTCACGCCGCAACAGGAGGGGCGCCAGGGCGTGGTGAAGGGCGCGGCGGAGGCCCCGTTGCGCGACGTCAACCTGATCCGCAGCAAGATCCCGCCGGTCCTGCTGAGCGCCATGGCCGATCCCTACGCCCGCCCCGCGCCCGGCAACTGCCGGGGCATCACCGGTGCGATCACACCGCTCGACGAGGCGCTTGGACCAGACCTCGACGCGCCGAGCACGCAGCAGAACCCCAGCCTTCTGGCCCGCGGAAAGGGCGTGGCCGGCAACGCGGCCCTCGACCTGATGCGCGGCGCCGCCGAAGGCGTCATCCCCTTCCGCAGCTGGGTGCGCATGCTCACCGGCGCGGAAGCCCACGACAGCGAAGTGAACGCCGCGATTACCGCGGGCGGCATCCGCCGGGCCTACCTGAAGGGCCTGGGCGAAGTTCGCGGCTGCGCGCCGCCGGCCGAGCCGAAGCATCTGGCCCACGCTGCCGAACCCGTCGTGGAACACACCGGCCGCCGCAAGCCGCAGTACCCGATCCACTAGCGGCCGCGGCGGTCTGGGTCGCGACGACGTGTTGCGTTCTTCCGTTACATGTGGTAACGGTTGTCGTTCGCCCACCCAGGGCGGCGGTCTTTGACATCGTGAAGATACACACGGCGCCGGCGGTGACCGGCGGGCGCTCGCCCGCACAACCAGGCTCCCAACCCCCACACCCGAAATTCCCCGCGCAAGCGGGGACCCAGGCGTTTTTTGTTCCTTCCGTTCACACCCGCGCGGCCCCAACCGATTGCAAAAAAGCCTGGGTCCCCGCTTGCGCGGGGAATTTCGGGTGTGGGGGTTGGGAGCCTGGCTGTGCGGGCGAGCGCCCGGCGCTCACCGGCCGCGCGCAATTCGTTTCACGATGTCAAAGACCAGGGCCGGCCCGCGGGCCCGCGTTCCACGTCACCATTCGCGCGCTGATTTGGCGAGGCCGCCTGGGAGGTCGAAAAAGGGAACCACGAAAGACACGAAAACCACGAACGGGCCGGCGTCCCTCCCAGCCACCGCCGACACAACGCGCGCGTTCGTGTGGTTCGTGTTTTTCGTGGTTCCCCTTTCCTTCGTCACCCCGGAAAGGCCGGTTCATAGACGCCCGCAAGCCAGCCAACGGCCCGTCCGGCCCCGGGTCTACGCCCGGGGTGACGAGGCAGGGGGCTCCGGTCGGGATGACGGGTTCCTACGCGCCGTTGTCCCCCGCCGAGCTCGAGTCCCCGCCCGATGGCGGCTCCAGGGTCAGGTTGAAGCCGACCACCACCGGCGTCTTGCCGCCCGGCGACTTGAACAGGGTCGTGTAGGCGTAGACCGTGCGGTCGTCATAGACATAGGCGTGCGTCAGGTGGGTGGTGGTGCCCACGCTGGTGACATTGACGCTGATCGCGCGGTTCTCGACCTTCTTCGGGTCCCCCGCGGGTATCAGCCCGCGCATGGCGTTGAGCTCCATGGCGGTGGTCGGGTTCTTCAGCTCGTGGGCGACGTTGGGGTCGGCGTCCACGTCCGCGCCGGTCCTGACCTCGTCGTAGACGTGCCGGGCGATGGCGTCCGACTGCTTGTCGACGGTGGGCAGGCTGCAGGCCGAAACGGCCAGCCCGACGGCCATGGCCGCCGCCCACGCCAGAGGTACGCGCATGACGCTTTACCCTCCCCAAGCCGCAACCCTCGCGGCCAGGGTGCGCGCGTCGGGCTGAGTCGGGCAAGACTTGCCTGCAACGGCCTCGGACGGGCCGATTGCGCGGCAACGCCCGCCGCCGTAGTACGCTGTTGCACTGCAACATGGAGGCGCGAGATGGCGTATGCCCTGAAGGGCCAGGCGGCGATCGTCACGGGGTCGACGAGCGGCATCGGCCAGGCCCTGGCCCACGCCCTGGCCGCCGAGGGCGTGAACGTCGTGCTCAACGGCTTCGGCGACGCGGCGGCCATCGAGAAAGCCCGCGCCGATCTGCAGGCGTCCGCCGGGGTGAAGGTGCTCTACCACGGCGCCGACATGACCAAGCCCGCCGAGATCGCCGACATGGTGGCCTTCACCCGGCGCGAACTCGGTCGCCTCGACATCCTGGTGAACAACGCCGGCATCCAGCACGTGGCGCCGGTCGAGGACTTCCCCATCGACCAGTGGGACCGGATCATCGCCATCAACCTGACCTCGGCCTTCCTCGCCACCCGCGCCGCCGTGCCGATCATGAAGGCGGCCGGCCGCGGCCGCATCGTCAACATCGCCTCGGCCCATGGCCTCGTCGCCTCGCCGTTCAAGTCGGCCTATGTGGCGGCCAAGCATGGCATCCTCGGCCTGACCAAGACCGTGGCCCTGGAGCTCGCCGAGGCCGGCGTCACCTGCAACGCCATCTGCCCGGGCTATGTGAAGACGCCCCTGGTGGAGGCGCAGATCGCCGACCAGGCCAAGGCGCGCGGCATGGCGCCGGACCAGGTGATGCGCGACGTGATCCTGGCCGCCCAGCCCACTAGGAAGTTCGTGGAGTTCGACCAGCTGGCCGGCCTGCTGCTCTATCTGGTCAGCGACCTGGGCGCCTCGGCCAACGGCGCGGCGCTGTCCATCGACGGCGGCTGGACCGCGGCCTGACGCCTGGGGCTGGCGGCCGGGCGGAACGAGCCCTAGCGTCTTGTGCAGAGCAGGAGGCGTGCATGCCCACAGCCATGGTCACCGGCGCGAGCCGCGGTATCGGGCGCGGCGTCGCGATGGCGCTGAACGAGGCGGGCTGGCGGGTGTTCGCCACCGGACGCAGTATCCGGTCCGCCGATCTGCCGGGCGATGTCGTGCGCATCCCCTGCGACCACCTGGACGACGCCGAGACCACCGCCGCCTTCGCCCGCCTGTCCCAGGCCGGCCACGGCCTCGACCTGCTGGTGAACGGGGCCTGGGGCGGCTACGAGCGCATGGTGGAGGACGGCCGGTTCACCTGGGGCGCGCCGTTCTGGGAGCAGCCGGCGCACCGCTGGGCCTCGATGCTGGACGGCGGCGTGCGCGCGGCCTTCATCGCCTCCGCCCACGCCGCCCGGCTAATGCGGCCGGCGCGGCGCGGGCTGATCGTGCACCTCGGCTTCTGGTCGGCGCGGACCTACCTCGGGAATGCGATCTACGGCGCGGCCAAGGCCGCGACGGACAAGCTCGTCGCAGACATGGCGCACGAGCTGAGGGACCATGGCGTGGCGGTGGTGTCCCTCTATCCCGGCCTGGTGCGCACCGAGGCGGTGCTCGAGGCGGCCGCCGGCGGGGCCTTAGACTTGGCGAACAGCGAGAGCCCCCAGTTCATCGGCCGGGTCATCGCCGCCCTGGCCGCCGACCCCGGGCTGATGGCGCGCAGCGGTCGGGTGGTGGTGGCCGCCCAGGCGGCAAGGGAGCTGGGCGTCGTGGACATCGACGGGTCCAGCCCAAAGCCCCTTTCGCTGGGGGACTTTTAGCCGACGCGGGCGACCGCTAGCTAGCTCTGACCGGCTCCGCCATCCACCCCATCCCGAAATTCCCCGCGAAAGCGGGGACCCAGGCTTTTTTCGGAAGTGCGAGGCCGCTGCGAAGGCGTGAAAAAACCTGGGTCCCCGCTTTCGCGGGGAATTTCGGATTTAGGGAGGCTCAATTGAACCTTGAGCCCCCTTCTCCCCAGCCAGCGGTGAAGGGATCTAGTGGCGACGCGTTCCTGGCCGCTCGCACACCCTTGAAAAAGGCCCCCTACTCCGCAGCCCCCGCCTTGGCCGCCTTCTGCTTTTCCTTTTCCAGGTCCGGCGCGGGGCCGGCGGGCATGGCGGTGCGGGCGCGCATGGTCTCCTGCAGGGCGGCGGCGGCGCGCTCGTTGCCCATGATCTTGCTCATCACCGCCTGGCCGGCCCGCTCGAAGGACTCGCGGTGCTCGATCACGTACTGGCGGCTGTCGCGATAGGCGTCGAGGTGGCCGTTGATTTCGGGGATCACGTGGCGGGCGACCAGGTCCCAGCTGCGCAGGGTGTTCTCCCGGTTGGCCCAGTCGTGGGCGAAGCCGATCACCGTGCCGAAGCCGCCGCTGACCCCATGCAGGTTGCGGATCGCCTTGACCAGGTCGTCCGGCGTGCCGATCACCGCCGCCGCCCCGTCGGCGAAAGCGGTCTGCTCCACCGCCTCCTCGCCGCTCTTGAACGGCAGGGCGCCCGGCCGCATCAGGGTGCCGACATTGTACTCGTTGTGCCAGCGCAGCAGGCCGTCCTTGGCCTCGGCCTTGGCCTGTTCGCGGGTCTCGGCGATGTGCCAGCTCATCAGCACGCGCCAGTTCTTGCGGTCCACCACATTGCCGTACTTGGCGGCGGCGTCCTCGGCGAAGCTCCACTGGGTGGGCAGGGCCAGCAGGCCGGCGGTGGACAGGGAGCCGATGGAGATGATCCCGATGCCGTACTTGCCGGCCAGGGTCATGCCCGACGGGCTGATCTGCGAGGCCACCACCATGGGCATCTCCTCCTGCAGGGGCAGGAGCTGCAGGCGGGCATTGCGCAGGGTGAACCAGTCGCTCTCGGCGGTGACCCGCTCGCCGGCGAACAGGCGCTTGATCACGCCGATGGCCTCGTCCTGACGGTCGCGCTGCACCATCGGGTCGATGCCGAGCACGAAGGCGTCGGAGGGCAGGGCCCCGGGACCCGAGCCGAAGATCGCCCGTCCGCGGGTCATGTGGTCGAGCTGGACCATGCGCTGGGCGACGTTGAACGGATGGTGGTAGGGCAGCGACACGACGCCGGTGCCTAGCCGGATGTTGTGCGTGCGCTCGCCGGCCGCGGCCAGGAACATCTCCGGCGAGGCGATGATCTCCCAGCCGGTGGAATGGTGCTCGCCGCACCAGAACTCGTCGTAGCCCAGCTGGTCGAGGTGCTCGGCCAGCTTCAGGTCGCTGCGGAACTGCAGCATGGGGTGCTCGCCTATGGGGTGGTGCGGGGCGAGGAAGGCGCCGAACTTAAGGCGAGCCATGGGGTCGTCTCCGGGCAGCTGTTGGTTATCTGAATTCAGTTTGAAAGGCCGAAGCCTCCCGCGCAACGAGAATCAGGGCCAAAGTCAAACATCTGTTCGGAACGCGTTGCACGTTCCGCCACGGCGCCCGATAATTCCACCTGCCAAAAAATTGAAACCAGCGAGGAAGAGCGCCATGGCGTGGGATTTTGAGACCGACCCGGAATTTCAGAAGAAGCTCGATTGGATCGAAGAGTTCATGGAGGAGAAGGTCGAGCCCCTCTCCAACCTCGGCCGCTCGCTGATGGTCCCGGGCGCCCGGGAGAAGTTCATCAAGCCGCTGCAGGAAGAGGTGAAGGCGCAGGGCCTGTGGGCGTGCCACCTCGGCCCCGAACTCGGCGGCCAGGGCTTTGGCCAGCTGAAGCTGGGCCTGATGAACGAGAAGCTGGGCCGCAACGGCATGGCCCCCACCATCTTCGGCTGCCAGGCGCCGGACACCGGCAACGCCGAGATCATCGCCCACTACGGCACGCCCGAGCAGAAGGATAAGTGGCTGTGGCCGCTGCTCAACGGCGAGATCCGTTCGGCCTTCTCCATGAGCGAGCCGGCCGGCGGCTCCGATCCCACCACCTTCAAGACCCGGGCGGAATGGAAGAACGGCAAGTGGGTGATCAACGGCGAGAAATACTTCTCATCGGGCGCCTACGGCTCGACCATCCTCATCGTCTATGCGGTGACCGACCCCGACCATAAGGACATCCACCAGAAAACCTCGATCTTCATCGTGCCCACCAAGACCAAGGGCGTGGAGATCCTGCGCGGCATCGGCGTCGGCGCGGGCGAGGGCGGCGGCCACGGCTATATGCGCTACACCGATGTCGAGGTGGGCCCCGAGGCCCTGCTCGGCCCGAGGGGCGGCGCCTTCCTGGTGGCCCAGACGCGCCTCTCCGGCGGCCGGGTGCACCACGCCATGCGCACCGTCGGCGCCTGCCAGCGCGCCTTCGACCTGATGTGCCGGCGGGCGGTGTCCCGCCAGACCCGAGACGGCCGGCTGGCCGACCTTGCGGTGGTGCAGGAGCAGATCTGCGACTGCTGGATCCAGCTGCAGTCGTTCCGCCTGCTGGTGCTGCGCACCGCCTGGCTGATCGACAAGCACAAGGACTACAACCTGGTGCGCAAGGACATCGCCGCCATCAAGGTGGCCATGCCCAAGGTCTACCACGACATCTCCACCACCGCGGCGCACCTGCACGGGGCCATGGGGGTCTCCAACGAGATGCCGTTCATGGGCATGGTGACCTCGGCCCTGGTCATGGGCATCGCCGACGGCCCCACCGAGGTGCACAAGGTGACGGTCGCCAAGCAGGTTCTGAAGGACTACCGGCCCGACCAGGACCTGTTCCCGTCCTACCACCTGCCCAAACTGCGCGAGGCGGCGCAGGACAAGTTCGCGTCCGAACTCTCCGAGCTGAAGGCGGACTTCGAAAAGGGCAAGGTCGCCGCGCCGGCCGAATAGGCCGCACCACGAGCTCAATCGCAGCGCGGGCGGGGGCGAGGCGCCGCCGCCCGCGGCTGCTCACCACTTTCAGGGAAGGCTGAAGCGCATGGCGCGTTCACCGGACTTTCTGACCGCCACCGGCATCGGGGTCAGCGACCTCGACCGGTCGGTGGCGTTCTACACCGAGGCCCTGGGCATGGTGCAGACCCAGACCTTCAATCTGCCGCACATGGACGAGGTGGTGGTGGCGCACGAAGGCCGCAACGCCATCGTGCTGATGCACTACACCGACGGCTCGAAGCAGAACTACAAGGACAACCCGGTCAAGCTGGTGTTCTACGTCACCGACCCGGCCGCCATCACCGAGCGAATCCGCTCCAGGGGCCTGGAGATCACCCGCGAACCGGTCGCCAACGAGGCCATGAACGGCGCGGTGATCGCGCTGGCCAAGGACCCCGACGGCTATGTCATCGAGCTGATCAAGGCGCCCGGCGCCTGAACGCCGCGGCAAGGACGGGCCGGCGGCGATGCGTCGCCGGCCCGTTGGCGTCGTCCGATCGCCCTACTTCGCGGCGTGCTCCGCGGCGTAGCCGGTATTGGCTTCGCTGATGATGTAGGCGCGCAGCTTCTCGGCGTCGTCCTTGCCGAGGACCGTGGCGAAGCTGATCATGCCGTTCGCCTTGCGCGAGCCGCCCAGCACCACGTCCTGGAAGCCGGCCGCGTCGCCGATCAGCGGGCTCATGCGCAGATCGGGGATCACCCCGCCGCCGATGGCGTTGTAGCCATGGCAGACCAGGCAGTAGCGGTTGAACGTCGAATGCCCCGCCGCGAGCGACGCCGGGGCCGCCGTGGACGCCGGTGGTTTGGGGAAGGCGACCTTGGTCAGGTTGGGCTTGGGCAGGCTCGCCGAGCCGCCGAGCTTATAGACCAGGATGCGGCCGTTGTCGGGCGTGCCCTTCTGGTCGAGGGCGAAGCCCGCGACGAGGTAGTAGGCCGAGCCGAAGCCCGCGCCCACGGCTACATATTGATCGCCGCCCACCGTGTAGGTGATCGGTCCGGCCAGGGTGGCGGTGTAGGTGTCCGCCGACCAGAGCTGCTTGCCCGTGCCCGCGTCATAGGCGTTGAAGTGGCCGTCCGCGGTGCCCTGGAAGACCAGGTCGCCGGCCGTCGCCAGGGTCCCGCCGTTCCACGGGCCCTTGTGCTCGGCGCGCCAACGCTCCTTCTGCGCCACCGGGTCCCAGGCGATCAGATAGCCCTTCAGAGAGTTCCGCATGGCGGCGGCGGCTTTCGGGTCCGCCGGCAGGCTGTTGAGGTCGGTGTTGATCGCCGTGTTCCACTGGCCCGGAACGTAGGCGAACTTCGGATCGGTTCCGAAGGCGCCGGGGATTTCTTGGGCGGGCACATAGACCAGCCCGGTCTTCGGGCTGAACGACATGGGGTGCCAGTTGTGCCCGCCGAAACTCGACGGGAACATCTGGGTCGGGGCCTTGCGGTAGCGGTCGTCGCCCACCTCGATGGGCTTGCCGGTGTTGGGATCGACGCCCTTGGCCCAGGTCACCGGCACATAGTTGTTGGCCGAGATCAGCTTACCGGTCGCCCGGTCGAGTACGTAGAAGAAGCCGTTCTTGGAGGCCTGCATGATCACCTTGCGCGGCTGGCCCCCGATGGTCAGGTCCGCCAGCGTGAGGGTCTGGGTGGAGTCGAAGTCCCAGCTGTCGCCCGGGGTGGTCTGGAAATGCCACCGGTACTCGCCAGTGTCGGCGTCCACGGCGATGATCGAGGCCAGGAACAGATTGTCGCCGCCGCTCGGCGAGCGGGACTTCTCGTCCCAGGGCAGGCCGTTGCCGGTGCCGAAGTAGAGCAGATTGGTCTCCGGGTCGTAGGCCATGGAATCCCACGGCGTGCCGCCGCCGCCGGCCGTCCACCAGTTGCCCGTCCAGGTCTTGGCGGCCATCTCCATGGCCTTGTTCTCGAAGGGCTTGGAGGGATCGCCGGGGACGGTGAAGAAGCGCCAGAGCAGCTTGCCCGTGTCCGCGTCATAGGCCGACATGTAGCCGCGCACGCCGTATTCGGAGCCGGAGTTGCCGACCATCACCTTCCCGTGGACCACCCGCGGGGCCATGGTGATGGTGTAGGGCTTCGACTGGTCGACGGTGACCACGCTCCATGCGGGCGTTCCGGTCTTCGCGTCGAGCGCCACCAGCCGGCCGTCCAGGGTCGCCACATAGACCCGGCCGTTCCACACCGCCACGCCGCGGTTGACCACGTCGCAGCAGGCCTTGAAGCCGGTCTCGCGGTTCACCTGCGGGTCGTACTTCCAGATCAGCTCGCCGGTCTTGGCGTTGAGCGCATAGACCAGGCTCCAGGAGCTGGTCACATACATCGTCCCGTCCACCACGATGGGCGTGGTCTCCACCCCGCGGTTCGTCGACAGCTCGAAATTCCACGCCAGGCCGAGGTTGGCGACGTTGGAGGTGTTGATCTTGTCCAGGGGGCTGAAGCGCTGCTCGCTGTAGGTGCGCCCCTGCGTCATCCAATTGCCGGGGTCGCTGTCGGCGGCGAGGATGCGCGCGCCGTCCACCGCCGCCGGCCCCTTCTGGTGGCAGGCGACCAGCGCCAATGCCGCCACGGCCAGAACCAGGCCCTTCACAAATCTGGTCATTTCGCCCCTATCGATTACGCTTTTTCCGAGTCTTGGACTGCCTTACCCACCGGAAGTCGCGGCGTTCTTCACGTCCGCGGACCTGAGTTCCGGAAAATCCTCTTCGCTGAAGGCCAGCGGACGCCTGCCCGCGCCGCCGTCGGCGTCTTCCTGCCGGCGCAGCTCCACGCGGCGGATCTTGCCGGAGATGGTCTTGGGCAGGTCCTCGACGATCTCGATCCGGCGGATGCGCTTGTAGGGCGCGACGGTGCGGCGGACGTAGGCCAGGATCGACAGGGCCGTCGCGGCGTTGGCCTCGAAGCCGGGCGCCAGGGAGACATAGGCCTTGGGCGCCGCCAGCCGCAGCGGATCGGGCGATGGCACCACCGCCGCCTCGGCCACCGCCGGATGCTCGATGAGCACGCTCTCCAGCTCGAAGGGGCTGATCCGGTAGTCGGAGGACTTGAACACATCGTCGGCGCGGCCGACGAAGGTGAGGTAGCCGTCCGCGTCGCGGGTGACGATGTCGCCGGTGTGGTAGTGCTCGCCGTCCACCCCGCTGCCGCCGCCGTCCGCATCCTCATAGCCGGCCATCAGGCCCGCGGGGCGATCAGGTCCGCGCGCCGGCAGGCACACCTCGCCCTCGGACACGGCGGGCGCGCCGCCGGCGTCGAGCAGGGTCACGCGGTAGCCCGGCAGCGGCCGGCCCATGGCGCCGGGCTTCAGCGTCTGGCCGGGCGGATTGCCCACCTGGGCGGTGGTCTCGGTCTGGCCGAAGCCGTCGCGGATGGTCAGGCCCCAGGCGGCGCGCACCTGGTCGATGATCTCCGGATTGAGCGGCTCGCCGGCGCTGACCACCTCGCGCAGGGCCAGGCGCCAGTCGGCAAGCGGCTGCTGCACCAGCATGCGCCAGACGGTGGGCGGGGCGCAGAGCGTCGTCACCCTGGCCTCGCGCAGCGCGTCCAGCAGGGCGCGGGCGTCGAAGCGCGGCTGGTTCAGCACGAACACGCCGGCTCCGGCGATCCACGGGGCGAACACGCAGCTCCAGGCATGCTTGGCCCAGCCGGGCGAGGAGACGTTCAGATGCAGGTCGCCCGGCTGCAGCCCGATCCAGTACATGGTCGACAGGTGACCCACCGGATAGCTGCGGTGGCTGTGGGTGACCAGCTTGGGCTTGGCCGTGGTCCCGGAAGTGAAATAGAGCAGCAGCGGCTCGTCCGGGCCGGTGGGCGCATCGGGCGTGAACGTCTCGCTTTGGTCCGCCAGGTCGTAGGCGCGCCAGCCGGCCGTCGCCGCGCCGCCCACCTGGATCAGGCCGACGCCCGCCGTGGCCAGCCCGGCGAACTTGCCCACCTGGTCCTGCGCCGCCACGACGTGGCGCACCTTGCCCCTGGCCAGGCGATCGGCGAGTTCGCCGCCGGTGAGCAGGGTGCTGGCCGGGATCACCACCGCGCCCAGCTTCATCGCCGCCAGCATGATCTCCCACAGCGGCGCCACATTGGGCAGCAGCAGCAGCACCCGCTCGCCGCGCGCCACGCCCGCGCCGGCGAGGAAGTTCGCAGCCTGGCTCGATCGCCGGGACAACTCGGCGAAGCTGAGCTGCGTCTCCCCGCCGCTCGCCTCGCGGATCCACAGGGCCGTGCGGTCCCGGCTTTGCGGATTTGCGGCCAGTTCCGCGTCGAACCAGTCCAGCGCCCAGTTGAACGGCGCGGGGTCCGGCCATAGGAACTCCGCATAGGCCTTGGCGTAGTCCGCGCGCCAGCGCAGCAGGAAGTCGCGGGCTTCCTGGAAACTGGTCACGCCGGGCCTCCTCCCACGGGCTGCTGGCGCCACTCTAGGGTCGGCGGCCGACGCTTGCCTACCCCTTCACCGCCTTCGCCGCCCTCGCCAAGCCCGATCCAGAGCACGGCGCGGTGCGAATCTAAATTCCCCGTCACTTGCGCTGCCCTACGGAAACGCTGTCTCTAGGCAGAAACTACAACGGACCGCCGAGGGAGTTTGATCGCAGGTGACTGAGACCGGACGAACCGACGGACGGCTGCCGTGGCGCATCCTCCTTTCCTATTCGGCCCCTCAGTTGCCGCTGGGCATGCTGGGCGTGGCCGCCTCGGTCTATCTGCTGCCCTATCTGGCGAGCCACCTGGGCGTCGCCCTGGCCGCGCTGGGCGGCATCTTCTTCATCGTCCGCATGATCGACGTGGGGGTCGATCCCGTGCTGGGCCAGCTGATGGACCGCACGCGGACGCCCTTCGGGCGCTATCGCGTGTGGACCCTGGTCGGCGCGCCGATCCTGATGCTGGCCATGTACAAGCTGTTCATGGCGCCGCGGGGGATCGACCAGACCTACATCATCATCTGGGTGCTGGTGTACTACGTCGGCACCTCGATCATGGGCCTGGCCCAGACGGCCTGGGGCGCGACCCTGGCGACCCACTATGACGAGCGATCGCGTCTGTACGGCGTGTCCACCACCGTGGGCATTGTCGGGTCGATCGCCGTGCTGGCCGCTCCGGTCCTGGTCGGTTTCCTCGGGAGGTCCGACGCCTGGGCCGTGCAGAGCATGGGCTGGCTGATCATCGTCTCGACGCCGGTGATGGCGATCGTCGCGGCCTGGCTGACGCCCGAACGGGTCAGGTCGAACGCCAAGTCCGACCGCATCGATTTCCGCGAATACTGGGCCTTGATCGCCAAGCCCGACCTGCTTCGCCTGTTCCTCGCCCAGACCGCGCTGACGCTGGGACCTGGCTGGATGGGCAACCTCTATCTGTTCTTCTTCAAGTCCGTGCTCGGGTTTTCCGTGGCGCAGTCGTCGCTGCTGCTCGGCGTCTACATCGTGGTGGGCGTGATCGGCGCGCCGCTGACGGCGCGGGCCGCCATGCGCTTCAGCAAGCACCGGACCTTGATGTTCACCACCAGCGCCTATTCGCTGGGCCTGTGCACCGTGGTCTTCATCCCCAAGGGCAACGTGTGGGCCGCCGTGCCGGTCATGGCCTGGTGCGGCCTGATGGCCGTGGGCTTTGGCCTGATGATCCAGTCGATGACCGCCGACGTGGCCGACCAGGTGCGCCTGGAACAGGGCAAGGAGCGCACCAGCCTGATCTATGCGGTGAATTCCCTGATGGCCAAGGTCGCCGGCGCCATCTCGATCATGGTCGCCTATCCCCTGCTGCAGAGCTTCGGCTACAACCCGGCGGAGAATGCGGTGAACACCCCGGCGGCGATTCACAACCTCGAACTCACCTACATTCTCGGACCGATCTTCTTCGTCATGCTGGGCGGGGCCTGCGTCATCGGCTGGACGCTGAACGCCGCCCGCCACGCGGTCATCCGCCGCGAGCTCGAAGCCATGGACGGCGCGCACGCGGAAGCCGGCGGCTGAGGCCCGGGGTGGCGAATGACCGCCGCGACGAGGCCGCGGCGGTCCTCGTTACTGGGGCAAGACACGGTGCTAGTCTTCTTACAAATACAGTGAGTTCCTTACGACGGCCGCAAGGTTCTGCATGAGGCGCTCGGCGGCATGAACTGAGACCCGTCGATGACGAGCCTCCAGACCTCTTGGAAACATTGATAATCATTCGCAACCAAGATCGGCCGTGAAGACTTCGGTGGTAAATTAACCCATGACATCGATCGAGTTTCCGCAACTCCCAGTACATTGATCTAGCGCAAGGCGCCAGCGCGCGGCCTGTCCCTAGCTTCCGTTCGTCCACGACAACAACTTGGTCGAAGGTTGGGAGGCGGCGCCAGCATTTAAGCAAGTCGGCGGGCGTCCAGTGGGCAGGTCCGAGGGAGGAACTGAAATGGCGATGCTTGCGCTCGATCTGGATCCGGATTTCACCGAGGCTGAACGCGCGGCGTGGGAGACGGCGCACAGGTTCGCCCGTGACGTGATGCGTCCGGCCGGCCAGGCCCTCGACAAGCTGACCGCCAGCGAGGTCATCGCCAAAGACTCGATCCTCTGGGACGTCATCCGCAAGCACCGCGAGCTCGGTTTGAGCGTCATCGACGACGGCTCCGGCGTCTCGCCGGCCGAGCAGGCCCGCATCCGCTGCATCGTCGGCGAGGAACTGGGCTGGGGCGACACCGGCCTGGCGATCAGCCTGGGCGTCGCCGGCTTCCCGACGATGATGGCCCGGATGTCGGGGAATCCCGCCCTGATCGAACGCTTTCCGCCCGGAACCCTGGGCTGCTGGGCCATCACCGAGCCGGGACACGGCTCCGACCTGATCAACTTCGACGGCAGCATCAGTCACCCCGGGGGCCACGACGAGCGGCCCAATTGTCTGGCGCGGCGCGACGGAAACCAGTTCGTGATCTCGGGACAGAAGTCCGCCTGGGTCTCCAACGGCACGATCGCCGAAGCCGCGGCCCTGTTCTGCTCGGTCGACATGGGTGACGGCCGCGTCGGCGGCGGCGTCTTCGTCGTGCCGCTCAACGAGGGCGGCGTGACCAAGGGCAAACCGACCGACAAGATCGGCCAGCGCGCCCTGAACCAGGGCGAGATCTTCTTCAACGACCTGAAAGTGCCCGCCGACTCGCTGGTCGTGCCGCCCGAGGCCTATCGCGCGGCCGCCGACCGGGTCCTGTGCCTGGCCAACGGCGGCATGGGGACGACGTTCGTCGGCTGCGCGCGCGCCGCCTTCGAACTGGCGACCGAATACGCCAAGTCGCGCGTCCAGGGCGGCGTGGCGATCTTCCAGCACCAGAGCATGAAGTCGCGCCTGTTCAAGATGTATCAGAAGGTCGAGGCGGCGCGGGCCCTGAACCACCGGGTCGTACGCATCAACTCGGCTCGCCAAACACCTCTGCTCGAACTGGCGATCGCGTCCAAGGTGACGTCGACCCAGGCGGCCTTCGATGTGGCCAGCGACGCGCTGCAGGTGTTCGGCGGCGCCGGCATCTCGCGCGACTGCCCCATCGAGAAGATCTTCCGCGACGCCCGCATCTCGATGATCGAGGACGGCTGCAACGAGGTCCTCGGCATGGTGGCGGCCGCGCGGTTCTGACGTCCAATCACCCGGCGGGAGGCCGGAACATGAAGATGAATGCGTATGTGGCTGGGGTTGGCATGACCGGTTTTGGCCGGATGATGGACCGCGGCCTGAAGTCCATCGGCGGCGAGGCCATAGAAGCCGCTCTGGCCGACGCCGGTGTCGAGAAGCCGGACATCCAGGCGGCCTGGATGTCCAACGCCGCGGCCGGCGTTCTGACCGGGCAGGAATGCATCCGCGGCCAGGTCGTGTTGCGCGGCGTCGGTATGGGCGGACTGCCGGTGGTGAATGTCGAGAACGCCTGCGCCAGCGCCTCCACGGCCTTCAACCAAGCCTGCGCGATGGTCACCGCCGGCCTCTATGACGTCGTCCTCGCCTGCGGCGTCGAGAAAATGTACCTCGAAGACCGGGCCAAGGTCTTTGGCGCCTTCATGGGCGCCGTCGACGTCGAACAGCTCCAGTCCATCCTCGAAGGCCTGCAGAAATCCGCCGCCGCGAGCGGGGCGACGGAAGCCTCGAAAAGCGCCGGCCAGAACCGCTCGATGTTCATGGACATCTACGCCGCCGCGGCGCGCGGCCACATGCAGCGCTACGGCACCACGGCCGAGCACTTCGCCATGGTCTCGGCCAAGAACTCCTTCCACGGCTCGCTCAATCCGCGCGCCCAGTTCCGCGAAGCCCTGACCGTGGAGCAGGTGTTGGCCTCCCCGATGATCGCCGAGCCGCTGACGCGGCCCATGTGCTCGCCGATCGGCGACGGCGCGGCGGCGGCGGTGATCGTCAGCGAACGCAAGATGCGCGAACTCGGTCTGACCAGACCCGTACGCGTCGCCTCCACGGTCCTGCGGTCAGGATGGGATCACGGCCCGGGCGGCGAGGGCCTGTCCGAGGTCTGCAGCCGCGAAGCCTTCGAGGAGGCGGGCCTCGGCCCGGAGGACCTCAGCCTCGTGGAGCTGCACGACGCGTCGTCGCCGGCGGAGCTGATGGGCTACGAGTCCATCGGCCTTTGCCCCAAGGGTGAAGGCGGACGCCTGGTCGCGGACGGAGACACAAAGCTCGGCGGCCGCATCCCCGTGAGCACCTCCGGCGGCTTGCTGCGCAAGGGCCATCCCATCGGCGCCACCGGCATCGCCCAGGTGGTCGAGATCACCGAGCAGCTGCAGGGCCGCGCCGGCGCTCGCCAGGTGGCCGGTGCGAGAATCGGACTTTGCCACAACGGCGGCGGCAGCATCGGCTCCGACGCCGCCGCGCAGTGCGTCACCATCCTGACCTGCGGCTAGGACCATGCCCGTGCGCACGCTCAATGAAATGGTGCTGGCCGATCTGATCGCGGCTCGCGCCGAGACCAGGCCGGACCTCGACGTGGTGACCTTCGAGGGCGGCGAGACCGGCGCCGAGGAGATCCGCACCTACGCCCAGCTGTGGGCCAATGCGAACCGGCTGGCCGCGGGCCTGATCGCCCGAGGCATGAACTACGGCGACCGCTTCGCCATCGTGATGCGCAACCATCCCGAGTTCATCGAGCTGATGATCGCGGCGTCGCTCACCGGCCTGGTGTTCGTGCCCATCGACCCGCGCACACGCGGCGCGAAGCTGGCCTATACGCTGAACAATTCGGGCTGCCGCGGCGTGGTCTGCGGCGACTACGCCCTGGCTCAGGTGAGCGAGGTTCGCGCGCAGGTTCCGTCATTGGACTGGATCTGGGTTCTGGAAAGCGGCGATGAGCCCGCGACCTTGGCCACCGACGAGGTTCCCGGCGCCACCAGCCTCGGCGACATCCTCGACCGCCCCGAGACCTGGATCGACATGCGGCTGCGCAACCCCGGCGACCCGCTGCAGATCATCTACACCTCGGGCACCACCGGCGATCCCAAGGGCGTCGTGTTCGGCAACAACCGCTTCGGCGGCGCGACCATGCTCGCGGCCATGCTGGGGATCGGCGCGGACGAGCGGCCCTACACTGGCCTCTCCCTCACCCACGGCAACGCGCAGCTGATGACCCTGGCCTCGGCGCTGCGCATGGGCCAGCGGGCGGTGTTCAGCCGCAAGTTCACCAAGTCGCGGCTATGGGACATCACGCGCAAGTACGGCTGCACCTTCTTCAACCTGCTGGGCGGCATGTCGACAGCCATCTACTCGGAGCCGGTCAAGCCCGACGACGCGGACAACCCCGTGCGCTTCGTGCTCAGCGCCGGCATGCCGGCGGCCATCTGGGAGAACTTCGAACGCCGCTTCGACCTGAAGGTCCTCGAGGCCTATGGCGCGGTGGAAGGCGGCATGGCGTTCAAACCGATGGGGGTCGGCCCGATCGGCAGCTTCGGCAAGCCGCCGCCCAATCTCGACATGCGGGTCGTCGACGAGGCCGGGAACGAATGTCCGCCGAACGTACAGGGCGAACTCATCAGCCGTCCGATCACCGGCGAGGCTTCGGTGGTCACCTACTTCAAGAACCAGGCCGCATCCGACCTGAAGACCGCGGGTGGCTGGCTGCGCAGCGGCGACATCTGTCATCGGGACGCGGAGGGCTGGCTGTATTTCGACTATCGCAAGGGTGGCGGCATCCGGCGCAACGGCGATTTCATCAATCCGGGCTTCGTGGAAGCCGCACTGGCGGAGATTCCACAGATCACGGACGTCTATGTCTACGGCATTGCGTCCGCCAACGGATCACCCGGCGAGAAGGAGGTGGTCGCCGCCATCGTCGTCGACCGCCCCCGGTTCGACGCCGACGCGATCTTCGCGGCCTGCCGGCGCTCTCTCGAAGCCAACTTCATCCCGAGCTTCCTGCAGGTCGTGGATGAAATCCCCAAGACGGCCTCCGAGAAGCCGCAGGACCGGTTCCTGGTCGAGGCCCTGCGCGGGCCCGGCGCGGAGGTCTACGAGCACCGCAACGGCCGGGCCGAGCGTCTGGCTGTTGGTGCGTTTGACGCTCCGGAGCACGCCGGCGGCGCCGGATTGCAGACCGCGCGGGCAATCAGTGGAGTTCGATGATGAGCGACACCCTCGACCTGGAAGACCTGGAAGAGCTGGAATGCGCGCTGGACGAGGCGGAGGCGAAGGCCGACCGCACCGCCCGCAGGCGTACCGCCATCCACGACATTGAGCCGGGCGCGGACTGGAATGACGTCGAACACGCCATCCTGACGCGGCGGAGCATCCGCAAGTTCAAGGGACGCCAGCCGCCGGCCCACATGATCCGCCGCATCCTGGAAATGGGCCGGTTCGCTCCCTCGCAGGGCAACTGCCAGCCCTGGTCGTTCGTGGTCATCCGCGACAAGGAGATGATCGCCCAGATGGAGCAGTACTGCGTCGCGGTCTGCCAGGGCATGACCAAGAATGTCGACTACACCAACTACCCGGAAGGCTCGGACCAGCGCGCCGCCATTCTGGCCAACACCCAGCAACTCAACCGCGCGAGCCCGAACTCCTTCCACCCTGTGCCGATGACCGCGATCAAGTCCATCGCCAACGGCCGCTTCGCCGTGTTCCACAAGGCGCCGACGGTGATCCTCCTCCTGATGGACAAGCGCGGCGTGGGCGTGCCTGAGATCGACATCGGCGTCGCGGGGACGAACATCGTGCTCGCCGCCCAGAGCCTGGGGCTCGGCACCTGCTGGATCGGTTTCTCCAGGCTGCTGAGCAGCAACGCCGCCCTGATGGAGAAGCTCGGCATCGAGCCGCCTTTCGAACTCGCCGAGGCGATCTGCGTCGGCTACCCGATCGGCAATCCCACCCAGCAAACCGTCGCCCGTCAGACGCACCAGATCGTCTGGTGGGAGGGCGGCGAGAAACAGACTCTCTACTAGGAGACCGCGCCATGACCGCCGCCGCCGTGGAAAAGGCCGTCGTCGCTCCCGACCACCTTCCCATCTGGGACGATCCCACCGAGGCGCTCTATCGCCACGTGACCATCGAGCTCGACAAGTGCGACGGCTGCAAGCTCTGCACCGTGGTCTGCCCCGCCAATCTCCTGGAGCTCTATGGCCCGAAGGACAACTTGAAGGTCCGTTTGAAGGCCGATGTCACCGGCTGCATGAGCTGCAACAACTGCTACGCCGTGTGCGCCGGACAGGGGGTCTACGCCACCGAGCCCTACGATTTCGCGGGCTACTACGAGCAGAAGCGGATCGGCGTCTTCGCCCAGCCGCGCAGGTTCTGAACCAGCGCCGGCTCGCCGGCGCGACCCAAAGGGGAGAATGCCATGCCCAGTGAAGACCTACGCCTTACCGGCGGCGAGCTACTGGCCAGCACCCTGGTCGCGGCGGGCGTCAAGCGCGTCTTCGCGCTGCATGGCGGTCACCTGGACGCTTTCTTCAAGGGCTGCGTCGACTTGGGAGTCGAGCTAATCGACTTCCGCCACGAGGCCGCGGCCGGCCACGCGGCCGACGCCTATGCGCGGACCACCGGAGAACTGGGCGTCTGTGCGATCACCGCGGGACCGGGGTTCACCAACGCCGTGACGGCAATGGCCAACGCGCACCTCGACGGCTCGCCGGTGCTGTTCATTGTGGGCGCGGCGCCGCTGCGTGAAATCGAGACCAACCCGTTGCAGGGCGGGATCGATCAGATCGCCGCCGCCCGTCCGCTCACCAAGTGGGCGCTCAGCATCCCGGCGACGGAGCGGATCCCGGACCTCGCGGCCATGGCGATCCGCAAGGCGCTGACCGGCCGACGCGGCCCGGTCGTCCTCGAGGTTCCCATCGACGTACTGCACGCGAGCGTGCGGGCCGGTCAGGCCACGCAGCCAACCGGTCTCGCCGGCCGACCTCACCCAGCGCCGGCGCCGGACGAAGCCCGGCGCATGGTCGAGTTGCTCCGCGCTGCGAAGAGGCCGGCGCTGATCGCGGGCATGGAGGCGGTGTCTCAACGCGCGAGCGATGCGCTGACGCGGTTCAGCGAGGCCGCTCGCGTTCCGGTGTTCGCCAAGACCCAGGCGATGGGTCTGCTTGCCCCGGATCACCCCCTCGACGGCGGCGCGGCCGGCAATCTCGCCGCCTTGCCCATGATCGGATTGGAGCGTCCCGACCTGGTGATCCTGCTTGGCGCGCGCATGGGCCTGCTGCTCGGTGGACGCTCCGGCGCCGTGGTTCCGCACGACGCGCGGGTCATCCAGATCCATTCCGACGCGGGGGAGATCGGCCGGCTGAGGAACGTCGACCTCGCCATCGCGGCCGACGCCGCCGAGACGCTCGACGCGGTGCTGGCGGCCTCGGGAGCGGGCGGTTTTCCGGACTACGGCGACTGGCCCACCCGCTCCGCCCGCGCGAAGAGCCTCCTGGTCGCGGCCTACCCGGAACGCGAAACCGCGGCGGGCGTGCACCCCTACCATGCCGCCGCCGCGGTCGCGGAGGCTGCGGGACGCGAGGCGATCTGGGCGCTCGATGGGGGCGAAGCGGCCTCATGGATGGGTGGCTGCATCCGCGTGAGCGGCCCCGGGCGCGTGCTGACCCATGGCTACCTGGGCTGTCTCGGCGTGGGTCTCGGCTTCGCCATCGGCGCCCAGATCGCACACCCCGAGCGCCGCGTGGTGCACGTCACCGGCGACGGCGCCATGGGCTTCCATATCCAGGAACTCGACACCATGGCCCGGCGCGGCCTGCCCATCGTCACCGTGGTGATGAACAACCAGATCTGGGGCATGTCCATCCACGGACAGCAGATCATGTACGGCAAGAACTACAACGCCATCACCAAGCTCGGGATGACGCGCTACGGCGACATCGCCTCGGCGTTCGGCTGCCACGGTGAACGGGTCAGCACGTTCGACGAAATCGCCCCGGCCATGCGCCGGGCCCTGGACAGCGGCAGACCTAGCCTGCTGGAGATCATGACCGATCCCGATGTCGTGCACCCCGTGACCGTGTCGATGCTCGGCAAGGTCGGCGAGGACAAAAAGGAGGTGCTGATCCCCTACTACGAGAACGTTCCCGCCAGCGCTGGCTGACGTCGCAGCAGGGTCAGCTCAGAGCCAGCCCCTGCAGTTGACCGTCGGAACGCCAGGCGTCGAGGATCTCGAAGAACTTCAGCGGCCCCGCGCCGTACATGTCGGAGAAGAAGCCGTTCCTGTTCCCGGCCGCACCCTCGCTGTTGTAGTAGCCTGGCGTGCATTCCATGTAGAAGCGATAGCCCATCCGCGCGAGGCTGCGCACTTCGTCCACATAGGCCTGTTCGGCCTCTGGCGTCGGCTCGAGCGCGTCGAAACCCCGAGCCCGCGACTGCGTGACCATATAGGCCACGTGGTTCGCCTGCTCGCCCAGGGCCTGGGGCACGCTGATGGTGATCGCCGTCTGGGTGAAGCCCAGGAAGAAGCAGTTCGGGAACCCATGGGACGTAAGGCCGTGCAGGGTGCGCAGGCCGTCCGACCAGTGCTCCGACAACGTCTTGCCGCCGCGGCCGATGATGTCGTAGCCGGCCCGGCGGGTATAGGACGTGCCCACCTCGAACCCGGTGGCGAAGATCAGGCAGTCGACTTCATACTCCCGGCCGTTGGCGACGACTCCGCGCTCCGTCAGCCGCTCGACACCCTTGCCGCGGGTGTCGACCAGGGTGACGTTCGACCGGTTGTAGGTCTGCAGATATTCGTCGTGGAAGCACGGCCGCTTGCAGAACTGGCGGTACCAGGGCTTCAGCGCGGCGGCGGTGACCGGGTCCTTGACGATGGCGTCCACGCGGGCGCGCACCTGGTTCATCTTCTTGTAGTCCGCCAGCATCATCAGCTCGGCGCGCTCTTCGTTGGTCAGCCGACGGCCCAGCTTGCGTGAAGCTTCCTTCGCCGCCGCTCCGGTCAGATTGCGGAAAATGTCCGTCCAGCCGTCGTGAACCAGGTCCTCGTCCTGGTCGCCTCCGCTGACCAGGATATTGAAATTCTCCTTCCGCCGCTTCTGCCAGCCCGGTTGCAAGGACGCGGCCCATTCGGGATCGGTCTCGGCGTTGTTGCGCAGGTCGACGGACGATGGCGTGCGCTGGAACACGTAGAGCTGCTGCGCGGCCTCGCCGAGGTGCGGAACGCACTGGATGGCCGTGGCGCCCGTGCCGATGATGCCGACGCGCTTGCCCTTCAGCCCGGTCAGATTGCCGTAGCTGTCGCCGCCCGTGTAGCGGTAGTCCCAGCGGCTGGTGTGGAAGGTGTAGCCCTTGAAGTCGTTGATGCCGGGGATGCCTGGCAGCTTCGGGCGGCTGAGCGGACCGTTGGCCATCGCCACGTATTGCGCCCTGAACCGGTCGCCGCGGTTGGTGCTGATGATCCAGCGCGCCGCGTCCTCGTCCCAGCGCAGCTCCGTGACGGCGGTCTGCATCATCGCGTCGTCGTAGAGGTGGTAGCGTCGCGCGATGTTGCGGCTGTGCTCGAGGATCTCCGGGGCGAAGGAATATTTGTGCTTGGGCATGTAGCCGAGCTCTTCGAGCAACGGCAGGTAGCAGTAGGACTCCACGTCGCACATGGCGCCCGGATAGCGGTTCCAGTACCAGGTGCCGCCGAAATCGCCGGCGCTCTCGACGACGCGGATGCGCTCGAACCCTTCCTCGCGCAGCCGCGCGCCCATCAGCAGGCCGCCGAAGCCGCCGCCAATGATCGCGAACTCCACTTCGTCGAACACCGGCGGGCGGGTGAATCCGGGATCCACATAGGGATCGTCGATGTAGCGGGAGAATTCCGCCTTGACCTCGACGAACTGCGCATTGCCGTCCTCGCGCAGGCGCTTGTCGCGCTCGGCCAGGTATTTCGTGTGCAAGGCGTCGGGATCGAAGTCGATCTCGCCGACCAGCGCGCCGATTTCCGGGTGGATGTTCATGGCATGTTGTTCCGTGGCCGTGTCGTACGAATAGTACGGAGCTTGCCGCGCCGCACAAGCTCACGCTGACGAATTGCCCAGCCGGCGTGCGAGTTCGGCGCCATCTCGGCGCACCCTCTCGGGTCAGAACATGCCGCCGGCGTCGCGGCGCTTGGTTCGCCTGGGTCGTTCTCGCATCACGCCCGGATAGCCCTTCAGGGGCGCCAGGGGCTCGCCCATGTAGGTCCAGTCCGCCGCCTCATGCAGGAACATGTGATAGCGCGGCTCGCGGCCGGTGCGGGTCTCGAACAGGGCGCGGGGGATGTTCACCATCTGCGGCGCGCGGGCCCGCTCGTAGAACAGCGGCGTGCCGCATTTCTTGCAGAAGCTTCGGGACGCGCCCGCCGAGGCGTCCTCGAAGCGGGTGATACTCCTGGCGCCGCGCACAATCCGAAACCGGCTGCGCCAACTGCCGACATAGGTGGCGTAGGCGCAGCCCTGGGCATGGCGGCTGGCGCCGGAGTGATCGTGCCAGGCCCAGACGGCTGGCACGTCGATCTCCAGCCGCACCGCCCCGCAAACGCACCCGCCTTGCGCCTGGACGGCTGAAGCTGGTCCCCTCTTGGTGAGCTTCGCGGCCTTGGCCATGTGAACCTCAGACTCCCGTACGCCCGCCCCGGCGGGCGTCGACTATCTGCGGACGGAGATGCCGACGCGCACCGTGCAAGGTGCGTCGTAGCTGAACACGCCGTTCTGATCCTGGGTCTGCACGGCGGCGTTGAACAGATTGTCGGTGGCGACATAGACGTCCGCGCCAGGCGTGACGCGCCAGCGCGCTTCCAGCCCGACGGTGGTCGCGGCGTTCAGGCGCAGGGTGTTGAGGTCGTCGTCGAACTGGCTGCCCAGATAGCGAATCCGCGCCGTCAGGCTCAGCTGGGCGATCGGCCGCCAGATCGCCGCCCCGGTCAGCGTCAGCGCCGGCGACTGCGCTGGGCGCTTGCCGGTGAGTTGCGGCGCCACCGCGCGCCCGTCCACGCGCGCCGACGTCCAGTTGCCTTCGGCGGTGAGCTCCAGAGCGTCGCCGAATCGCCGATGCGCCTCGCCCTCCAGCCCGACGGCGTCGATTTCGCCGGCGTTCTCGCGCCTGAACAATATCCCGCCGGCCGGGATGAAGCCGGCTATGGGAAACGTCCCTGGGCCATTGCCGATGGTGACGTTGATGATCGGATCGATCAGCCGGCTGGCGAAAGCGGTGAGCGACCAGCCGCCCTGCCCGTCCGCGCCGCCAACGCCGGCCTCCACGCCCTCCAGCCGCTCGGGATTCAGCAGCGGATTGGCCTCGGTGACGTTGTTGCCGACCCGGAAGGGCCGGTAGAGCTCGTTCAGCGTCGCCGCGCGAAAGCCCATGTAGGCGCTGGCGCGCACGAAGATGTCTTCGGTCAGGTCGCGGCGAACGCCCAGCCTGGCGGTCGGCAGCACGCCGCCGCGGTCCGGGCCGGGGGCGTTGAGGGTGATCGCCCCCGTGGCGATGCTTCGCTCGATCAGGTGGGCGTCGGATGAGGCCCAATAGTCGGCGCGCAGGCCGCCGGTGACCAGCCAGCGCCCAAGCGTCGCGTCCGCGTCCAGATAGCCGCCGGCCACCATCGTCCGGCCGCCGGCGTCGCGGTTCTTGGTGAAGGCGCCGCTGGCGAAGCTGAACAGCTCATGGTCGTCGCCGCTGTCCGCGCGGACGTCGACGCCGGCTTCCCAGTCGAAAGCCGCGCCGGCGCCGCGCACCGCGGCGTTGAAGCCGTAGCCGATGGCCGGGGTGTAGTACTGGTCGTTGGCCGGCGTGGTGAACGCTCGGCCGGCGCCGACCGCGACCGAGGTGTTCACCAGGTTGCTCTGTCGCATCCAGGCCTGCAGCCGGTACCCGAGGCCCTGGGCCTGTGGCTGCACGGCGTAGGTGGCGCTGGCAAAGTCGCCGCTGGCTGCCGAGCCAGCCCCCACCAGGCCGGCGCTGCGGGTCTCATGAAAAGCCCCGCCGCGCAGGGCGAGCACGCCCGCCCCGATGGCCGCTTGGCCCCGGGCGGCGAGGTTCCAGTCGTCAAGGGTCAGGGCGTCGTCCGCGGCGCCCCGGCCGCGGCGCACCGGAATCCAGCCGTCGCTGTGCTCGAGGCCGCCGACGGCCAGCAGGCTGAACGCATCGCCTCCGATCACCCCCGCGCCGGCCGCGCGACGCTCGCCAAGGCCGCCACTGGAGACATCCACCGCCGCGCCGGGAGATGCGCCGCGCTCCGTCAGGACGATCGTCCCGGTCAGCGCGCCCGCGCCATAGGGCCCCGCCCCCGCGCCTCGCACGATCTCCGCCCCGTCCAGGCTTTGCGCCGGCACGGCCGTCCAGATCACCCATCCGCCGAAGGGGTCGTTCAGCGGCACGCCGTCGAGGGTGACGAGCGCCCGGCTGGCCGCGGATGGGGCGAAGGAGCGCAGGGATACGCCCTGGGTGGTTGGGTTGGCGCCCAGGCTCGACGTGCGGCGGAACAGCGACAGCCCGGGCGTGGTCTCCAAGGCCTCGTCGAGCCGGTCGCGCGAGGTCAGCGTCGGCGGATCGATGGTCAGGATGGAGAAGGCCGCGTCGCCCCGCGGCGGTGGCAGACGATCGGTCTGCACCACCACGGTCTCCACCGTCGGCGGCTGGTCGATCGGCACTGCGCTACCCCCTCAACTGGACCCAGCCGGCCGGGACGCGCCCTCAGATCAGCGGCGACGGCGTCAGCTGCAGCTCCTTGAGCAGCGGCTCGGCATAGGCGATGCGCCCGGTCAGCGTCTTCGGATCGCCCGAGGCCAGGCGGTACACCGCCTCGGCGATGTATTCGATGGGCTGCACGCGGTCCTTGGTCTGCTCGGTGATCAGGCCGTGCACCGCGACGCCCGGCGTCGCCACCAGGCCCGGCGAGACCACGTTCACGGCGATGCCGTCGGCGTGCACCTCGGAGGCCAGCCCCGTGGTGAACCGTTCCAGCGCGGCCTTGCACATCCCATAGACCGTGCCGCCGCGCCCGCCGGCGTAGGGCGGCTTGGGATGGATGCCGGCGCCGGAGGAGATGTTGACGATCCAGCCCTGTTTCTTCTCGCGCATCGCCGGCAGCACCAGCTGGGCGAGGTGGAACGGCGCATAGACCTGCACCTCCATCATCAGCTTGAAGCGCTTCTCCGGGAACTCGGTCACCGGCATGAAGTAGGTGATGGCGGCGTTGTTGATCAGGATGTCGACGGGGCCGTAGGCGTCCTCGGCGGTACGGACCAGGCGTTCGCGCTCGCTGGACTGGGCGAGGTCCGCCTTGACCAGCATGGCCTCGCCGCCGGCCTTGCGGATGCGCTGCACCGTATCGCCCAGGGTGCCGGGCAGGCGGCTCTCGCCTTCCTCCGCGGTGCGCGCCGAGACCACCACCTTGGCGCCCTCCATGGCGAGCCGCGCGGCGATCGCCTCGCCTATGCCCCGGCTGGCGCCGGTGACCAGGGCGACCTTGCCCTTCAATGTTCCGTTTGGATTTACCCGAGCTTCGGCCATCGCCGTCTCCTCCGCCTCAAATGTGTTGAGCTGTTATGGCTCAAACGTCGCGGAGAACGCAGGCCGGCGCAAGTCCGGGCGGAACGATTACGGCGGCATTCGGCCGTCAGGCCGCCTGGCGCGCGATGATTTCGTCCTCCACGTCGCGCAGGCGGTCCTTGCCGAAGTAGAGTTCGTCACCCACCAGGAAGCTTGGGCTGCCGAACGCGCCCTTCTCGTAGGCGGCCTCGGTGTTGGCGATCAGCCGGTCCTTCACGGGCTGGGTCTGGCTGAGCGCGATGATGGCGTCGGCGTCGAGCCCGGCGGCGGTCAGCGTCGCCCTGAACACTTCCGGGTCGCCCATGTTGCGCGGCTGCGCCCACATGCCGCGGTAGACCGCCTCCACATAGGGCCGGAAGACGCCCAGCTCCTGGGCCGCAACGGCGCCGCGCATCAGCTGCAGGGTGTTGATCGGGAAGTCGGGGTTGGAGCGGTAGTCGGTGATGCCGTGCCGCTTGACGAACCGTTCGGTCTCGTGCCGCTCATAGGCGAGCTTCTTGGGGACGCCGGCGAAGGCCATCATCGGCGACTGGTTGTTGGCCAGCTTGAAGAGGCCGCCCAGTAGCACGGGGACGTAGTTGAACGTCACCCCGGTGCGCTTTTCGATCTGCGGGATCACCAAGTGCGCCAGGTAGGCGTTGGGGCTGCCGAAGTCGAAGTAGAAGTCGACGGTTTGCATTTGCATCACCAGCGTTCGCGGTAGGGGCGCAGATCGAGTTCGTGGGTCCAGGCGTCGCGGCTCTGGCTGTGCAGCTGCCAATAGGCGTCGGCGATGGAGCGCGGCTCCATCAGCTGGTCGGCCTCGATGGCCTCCACCGCCGCGTCGCCGCCGCGCGCGCGGATGCGCTCGCGCACGAAATCGGTGTCGACCCCGGCGTCGATTATCAGATGGGCGACGTGGATGTTCTGAGGGCCAAGCTCGCGCGCCATGGCCTGCGCGACGGCGCGCAGGCCGAACTTGGCGCTGGCGAAGGCCGAGTATCCCACGCCGCCGCGCAGGGACGCGGTGGCGCCGGTGAAGAAAATCGAGCCCCGCCCGTGCGGCAGCATGCGCCGGGCCGCCTCGCGTCCGGTCAGGAAGCCGCCGTAGCAGGCCATTTCCCAGACCTTGCGGAACACCCGCTCGGTCGTATCGAGCACGGGGAAGTTTACATTGGCCCCGACGTTGAAGACACAGACCTCCAGGGGCGCGTGCGCATCCGCCTCGGCGAGGAAGGACGTGATGTCGTCCTCCTTGCGCGCATCCAGGCCGCGCGCGTGACAGGATCCGCCGGCGGCCTCGATGCGGGCTTGCAGGGTCATCAGCTTGTCCGCCGTGCGGCGGCCGGCGAAGACGGTGTAGCCCTCCGCGGCGAAGCGTTCGGCGATGGCCGAGCCGATGAAGTCACCCGCGCCGATGACGGCGGCCGTGGCGTTGCGTGGGGTCATGCGGCGGTCTCCACGGCGTCGAGGATCAGGTCGCGGGCCTCGTCGAGAAACCGCTGAGACAATTCGGGATCGTCGCTGGCGCGGGCGAGGATCAGCGCGCCCACCATGGCCGCCAGAACGCCGGCGGCTCTGCTGGGCGAAGCGTCCGCCGGCAGCAGGGTTTCGATGGCCGCCAGCTGGCGGCCCAGGCCCTCGGTGAACACCGCCCGCGTCTGCGGCGTGGCCCGCACGGCGTCGGCGGCCAGCGCCGCCGTGGCGCAGCCGCGCGCCAGGGCCCCCTGGTGCGCCGGCGAGAGGTAGCTCTCCAGCAGCTTCTCCAGGCTCGGCTCGCCGTCGCCGGCGATCCTGGCCGAGCGCTTGCGGCTGTGCTCCTGGGCGAGCGCCAACGCCTCCGCCACCAGGGCGTCGCGATTGGCGAAATGGCCGTAGAAGCCGCCGTGCGTCAGGCCCACGGCCTTCATCAGCTCGGCGACGCCCAATCCCTCTATGCCGTCCTGCCGAAGCCGTTCGGCGGCGGCGCGCAGGATCTTCTCACGGCTTGCCGATTTGTGTGCTTGGGAGTGGCCCATCTCGTCATTTCTGAATGATGTACGTCATATATCTGCATGATTATCATCATGCAGATTTCCTGTCCATCCCTGACCTGGAGAACGGGCGCTGGGCGCGCGTCCCATTTCACCACGAAGCACACGAAGGACACGAAGACCGAGCACAGATGCGCTCGGTGGGAATATCGGGCGAGGTCGAGGGGGATTGGCGTCGCGCCTCTTAGGCGCGCTTCGTGTCCTCCGTGTCTTCGTGGTTGAAATTTCGGCAGGGAGTTGCCCGGGGCATGCCGCCGCGCCACATTCCGCGGCGAGGAGGGCCCATGACCCCGCGCGAGAAGCTCGCTCAGATGATCGCCGACTCCCGCCGCATGGTGGTGTTCACTGGCGCCGGCATCTCCACGGAGTCCGGCATTCCGGACTTCCGCAGCCCGGGCGGCGTGTGGACCAAGATGAGCCCGATCTACTTCCAGGACTTCGTGGCCAGCGCAGCCAGGCGCCGCGAAGCTTGGGAGCGCGCTTTCACCGGGCGCGCGGGCTGGGTCGGGGCCAAACCCAACGCCGGCCACTTCGCGGTCGCCCGTCTCGTGCACGCGGGCAAGGTCGCCGCGGTGATCACCCAGAATGTCGACAACCTGCACCAGGAAGCCGGCGTGCCGGCGGACCAGGTGATCGAGCTGCACGGCAATGCCAGCTACGCCAAGTGCCTCGCCTGCGGCCTGCGCCACGAACTGGCTGACCTGCGCGCGGAATGGAGCAGAAGCGGCGGCGAGCCGCCGGTCTGCCGGGACTGCGGCGGCATCGTCAAGACCGCCACCATCTCCTTCGGCCAATCCATGCCGGAAGGGCCCATGGCGCGGGCCGAGGAGGAGAGCCTGGCCTGCGACGCCTTCCTGGTGCTGGGCTCGTCCCTGGTGGTCTGGCCCGCCGCGGGCTTCCCGCTCATGGCCAAGCGCCATGGCGCGAAGCTCGCCATCGTCAACCGCGAACCCACCGACCAGGACAGCCTGGCTGACCTCGTGCTGAACGACGAGATCGGTCCCACGCTCAACGAGGCCGTGCCGCTGAACTGACGGCCTAGCGCATGTCCATCCCGGCCATGCCGCCGGTCTTCGGCGGCGGCGCGGGGGCCGTGGCGCGCACCTGGAAGTCCACCGCCACCTTGCCGGCGTTGGCGAAGGTCAGCACGGCTCTCACATGGTCACCGGTCTTCAGCGGGCGGGTTAGTCCGATCAGCATCAGATGGTCGCCGCTCGGGGCGAGGGTGAGCACCCCGCCCGCCGGCACGGGCAGACCGCCCGTCGCCCGGCTCATGAGCATCACCCCGCCCGCCATGGACATGTGGTGCGGCGCAAGCTCACGCGCCGCCGGCGAGGTCCCGCCCATGAGGCGGTCGTCGGACTTGGCGGAGTTCGCGGCGCTCAGGTAGCCGGCGGCCGTGGTCGCGCCGTCGGGCGTCGCGCGAATCCATGCGCCGCGCACGACGATGGCGGACGGTGCGGCGAACGCCGCGGCCGCCATGAGAAGCGTCGTGAGCCCCAGGGCCGGCGCAAGAAGCGTTCGCATCATGGGTCGGCCCACTAGCTCGAATGGCGCCTGATGTCGACGTGCGGACGGCGCACTCACGCCCCGAGCCCCCACGCGAGCCGCGCCCCCTCGATGGAGTCCAGCTTGGTGTTGAAGGCGCCCCAGTCATCGCGCTCGGCTATGTCGGCCC
The DNA here is from genome assembly GCA_044445825.1 of Caulobacterales bacterium. Classification (GTDB taxonomy): domain Bacteria; phylum Pseudomonadota; class Alphaproteobacteria; order Caulobacterales; family Caulobacteraceae; genus Acaudatibacter. The sequence goes on from JBIOEG010000020.1 coordinate 41,173, forward strand.
AGATGGCTTCGATCTGGTCGTAGAGCAGTTCCTCGGGCTCCGGACCGGCGAAGTACGAACTCTCCAGGCGCTCGGGGCGGTCCGCGGTGCGCTGCGCCAACAGCCGGCGGAACTCCTGGAACGCTTCACCGCCGTAGAGGGCGGCGCGGGGGCCGGCGAGCGCCCTCGCCTCGGACGCCGCGCCGCAGAACCAGTCGAAAAAGAAGGGCTCCCAGCGCAACGCCTCGCCGCCTTCGGCCAGGGCCCTGAAGGCGGCGTTCACCAGCGCGGCGTCGCCCTCCGCGTCGCCCGGCGACAGACCGAGCCGGTTCAGCATCGCCCCGCGCAGGGCGTCCCGGTACGAGGCGCTGAAGGTGTTGAGCACGGCCACCAGCGGCTCCTGGCCGGTGATCAGGGTGAGCGACCCGGCGAGCTGACGCAGGTTCCAGAACACCGCCTCCGGCTGCCGTCCGAACGAATAGAGTCCCGTCTCGTCGAAATAGGCGGCGGTGAAGTTGGGATCGTTGCGCGGCAGGAAGCGATACGGCCCGTAGTCGAAGCTCTCGCCGTTGAGGTTCATGTTGTCGGTGTTCAGCACCCCGTGCACGAACCCCGCGGCCATCCAGCGCCCCACGAGATGCGCCGAACGCTGGGAGACCGCCTCCAGAAGGGCGGCCGCCTTGTCGGACGCATTGTCCAGCTGCGGATAGTAGAGCTCCACCGCATGGTCGATCAGCCGGGCGATGGAATCGGCGCGCTCATGGAAAGCGTGGCGCTGGAAGGTGCCGAAGCGGATGTTGGCGTGGGACAGGCGGGTGAGCACCCCGGCCCGGGTGGGACTGGGCTCGTCACTGCGCTGCAGGGCCTCGCCCGTCTCGATGAGGGAGAAGGAGCGCGATGTGGGCACGCCGAGCGCCTCGAGCATGGCCGTGGCCAGCACCTCGCGCACGCCGCCCTTGAGCGTCAGACGCCCGTCGGCGGTGCGCGAATAGGGCGTGGTCCCCGAGCCCTTGGTGCCCAGATCGAGCAGTCGGTCGGTCCCCGCCTCACGCAGCTGGGCGAACAGGAAGCCGCGGCCGTCGCCGAGGTCGGGGTTGTAAACGCGGAACTGGTGGCCGTGATAGCGCAAGGCGAGCGGTTCTGGGATGTTGTCCGGCAGAGGCTCGAAGCGGGCGAAATGCGCCAGCCACTCAGGGTCGGAGAGCGTGTCGAGGCCCACGGTCCTGGCCGCGCGATCATTGCGGAAACGCAGGATCTGCTGCGGAAAGGCCGCCGGCCGAACCGGGTCGTAGAACTCCGGCCCCAGGCTCTGGATCCGCGGGTCCGGGCGGTATGCGGGAGAGACGGGCATCAGCCGCAAATGCCGTCGGCGGCCCCGTGAGGCAAGGGTCTAGCATCGCGAGGCGCCGCTGCGCATGCTAGCCAAGCTCCAATGCGCCGCCCGACGCTCAACTATCTGAAGACCGAGTCAGGTTCCGGCCTGATCCTCGCGCTGGCCGCCGCTTTGGCCGTTCTCATCGCCAACTCCGTCGAGGCGCCCCGCTACGCCGCCTTCGTGTCCTGGCCGATCACCCTTCAGGGCGGTCCGTTCGCCGCCACATTGAGCCTCGGCGAGTGGGTGAAGAGCGGCCTGATGGCGGTGTTCTTCCTGGTCGTCGGCATGCAGATAAAGTTCGAGGTGCTGCGCGGCGAGCTCTCCAGTCCTCGGCGCCTGGCCGTGCCCGCCATGGCGGCCCTGGGCGGACTGGTCGCGCCCGCCGCGGTGTTCCTTGCCTGCAACCTGGGACCGGGCGGCTTTCCAGGCGCCTGGCCGATCCCCACCGCGACCGATATCGCGCTGGCGCTGGCCATGCTCGCGCTCGCCGGTCCGCGCCTGCCGCCATCGCTGCGCGTGTTCCTGCTCACCGTGGCCTTGGCCGACGACCTGGGCGGTGTTGGACTGGTCGCGGCGCTCTACAGCCGATCGGTGAACTGGGAGATGCTGGGCGGCGCGGCGCTGGCCCTCGCGCTGCTGGTGGGCCTTTCACGCTGGCGTCGCGCGCCGTTCCTGTTCTACGCCGCCGGCTTCGTGGTGGTCTGGGCCTTCACGCTGAAGTCCGGCGTCAGCACCTCCGCCGCCGGGATCGCCTGCGCCATGACCGTGCCCGTGGGCGCGCGCCGAACGGGCCAGGACAGCGTGCTGAAATACTTCATGGACAGCCTGCACCCCTACGTCGCCTTCGCGGTCCTGCCGCTGTTCGTGTTCACAGCCGCGGGCGTCTCGTTGAGGGACCTGTCGGCGCACGACGTGACCGCGGCGGTTCCATTGGGCGTGGCGTTGGGCCTTTGGCTCGGCAAGCCGATCGGAGTGTTCGGCTTCGCGGCCCTTGGCGTCGTGCTGCGGTTTGGCCGCCGGCCGAGCGGGGCGAGTTGGGCGGAACTTCTGGGCGTGGCGATGCTCTGTGGCATCGGGCTGACGATGAGCCTGTTCGTGGGCGCATTGGCCGTGGGCGCAGCTCAGCCACACTTGGCCGGAGTCAGACTTGGCGTCGTCGCGGGCTCCCTGCTCTCAGGGCTGATCGGCCTGGCTCTGCTGCGCTGGGCGGACCAACGTCGCGCGGCGGAGGGTTGAGGCGCTAACCCAACGCCGCCTTGATCGCCGCCCCGGCTTCCCTGGCCGCCTCCACCACCGCCGGCGAGACGTCGCCCATGATGTAGAAGTCGTGCACCAGCGTGGGGTAGTTGATGTGCTGCGCGCCGACGCCGGCGGCCCGCAAGGCCATGGCGTAGTCGCGGCCCTCATGCTCCAGGGGATCATGCCCGGCGGTGGCGATGAAGGCCGGCGCCGCGCCGGAGAGGTCGCCCTGACGCGCCGGGGCGACGCGATGCTCCTGCGGGTGACCGAACGCCGCGAGACTCTTCTCGAACCAGTCCATCGCCGCCTTGCTGAGCACCGGACCGTCGCGCTCCTGCCGCGACTGGGTGAGTTCGTGTGGCCACACCGCGGGATAGAGCAGCAACTGGAGCTTCAGCTTCCGGGCCGCGTCGCCGCGCATGTCCAGGGCGACCGACGCCGCCAGATTGCCCCCGGCGGAGTCGCCGCCGATTCCGATCCGCGCCGGATCGAAGCCGATCTCGCCGGCATGATCGAAGGCCCAGCGCGTGGCGGCGAGCGCGTCGTCATGGCTGGCGGGGAACGGGTTTTCTGGGGCGAGGCGATAGTCCACAGCCAGCACGCGCTGGCCGGAGAACTTGGCCAGCCGCCGGCAGTGGGCGTCGTGGGTCTCCAGGTCGCCGATGACGAAACCGCCGCCATGGAAGTACACGAGACCGCCGCTGGTCGCCGGCGCCCCGGCCGGCGTGTAGAGACGCGCCGCCAGCGGACCGGCCGCGCCGCCGACCTGGAGGTCCCGCGTCTCGACGTCGGCGGGGGCGGTGTTCAGGTTCTGGCCCTTGCGCTGCATCTGATAGCCGGCGCGGATCATCTCCGTCGGCAGGGCCGACAGCGGCGGGGCGGCCTGGCCGGCCATGGCCCGTTCCTGCTCCTCGAGCATGGCCTGGAAGTGCGGATCGAGCGGCATGTCGTTGATCTCCTGGGCCTTGAGCCTGATGGGTTCAGATCGACGCGATCCGAACCCTGAATCAGGCTCTACACTTTTGAATCTAGAGCACGATTCAGCGGTCAGGTGATTCCACCTGACCCCATCGTGCTCTAGCCGACCCTGCGGTCGCGGCCCCTCCAATAGGGTTCGCGCAGCTCGCGGCGCAGCACCTTGCCGGATGGGTTGCGGGGCAGGGCTTCGATGAAGTCGACGGACTTCGGCGCCTTGTAGCCGGCAATGCGCTCGCGGCAGTGGGCGATGATGCCGGCGGGATTGGCTGCGACGCCCGGCCTCAGCACCACGATGGCCTTCACCGCCTCGCCCCAGCGCTCGTCGGGCACGCCGATCACCGCTGCGTCGGCCACGTCCGGGTGGGAGAAGATCGCGTTCTCAACCTCGGCCGGATACACGTTCTCGCCGCCGGACACGATCATGTCCTTCACCCGGTCGTGGATGAAGAGGTAGCCCTCATCGTCGAAGAAGCCGGCGTCGCCGGACCGGAACCAGCCGTCCGGGCTGATGGCGTCGCGCGTGGCGTCGGGGCGGTTCCAGTAGCCCTTCATCACCCCGGCCGAGCGGATCTCGATCTCGCCAACCTCGCCGGGCCCCGCCTCGCGCCCGTCGAGCATCACCCGCAGTTCCACCTCCGGCGACGGCACGCCGCAAGAGCGCAGCTTGACGCCGACATGGGATTCCGGCGGCAGGTAGGCGCCGAGGCCGATGGTCTCGGTGAGACCGTAGAGCTGGGTGAAGTCGGCGCCGAAGCGGGTCCGTGCGCGGGTCAGCACCTCCTCGGAGATCGGCGAGGCGCCGTAGTAGACGTCCTGCAGGCACCCCAGATCCGTGTCGGCCAGAGCGGGGTGCTGCAGGATCATGTTGATCAGGGCCGGCACCAGGAAGGCCTTCTTGATCCCGTGCTCCTGAATGAGCGCCAGGATCCTGGCGGGATCGGCCTCGCGCATCACCACCGCGGCAGCGCCCTGGGCCAAGCCGAGCATGCCCATGTTGGCCCCCGCAACGTGGAACAGCGGCATGGCCACCAGCACCGCGTCGCCCGCGTCGAACCTGGCCCACATCTGGGTCGCCGAACGGAACAGGCTGGCGTAGTTGGCCTCGGTGAGCTGCACGCCCTTGGGAAGGCCCGTGGTGCCGGACGTGTATAGCTGGATCACGTCGTCGTCCGGCAGGTTCGCCAGACGCGGGCCATCGGCCGGATGTTGGCCGATCCAGCCGCGGAAGTCGGGCCAGCGCGGGTGGCCGGGCTCCATCTGCACCAGATGATGGATGTCCGGGGTGTCGCTCAGGATGGTGGCGACGGTGTCGGCGTAGGTCTCGCCGCAGAACAGTATCTTCGCGCCGGCGTCGCGCAGGATGAAGGCGATCTCCGGCGGCGCCAGCCGCCAGTTCACCGGCGTCAGGCAGGCCCGCGCCTTCAGGCAGCCGAACCACAGGATGAAGAAGTCGTCGCAGCCCTTGGCCAGCACGCCCACCCGGTCGCCGGGCTGCACGCCGGCGGCGATCAGCGCCTGGGCGCAATGCGACGACAGCCGCTCGAGGTCCGCATAGCTGGTCTCGCGGCCCTCGAACCAGATGGCGACCGCATCTCCCCGCTCGCGCGCCTGGACGCGCGCAACATCGGCCACACAGGTCAAGGCGTCGAGATTCATGGAAGCTGCCTCCCCTTAACGGGGAGGGACAGGCCGCAAAGCGGCCAGGGTGGGGGTGTCCGTCGCGTTCCCGACACCTACCCCTGTCACACCTCCCCACCCGTCTCCGCTCGCCTGTGGCGACCGGAGCCACCCTCCCCACAGAGGGGGAGGGAGGTCCGTTGTTGGATGGTCTACTCCGCCGCCGCGGCCGGGGCCGGGGCGTAGCCCAGGACGGCCTTGACCTCTAGGTACTCGTTGAAGCCGTGGTCGCCCCACTCGCGTCCGTTGCCGCTCATCTTGTAGCCGCCGAAGGGAGCGGTCATGTCGCCGCCGCTGCCGTTGATCGACACCTGTCCGGCCCGGAGCCGCGAAGCGACCTCGTGCACGTGTGCGAGGTTGGTCCCGGAGATGTAGGCCGCGAGCCCGTATTCGGTGTCGTTGCCGACCTTGATCGCCTCTTCCTCGGACTTGTAGCCGAGGATCGACACCACCGGGCCGAAGATCTCTTCCTTGGCAATGGTCATGTTGTTGGTGACGTTGGCGAACACCGTCGGCTTCACATAGAAGCCCTTGTCGAGGCCCTCGGGGCGGCCCGTGCCGCCGGTGACCAGGGTCGCGCCTTCGTCGATGCCGGCCTTGATCAGGCGCTGGATCTTTTCCCACTGGGTCTTGTTGACCACCGGGCCGATCTGGGCGTTGCCGTTGGGATCGCCCACGGTGGTGGACTCAGCGGCTTCCTTGGCGATGGCGATGACCTCGTTCATCTTCTGCGCCGGCACCAGCATGCGGGTCGGGGCGTTGCAGGACTGGCCGGAGTTCTGCATCACGTGACGCACGCCGCCGCCGACGGCGCTCTTCAGTTCGGCGTCCTCGAGGATGATGTTCGGGCTCTTGCCGCCCAGTTCCTGGGCCACGCGCTTGACGGTCGGGGCGGCCGCGCGGGCCACCTCGATGCCGGCGCGGGTGGAACCGGTGAAGGAGACCATGTCGATCCCCGGGTGACTGGAGATCGCCGCGCCCACTTCCGGCCCGGTGCCGTTGATCATGTTGAACACGCCGGCCGGAACGCCCGCCGCGTGCATCACTTCGGTCCACAGATAGGCCGAGAACGGGGCCTCTTCGGAGGGCTTCAGCACCATGGTGCAGCCGGTGGCGATCGCCGGGACGACCTTGCAGGCGATCTGGTTGATCGGCCAGTTCCAGGGCGTGATCATGCCGCAGACGCCGATCGGCTCTTTCACCAGGCGGGTGGTGCCGCGGTCTTCCTCGAACTTGAAGTTCTTCAGCACCTCGATGCCGGTGGCCAGGTGGGCGATGCCGATGGGCGCCTGGGCCCGCTGGGCGAGGCTGGCCGGGGCGCCCATTTCCTCGGTGATCGCATGGGCGATGTCGCCGAAGCGCTTCTGGTACTCCGCCAGGATGCGCTGCAGCAGATCGATGCGGTCCTCCCGGCTGGTCAGGGAAAAGGTCTCGAACGCCTTGCGGGCGGCCTTCACCGCCAGGTCCACGTCCGCGGCCGAACCGGCGCTGATGTGCCCCGCGACCTCCTCGGTGGCCGGATTGATGACGGCCATGGTCTTGGGGGTCACAGGGTCGACCCACTTACCGTCGATGTAGAACTTCAGATATTCACGCATGCCGTCCTCCTTGGGCGTCATCCCACCTGGCCGCCGGGTTATCCACAGGGCCTTTTCGGCCGGGCATATTAGTGATCGCGGTTCAGACGAAAAGAGGGCGCGGACGTGATTCGTCGCCGATAGCCAATCAAAGTGCGTCGGCGCTTCGAATCTAACGGTTCGAGTCACCTCCGGCGCCGCCCACGGCGTGTTCGATGCGCCGCCGCGTCGGGCCTGTCGTCCCTTCCGGCAGCTGGTCCGGCGAGAACCAGGCCTGTTGATGGATTTCGCCGCGCGAGGTGGCGGCGCCCGCCCGCCAAGCCTCGATCACGTAGAGCAGCACGTGGTCGCCGCGGAACCGGCCTGAACTGGCGTGCACCGCGACCAGCCTGGGCGGCGCGGTGATCTCCACCCCCACCTCCTCGACCAACTCCCGCGCCATGGCCTGTTCCGCCGTCTCGCCGCGCTCGACGCCGCCGCCCGGCAGGTGCCAGCCGTGGATGTAGGTGTGCTCCACCAGCAGCACCTGGCGCTGCGCATTGAGCACCACGCCGCGCACGCCGAGGGTCATGCCCCGGCTGCCCCGGGCGTAGGCCCGATAGAGCGGTTGGACGATAGGCTGAAGACGGCGACGCCAGAGCATGCGACCTGGACACTAGCCGGGTTCGCGCGGTTTTGGCGCCGGGGTTCGCTTGCCGCCGGCCCCGGCGAGCGCTAAAGCCGCCGCACGCCCTGCTTCGGAGCCAACCCATGGCCTTCATCACCATCGTTCTGTTCATCCTCGGCGTCGGGGTGCTGAACAGGGTCGAGTTCGGCCGTATCGACTAGCCCTCCGGTGGCCGAGCGCGGCTGGGCTCTGGTCACCGGCGCCGCGCGGCGCGTCGGCCGCGCCCTGGCGCTGGCGGCGGCGAGAGCCGGCTATGACGTCGTCGTCCATTGCCGCGGCGCGGTGGCGCAAGCCGAGGAGACGGCCGCCGAGATCCGCGCCCTCGGACGCGAGGCCGAGATCGTCGCGGCGGATCTCACCGCACCGCATGCGCCGCGCTCGCTCTTCGCCAGGAGCCGCCCCGTCACCCTGCTGGTGAACTGCGCCTCGGTGTTCGAGGACGACCGGATCGAGACCTTCACGCCGGAGAGCTGGGACGCGCACCTCCAGACCAACCTCAAGGCCCCGGTGCTGCTCGCCCAGGCCTTCGCCGCGGCGCTGCCGGCCGACCGGTCTGGCCTGATCGTCAACGTCACCGACCAGCGCGTCTGGCGCCTCACGCCGCAGTTCTTCAGCTACACGATCAGCAAGGCGGCGCTGTGGACCGCCACCCAGACCCTGGCCCAGGCCCTCGCGCCGCGCATTCGCGTCAACGCCATCGGGCCTGGCCCCACGCTGCCGTCCGTCCACCAATCACCGGAGGACTTCGCGGCCGAGACACGGGCGATCCTGCTCGAAAAGGGGCCGACTCCCGATGACCTCGGGGCCGCGCTCACCTATCTGATCGACGCCGGTTCGGTGACCGGCCAGATGATCGCGGTGGACGGCGGCCAGCACCTGGCCTGGCGTACGCCGGACGTGACGGGGCCCTAGGAGGCAAGCATAGCCATGAGCTCCAAGGCTGCGCCGGACCGGCGAGACTCCCCCCACGACGGCGCGCAGCCCGCCCAGCCACGCGTGGTGATCACCAAGGTGTTCGTCCACGGGCTAAAGGTCGACGCGCAGATCGGCGTCTATTCCCATGAGAAAGGCCGCACCCAGCCGCTGGTGGTGGACGTGGAACTGGACGTGGCGGTCACCGACTGGAGCCGGCTCTCGCAGACGGTGAACTATGAGGTGATCGTGGCCAAGGCCAGGGCGGTGGCCGCCCAGGGTCACCGGGGATTGGTGGAGACCTTCGCCCATCACCTGGCCGAGGCCTGCTTCGAGGAGCCGCGGGTCACCCGCGCCCGCATCCGCGTCGAAAAACCCACCGCGCTCGCGCCGGACGCCATCGGCGCCGGGGTGGAGATCACCGCGGTGAGGGGCTAGGCTCGCCAGCGATAGGAGGGACGCATGACCGACGCCGCGCCAAGTCCCGTCCCGCCACCGTCGCCTACGCCCGTCAACTCGCCGTGGAGCGACGAGCGGCAGTTCGCGTTCCTGGTCTATATCCTGCTGCTTGCGGGGTGCATCACAGGCGGGGTGAGCGCCATCGTCGGAGTGGTGTTCGCCTATGTGAACCGCGAGACCGCGCCGGACTGGCTGAAGAGCCACTACACCTTCCAGATCCGCACGTTCTGGATGACCCTCATCGGACTGATCATCGCCTCGGCGCTGGTGCTGGTGTTCATCGGGGTGCTGCTGTGGGTGGCGCTGTTCGTTCTGTTCGTGGTGCGCTGCGCCCTCGGACTCAGCCGCCTGCTGCGCAGCGAGCCCTACCCGAACCCCGAGACCTGGACGGTGTAATGTCCCTCCCACCCCTTCATGGGGAGGGTCGGTCCGAAGGACCGGGGTGGGGAGGTGTGGAGAGCTGCGCAGGCGAGATGTGTTCGCGCACCCGACCAGACATCCCCACCCGATCGACGCTTCGCGTCGCTCTTCCCTCCCCGTAAAGGGGAGGGAGAAAGCCTACGCCATCACCTTCTGCCGGCGAACGACCTTGGCGAAGTCGTCCATCAGCGAAAGCGAGATGTTGCCGGGCGTGAAGCGATACTCGCCGATCTGCGAGACCGGGGTCACCTCGGCGGCGGTGCCGGTGATGAAGCATTCCGAGAAGCTCGCCAGTTCTTCGGGCTTGATGTGCCGCTCGACCACCTCGAAACCCTGGCTCTTGGCCAGTTCGATCACCGAGCTGCGGGTGATGCCGTCCAGGAAGCAGTCCGGAGTGGGCGTATGCAGCACGCCGTCCTTGATGAAGAACACGTTCGCACCAGTGGCCTCCGCGACGTAGCCGCGCCAATCCAGCATCATGGCGTCGGCGAAGCCTTCGCGTTCGGCGGCGTGCTTGGAGATGGTGCAGATCATGTAGAGGCCGGCGGCCTTGGAGGCCGTCGGCGCGGTCTCCGGCGATGGCCGCCGGTATTTGGCCCAGGTGAGCCGGATGCCGCGGGCCTTTTCCTCGGGCTTGAAGTAGCTCGGCCACTCCCAGGCGGCGATCGCCACGTGGATCTTGCTGTTCTGGGCCGAGACCCCGATGGTCTCCGACCCGCGCCACGCGATGGGCCGCACATAGCAGTCGTCGAGGCCGTTCCTGGCGCAGGTCGCCTTGCACGCCTCGTCGATCTGAGCGACGGTGAACGGAATTTCGAAGTCCAGGATTTCCGCCGACCGGAACAGGCGCTTCGTATGCTCGGTGAGCTTGAAGATCTCTCCACCGTACATCCGCTCGCCCTCGAACACCGCCGAGGCGTAGTGGAGGGCGTGGGTCAGGACGTGCGCCTTCGCCTCGCGCCAAGGTACGAACTGACCGTCCAGCCAGATCCAACCATCGCGATCATCGAAGGTGACAAGTGACATCGGGCCGAAACTCTCCTGGTCAGCGCGGCCGCACCTTACACGCCGGGGGTATGGCGGCGTCAAACGAATTGGCCGCCGCATGAGCGCCGCGCAGGTCCCGGCCGAATCTGCGGAACGGCACCTGCTGGTCATCGACGACGACGACCGTATCCGTTCCCTGCTCAAGGAATACCTGGCCCGCGCCGGCTTTCGCGTGTCGACGGCCGCCGACGCGACGGCCGCGCGCCGGCTGATGGACATGCTGGCGTTCGACCTCGTGGTGCTGGACGTGATGATGCCCGGCGAGGACGGCCTGTCGTTCGCGCGTTGGCTGCGCGGCCAGGCCGGAGAGGCGGGCCGCACGCCGGTGATCATCCTCACCGCCCGCGGACTTGCCGACGAGCGCATCGAGGGTCTCAGGCTCGGCGCGGACGACTACCTGGCCAAGCCGTTCGAGCCGCAGGAGCTGGTGCTGCGCATCCAGGCGATCCTGCGGCGCGCCAGTCCGCGCAACGGCGCGCGCGGCCTGGTGGCGCTGGGCGCCTGCTCCTTCGACGTCGGCCGGGGCGAGCTTCGCCGGGGCGCGGAGCTTGTGCGCCTGACCGAGGGCGAGGCGCTGCTGCTGCGCCAGTTGGCCCGCGCCGCGCACGCCCCGGTGGACCGCCTGGATTTGGCGCGCGAGACCGCCGACGCCACCGGCCGGGCGGTGGACATCCAGGTCACCCGCCTGCGCCGCAAGATCGAAGCCGATCCGAAGAACCCCCGCTACCTGCAGACCGTGCGCGGCGTGGGCTACATGCTGGCGCCCGACTGATGCGCATCACCGCGCCGCGCATCTTCCGCATGATCAAGCGGCGCGTCCCCACCAGCCTGTTCGGCCGCAGTCTGCTGATCATCGTGCTGCCCATCGCGATCATGCAGATCGCCGTGACCTGGGCCTTCTTCGACGCCTATTGGCAGAGGGTGAACAGCCACCTCACCGAGGGCCTCGCCGGGGAGGTGGCCTGGGTGCTGCAGGGCTACCAGGACGACCCGACGCCGGCCGGCCTGAAGAAGCTGTCCGACCGCGCGGAGCAGACGCTGAACCTTTCCATCAACTTCCAACCGGACGGGCAACTGCCGACGCACACGCACTCCGCCCTGTTCGTCGGCGTCGACCGCGCGTTGCAGACCGCGCTCTCGGAGCGGCTGGACACGCCGTTCTGGTTCGACACCACCCGCTACCCCGCCTACATCGACCTGCGCGTGAAGGTGAAGGACGGGGTGATCCGCATCATCGCGCCGCGCGAACGGGCCTTCGCCAAGCAGGGGTACGCCTTCATCTTCTGGCTCACCCTGGCCACCGTCGTGCTGACCGGCGTGGCCTTGCTGTTCATCCGCAACCAGGTCCGAGCCATCGAGCGGCTGGCGGCCGCGGCGGAGGCCTTCGGCAAGGGCGCCGACGTCGCGTTCAAGCCGTACGGGGCGCGCGAGGTGCGCCAGGCGGCCCAGGCTTTCCTGGCCATGAAGGCGCGCATCCAGCGCTACGTCGACCAGCGCACCGCGCTTCTGGCCTCGGTGAGCCACGACCTGCGCACGCCGCTCACCCGCCTGAAGCTGGAGCTCGCCCTGGCCGAACCCGGCGCGCGGGTGGAGGCCATGAAGAGCGACCTGGCCGAGATGGAGCACATGATCGACGAATATCTGGCGTTCGCCCGCGGCGAGGGCGGCGAGGCGCTGGAGAAGGTCGACCTGCGCAAGCTGCTGGACGAGGTCAGCTCTGGGGCCATGCGCGCCGGAGCCGAGATCCGCGTGGAGGCCGACAGCGGGCTGAGCGCCACGGTGCGGCCCAACGCGCTGAAGCGAGCGCTCTCGAACCTCGTGATGAACGCCGCGGTGCACGGTGAGCATGTCGAGGTCGCCGCCCACGCCACGCCCGCCGGCGGCGTGGAGATCCTGGTGGACGACGATGGTCCCGGCATCCCGCCGGAGCGCTTCGAGGAGGCTTTCACGCCCTTTGGCCGGCTGGACGAGTCGCGCAACCAGAACGAAAAGGGCGTCGGACTCGGCCTCGCCATCGCCCGCGACGTGGCCCGCGGCCACGGCGGGGAGGTGACCCTGGACCGCTCGCCCATGGGCGGGCTCAGGGCCGTGGTGCGGCTGCCGCGCTAAAACCCGGCTCCGATCCGCCCGAGTCGGGTGCGCATCTCCTTCAGGCGCTTGTCGATCTCGGCCATGGTGCGGTTGAGGGCGCCTTCGTCATCGCGCCACACCTGGACGATGCGCGCCCAGACCGCGGTCATGGCGGCCAGGCGCGGGATGGTGGCCGGCACGCCGGCGGCTTCGAGGATCGCGCGCGCGCTGCGCGGCAGCAGGGCGGCGAATATCGCCGGGTTCTCGCCCCGGGCCATGGACACCAGGGCCTCACGGTGCGGCTCCATGGCCTCGATGCGCGCCATGGCGGCGTCAAACAGCCGGTCGTGCGGGTCGTCGGACGCCGTCGCCGCGGTGGCCAGCGCCGCCGCATCGCAGCGATCGGAGAGGTGCAGCACGAGGGCGCTCTTGCTGGGCGCCTTGGCGTAGAGATCCGCGAAAGACACGCCCGCCCGTTCGGCGATGTCGCGTAGGGACACCTCACGCCACGGCCGCTCGGCCGCGAGGACGAGGGCGGCGTCGGCGGCGGACTCCAAGAGCTCGGGCGCGGCGTCCATGGTGCGCATTTGGCGCGCCGGCGTCGCCGCGTAAAGACTTTCCCTCCCCATGAAGGGGAGGGATCAGGCCCCCAGCTCTTTCGACCGCCTGGCGGCCGCTGCGACCGCCCGTTCCAGCAGCGGGCCCAGGCCGCCTTCGCCCTGCAGGACATCGAGCGCCGCTTCGGTGGTGCCGGCCTTGGAGGTCACCTGGCGGCGCAGCTCCGCGGGGTCCTCGCCGCTGGCGGCCATCAGGGCCGCCGCACCCGTGATGGTGGCGCGGGCAAGGCGCTGTGCGGCATCCGCCGGCAGGCCGGCCGCGGCTCCGGCGGCCTCCAGGGCCTCGACGAAGGCGTAGAGATAGGCAGGCGCGGAGCCGGAGACGCCGGTGGCGGCGTGCATCAGCTCCTCGTCGACCAGGTCTACCGCCTCGCCCACCGGGTCGAACATGGCGTGGGCGCGGGCGCGCGCCTCGGCGTCCGCCGCGTAGATGCTGGCCACGCCCTGACCGATCGCGACAGCCGTGGTCGGCATGACCCGCGCGACCCTGCGTCCGCCGAACACCACGGAGATATCGGCGGCGCGCACGCCCGCGGCCACGGACACGATCACCGCCTCCGGCGCCAGCTTGTCGGCGATCGCCGCCGCGGCCAGCCTCCAGCCCTGCGGCTTGACGGCCAGGAGCACGGTTCCAACGCGCGCTAGGGCGGAGTCGTCGGGACCGAGCCAGGCCCCGGCCTGCACAGCCGACAGCGCCTCGACTCCCGGGTCCGGGTCGCGAATCATGATGTCGGACACCGGGAAGGCGCCGGTCTTGCGCCAGCCAGCGAGCAGGGCGCCGCCCATGCGTCCCGCGCCCAGCATCAGGATCGGCTTCATCGGCGACCCTCCGCCGACCGGGGCGGGCTCAGGCCTGGCCGACGGTCTCGAACATGCAGGCGGCCATGGCTTCGGCCGGGGTCTTCTCGCTGGTCAGCAGGAAATCGAACGCCGGATAAAAGCGGTCGGCGGCCTCCATGGCCGCGTCGATCATCGACGCCGCCTGGGCCAGGGTCGGACGCTCCCCCTCCGGCAGGGCCATGGCGTGGCGGAACACCACCTCGCCGTCGTCCGTCCACACCTCGAAATGGCCGACCCAGACGCGCTGGTTGATGAGGTTGACCAGTTCGTGGGCCGCGCCGCGGCGAGGCTGCTCCACCCGCCGATCGATCGACAGGCACAGTTGCAGGCAGTCCGCCTCGGGCCGCCAGGCGAACCAAAGCTCATAGTCCTTCCAGTCGCCGGCCAGGCTGAAGGCGAGATCGCCGTCCTCCGTGCGATCGAAGGTCAGGTTCTCCGCCGACAGAACGCGCTCGACCACGTCGAGGGGATCCATGGCGATCAGGGTGTCGTCTTCTTCGGGCTGGGGCGTGTCCATAAGACCTCAAGCGCTCCTCGACGCGTGCCGGGACGAAAGCGACGTGTCGGACAGGAGCCTAAGCTGCTTCGTAGCTCTCGTCTCAAGCCGCTTCTTGCGACGGGCGAACAATTCCCGCCCTACTGCGCCGAGCCGGACTTCAGGGCGGCGACTTCGGCGCGCAAAGCGGCGATCTCGGCCTTCAGGGCCTCGAACTCGTCGCGCCGGATCAGATCCATGTCGGCGGCCATGCGGTCGGCCTGCGCGCGGACCGCGGCCTTCGCCTCTTCGCCGGCCGCCTGGGCGACACCCATGGCGGCGTTGGCGAACTTGGCCACCTCGTCGAGAAACGGATTCTGGCTCTGCATCGGCCCCCTATATGGCAAACGATGGGTGAAAGCGAAGTCCTTCTCGGCTAGACCCGCCGCTGATGCGTCACATGGAGCGGCCGCTCTTGCAGTTCCCGGACTTCGATCCCGCCATCTTCACCATTCCGGCCCTGCACCTCGGCGGCCTGACCGTGGGGCCGCTGTCCGTTCGCTGGTACGCGCTCGCGTACATCACCGGCATCCTGCTCGGCTGGCGCTACGCCGTGTCGCTGGTCAGGAGCCCGAAGCTCTGGGGGGCGCGCGGCGCGACGCTCACCTCGCCGCAGATCGACGACCTGGTCCTATGGATCACCCTGGGCGTCATCCTGGGCGGACGCATCGGCTACATCCTCTTCTACATGCTGGTCGACCCGCAGCAGCGGGCGGAGCTGTTCGCCCACCCCTTGGAGGTGTTCGAGGTGTGGAACGGCGGCATGAGCTTCCACGGGGGCATGATCGGCGTGGGCGTGGCCCTGGCCTGGTTCGCGCGGACCAACCGCGTCGACCTGTTCCTGCTGGCCGACCTGGTAGCGCCGTGCGAGCCGATCGGCCAGTTCTTCGGGCGGATGGCCAATTTCATCAACGGGGAGCTCTGGGGACGCAAGACGTCGCTGCCGTGGGGCATGGTCTTCTGCAACCGGCACATCGAGCTGGCGAGCGGCGGGACGTGCCCTGCCGGCCTGGACCCGCGCCACCCCAGCCAGCTCTACGAAGCCGGCCTCGAAGGCATCGCGCTGTTCCTGCTGCTGCGCTGGGCGACGCACCACGCCCACTGGCTGCAACGGCGAGGCGCGGTGGCGGGGCTGTTCCTGGTGGGCTACGGCGCGGCGCGCTTCGCCCTGGAGAACGTGCGCAATCCCGACATCGGCATGCCGGACTTCCCGTTCGGCCTGACCATGGGGATGATGCTTTCGCTGCCGATGATCGCTGGCGGCGCCTGGCTGCTGTGGCGCGGCTTGCGCGAGCCGGCTGAAGCCCGCGCATGAGCCTCGCCGAGCGGCTGGCGGCGGAGATCCGGGCCGGCGGCCCGATCACCATCGCCCAGTACATGACCCGCTGTCTGCACGACCCGATCGACGGCTACTACGCCACGCGCCCGGCCATCGGCGAGGGCGGCGACTTCATCACCGCGCCCCAGGTCAGCCAGATGTTCGGCGAGCTGGTCGGCGCCTGGCTGATCGAGACCTGGCGGCGCCAGGGCGCCTCGACCCGCTTCGTGCTGGCCGAGGCCGGGCCGGGCGACGGGACGCTGATGGGCGACATCCTGCGCACCGCCAAGCTCGCGCCCGACTTCCTGGGCGCCGCCGAGCTGTGGCTGGTGGAGACCTCCGATCCCCTGCGCGCGCTGCAGGCCGGGCGCTTGGCGGAGGCCTCCCCCAGATGGGCCGGCGGCCTCGCCGAGCTGCCGGACGACGCGCCTCTGCTGCTCGTCGCCAACGAGTTCCTGGACTGCCTGCCGGTCCGCCAGTTCGTGCGCAGCGGCGAGGGCTGGGCCGAGCGCCTGGTGGGGCTCGACGATGATGGCGGCCTGGCGTTCGGCCGCACCGAGGCCGTGCCCGCCCCCGGCCTCCCGCCGGCGCCGGAGGGTACGGTGCTGGAGATCTCCGCGGCCCAGGTCGCGGTCGGCGCGGAAATCGGCCAGCGCATCGCCGCCCAGGGCGGCGCCGCGTTGTTGATCGACTACGGCCGCGATGCGCCGGGCTTCGGCGACACGCTGCAGGCGCTGAAAGGCCACGGCAAGGCGCATCCCCTGGCCTCGCCTGGCCAGGCCGACCTGACCGTCCATGCCGACTTTCCCGCCGTGCTCGCCGCCGCACGCCTCGCGCAGGTGGAGACCGGCCTCCTGAGTCAGGGCGCCTTTCTGCGCCGCCTGGGCGTCGAGGAACGCGCCGCGGTGCTGGCCAGGGCCCACCCGAAACGCGCGAAGACCATCGCCCGCCAGCTGCAGCGCCTCACCGCGGCGGACCAGATGGGCGAACTGTTCAAGGTGGCCGCGGTGTGGCGCGGTGCGGTCCCGCCGGCATTCGAGCCCGCCCGATGAGCGGGGTGACCACCCTGGTCTCGCCGCTGCTGGCCGACGCCGCCGGCGTGCGCCACGCGTTTTTCACCCGCCAGGGCGGCGTCTCGGAGGGCGTCTACGCCAGCCTGAACGTCGGCCGGGGATCCGGCGACGACCTCGAGCTGGTCATCGAAAACCGCGCTCGGGCGGCGGCCTTGTTCGGTCGGGCGGAGACCGATCTCGCCACCGCATACCAGATGCACTCGCCGCGCGCCGTGGTCGCCGAGGCCGCCTGGCCCGCGGGCGGCGCGCCGCAGGCGGACGCGGTGGCGACGTTGCGGCCCGGGCTCATCTGCGGCGCGCTCGCCGCCGACTGCGCGCCGGTGCTCATCGCCGATCCGAGGGCGAGGGTGGTGGCCGCGGTCCACGCCGGCTGGCGCGGGGCGCTGGGCGGGGTGATCAAGGCGGCGGTGGAAGCGATGGAGGGGCTCGGCGCCCGCCGCCGCTCGATGCTCGCCGCCGTCGGTCCCTGCATAGGGCCTCGCTCCTATGAGGTGGGGTTGGAGTTCCTCCAGACCTTCGAGGCGGCAGCGGCGGACAACGCCCGCTTCTTTGCACCGGGCGCCTCGCCGGAAAAACGCCTGTTCGACCTGCCCGCCTTCGCCCTCGCCCGCCTCGCCGCCGCCGGCGTGACGCGCGCCGAATGGACCGGCCACGACACCTATGCCGACGCCGGCCTGTTCTTCTCCAACCGCAGGGCGGTGCACCGCGGGGAGCGCGACTACGGCCGCCTGCTCTCGGCGATCATGCTCGAGCCCTGAACTTCACGAAGATCAACTCCGGATCGCCGGGATCCAGGTTCTCGACGATGCCGGTGACCAGCCAGTCCGATCTGGCCAGCAGCCGGCGCATGGGATCGTTGCTCTCGTTGGTCGAAGTGAAGATGCGGTCGGCGTCGTGCGCCGCCTCGCAATGGTCCATCAACGCGAACCCTACTCCGGCGCGGCGATGCGCCTCGGCCACCACCAGCAGGTCGATGAACGGGAAGGCGTAGAAGGGGTCGCTCACGATGGCGAATCCCACCGGCTCGCCGTCTCTCGCCGCGAGCCAGCTGAAGCCCAGATTCACCAGGCCGGCGACGTTCCGGTTGCGCTTCGGATCGTCCGTCATCCTCGGATCGACCGCCTCTAGCAGCGGCAGGTCGTCGGCGGTGACCGCCCTGATCTGGAACGGCTTTGGCATGCGGCGAGCGTAGGGCTTGGCCGCAGGATGGGAAGGGCTCTTGCTCCTGGGCCGCGCACTGGTAGAAGCCGGGGCGGGCGTTCAGATCCGCAATACAGCGATGGTCCGATGAAGCTGCTGGCCGGCAACTCCAACCGCACGCTCTCCCAGGCGATCGCCGCCGTGCTCGACCTGCCTTTGACCAAGGCCAACCTGCGCCGCTTCTCCGACAATGAGGTGTTCGTCACCATCGACGAGAACGTCCGCGGCGAGGACGTCTTCCTGATCCAGTCCACCAGCTACCCGGCCAACGACAACCTGATGGAGCTGCTGATCTGCGTCGACGCCCTGACCCGGGCCTCGGCCCGGCGGATCACCGCCGTAATGCCTTATTTCGGCTATGCGCGGCAGGATCGGAAGACCGGCGGGCGCACGCCGATCTCGGCCAAGCTGGTGGCCAATCTGATCACCCGCGCCGGGGCCGACCGTGTGCTGACGATGGACATGCACTCCGGCCAGATCCAGGGCTTCTTCGACATACCCACCGACAACCTGCTCTCCACTCCCCTGATGACCAGTGACATCAAGGCCCATGAGCGCAAGGTGGGCGAGCTGGTGATCGTCTCCCCGGACGTGGGGGGCGTGGTGCGCGCCCGCTCGCTGGCCGAGCGTCTGGATGCGGACCTGGCCATCGTCGACAAGAAGCGTTCGGCGCCCGGCGTGAGCGAGGTGATGAACATCATCGGCGAGGTGAAGGACCGCCGGTGCGTGCTGTTCGACGACATCGTCGACTCTGCCGGCACCCTGTGCAACGCCGCGGCCGCGCTGAAGGCGGCCGGCGCTACGTCGGTGTCCGCCTATGTCACGCACGGCGTGCTCTCCGGCGCGGCGGTGGAGCGGGTGGCCGGCTCGGTCCTGACGGAGCTGGTGATCACCGACAGCATCGAGGCCTCCGAGCTGGTGCGCGCCAGCAGGAACATCCGCCAGGTCACCTGCGCCCAGCTGATCGGCGAGGCGATCCGGCGCATCGCCAACGAGGAATCCGTCTCTAAACTGTTCGACTGACGACGCCGACGCGGGGTAAGGCTCCGCGCAGCGTCACATTCTCGCCCGCGGGCTGCGGCATTCGCGCGCCCCAGCCGCGGTGCGGCGTTCGATTAAGAGGTTCGCTTCGCATGATCTGGGCCAGACCGGCGCGTGTCATTCTCACCCTTGTCGGCGCCGCCGCGCTGGCCATCGGGTTCTCCGCTCTGGAAGTGGGCGCCCGTCCAAAGCAGCCGCCGGTGGTGGAAGCGCCGCCTCCGCCGCCGGCCCCGCCGCCCATGCCGGACGTCTTCATGTCGCCGCGCCTGGTGACGCAGGCTGCCGCCTACGCCGGCTACATGCGCAGCGCCACGCAGATATCCCCCAACTTCGACAGCGGGCTTTCCGTGTCCACCTCGCTGAGACAGGGCGCCGCCTATGAACCCAGCGAGTTCGTGCACGGGGCCGTGGCCTACGCCGCGCTCGCCGCCCTGCAGGACCCCACCTTCGTGGCCGCGGTGCGCGCCGCCGGGTCGACGGCCGAGAACCGCTACACGATCGTCTCGCGCATCTTCCAGGACCCCGGCTACGCGTTCGCCTTCAAGGGCGCGGACGCCGCAGCGGGACTCGCCAAGACCGCGCTGATCGGCCAGGGCACGAACCTGTTCAACGACGGCGTCTCGGTGAAGATGGCGGCCTATTCCATGCAGCATCAGGCCTGGTCCAAGGAGGATGTGCCCGAGCGCCCGGCGCGCCTGGCTACGGTCAAGACGCTGTCGTCCGGCCCGATTCCGATCTCGCCCGAGGATGCGATGACGCTGCAGCGCGCGGCGAGCGGCTCGGGCCTCGGCCTCCCGCCCGCCACGGCCGCTCCGCCCTATTCACGGATGATCAAGCACGCTCTGGCGCTGGCGGCCCTGGCCGCCATCGGCCAGGCCGGCGACGACAATGTGCAGAACCTCGGCTGGCTGGATGACGACTCCAAGACCAGCCATTGCGTCGCCGAGGCCAAGGAGAACCTCTATCAATGCCTGGCGGTCGCCCGTCCGAACTACGAGGACGTGTTCTGCCTGGGACAGCACGCCCTGGCCGACACCGGGGCCTGCGTGGTGCAGGGCGCCGGCGGGGCGATCCCGCTGGAGGTCAGCACCAAGCCCATGATCATCCCGCCGGTGCACGGCGGCGTGCACCACAAGGTGAAGCGGCGGCGCGCCTGACCACTCCCGGCGCCGCGACGTTGCAATAGTTCCCCCAGGCGTGTATCTAGCCGCACCCAAATTCCGAGGCCCCGACGCGGGCCAACCTCGCCGTGCGGGCGTCCGCGCGGCGGTTTCGTTTTCGAGGCAAGGCCATGGCCGAAATCGTTCTGAACGTCGAAGTGCGTGATCGCCCGGGAACCGGAGGCGCCCGAGCCGCCCGCCGCGAAGGCAAGATTCCGGGCGTGCTCTATGGCGGCGCGCAGGATCCCGTGGCCATCGCCGTCCGCTCGGCGGAATTCCGCAAGGCGCTCTACACCGGCAAGCTCCTCGGCCACCTGGTGACGCTCAAGCACGGCGACGAGACGCAGCCGGTGATCGCCAAGGACGTGCAGTTCCATCCGGTCTCCGACGAGCCGCTGCACTTCGACCTCTACCGCGTCGACGAGCACCAGCAGATCCGCATTTCGGTGCAGGTGCACTTCCGCGGCCAGGACGCCTCGCCGGGCCTGAAGCGCGGCGGCGCGCTGAACATCAACCTGCACGAACTCGAGCTGCTGGTCCCCGCGGACCGGATCCCGGAAGAGGTGGTCATCGACCTGACCGGCCTCGACATCGGCGATGCGGTGCGCGCCGGCGATGTCCAGTTGCCCGAGGGCGCCGAGCTGGCCATGCGCGACCGCGAAGCCACGGTGGCCTCGATCGCCACCTCTTCGGCCATGGTTGTCGAGGAAGTCGTCGAGGGCGAAGAAGCCCCCGTCGCCGAGGTCGCCGCCCCCGAAGAAGGCTGATCCCGGCCCGGCCAGACCCTGAGCGAGGCGCCATGCTGATCCTCGCCGGCCTCGGCAATCCGGAGCCGAAATACGCGCGAAACCGGCACAACGTCGGCTTCGTCGCGGTCGACCAGATCGCCAAGCGGTGGGACTTCGGGCCTGAACGCAAGCGCTTCTCGGCGCTCACCCGCGAGGGCGAGATCCCGACGCCCGCTGGGCCGGCGAAGGCGCTGATCGTCAAGCCGCAGACCTATTACAACGACAGCGGCCACGCGGTGGGCGCCGCGATGAAGTTCTACAAGGCGGCGCCGTCGGATGTGGTGGTGTTCTACGACGAGATCGACCTGGCGGCCGGGCGGTTCCGCATGAAGACCGGCGGCGGGGCGGCCGGCAACAACGGCATCCGCTCCATCGCCGGCCATATCGGACCGGATTTCCGCCGCGCGCGGATCGGCACCGGCCATCCGGGTCACAAGGAGCTGGTCCTGTCCCACGTGCTCTCCGACTTCCACAAGTCGGAGGTCGAGTGGCTGCGTCCCCTGCTGATCGCCGTCGCCGACGCCCTGCCGCTGCTGGCCGCCGGCGAGGACGAGCGCTATCAGGCCGAAGTCCTGCGCCTGGCGCCCGCCCCCAAGCTGGATCCCCGAGCCGCCGCCCGGGGCGAAGATTGACCGGCCGAGATCGCCTGTGGGATAGCGCGGCGCATCGCGGAGACGTTGCATGTTCTTTCTAGGCGGCGGCCTTTCCCTGCTGATGTCCGTGCTGTTGTGCATCCACGTGGTGCGCACCAACCAGGCGATCTACTGGCTGTTCATCATCCTGTTCCTGCAGCCGCTGGGCGGCATCGTCTATCTGGCGGCGATCGTGCTGCCGGAGATGTTCGGCGGGACCGGGGCCCGACGGCTCGGCCAGGCGGCGCGCGAGACCCTGGACCCCACCCGCGAGTACCGCACGGCCAAGGCGGCGGTGGACGACTCGCCCACCGTGCACAACCAGATGCGCCTGGCCCAGGCCGCCGCGGCGCTGGGCAAGCACGCCGAGGCGGAAGCCCTGTTCGCTCAGGCGGCGCAAGGCATCCACGCCGACGATCCGGCCCTGCTGCTCGGCCGCGCCAACGCCCTGATCGAACTGGGCCGGCATGCCGAGGCGCTGGCGCTGCTGGAAAAGCTGGCGGAGGACAAGGGCCGGGTGCGCACGCCCCCTGAGGCCCTGGCGCTCGGCCGCGCCTGCGAGGGCCTCGGGCGGCTCTCGGAAGCCGACAGCGCCTATCAGTTCGCCGCGGGTCGGCTGCCTGGCCTCGAAGGCATCGCCCGCTACGCCGCCTTCCTCGCCCGCACCGGCCGGCGCGCCGAAGCCGCGGACGCCATCGCCGAGATGGATCGCCGCGTCGCCAAGGCCAACCCCCAGTTCCGCCGCGAGGGCCGCGCCTGGCGGGACCTGGCGGCCCAGGCCCTGGGCTGATCCGCCCGGGCCGGGCGTCGCTTTCGCCACGGCCGCCGGTATGTGCTAGGTCGCGCCCTCCACCCCTGAAGCTCCGGACCCCATGGCCCTGAAAGTCGCGATCGTCGGCCTGCCCAATGTGGGCAAGTCGACCCTGTTCAATGCGCTCACCCAGACCGCCCAGGCCCAGGCGGCGAACTATCCGTTCTGCACCATCGAGCCCAATGTCGGCGACGTGGCCGTGCCGGAGCCGCGCCTGGACACCCTGGCCGCGATCGCCGGCTCCAAGGAGATCATCCCCGCGCGGATCAACTTCGTCGACGTCGCCGGCCTGGTGCGCGGCGCGTCCAAGGGCGAGGGCCTCGGCAACCAGTTCCTGGCCACCATTCGCGACTGCGACGCCGTGGCCTTCGTCGCCCGCTGCTTCGAGGATGACGACGTCACCCACGTGGAGGGCCGCGTCGATCCATTGTCCGACCTCGACATCATCGAGACCGAACTGATGCTGGCCGACCTGGAGAGCCTGGAGAAGCGCATCGTCGGCCTCGAGAAGCGCGCCAAGGGCGGGGACAAGGACAGCGTCGCCACCCTGCGCCTGGCCAACCTGGCCCTGGAGCAGCTGAGCGCCGGCCGTCCGGCGCGCGCCGCCAAGGTCGCGCCCGACGACGAGCGGTCCTGGCGCATGCTTCAGCTGCTGACCACCAAGCCCGCGCTCTACGTCTGCAATGTCGACGAGGCCTCGGCCGGCGCCGGCAACGCCCTGTCCGACGCCGTCGCGCAGCGAGCCGTGCGCGACAACGCCAAGTCCGTGGTCATCTCCGCCAAGATCGAGGCCGAGATCGCCGTCCTCGATCCCGACGAGCGGATGGAGTTCCTGGAGACCCTCGGGCTGGAGGAGCCGGGGCTCAACCGCCTGATCCACGAGGCCTACGCCCTCCTGGGCCTGCAGACCTACTTCACCGCCGGCCCGAAGGAGTCGCGCGCCTGGACCGTACCGGTAGGCGCCACCGCGCCCCAGGCGGCCGGCGTGATCCACACCGACTTCGAGAAGGGCTTCATCCGCGCCGAGACCATCGCCTACGACGACTATGTGCGCCTGAACGGCGAGGCCGGCGCCCGCGAGGCCGGCAAGCTACGCGCCGAGGGCAAGGAGTACGTGGTGCGCGAAGGCGACGTCATGCACTTCAGGTTCAACGTCTGAGTCCTTCTCCCCCTGCGGGAGAAGGGACGCGCGTTGCGGCCTATGAGCCCGTTGGGCTAGGAGTCCTTCCCGCACAGACACCAGGAAGGAAACGGCCGCCATGGGCGAGATGATCAGGATCAAGAGCACGGCCGACGACGGGTTCGAGTTCGCGGCGCTGCACGCTGGTCCGCAGGGCAAGCGGCGCGGCGGGGTGATCGTCATCCAGGAGATCTTTGGCATCGACCAGTATGTGCGGGCCGACGTCGAGCGCTGGGCGAAGCTCGGCTTCGAGGCCGTGGCGCCGGCCATGTACGACCGCAACAGTCCGGGCCTCGACGTCGGCCACGACGACGCCGGCATGGCCCAGGCCTTCGCCGCGGTCCGCCAGGCCAAGCCGGAACATGCCCTGGCCGACATCGCCGCCTGCATCGCCTATCTGAAGCCGCGCGGGCCGGTGTTCATCGTCGGCTACTGCTACGGCGGGGCCATGGTGTGGCAGGCGGTGGGGCGGCTGGACGGCCTGGCCGCCGGCTCCAGCTACTACGGCGGCGGGGTCGCCGGCGCGGCGGACCTGACGCCCAGGTGCCCGGTGATCTGCCACTTCGGCCGCAAGGACGGCCACATCCCCGCCGACGACGTGCAGGCCGCGCTGGCCAAGGCCCAGCCGAAGGTGCCGGTCTTCATCTACGAGAACTCCGGCCACGGCTTCAACAACGACGGGCGGCCGGAGTCCGACGCGGCCGACGCCAAGCTGGCCCGGGAGCGCACCCTGGCCCTGTTCGAAGCCAACGGCGCGGCCTGAGCTTGGGCGAGGCGCTCTCCCTCACCGGCGCCGACGGCTTCGCCTTCGGCGCCTACCACGCGGCGCCCGGCGACGCCCGGCGCGGCGGCCTGGTGCTGATCCAGGAGATCTTCGGGGTCACCGACCACATCCGCGAACTGGCCGACGGATTCGCCGAGGATGGCTACGAGACCATCGCCCCATCGCTCTACGACCGGCTGTCGCCGGGCTTCCAGGCCGGCTACGACGCCGAGGCCGTGGGCCTCGGCCGGCGCTACTCCGAGGAGACGCCCTGGGACCAGGTGGAGGGCGACCTGGCGGCGGCCGTCGCGGCCCTCGCCCCGCCGGTGTTCGTCACCGGATTCTGCTGGGGCGGCACGGCGACCTGGCTGGCGGCCTGCCGGTGCGAGGGCGTGGCGGCCGCCTCCAGCTTCTACGGCCGGCGGATTCCCGAGCTGGCCGGCGAGACGCCGCGCTGCCCGATCATCCTGCATTTCGGCCGAACCGATCCGAGCATCCCGCCGGCGGTGGTGGAGGCCATCGCCGCGCGCCACCCGGACATCCCCATCCACCTGTACGACGCCGGCCACGGCTTCGTCTCCGACCGCCGGGCGGACTATTCCGCCGACGCCGCGCGCCTGGCCCGCCTGCGCACCCTGGCCCTGTTCGCGCGCCACGGCGGCGGCCGCGGCGACATCTGACCGCCGGAACAGGCGGATCACCTGTTATTCACCTGTTCCACCTGTTATTTCACGGTTTTTTCCACCTGTTACGGTCTGGAAACCGTGTTTGTTCAATAGGTTGCGGGTGCCTGATATCCGCCAGGAACAGGTGATAACAGGTGATAACAGGCGCCAAACAGGCCTGTTATCGATGCATAACAGGTGCGGAGCAGGTGGCGGCGGACGCTTGCCCGCACCCGTCCAAACCCCCACACCCGAAATTCCCCGCGCAAGCGGGGACCCAGGCGTGTTTGTTTGTTACGTGCGGACACCCCCGCGCAGCCCCAACCGATTGCAAAAAAGCCTGGGTCCCCGCTTGCGCGGGGAATTTCGGGTGTGGGGGGATCGGGAACCCAGGTGCACACGCGCCCCCGCCCGCCGCTGGTGCGCCGGCCGTGTGTTTCTTCACGATGTCAAAGACCAGGGCCGGCCCGCGGGCCAGCCGGCTCCACGTCACCATGCGCCCGCTGATTTGGCGAGGCCGGGCTCCCCTAACCCTCGTCACCCCGGACGGCCGCACGGCCGATCCGGGGCCGGACCCGCCGGTTCATAG